>NZ_JAHUWR010000019.1:0-634 GCF_019218905.1 Pseudomonas sp. PDM24 | reverse complement strand
CCGTCCAGGGTGTTGGCTTCGGCGTTGCCGGTCAGGCTGTTGTTCAGCGCGTTGCCGGAGCCGTTGATCGCGTTGCCGGTCAACACCAGGTTTTCCAGGTTGGCGCCCAGTGTCCAGTCCACCGAGGAATGCACGTTGTCGATCTCGTTGGCCAGGGTGGTGGTTTCGGTGATGGTGTCGCCAAGGTTGTCGACGATGTAGGTGTCGTTGCCCAGACCGCCGATCAGGGTGTCGGTACCGAGGCCACCGTCTAGGATGTTGGCGCCATCGTTACCGGTCATGCGGTTGTTGACCGTGGTGCCGGTGCCGTTGAGGTTGGCATTGCCGGTGAGGATCAGGTTCTCGACATTGGCGCCGAGGGTGTAGTCGATGGCCGAGAACACCCGGTCGAGCGCGGTCAGCGAAGCATCGGTCTCGATCACCGTATCGCCGAGGTTGTCGACGTAGTAAGTGTCGACGCCGTCACCACCGATCAGGGTGTCGGTGCCCACGCCACCTTCGAGGGTATCGTCACCGGCACCGCCGCTGAGTGTATTGTTCCCGGTGTTGCCCACCAATACGTTGTTCTGGCTATTGCCGGCGCCGCCGAGGTTGTCGCCGCCGGTGAGGAACAGGTTCTCCACGTTGGCGGCCA
>NZ_JAHUWR010000018.1:0-834 GCF_019218905.1 Pseudomonas sp. PDM24 | reverse complement strand
TTCTGACGTGGTTACGCAAGCATGGTCGGCAGGATTGGAGCCCAGGCACATACATTGGCTCGCCGAGGATGGGGTCTATGCCCGACAAAAACCGACCATTAACGCCAGAGCAACGCATCAAAGAGCTTGAAGAACAGTTGGCGCTGTCCAATCAGAAAGCGCAGTTTTTCGAGGCGGTCGTGGATGTTTTGAAAAATGACTACGGTCTCTCTGTCGTAAAAAAGCGTCCCGGCAAGTCCTCGCGCAAAAACGAATCCAAAACCTGAGCATCAGCAGGGCTTGCCAGTTCATGGGGATAAGCCGACAGGCTTACTACAAACGCAATCGCGCCTACGCTGCTCGTCTGGTTCTGGATCAGAAGGTTGTCGATTTCGTTCAGCAAAAACGTCAACGGCAGCCGCGACTGGGCACCCGAAAGCTGCATTATTTGCTGCATTGCCAGCCTCAACTTGAGCTGCAAGTGGGTCGAGATCGGCTGTTTTCGATCCTGCGGGAAAGACGTTTATTGGTGGCTCGCAAGCGGGCTTATCACAAGACGACTGACAGCCATCATCGCTTCCGACGCCATCCGAACCTGCTCAAGCCAGGTCCTGATCAGGTTGTTCCAAGCGGCCCGGAACAAGTCTGGGTGGCTGACATCACCTATTTGCCAACGCAGGAGGGTGTGGCCTATCTGAGCCTGGTGACGGATGCCTTTTCGCGAAAGATCGTGGGCTATCACGTCCATGAAAGCCTGCACACCGAGTCGGTAGCACACGCACTGCGCCGGGCGGTAAAGCACCGTCGAACGGAGCAGTCGCTGGTTCATCACTCGGATAGAGGCAGCCAGTATTG
>NZ_JAHUWR010000017.1:0-1337 GCF_019218905.1 Pseudomonas sp. PDM24 | reverse complement strand
AACGATGCCGCCGTGTTGTCCGCCGACATCGCCAATCTGACCGAAACCAATGCCCCACTGACCACCAACGGCACCTTGACCATCAGCGACATCGACAGCGCCGCAACCTTCGTCGCCCAACCCAACACCGCCGGCAGTTACGGCCAATTCTCCATCGGCACCAATGGTGCCTGGAGCTATGTCGCCGACTCCGCCCACAACGAGTTCGTCGCCGGCACCACCTACACCGATACCTTCGTCGTGAGCAGTGCCGATGGCACCGTCACCTCGGTCACCGTCAATATCCTCGGGACCAACGACGCCGCGGTGTTGTCCGCCGACATCGCCAACCTCACCGAGACCAATGCCCCACTGACCACCAACGGCACCCTGACCATCAGCGACGTCGACAGCGCCGCAACCTTCGTCGCCCAACCCAACACCGCCGGCAGCTACGGCCAGTTCTCCATCGGCACCAATGGTGCCTGGAGTTATGTCGCCAATAGCGCCCACAACGAGTTCGTCGCCGGCACCACCTACACCGACACCTTCGTCGTGAGCAGTGCCGATGGCACCGTCACCTCGGTCACCGTCAATATTCTCGGGACCAACGACGCCTCGGTGTTGTCCGCCGACATCGCCAACCTGACCGAGACCAATGCCCCACTGACCACCAACGGCACCCTGACCATCAGCGATGTCGACAGCGCCGCAACCTTCGTCGCCCAACCCAACACCGCCGGCAGCTACGGCCAGTTCTCCATCGGCACTAATGGTGCCTGGAGTTATGTCGCCAATAGCGCCCACAACGAGTTCGTCGCCGGCACCACCTACACCGACACCTTCGTCGTGAGCAGTGCCGATGGCACCGTCACCTCGGTCACCGTCAATATTCTCGGGACCAACGACGCCGCGGTGTTGTCCGCCGACATCGCCAACCTGACCGAGACCAATGCCCCACTGACCACCAACGGCACCTTGACCATCAGCGATGTCGACAGCGCCGCAACCTTCGTCGCCCAACCCAACACCGCCGGCAGTTATGGCCAGTTCTCCATCGGCACCAATGGTGCCTGGAGTTATGTCGCCAATAGCGCCCACAACGAGTTCGTCGCCGGCACCACCTACACCGACACCTTCGTCGTGAGCAGTGCCGATGGCACCCTCACTTCGGTCACCGTGCATATCCTCGGCACCAACGATGCCGCCGTGTTGTCCGCCGACATCGCCAATCTGACCGAAACCAATGCCCCACTGACCACCAACGGCACCTTGACCATCAGCGACATCGACAGCGCCGCAACCTTCGTCGCCCAACCCAACACCGCCGGCAGTTACGGCCAATTCTCCATCGGCAC
>NZ_JAHUWR010000016.1:0-1417 GCF_019218905.1 Pseudomonas sp. PDM24 | reverse complement strand
CAAATTGCTTGGGTGTTATATGGTCAAGCCTCACGGGCAATTAGTATTGGTTAGCTCAACGCCTCACAGCGCTTACACACCCAACCTATCAACGTCGTAGTCTTCGACGGCCCTTCAGGGGACTCAAGGTCCCAGTGAGATCTCATCTTGAGGCTAGTTTCCCGCTTAGATGCTTTCAGCGGTTATCTATTCCGAACATAGCTACCCGGCAATGCCACTGGCGTGACAACCGGAACACCAGAGGTTCGTCCACTCCGGTCCTCTCGTACTAGGAGCAGCCCCTCTCAAATCTCAAACGTCCACGGCAGATAGGGACCGAACTGTCTCACGACGTTCTAAACCCAGCTCGCGTACCACTTTAAATGGCGAACAGCCATACCCTTGGGACCGGCTTCAGCCCCAGGATGTGATGAGCCGACATCGAGGTGCCAAACACCGCCGTCGATATGAACTCTTGGGCGGTATCAGCCTGTTATCCCCGGAGTACCTTTTATCCGTTGAGCGATGGCCCTTCCATACAGAACCACCGGATCACTAAGACCTACTTTCGTACCTGCTCGACGTGTCTGTCTCGCAGTCAAGCGCGCTTTTGCCTTTATACTCTACGACCGATTTCCGACCGGTCTGAGCGCACCTTCGTACTCCTCCGTTACTCTTTAGGAGGAGACCGCCCCAGTCAAACTACCCACCATACACTGTCCTCGATCCGGATAACGGACCTGAGTTAGAACCTCAAAGTTGCCAGGGTGGTATTTCAAGGTTGGCTCCACGCGAACTGGCGTCCACGCTTCAAAGCCTCCCACCTATCCTACACAAGCAAATTCAAAGTCCAGTGCAAAGCTATAGTAAAGGTTCACGGGGTCTTTCCGTCTAGCCGCGGATACACTGCATCTTCACAGCGATTTCAATTTCACTGAGTCTCGGGTGGAGACAGCGCCGCCATCGTTACGCCATTCGTGCAGGTCGGAACTTACCCGACAAGGAATTTCGCTACCTTAGGACCGTTATAGTTACGGCCGCCGTTTACCGGGGCTTCGATCAAGAGCTTCGCGTTAGCTAACCCCATCAATTAACCTTCCGGCACCGGGCAGGCGTCACACCCTATACGTCCACTTTCGTGTTTGCAGAGTGCTGTGTTTTTAATAAACAGTCGCAGCGGCCTGGTATCTTCGACCGGCGTGGGCTTACGCAGTAAATGCTTCACCCTCACCGGCGCACCTTCTCCCGAAGTTACGGTGCCATTTTGCCTAGTTCCTTCACCCGAGTTCTCTCAAGCGCCTTGGTATTCTCTACCCAACCACCTGTGTCGGTTTGGGGTACGGTTCCTGGTTACCTGAAGCTTAGAAGCTTTTCTTGGAAGCATGGCATCAACCACTTCGTGTTCTAAAAGAACACTCGTCATCAGCTCTCGGCCTTA
>NZ_JAHUWR010000015.1:0-1626 GCF_019218905.1 Pseudomonas sp. PDM24 | reverse complement strand
CAGCCTACCACCTTAAACTTGGACAACCAACGCCAAGCTGGCCTAGCCTTCTCCGTCCCTCCATCGCAATAACCAGAAGTACAGGAATATTAACCTGTTTTCCATCGACTACGCTTTTCAGCCTCGCCTTAGGGACCGACTAACCCTGCGTCGATTAACGTTGCGCAGGAAACCTTGGTCTTTCGGCGTGGGTGTTTTTCACACCCATTGTCGTTACTCATGTCAGCATTCGCACTTCTGATACCTCCAGCAAGCTTCTCAACTCACCTTCACAGGCTTACAGAACGCTCCTCTACCGCATCACCTAAGTGATACCCGTAGCTTCGGTGTATGGTTTGAGCCCCGTTACATCTTCCGCGCAGGCCGACTCGACTAGTGAGCTATTACGCTTTCTTTAAAGGGTGGCTGCTTCTAAGCCAACCTCCTAGCTGTCTAAGCCTTCCCACATCGTTTCCCACTTAACCATAACTTTGGGACCTTAGCTGACGGTCTGGGTTGTTTCCCTTTTCACGACGGACGTTAGCACCCGCCGTGTGTCTCCCATGCTCGGCACTTGTAGGTATTCGGAGTTTGCATCGGTTTGGTAAGTCGGGATGACCCCCTAGCCGAAACAGTGCTCTACCCCCTACAGTGATACATGAGGCGCTACCTAAATAGCTTTCGAGGAGAACCAGCTATCTCCGAGCTTGATTAGCCTTTCACTCCGATCCACAGGTCATCCGCTAACTTTTCAACGGTAGTCGGTTCGGTCCTCCAGTTAGTGTTACCCAACCTTCAACCTGCCCATGGATAGATCGCCCGGTTTCGGGTCTATTCCCAGCGACTAGACGCCCTATTAAGACTCGCTTTCGCTACGCCTCCCCTATTCGGTTAAGCTCGCCACTGAAAATAAGTCGCTGACCCATTATACAAAAGGTACGCAGTCACCCAACAAAGTGGGCTCCCACTGCTTGTACGCATACGGTTTCAGGATCTATTTCACTCCCCTCTCCGGGGTTCTTTTCGCCTTTCCCTCACGGTACTAGTTCACTATCGGTCAGTCAGTAGTATTTAGCCTTGGAGGATGGTCCCCCCATATTCAGACAAAGTTTCTCGTGCTCCGTCCTACTCGATTTCATGACCAAGAGATTTTCGCGTACAGGGCTATCACCCACTATGGCCGCACTTTCCAGAGCGTTCCGCTAATCTCAAAGCCACTTAAGGGCTAGTCCCCGTTCGCTCGCCACTACTAAGGGAATCTCGGTTGATTTCTTTTCCTCAGGGTACTTAGATGTTTCAGTTCCCCTGGTTCGCTTCTTAAGCCTATGTATTCAGCTTAAGATACCTAACTTATGTTAGGTGGGTTCCCCCATTCAGACATCTCCGGATCAAAGTCTGTTTGCCGACTCCCCGAAGCTTTTCGCAGGCTACCACGTCTTTCATCGCCTCTGACTGCCAAGGCATCCACCGTATGCGCTTCTTCACTTGACCATATAACCCCAAGCAATCTGGTTATACTGTGAAGACGACATTCGCCGAAAATTCGCGATTAAACTCACAAATTTTACCTTAGCCTGATCACCACCAGTGAAAGTGGCCATCAGTCTATCTTTCTATCACATACCCAAATTTTTAAAGAACGATCTA
>NZ_JAHUWR010000013.1:0-75165 GCF_019218905.1 Pseudomonas sp. PDM24 | reverse complement strand
CCTCGGTGGACTGGACACTGGGCGCCAACCTGGAAAACCTGGTGTTGACCGGCAACGCGATCAACGGCTCCGGCAACGCGCTGAACAACAGCCTGACCGGCAACGCCGAAGCCAACACCCTGGACGGCGGCCTCGGCGCCGACACCCTGATCGGTGGCGATGGCGTCGACACTTATTACGTCGACAACGTCGGCGATGCGCTGATCGAAACCGATGCTTCGCTGACCGCGCTCGACCGGGTGTTCTCGTCCATCGACTACACCCTCGGCGGCAACATCGAGAACCTGATCCTCACCGGCAATGCCAACCTCAACGGCACCGGCAGCGCGGTCAACAACCGCATGACCGGTAACACCGGGGCCAACACCCTCGATGGCGGTCTCGGCGCCGACACCATGATCGGTGGCGATGGCGTCGACACTTACTACGTCGACAACCTCGGCGATACGGTGATCGAGACCGATGCCTCGTTGACCGCGCTCGACCGGGTGTTCTCGGCCATCGACTACACCCTTGGCGCCAACGTCGAGAATCTGATCCTCATCGGCAATGCCAACCTCAACGGCACCGGCAGCGCGGTCAACAACCGCATGACCGGTAACGATGGCGCCAACATCCTCGACGGTGGCCTCGGGACCGACACCCTGATCGGCGGTCTGGGCAACGACACCTACATCGTCGACAACCTTGGCGACACCATTACCGAAACCAGCACCCTAGCCAACGAGACCGACACCGTGCGCTCCTCGCTGGACTGGACATTGGGTGCCAACCTGGAAAACCTGGTGTTGGTCGGCAACGCGATCAACGGCTCCGGCAACGCGCTGAACAACAGCCTGACCGGCAACGCCGAAGCCAACACCCTGGACGGCGGCCTCGGCGCCGACACCCTGATCGGTGGCGATGGCGTCGACACTTATTACGTCGACAACGTCGGCGATGCGGTGATCGAGACCGATGGCTCGCTGACCGCGCTCGACCGGGTGTTCTCGTCCATCGACTACACCCTTGGCGCCAACGTCGAGAATCTGATCCTCATCGGCAATGCCAACCTCAACGGCACCGGCAGCGCGGTCAACAACCGCATGACCGGTAACAATGGCGCCAACATCCTCGACGGCGGCCTCGGTTCCGATACCCTGATCGGCGGTCTGGGCAACGACACCTACATCGTCGACAACCTCGGCGACACCATCACCGAAACCAGTACGCTGGTCGGTGAAATCGACACCGTGCGTGCCTCAATGGACTGGACCCTCGGCGACAACCTGGAGAATCTCATTCTCACCGGCAGCGCCGATTTGAATGGCACTGGCAATAGCCTGAGCAACGTATTGAACGGCAACAATGGCATTAACCTGCTGATTGGCGGTGGGGGTGCTGACACCCTGGATGGCGGTGCCGGCGCCGACACCCTGATCGGTGGCGACGGCGTCGACACTTACTACGTCGACAACGTCGGCGATGTGGTGATCGAGACCGATGCTTCGTTGACCGCGCTCGACCGGGTGTTCTCGGCCATCGACTACACCCTTGGCGCCAACGTCGAGAATCTGATCCTCATCGGCAATGCCAACCTCAACGGCACCGGCAGCACGGTCAACAACCGCATGACCGGTAACGATGGCGCGAACATCCTCGACGGTGGCCTCGGGACCGACACCCTGATCGGCGGTCTGGGCAACGACACCTACATCGTCGACAACCTTGGCGACACCATTACCGAAACCAGCACCCTGGCCAACGAGACCGACACCGTGCGTTCGTCGGTGAACTGGACCTTGGGCGACAAGCTGGAAAACCTGTTCCTCATCGGCAGCGCAAACCTGCGCGGCACCGGCAACGACTTGAACAATGTGCTGGTCGGCGGTACCGGCAACGACAGGCTCGACGGCGGCGCCGGTGACGACATCCTCGACGGTGGCGAGGGCCAAGACTTCATGATGGGGGGCAACGGCGCAGACACCTACTACGTCGACGACGTCTTCGACTTTGTCTTCGACATGGGATCCTCGCTGACCGAGCACGACCGGGTGCTCTCGTCCATCGACTACAACATCAATACCAATATCGAGGACCTGCAATTACTTGGCACCGACAACCTCATCGGCACCGGCAACGATGTGGCCAACCGCATGACCGGCAACACCGGTGACAACATCCTCGACGGTGGTCTGGGGGGCGACACCCTGATCGGTGGCCTGGGCACGGACACACTGACCGGTGGCGATGGTGCAGACACATTTGTGTTCAATGCCTGGAACGAAACGGGAATTGGCAACCGGCGTGATGTCATCACTGACTTCAGCAGTCCACAGGGCGACAAGGTCGATCTGACGCAGTTTGATGCCAACCTGCTCAGTGCTGGCGTCAACGGCTTCACCTTCATCGGTGCCAATGACTTCACCGGAGCCGGCCAACTTCGCTTCGTCGACCATGTGCTGTCGGGCAACGTTAGCGGCAACACCGATGCGGACTTCGAAATCCAACTGGTCGGTGTGAACAGCTTCAGCGCCAACGAGTTGGTGGTCTGACACTTAGACGCTCACGCAACAATCGGCCTGTACAACAAAAACGCCCCGACTGGTTCGGGGCGTTTTTGTTGTACAGGCAGAACTTGGCCGGGAAGACTACGTCAGAACACCCAACTCCTTCGCCCGCGCCACCGCCTGCGTGCGCCGCTCAACCCCCAACTTACTGTTGATATGACTGGCATGGGTTTTCACCGTGTGCAGCGAAATAAACAACTGATCGCTGATTTCCTGGTTCGAACACCCTTGGGCGATCAGTCGCAGAACGGCCAGTTCACGCGTACTGAGCTGTTCGGCAGCTGGCGATGATTCCACCACCGGCCGAGAGGCCATGGCTGGAAGTTTTTCCGAGAGACTTTGCGAAACGGCCGTCGGTGCACAGAGTTGAAGTTGCCCGCGCAGCCAGTCCGAGTGCTCGGCCAGCAATGGATCAAACGGTTGCAGGACGCCTCCGGCGGCCGCTTCCAAAGCCTGGGCCAGCGCCTTGCGCGCCTCGGATTCGCGCCCGCCCGCCAGCAACAGCATGATTTTCTGACTGAGCGCCATCACGCTGAGCATCTGCCGGCCGCTGTGCTGACCGTGTTCATGCAACGCATTCAATCGCCCTTCGGCGAGCATGGGCTGGCCCTTCATCATGTCCAGCACCGCCTGTTGCAGTTCAATGTGCAACGGCAGTTGCGGATGAAATTCCGGAGGGGCCGCCGGGTGCTCGCCGTTGTAGGTCTGACCCAATCGCGTGAGCCAGGCTTCGGCGAGGTCGGTGCGGCCCTGGGCCAGCCAGAGTTCGCATTTGACCAGAGTGATCATCGCCAGGTAGTAAATCGGCGGGACGTCCCAGATGTGCATCAGGCGCTCGGCCTCGGCGAGTTCGGCGAAGGCTTTTGCGAATTGGCCGTTGTGGCCATCCAGCCGTGCGATCACGCAATGGCCGATCAGCACGCTGATGTCGCGACAGGCCCGGGCTTCGCCCAACCCTGCTTGCAAACGTGCCCGCGCAGCCTGGGGTTGCAAGCGCAGAGCCAGCAAAAATCCCTCGTATAAAATCAGCCGCGCGCGCACTGCGTACAGCCGTTGCGGGGATAAGCCTTGCAGGCGTTGCAGCCCCTGGCGGACTTCATCCAGTGAGCGAAGAATCTCCCCACGCGCCTGCAGCACACGGGCGCGGTCGTAATGGGCCAGCGCCTCGAACAATGGATTACCGACTCGTTGTGCCAGTTCAAGGGACTCACGATTCAACCCCCGGGCACGCCAGAGGTCGCTGTCGGCAATGGCCAGGTTCGACAATGTAGAGAGGCACATCAGGCGTTGCCCATAGCGTTTGGCCGGCAGGCTCTCCAGCGCTTCGGTGCAATAGCGCAACGTCAGCTCGCGATTGCCTCGGCCCCGGGCGATGATGCCGCTCAGGGCCAGCCATTGCGCCAGCATGGATTTTTGCGCAGTAGCCGACGGCGCCGGCAAGAAGCGGCTCAAATGGCTGGCCAGCTCCTCGGCGGCGTCCAGCTGGCAGGCCAGCCCCAACGCCCAGCTGTAGAGCACGATGAGCCGTGGTGTGCTGATCAGCAGGCTGTCGGGCAGGTCCATTTTCCAGCGCAACAGCATGCCGACGTTCTGCTCGGCCAGCAGCTGTTCTTCGGAGAGGTTTTGCACCAGATTCGCCGCAACATCCAGATGCCCGGCACGCAACGCCTGCTCCACCGCCTCATCGAGTAACCCTTGAGAGTTGAACCAGCGGCAGGCACGCAGATGCAGGCTGGCCGTCGGCACCATCGCCTGGGCGGTGGGCCGGCTGCGCAGCAGGTCGGAAAACAGGTGGTGATAGCGATACCAGTGACCGTGTTCGTCCAGCGGCACCAGAAACACCTGATGCGCCAGCAGGAAACGCAGGATCTCGGCACTGTCATGGGCTTCGCGCACGGCGTCGCACAACTCGCTGCAAAAGCGCTCTTGAGGCGCGGTCTCGTACAGAAATGACTGCACCTCGGCGGGCAGGCAATCGATGACTTCTTCGAGCAGGTAATCGCGAATCAGCCCTTCCCCACCGTACAGCGATTGGGGCAATGCTCCCTCGCTGCCCGCCTCGGAGGCCGCCAGTAACCAGAAACGCAGCCCGGCCACCCAGCCTTCGCTGCGCTGGATCAAACTCTCCAGCGCCTCGCCACGTAATGAAATGCTGTGCCGATCAAGCAGGCTCAGGGTTTCATCGTGGGTGAGTCGAAGATCCTGTTCATGTAACTCGAGCAGTTGCCTAGACAGTCGCAGGCGTGCCAGATGCCAGTCGGGACGTTGCCGACTGGTGACCATGACCAGCAGACCATCGGGTAAATGATTGAGAAAAAATTGCAGGCAACGATCAAGCACCGGGCCCTGGGCCAGATGATAGTCATCGAGTACCAGTAACAGCGGCGTAGTGGGTGAAAGGTGCACGGCCAGTTCATCGAGCAAACCGTCCAGCCATTCTTCGAAGGCGAACGGCTGATGACGTTGGCGCATTTTCAGCAGCCCCAGCGCCTGGCGGCCCAGTTGCGGAAAATATTCCTGAAGACCTTCGAGCAGGCGCTCAAGAAAACGACCGGGATCGCTGTCCCGAGGACTCAACCCCAGCCACAGGCTTTGCCAGTGACCCGGCAACCCTTGGCAAAACTCCACCGCTAATGAACTCTTGCCAAACCCCGCTGGCGCGCTGACCAGCAATAGCCTGCCACCGAGGCCGGCGCTCAGACGCTCGCACAAACGCGGCCGCAGCACATGGCCGTCGGGCAGCGGAGGCCGGAAAAAGCGCCCGTCCAATGTGGCGACGGCTACGCTTGCAGGGCCCGGAAATGGAGACAGATCAGTCATGGCCGGCTCTTGTTTGAAAGGCTGATGGCGGCGTTACAGATGTCCGCAGCCTAGCGGTAAACGAAGAGCTATTGAAGGTTATTGCTACAAATGGCTACAAAAAGACTACGAACAAAAGTTGCCAAGCCTGAGGTGCAGTTTTTCCGACAGACCATGTCGCTCCCTTCGCGAGCAAGCCCGCTCCCACACTGGATCTCCATTGCTCACAGATTGTCTGTCCACCGAAGATCCAATGTGGGAGCGGGCTTGCTCGCGAAAGGGCCATCACAGTCACCGACTGTTCCGCGAGCCCCCCGCGTTAACAAGTGCGCCCTGATACAAAATTCCGATAAAAAAACGCCCCGAACCAGTCGGGGCGTTTTTACGAGGATGCGGCCTCGGGTTACACCGTATTAGCGAACGCCTTCCTGACGCAATGCTGCCGGCGTGAAGTCTGCGGTGCTGGCAGTGAAGCCAAAGTTATATGCCGACTTCTCTTCGTTCTTCATGCCCAGGGCCAGGTAGCGGCCCGATTGCAGGTCGTACAGGGTTTCGAGGGCGTACCACGGCACTTGCTTGTCGTAGTAGTTCTCGGAATGAGCCTCGGCGACACGCCACAGTTGCCCGCGACCGTCGTAGTGGTCGACCACCGCCGCCTGCCAGGTGTCTTCGTCGATGTAGAAGTCACGTTTGGCGTAGATGTGACGCTGACCTTCCTTCAGGGTCGCAACCACATGCCAGACCCTGCGCAGCTCATAGCGAGTCAGGTCCTGGTTGATATGGCCGGCCTTGATGATGTCGGCGTACTTCAATTGCGGCGAGTCGAGCTTGTAGCTGTTGGAGGCGACGTACATCTCTTTCTTGCCTTCGAGCTTCCAGTCATAGCGATCCGGCGCACCGTTGTACATGTCCAGGTTGTCGGAGGTACGCAGGCCATCGGCAGCGGTACCGGGCCCGTCATAGGACACTTGCGGCGCACGACGCACACGGCGTTGCCCGGCGTTGTAGACCCACGCCGAACGCGGTTCTTTAACCTGGTCGAGGGTTTCGTGTACCAGCAGCACACCACCGGCCAGACGCGCCGGCGCGGTCACTTTCTGCTTGAAGTAGAACAGGATGTTGCCCGGATTTTTCGGGTCGTAATCCTTCATCTTGTCGCGGAACACGAACTGGTCCTCGAAGTACACCAGGCTGAACGAGCCATTCGGCTGCGGCGTGGCCTGGGTGATCAGACGGGTCACACTGCCGCCGCGATAACGGGTGATGTGGTTCCAGATGACTTCAACGCCACTTTTCGGAATCGGGAACGGGATCGCGGTTTCGAAGTTTTCCAGACCGTTGCCACCGGACACCAGGTTAGTGTTGGTGGCGTTCTTCTTGATCGAGGCCAACACCTCATCCGGCACGGTGGCACCGCGATGGGACGGGTAGACCGGCATCTTGAAGGTTTCCGGGTAGCGCTTGAACATCGCGTACTGGCCCGGCGCGAGCTTGTCCTTGTACTGGTCAACGTTTTGCGCGGTGATGGTGAACTGCGGTTTTTCACTCGCGAACGGATCAGCCAGGAAACCCTTGCTGTCCACGGCACCGGCGTTTTTCGGCATGGGTTTCCAGGCCGGGATCGAACCGTCGGCGTTACCCGCCATCTCGGCGCCCATCGGGGTCAGGCTCTTGCCCAGCTTGTCCGCTTCGGCTGCCGGGACCGCCGCCATGACGCCGGTTGCCAGCAGCGACAGCCCCAGAACACCAACGTGGAACAGACTCTTTGTTATTTTCATAAATGTGTTCGTCCTGAAAATACAGTGCTTAGAAGTTCACGCCGAAGCTGAGCGCAACGAAGTCGCGATCATCCACGGTGGTGTACTTGCCGTCGAAGAAGTTGGTGTAGGCCAGGCTCGCGGTGTAGGTGTTCTGGTATTCGGCATCGACACCCAGGCTCACCGCTTTACGACCTTCCTCGAAGTTGCCGCCAGGGCCAGGCGAGTAACCGCTCACGTCGTGGGACCAGGCCACGTTCGGCTTGAGGTTCACACCGGCGAATACGTCGTTGTATTCCCAGATGGCGCGACCGCGATAACCCCACGACATCGCCGTGGTGAAGCCCTCGTCTTCGCAATTACGGCTGCGGTTGTTGGTTGCAGTACCTGCGCCGGCACCATTGATGGTGCTGGTGTTGAGGATCGCCGAACAGGTGTTGAGGCCGCCGGTAGCCGGCAGTTCACCAGGACCGTAGACCGGGTCACGGCCGTAACGGATTTCGGAGCTGCTTTCCAGGCCGCCAACATGGGTCACGCCCACTTCGCCCACCAGGGTCAGACGGCTGGCGCCCATGACCTGATCGAAGAAGTGCGTCAGAGTGGTCTGGAACTGGGTGATTTCCTTGCGGCGATAGCCGTGCAGATCCTGACCCGGTACACCGGGGAGCAGCGAAGCGTTGGCCAAGGCACCGCCCAATGGGCGTACGCCGGCAAACAGGATGTCGGTGGAGTTGAGCTGCACTGGCGCGTTCGGACGGTAGCTGATCTCACCGCTCCACGCCGTACCGGTAGGCAGCGTGGTGGAGAAGCTCAAGCCGTAGAGACGGATGTCTTCCGGGTACTCGACGAAGTACTCGGAATTACCGGCGACCACCAGCGGCCCCAGCGCACGGAACGCCGCCGGTAAAGCTGCCACGCCGTTGTAGATCGATTGCGGAGCACCTGTGGCGCTGAAGATCGGCGCCCGGCTGTGGTAGTTCATGAAGTACGCGCCGAACTCGGTGTCGAGCGGATCGAACATGTACTTCAAGGACGCGCCCCACTGGCCGCTGTCCCGCGCATCGCGGTCAGGACCACGACGCACCAGTACACCTTCTTCGTTGACGTCGACGCCCGCGTTGGCCAATGGGCCCAATGCGATGGCCGGAATGGTCGAGCGCTTGTTCAGCACGCGCAGGTTATTGTCGCAACCGTCGGCAATGATGTCCGGCTGGGAGAAAAAGGTGCCGCAGTTATCGACAACTGTCTGGTCCCATTCCAGCTGATAGAAGGCTTCGGCCGACAGATTGTCGGTCAGGCTCTGGGACACGTAGAACATGTTGACCGGGATCAGGCCTTCCTTGACCTCGGCACCGGGACGACGGAACGCGGACACATCGATCGGGTTGATCGAGTTGATGCCGCCGCCGATGAAAGTACTTTCCCCCCAGCTCACGACCTGCTTGCCCAGACGCACGGAACCCGGCTGATCGGCGATGGCGTAATTGTGGTAGACGAAGGCGTCGAGGATCTGGCCGCCGGAGGACTTGGCACCCTCCTTGCGATTGCTGTCGCTGATGTCTTTGAACTCGCGGCTTTCATCCTTGAGTTCGAAGTCGTACCAGTATTTGCCCCGGACGAAGACGCCGGTGTCGCCGTATTTCAATTCAAGGTCATGGATGCCCTTGAAGATCTTCGAGAAGGTTTCGCCGCTCTTGAAGTTGTTGTGACCGTCATCAGAGGTCTGGGACAGGCCGTGGCCCCCGTTATTGACGCCGATGAGGTTTTTGTTGGGGCTCTGAGTAGACCAACTGGCTCCGATCGACAGGGATGAGTCGAATTGACCCTCGATCTCACCGACGTTGAAACTGACGCCGAATGCAGGCCCGGCGAGCGAAGAGGCAAGACTGACCGCCAGGGGCAGTTTCGCCCGGCGCCAGAACTGGTTTACTGATGTCATCGACGCTACTCCATGTGCATTATTGTTATGGCTGAGTACTTTTAAAAACGTTGTGGGTGACCGCAAGCCAAGTGGTTCCGACGTCACGCCAAAGTTGCATCGCCCCGTTTTGTGCGCGCTCCGTTCTTAAAAATTCCTTGAGCGGACTATAGCCAGCAGGTAGTAGTGCTTGATCCCTCTAAAGTGTGATTTGCAGCTGCCGGCCACTCTGGAACAGTCCTTTCGCCAGTCCGACACCTGTCGGCACGGCAAGGATGGCTGAAAATTCGGATTTCACAAGCCAAGCGCTTGCTTGGTGGGTCTGGCGCGCCGTTTTCGGCGCGCCAGATGACGCTTAAAGCGTCGAGAGGAAGGTACTGTTGTTAGCCTGCCATTCGGTGATGTCGACGCGGATGCGCTTCTTGTCGAGTTTGCCGACACTGGTCTTGGGAATTTCAGTAACAATGGCGATCTGGCTCGGGATGGCCCACTTGCTCAAGTGCCCCTGCTCAACGAACGGCTTGAGGTGTTCCTTGAGTTCCTTGGCCCCGATCTCATGCCCTTCCCTGACAACCAACAGCGCAAACGGCCGCTCGCCCCACTGCGGATCGGCGATGCCCACCACTGCTACTTCGCGTACCGCAGGGTGGCGGCTGATCAGGTCTTCCAGGTCCAGGGAGGAGATCCACTCGCCGCCGGTCTTGATCACGTCCTTGATCCGGTCGCGAATGTCGATCACACCCATGCTGTCCAGGGTCGCCACGTCGCCGGTGTGCAACCAGCCTCCGGCCCAGAGCTCTGCGCCTTTCTGCGGCTCGTTGAAATAGCCCTCGGTGAGCCACGGTGCTCGCAGCACCAGTTCGCCCTGGGTCTCGCCATCGGCAGGCAGGAAGTTGCCGTCGGTGTCGACGATCGCCGCCTCGACCAATGGGCCCGGCACACCGGCCTTGATCCGGTAGGTAGTGCGTTCGTCTTCGGTGCCGGCCATCAGCTCATCGTTGAGGTGCGCGCACGATACCAATGGCCCGGTTTCCGACATGCCGTAAGCGGCGGTCAACTGAATGCCTTTGGCTTTGGCCGCTTCATACAGCGCACGGTTGAGCGCACTGCCGCCGATGACGATTTTCCAGCCGCCGAAATCGGTGTTCTGCGCCGCTTTGGCATTGAGGAGCATTTGCAGGATGGTCGGCACGCAGTGGGAAAAGGTCACCTTCTCCTTGCGCCACAACTCCACCAGATACTCGGGATCGTAACGGCCGGGGTAGACCTGCTTGAGCCCGAGCATGGTCGCTACATACGGCAAGCCCCAAGCGTGCACATGGAACATCGGGGTGATCGGCATGTACACATCGTTGGTGCCCAGCAGGCGCACGCTGTCGATGGAACCCATGATGGTCGACACCCCCATGGTGTGCAGCACCAGTTGCCGGTGGGTGAAATACACACCTTTGGGGTTACCCGTGGTGCCGGTGGTGTAGAACGTGGTGGCAACCGAGTTTTCGTCGAAGTCTTCAAAGTCGTATTGCGTGCTGGCGGCAGCCAGCAATTGCTCGTATTCGCCAATCAGGTTCGGCAGGTCGGCGGTTTTTTCCGGCAGGTCGGTCAGCAGCAGGGTTTTCTCCACGGTGGTCAGGTGCCCGGCAATCGCCTTGTACAACCCGACGAACTCGCTGTTGACCAGCACGAAGCGGTCCTCGGCGTGGTTCATGGTGTAGAGAATCTGTTCCGGCGACAGGCGTACGTTGATGGTATGGATCACCGCACCGATCATCGGGATGGCAAACATGCATTCCAGATAGCGATGGCTGTCCCAGTCCATCACTGCCACGGTATCCCCGGCCTTCACGCCAGCGGCCGTCAGCACATTGGCCAGCCGCGCGACCCGCTCGATGAGGGTCGGATAGCTGTAGCGCAATTGATCGCGGTAGATGATCTCGCGGGTTTTTTCGTAACGGGCACCGGACATCAGCAGCCGTTTAATCAACAGCGGATACTGGTAAGCGCCCTCGGCTGGGGGGATAACGCGAGTCTGCAACATAAGAGTCCCTTTTCTGACTGCACGGTCTTGGTTTCTAAAGCTAAGCACTCTAGAGCCCTTGAACGCCAGCCAAATCAGCCAAAGGGATGATTTGCACAGCCGTATAAATGCTAGCTTTACGCCAGCATTTGCAGGGATTCGTTTGTATATCTGATGCGCAGCTGAATCAGGCGTAGGAGCTGCCGAAGGCTGCGATCTTTTGGCCCTGAGCGATTTCGATATCGCTGAAGATCAAAAGATCGCAGCCTTCGGCAGCTCCTACAAGGGACCGCGCAGTTCGGCAGAGTAGTGTTTGATCAATGCATCTCGGTGAAGGCGAGTTTCACGCCGATGGCAATCAGCACCGCGCCCATGGTCCGGTCGAACCAGTGGCCCATGCGGGCGAAACCGGCGCGCACGCGTTGCTGGCTGAACAGCATCGCCACCAGGCAGAACCAGACTGCCGTCGCCGCTGCCAGATAAATCCCGTAACCGGCCTGTACCGCCAATGGTGTGTGCGGGTTGATCACCACGGTGAACAGCGACAGGAAAAACAGCGTGGCTTTCGGGTTCAAGCCATTGGTCACGAAGCCCGAGGTGAAAGCGCCCCGCGCGGTGCGTTCGCCAGCCTCCTGATGCAGATCATCAACCACCCGTTTGGCCGGTTGCGCGCGCAAGGCCTTGAAGCCGATGTACAGCAGATACGCGGCGGCGGCCCATTTCAAGGCGTTGAACAGCACGATCGACTGAGACACGATCAGCCCGATACCCAACAGCGAATAACCAACGTGCAGGAAAATCGCCGAGCCGACGCCCAGCGCCGTCCAGGTTCCGGCACGGCGCCCGTGGGTCACGCTCTCACGCACCACCACGGCGAAGTCCGGGCCGGGGCTGGCAACGGCCAGCAGGTGAATCAGGGCAACGGTCAAGAACTCTGTCCAGTACATGAGGACTCCCTTTGGGCAGGCTGATCAATTGAAATTTCCTGGGTGGACGTCACACCCTATGGCATCTGTGAAACCTGTGGCCACCGCCAACCGTAATGCAATCTGTAGGAGCGAGGCTTGCCCGCGAAGAACGAAAACGTGGTGCATCAGATACACCGCGGTGCTTGCTTCGCGGGCAAGCCTCGCTCCTACAGCGAACGCAGCCTTCGGCAGCATGACCCATTGTTTCATCTGGTAGGCTCGGCAGATTACGCCTTCAGTTCAATGCACAAAAGGTACAGTTGATGACGATCTCTCGCCGCGCCGTTTTCCTCGACCATCCGTCCCTGGACCTCGGCGATCTCGATCTCAGTCCGTTGCGTGATTGCTTCAGCGAATTGCAGCTGTTCGCGCAAACCACGCCTGATCAGGTGGTCGAACGCCTCAAGGGCGCCACTGTCGCCATCAGCAACAAAATCCTGATCGATGCGGCGGCCATGGTGGCCAGCCCGGAATTGAAGCTGATCCTGATCACCGCCACCGGCACCAACAACGTCGACCTCGCCGCCGCCCGCGCCCACGGAATCACTGTTTGCAACTGCCAGGGTTACGGCACGCCGTCTGTGGCTCAGCACACGATCATGTTGTTGCTGAATCTGGCGACGCGCCTGGCCGACTATCAAAAGGCGGTCGCCGAAGGTCGCTGGCAACAGGCGAAACAGTTCTGTCTGCTGGATTACCCGATCGTCGAACTCGAAGGCAAAACCCTCGGCCTGCTTGGCCATGGCGAACTGGGCAGTGCCGTGGCGCGGTTGGCCGAGGCGTTCGGCATGCGCGTGTTGCTGGGGCAGATTCCGGGGCGCCCTGCCCGGCCGGATCGTTTGCCGCTGAACGAACTACTGCCGCAAATCGACGCCCTGACCCTGCACTGCCCACTCAACGAACACACTCGCCACTTTATCGGCGCCCGTGAACTGGCCTCGATGAAACCCGGGGCCTTCGTGGTCAACACCGCGCGCGGTGGTTTGATTGACGAGCAAGCATTGGCCGATGCCCTGCGCAACGGTCATCTGGGCGGCGCGGCCACCGACGTGTTGAGCGTCGAACCACCCACTGCGGGCAATCCGCTGCTGGCCCAGGATATTCCACGGCTGATCGTCACCCCGCACAACGCCTGGGGCAGTCGCGAGGCGCGGCAAAGAATCGTTGGCCAGTTGACCGAAAACGCCCAAGGCTACTTCAGCGGTCAAGCGCTGCGGGTCGTCAGTTGATAAACTGCGGCACTTTTTTTCCAGGAGCAGAGTATGGATCCGCGCAGTGAAGTACTGCTTCGTCAGACCGAGTTATTCCAGGGTTCGGTGCTGCTGGCCGGTTTACCCGCCGATGATTTGCTGGGCCGCTTGCCCGATGCCCATGGTTGGTGCTGGCACGCCGGCGATCAAGCAGCGCTGGACGCCCGTTTCGCCGAGCGCAGCCATTTTGGTGTGAATGCGCCGGAGCGCGAGTTCGACAGCGCTGTGGTGTTTCTGCCCAAGTCCAAAGACCTGACCGATTACATCCTCAACGCCCTCGCCTCTCGTTTGGCTGGCCGTGAGTTGTACCTGGTGGGCGAAAAACGCAGTGGTATCGAAGGCGCGGCCAAGCAGTTGAACCCCTTCGGCAAACCCCGCAAGCTCGACAGCGCACGGCATTGCCAGCTCTGGCAAGTCACCGTGGCCAATGCACCAGAAGCCAAGTCACTGGAAAGCCTGGCCCAGGAATATGAACTGCCACTGGCCGAAGGCCCATTGAAAGTCATCAGCCTGCCGGGCGTGTTCAGCCATGGTCGACTGGATCGCGGCAGCGCCCTGTTGCTGGAACATCTGGACAAACTGCCCAGCGGCCACTTGCTGGACTTCGGTTGCGGCGCGGGTGTGTTGGGGGCGGCGGTCAAGCGGCGTTATCCGCACAACCAGGTCACCCTGCTCGATGTGGATGCGTTTGCTGCCGCCAGCAGTCGCCTGACCCTGGCCGCCAACGGCCTGGACGCGGAGGTGCTGACCGGTGACGGCATCGATGCTGCCCCCATGGGTTTGAGCGCGATTCTGAGCAACCCACCGTTCCATGTCGGCGTACACACCGATTACTTCGCCACCGAGAACTTGCTGCGAAAAGCGGCTAAACATCTGAAAAACGGCGGCGAACTTCGACTGGTAGCGAACAGCTTCCTGAAGTATCAACCACTGATCGAAGAACATTTGGGCGTGTGTGCAATCAAGGCTGAAGGACAAGGTTTCCGAATCTACCGGGCCAAGCGCGGCTGAAGAGCAAATTTGACATGTAGGAGCCAGCGGTGCGGCGATCCGACTTGCCGGCGAAGGCGTCCTCAAGAGAGCCTTCGCCGGCAAGCCTGGCTCCTACGAAAAGCGCCATTTGGGGCTTGCCCAATCGGATTTGCCTAGGCAGAATCCGCTCCGTCCTAGGGGAGTAGTCTCCCACGAGCGCCATGCTCGTCCGGCATACGTCAACATACTTGGTCAAAAGACCATGGCGTATGCGACCCAAGCGTCCGCATCAGACGGATCGCAGGGTTTGACAAGACCTATGACACGAACACCTTACCCGGGGCGGGAAGGCTGTACGTGTCATAGCCGTGTCGACCCGCCCCTTAGGAAAACCCTGATGATGCTGGACTCTCTACTCGTTCCCACCGCAATCGTTGCCTTGGCCGAAATCGGCGACAAGACGCAACTGCTCGCGCTCATTCTCGCTGCCCGCTTTCGCAAACCCTGGCCGATCATCGCCGGCATCGTCGCCGCGACCCTGGCCAACCATGCGGCAGCCGGTGCGGTAGGCGCCTGGTTCGGCAGTTTCTTCTCGAATGCGACGTTGCACTGGATCCTCGCCGCGAGCTTTACCGCCACGGCCCTGTGGACGCTGGTGCCGGACAAGATGGACGAAGACGAAGCCAGCACCGCCCGCAAATTCGGGCCGTTCCTGACCACGCTGATTGCGTTCTTCCTCGCGGAAATGGGCGACAAGACCCAAGTCGCAACCGTGATGCTCGCGGCGCAATACCCGGACCTGTGGCTGGTGATCATCGGCACAACCGCCGGGATGTTGATTGCTAACGTGCCGGTGGTACTGGCAGGTAACTTTGCGGCAGACAAACTGCCTTTGACCCTGATCCGTCGCCTGGCGGCGTCGGCATTCCTGATCCTGGCAATTGTTGCGGTGTACAAGGCGATGCAGAGCAGTGGGTGGGTTTGACGCGGTAGGTCGTTAGACCGCGTTATCGTTCTTCGCGAGCAAGCCCGCTCCCACAGTTGATCGCATTCCAATGTGGGAGCGGGCTTGCTCGCGAAGGCGTCAGCAGCTTCACCCAATGACTATCAGGATTTCGATGCTTTCTCATACAACGGCATCACCTTCGGAATCGCCGCCTGCAAGGCAGCAATCCGACTGGCCGACGCCGGGTGAGTGCTCAAGAACTCTGGCGGCGCGCCATTCGAGGCTTTGCTCATTTTGTTCCACAGGGTAATCGCCGCGTTCGGGTTGTACCCCGCGCGAGCGGCCAATTCGAGGCCGATCAAGTCTGCCTCGTTTTCATTGCCGCGACTGTTGGGCAAGGTCATGCCATATTTCGCCACGGTGTCCGCCAGAGCCAGGCCGCCCTCGCCCAGGCCGAACAACGCACCAGCACCCTGCTTGGCCATTTCGATACCGTAAGCCTTGGACATCGCTTCACGACCGTGCTCGCGCAAGGCGTGAGCGATTTCATGGCCGATGATGGCGGCGATTTCGTCGTCGGTGAGTTGCAGGGTGTCGATCAGCCCGGAGTAGAAAATAATCTTGCCGCCAGGCCCGCAAGAGGCATTCAGCTCGTCGCTCTTGATCAGGTTCACTTCCCATTGCCACTGGGCCGAATCCGGACGGAACACCGGCGCCTGGGCAATCAGGCGATTGGAGATCGCCTGAACGCGCTTGGCATTGTTACTGGTTTTGTCCAGCACGCCCTTGCTGTTCGCCTCCCCGACGGTCTTTTGATAAGACTGGGCGTACATCTGGTTGACCTCAGAGGTCGATAACATGCTGAACATGTATTGCTTGCGCTCAACGCCCACGGCCCCACCGCTAGTGGTGTTGACCGACTGACAACCGGCGAGCAGCAGACCTGCGCTCAGTGCACACAAAACCAATGTCTTATTCATCAAGAAGCTCCCTGGAAACATGCCGCGTATCCTAGGTGGGGATTTGTATCGGCGCCAGATACAACGGACGTGTAGCACGTACATTTCAGACAAAGCCCTTATCACCGTAGGAAAAATTTCACATAACAGTGCCCGCCACGGCCGCTCACGGCCAGCAGTGATTCATTTACGACATCCAGCACTCCAAAACAGCCAATTCGTCATGCGTCGTTCATGACCTTCCAGCTTCCTGCCGATACAGCACCGCAGACGTCCTCTTGCGTGCGGAGCACCCATGAAATTCAAGTCGATCCAGTTTTCCGTTGCCGCCCTGGCCGGCGCCATTGTGCTCAGCGTCGTTGCAGCCCTGGTGCTGTATGCGTTGTTTTCCGGCGCCCGGACCCAAGACATGGTCCAGCAACGGACTCAGGCGCAGTTCGAACAAGTCATCGAACAACGCCTGACCTCGCTGGCGCAAACCCAGGTCAGCCAGATCCAGCGCGAACTCGAAGCACCGCTGCTGATTGCCGGCGGGCTGGTTCGCGTCAACGCGTTGATCGGTACCCCGGGTGCCGATGGCCAGCCACAGTTGAGCCTGAGCCGTGAGCAACTGATCAGCCTGATCAAGGAAAACGTCGCCCGCAACCCGAAAATTCTCGGCACCTACATCGGTTGGGAAAAAAACGCACTCGACCACAATGATGCGGCCTACGTCGACACCCCAGTGGTCGGCATCGACGCCAGCAACGGGCGCTTCCTGCCGTGGTGGTTCCGCAACGAAGACGGCAGCCTGGGCCTGGACAAACTGGTGGACGTCGACGACCAGAAAACCCTGTCCACCGGCGTGCGCGCCAGCGAGTACTACCTGTGCTCCAAGGAAACCAAAAAATCTTGCGTGATCGATCCGGCGCCCTACAAGGTCGGCGACAAGATCGTCATGCTCGCCTCCTTCATTGAACCGATCATGCTCAATGGCGCGTTCCAGGGCATCGTCGGCGCCGACCTGTCGGTGAACTTCATCCAGGAAATGCTCCTGGGGGCGAATCAGAAACTGTACAGCGGCGCCGGGGAAATGGCCCTGATCGGCGGTAACGGCCGGATCGTCGCCTACACCAAAGACCCGAGCAAATTCGGTGAAAAGGTCAGCGACATCCTCGACAGCAAGCAGATTGCCAACATGGCCAATCTCAAGCGCGGCGAAGTCACTTACACCGTCGACAAGGCCCAGGGCCGGATCGAGTTGTACCTGCCCTTCGGCATCGGTCAGACCGACGCCCGCTGGACCTTGATGCTGCAGCTGCCACTGAACGCGGTGATGGCGGACCTGCAAAAGCTTCAGGGTGATCTGGACGCACAGCGCAAATCCGACACCTTTGGCATGGCCATGGTCGGCCTGTTGATCGCGAGTATCGGTTTGCTGGTGATCTGGCTGGTGGGCCATGGCATTGCTCGCCCGCTCAAGCAAATGGTGGCGATGCTCGACGACATTGCCCAGGGTGAAGGCGACCTGACCCGTCGCCTGACCAGTGACCGCGCCGACGAATTGGGCTCGATCGCCAAAGGCTTCAACACCTTCCTCGCCAAGTTGCAGGCGATGATCACGCAAGTGGTGACGTCGGTGCAGAGCGTCAGTGATTCCTCGGAACACACCGCCGACATCGCCATTCGCACCAACATCGGCGTGCATAAACAAATGGCCGAGATCGATCAGGTCGCGACCGCCGTGCATGAAATGACTGCCACCGCCCAGGATGTCGCACGCAATGCGACCCAGGCCGCGCAAGCCGCCAGCCATGCGGATCAGGCAGCGGCGCAAGGCATGCAAATCGTCCGGGATACGTCGAATTCAATTGGCGTTTTGGCGGTGGAAATCGGCAAGGCTGTCGGCGTGGTGCAGACCCTGGCCAAGGACAGCGAAAACATCAACGCGATCCTGACGGCCATTCGCGGCATTGCCGAGCAGACCAACCTGTTGGCCTTGAACGCGGCCATCGAAGCCGCCCGTGCCGGTGAGCAGGGCCGAGGTTTTGCAGTGGTGGCCGATGAAGTGCGCAACCTGGCGCAGAAAACCCAAAAGGCCACTGAAGAAATCCAGACCATGATCCAGCACCTGCAACAAGGCACCCGGGATGTGGTGCGGGTCATGGAAGACAGCCAGAACCGCACCGACGAAAGTGTGCAGCACGCGGTGAAAGCGGCCGAGGCGCTGGAAACCATTACCCAGGCGGTGTCGGTGATCAACGATATGAACACCCAGATCGCCAGCGCCGCCGAGGAACAGAGCGCGGTGGCGGACGATATCAACCGTAACGTGATCAACATCGGGCAAGTGGCCAATGAAGTGGCCGGCGGAGCGGATGAATCGAGCGCGGCCAGTGCGGATTTGACCAAGTTGGCGGAGCAGCAGCGGCGGTTGATCAATCAGTTCAAGGTTTGATCAAAGGGCCTATTCGCGGGCAAGCCTCGCTCCTACAGGGAATCACCTACCCGTAGGAGCGAGGCTTGCCCGCGAAGGCGTCAGCACAGACAACTCATCAACCCGGAGTCAAACACTCCGGCCCATTAAGCTTCGGATCATTCACCAGATTCGCCAGCACCCGCTCGCGCAACGCCGCGGGCTCACTGGCCAGCAAGGCCTGCAAGGCATGCAACGGCGTTTCGGGGTCGAGCCAGGCTTGCTGCCCCGCCGCATCGAGAATCAACGGTCGACGCTGGCTCGAAGCCGGCTGGGTGATCACCGCCGTACTCAACCAAACCTGCTCCTGCACCGGATACGCCTCCCAGATTGCCGCAAAGAACAGCGCCGAACCTTCCCCCGGGGTCAGCCAGTACGGACGTTTGCGGGTGGTGCCGCGCCATTCATAGAAACCATTGGCCGGTAGCAGGCAACGACGCAAGCGCAACGCTTCGCGAAACATCGGCTGTTCGGCAACGGTTTCGGCGCGGGCATGGGCCGGGGTGCGGGACAGGTCGGTCAGCCACGGCGGCGTCAGGCCCCAGCGAGCGCGGGCCAACTCACGTTGCCCGTCTGCGCCGGCACGCAGCATCAACACCGAATCGTTGGGGGAGATATTCCACTGGGCCTGCTGATCGGTGGGGAATCCGGGCAGGGCCGCGAAGGCGGGGTTCCAGCGAAACAGGGCATAACGTCCACACATGGGGCAATACGACTCTTGATCAAACGAACGTCAGCCTAACAGACCAGCGTGCCGGGAAAACTCTCCGGTTCATCGCCGGACAGCGGCAGCGCGGCATTGTACGCGGTGATCAGCTCCCGGGCGTATTCGGCCTGATCGTTATCGACCGATAAGCCCAGCAGGCCGAATATCGGCAATTCCCCGGTGCCGCCGATCAAATCCCGGCCCACCAGATGCGCCTCGACACCCTCGCTGGCAAGCATGCTTTGAAGCAGTTCGCCTTCCATCAGGTTTTCCGGTTCGTAGATACGCTGCATAGACCCTCACTCGTTTTCGCTGTGAACTTCGAGCAACCATTCATGACCGTCAGTCTGCAAGACAAAAGTAATGGGACGGCAACACACAGGACAATCTTCGATATAGGTCTGATCGCCGCCGGACAAGTCCAGAACAGCCTCGACCTCTTCACCGCAATACGGGCATTCATAGCGCTCGGTTTCCAGCATCGCGGTCTCCCAAGTGACTTGTGCGTATAATCGCCGGTCTATTTGCAGGGCTATTTTCGTCTGGCTAACTTTTCAGACCGTGCCCCGTTGGTTTTCGATCAAAACCTTTACTTACCCTAGCCGTTTCTAACAAGAGAGCATGATGGGCGAATTCGATGCCATCCGACCTTACGACGACAGCGAAGTCCCGGCAGTGCTGAACCGGCTGCTCGGCGACAAGGCGTTTCTAGATATCCTCATCCACTTCCGCTTCCCGCGCTATGCCGGTGCCTTCGGCTGGATGCTCAAACCTCTTATAGCGCATCGGCTGCGCCGTGAGTTCGCCGGCGTTACGTCGGTGGCCACTTTGCAGGACAAAGTCGAGTTTTACGTCGACCACACCATCGAGCGCGCCACGGACGGGGTGACCTACACCGGCGTGGAGCAATTCAAATCCGGCAGCGCTTACCTGTTCATCGCCAACCATCGCGACATCGTGATGGACCCGGCCTTCGTCAACTACGCCGTGTACCACGCCGGCCTGCCGACCCCACGCATTGCCATTGGCGACAACCTGCTGCAAAAGCCTTTTGTCAGCGATTTGATGCGCCTGAACAAGAGCTTCATCGTGCACCGTTCGATCACCGGTCGCCGGGAAAAAATGGCGGCGTATCAGCTGTTGTCGGCGTACATCAACCACTCAATCCGTAACGACTGCGCCTCGATCTGGATCGCCCAGGCTGAAGGCCGGGCCAAGGACGGCGACGACCGTACCGAGTCGGCGATCCTCAAGATGTTCCACATGAGCCGCAAGGACGAGCCGTTCGGCGAAGTCATCCGCTCGCTGAACCTCACCCCGGTGTCGATCAGCTACGAATACGACCCGTGCGACCAGGCCAAGGCGCGCGAGCTGTACATCCGCGCCACCACCGGCAGCTACACCAAGGTGCCGGGCGAGGATGACGTGAGCATCGCCAAAGGTATCACCGGTTACAAAGGCCGGGTTCACGTGAACTTCGCCGCGCCGATCACCGAATTGTTCGAAGATACCAAGCAATTGGCGATCGAAATGGACAAGCAAATCCTCAGCGGTTATCGGTTGTTCCCGGTGCATTACCTGGCGTATGCGCAGTGGAAAGACGCCGACCCGCAACTACAGGTGCCGAAAGCGGCCGAGGTGTTTGCGGCAGACGAACTGGCCAAGGCTCAGGAAGAATGGCAGCGCCGGCTGGAGGCTTGCCCTGAGGAGCATCGTCCGTTTCTGGTGTTGCAATATGCGACACCGGTGCGCAATCAGTATCGGGTCAAGGCCGGGTTGCCGCTGTAAGGCAATGGCTGGATACGACAACGGCGCCTTCGGGCGCCGTTTTTGTTTGTCTTGATGCGACAGGACAGTCAGGCACTGTACTTGTGGCGAGGGAGCTTGCTCCCGCCCGGCTGCGCAGCAGTCGTAAAGTCAGCGCTCGCGGTGCATCTGACACTACCAGGGTGACTGGTTTGGGGCCGCTTCGCAGCCCAGCGGGAGCAAGCTCCCTCGCCACAGGGTCTTGTGTCAGAACTTCAGACGCGAGTACTGATCCACGACACCAGCAACGCCATCCCGAGGCAGGCGAAACCGAAGCGGTAGAAAAACCGGTTCATGCGCAGGGTCGCCCAATCCAGTGTTGGCTCTTCGCTGGGACGACTTTGGCGCTGCGCCTCGATACTGGCCATGGCGCGCTGCTCGCGACGACGGGTGGCGTGCAGCAACCAACTGCCCGGGAAGGCGAACAGCAAGGCCAGCAAATTGATCAATTTGGCGGGATGAGCAGTAAGAAGCGAAATCAATTGCAGCGACATCACAAACCTCAGGCAAACCGGTGTAGCAGACGCCGGACCGACGACCACGGCGCGGATTCTACCGAAACTGCCCCAACCTGCCCCGGCTTTCCGACAAATAACGAAACCATTTAGCCGATTGCTGTCCTGTGTCATGGCACCGTCATTTGAATCCGCCAGTCTGTCGCCCCTCGAAACCGACACGGACTCCGTCATGCTCCACGCCGAAAACCAGGACCGCCTCTACCTCATTGCCCAAAGCGACGAACAACAAACCTTAGTCGGCAGCCTCGCCTTCAACGTACAGGACCGGCATTGGCTGGTGTATTGCGCGCTGGGTGGGCATCAACATGCGGATTTGCCGGAAACGGATTTGCTGACGGGGGTGAGTGTTCTGGATTTTTATTCGCAGGCGGCTTGAGCGTCGCGCCCTGTAGGAGCGAGGCTTGCCCGCGAAGGCTTTCTCACATTCAACGTGGATGCTGCCTGACACACCGCCATCGCGAGCAGGCTCGCTCCCACAATTGAATGTTTGCATCTGCGAGAGATTGGTTGGCTGTCAGGCCGTCTTCGCGGGCAAGCCTCGCTCCTACAGGTGAAATCACGAGCAGGTTCGCTCCCACGATGAATCTGCAGGCACAAAAAACCCGGCGCCATCACTGACACCGGGTTCTTTAAACAAGCCGCGAATCGTTACTCGGCAAGCACCTGACCAATCGTCGGGTCCTTGAACAAGCGGGTCAACGCATCACTCAACACATCACTGACCAGCTTGGTATTGGTTTCCTGATTCGGCGCCATGCCAAAACGCTGATCCAGCGACGCACCGTAGCGACCGCTGTAACGGCGGTTGGCATTCTGCACATCCGAACGGAACGTCGCGCCAATCGTTGCTTCAGTCACATACAGGCCTTCCTTGGGCGACTGATACTTCAGCTCGGCCAGGGTTACGGTCAATTGCGGTGCATTCAGCGCATTGGCCGTCGGGGTAAAGCCCAGCAAGCGCACGGCCGCTTCAGCCTGAGCCTGCAACTTCGGCAGAATCTGCGCGCCCTGCACGGTGATTGCACTGGTCTCCGGATACAGGCCACCACGAGTTCCCAAGGTTGGCGATGGACGACCATCCACCACACGCACCACCACCGGCTGACCACGGCCGACCGGCGCCAGCTGAGCCGTCAGCTTGGGTTCCGGGTTCAGTTGTTGCGGGCTGTGGGCGCAGCCGACGAGGGTCAAACTGGTCACAGTGATCAAACCGAACAACAGGCGTTGCAACATGCTCTTCTCTCCAGAATCAGGCACAAACAGGCTCGCAGTATAGCGGTGCGCCACTGCGGCGAACTAGCTTCGCACAACGATTACTGAAATCTCTGACAAACCCGGCCCAGCGCGGTTCCTGTCACACATCTGTCACCGACCTTACACATGCACGTCATCGCTCACTGGCAACCTTCATAGCAGTCACCCCACAAGGTACTTTGCCATGCGTTTTCTCATCTCAATGTTCGCGCCACGCCCACTGCATCGCTGCTTTGCCCTGCTCGACCGCGATGGTCGCTGCCAGGCGTTCAAACAGTGCAGCCTGCAGCCCATGGGCGATGGCTGGGTCGAAATCGAAGAAATCCGCCTCAACTGGCTGCACCATCCCCTGCCCGCCAGCGCCCGTGTCAGCCAGCGCCAGCCACGTGCGCGTGCGCAACAACTGTTGACCACCTGACCGGACGCCTAATAAAAGTCATTAAACACGACCATTTCCCTGCGTTTCTTAGATACAATCTCCCCCCGATTATAAGGACGTCTCCTGATCGGGCCTCGCAGCATCGTCAATGCCTCGGTATTGACACCCCCGCACCGCCCACAGAGAGCCGCCCACACAGATCGAGTGAAGCTGGCGCGCTTGCTGTTCCCTAAGCAAAAACACCACTTTTCGCGAATCTGCAGAGCTGTCATTACGCTCGGTTACTGAGCTGTTTGCCCGTTTTGCTTGTCATGTATCCCATGGCGGCAATCCATCCGGGCACGGTGCCCGGCTGGGACAGCCCTTTTTTGAGGTTCACGTCTTCAAAAGAGCGTGAAAAAAACGGGTTTTCACAACTTCACAAGAGTGTGGCGAGCAAATGAATAGTTTTGCGTCTGAACATGCACCATTAGCGTCTACAACAGCCCAACGACACAGGACCGAGTATTCCTCGAACACCGGAGCCTGAAGCCTGTCCGCTACGGATTTGGTTGCACAAACGGATGTCTCGACCATAAGTCGAATTGCCAGCCGCGTGCCGAAATGAGTTCATGTGACTCTTGAAGCCAGGCCGCATGCATCCGTCGAAGTTGCAAAAAATTGCGAAGATTCGGACATGGCGATCCTGGCCATGGGTACCTGGGGCATCACTGACATCGCCCCGGAACGCCTGGCAGCTATGCCGACAATTTGGTGCTGCAGATTTTGGAGACGCGTTAAATGGCGCATAACGAAGCAGTCGACGTAGTACTGGTTGGGGCCGGCATCATGAGTGCCACCCTTGCGGTACTGCTCAAAGAGCTCGACCCCGCGATCAAGCTGGAAGTCGTCGAGCTGATGGATTCCGGTGCTGCGGAGAGTTCCAATCCGTGGAACAACGCCGGTACCGGTCACGCCGGGCTGTGTGAGCTGAACTACACGCCGCAGGCCGCCGACGGCACCGTCGACATCAAGAAAGCCGTGCATATCAACACCCAGTTCGAGGTGTCGAAGCAGTTCTGGTCCTACCTGACCAAGAAAGGCACGTTCGGCTCGTGCAAGTCGTTCATCAGCCCGGTGCCGCACCTGAGCTTCGTGCAGGGCGACGACGGCGTCTCCTTCCTCAAGGAACGTTTCAAGACGCTGAGCAAACATCACGCCTTCTCGGACATGGAATACACCGAAGACAAGGCCAAAATGGCCGAGTGGATGCCGTTGATGATGCCGGGCCGCGCGCCTGACGAAGTCCTCGCCGCCACCCGCGTGATGAACGGTACCGACGTCAACTTCGGCGCCTTGACCAACCAATTGCTCACGCACCTGACCAGCGCACCCGATGCCCAGGTCAAGTACTGCAAGCGTGTCACCGACCTGAAGCGCAATAACGGCGGCTGGACTGTCAGCATCAAGGACGTCAATACCGGCAACAGCCGTGAAGTCGACGCCAAGTTCGTGTTCCTCGGCGCTGGCGGTGCGGCATTGCCCCTGTTGCAAGCCTCGGGCATCGAAGAAAGCAAAGGCTTCGGCGGCTTCCCGATCAGCGGCCAATGGCTGCGTTGCGACAACCCGGAAGTGGTCAAGCACCACCAGGCCAAGGTCTACAGCCAGGCCGCCGTTGGTTCGCCACCGATGTCCGTGCCGCACTTGGACACCCGTGTGGTCGATGGCAAGAAGTCCCTGCTGTTCGGACCTTACGCCGGTTTCACCACCAAGTTCCTCAAGCACGGTTCGTTCATGGACCTGCCGATGTCGGTCCGCGCCGGCAACATCGGCCCGATGCTGGCCGTGGCCAAAAACAACATGGACCTGACCAAGTACCTGGTCAGCGAAGTGATGCAGTCGATGGAACAGCGCCTGGAATCCCTGCGTCGTTTCTACCCTGAAGCGAAAGCCGAAGACTGGCGCCTGGAAGTGGCTGGCCAACGGGTGCAGATCATCAAGAAAGACCCGAAGAAAGGCGGCGTTCTGCAGTTCGGTACCGAACTGGTCGCAGCCAAGGACGGTTCGCTTGCGGCCCTCCTCGGCGCGTCCCCAGGCGCTTCGGTGACTGTTTCGATCATGCTTGAGCTGATCGAAAAATGCTTCCCGAACAAAGCCTCCGGTGAATGGGCTGCCAAGCTGGCGGAAATCTTCCCGGCTCGGGAAAAAGTCCTGGAAACCGACGCTGCGCTGTATCGCAAGATCAATGCGCACAACAACGTCGCGCTGGAACTGGTTGAAGCCAGTAACGAGACCGAAAGCTACGCTTGATTCGGCCGCATAAAAAACGCCCCGTCCTCATTGAGGGTGGGGCGTTTTTTTGTGCCGTCTGTAGGAGCCAGGCTTGCCGGCGAAGGCATCCTTGAGATCGCTTTCGCCGGCAAGCCGTGCTCCTACAGGTATGGGTTAGCCGCGAGCTTTGTCGATCAACTCGATGTACTCGGCCGCGTTGCGTTGATCCTGAATCAGGGCAACGAAGTCATTGCCGTGCACATCCTTGCCATCCAGATCCAGACCAGCTTCAACAAAGAACGTCAGAAAACGCTCGAAGTCATCGATACGCAGGCCACGGTAGGCCTTGATCAGTTTGTGCAGCGACGGTGAAGTGGCGTCGACCGGCTCAAAATCGAGGAACAGCTTGATCTGTGCATCGCCGATCTCGTCACCAATCACTTGCTTCTTATCTTTACGCATTGCCGACTCCAGCTCGCAGACATTTCACGGGGCGGGCAGTTTACCCCTGCCCGGGCGTAAGGCTCAACGCAGACGAACGCTGCCAGTGTGCAGATCGGCCCAGATATGGCCGTTGGCGTAGCTGAGGAACTGGCAATACACCGTGTCGTTGCGCAACAAGTCGATCACCACCCGGTATTGGGCGAGCGGGTAATAGAGGGTCAAGGTTTTGCTTTTTTCGTCATAGATAGGCTTCTTCAGGCTTTTGCTTTCGCCATCGAAGTTGACCAGCACCTGGCTGATGGTCGCGCCCTTGTTCAAGGATTTGCCCTTGAGGCGGATCAGCAATGGCGATGTGACCGGGATCGGCTGTTGGTTGGACTGGCGCTGGCTGCCGATCACCACCGAATAGTCGGTGACCTGCAACAGTTGCTGCTGCTCGGGCTCGGCGTCGCGCAGGGTCAAGTCGTCCGGAGGCAAAAACTGCGAATGCATTGGCGACGGGGCTGCGGCCAGGGGCAGGCTGAGGGTCAGCAACAGGACGACGCAGCTGCGGATCAAAAGGCTCATGACAGGCTCCGGAGGCGGGGCCGAGCACTCTAGCACGATGATCAATCAGGCAAATAACCGATCCAGATCAAAACTCTGGAACACAAGGCCGGGCATACTGAAAGAGCTTTCAGCCCTATTTCGACGGTGCGCCGTCTACTGTGGAGTCCCCATGTCATTCTCCATGCCCCCATTATTCGCCGCCTGGCGTCAGACCTGGCGCGCAGGTTATAGCCTCAGACGTTTGCGCGGCGATATCAGCGCCGGGGTGACGGTCGGGATTATCGCCATCCCTCTGGCCATGGCCCTGGCGATTGCGGTGGGGGTAGCGCCCCAGCAAGGTCTGTATACAGTGCTGATCGCCGCCCCCCTGATCGCCCTGACGGGAGGCTCGCGCTTCAACGTCAGCGGGCCGACAGCCGCGTTCGTGGTGATATTGCTGCCGATCACCCAACAATATGGTCTGGGTGGCCTGCTGCTTTGCACCATGCTTGCCGGGGTAATCCTGATTGCCTTGGGGCTGATTCGGGCCGGACGGCTGATTCAGTACATCCCTTACCCAGTGACCCTGGGCTTTACCGCGGGGATCGGCATTGTCATCGCCACCCTCCAATTGAAGGATTTGCTGGGCCTGACTACCGCCGGGCATGCCGAACATTACATCGAGCAACTAGGTGCGCTGCTCCAGGCGTTACCCAGCGCCCGCCTGGGGGACGGGATCATCGGTGCTATGTGCCTGGGAGTCCTGATCGTCTGGCCGCGCTTTGTGCCGAGGATTCCGGGGCATCTGGTGGCACTGGCCGTCGGCGCATTGCTGGGGGTGGCACTGGAAAGCGGCGGGTTACCGGTTGCGACGCTGGGGGAGCGCTTCAGCTATATCGTCGATGGCGTCAGCCATCCCGGCATACCGCCGTTTCTGCCGGGCTTCGACTGGCCGTGGAATCTGCCGGGGCCCAATGGTCAGCCGCTGCATTTGTCTTATGACCTGATTCACCAATTAATGGCGCCAGCGTTCGCCATCGCCATGCTCGGCGCCATCGAATCGTTGTTGTGCGCGGTGGTGGCCGATGGCATGACGGGTAGCAAACACGACCCCAACGCCGAACTTCTGGGTCAAGGCCTGGGCAATCTGGTCGCACCGTTGTTCGGGGGCATCACCGCCACTGCCGCGATTGCCCGTAGCGCCACCAACGTGCGCAGCGGGGCGTTTTCGCCATTGGCGGCAATTATCCACAGTGCTGTGGTACTGCTGGCGATACTCGTCCTCGCCCCGCTGTTCAGCTATTTGCCCATGGCAGCGCTGGCGGCATTGCTGGTGATGGTGGCGTGGAACATGAGCGAAGCCCGGCACGTCATGCACACCTTGCGCATTGCACCGCGTAGCGATGTGCTGGTCTTGCTGACCTGCCTGAGCCTGACGGTGCTGTTCGACATGGTGCTGGCCGTCGCCGTCGGCCTGCTGCTGGCCGCCGGGTTGTTCATCAAACGCATGAGCGACCTCACGGACACCGCCGAACTGCCTCGCGAGTTCCATCAAGCCTTACAGGATATGCCGGAGCATGTTCGTTGCTATGCGATACGCGGGCCGCTGTTTTTCGGCGCTGCGGAAAAAGCCTTGGGCGTGCTACGTAAATTCAGCCCGGAGGTCAAAGTAGTGATCGTCGAGATGAGTGCCGTGCCCATGCTGGACATGACAGCACTGGCTGCCTTCGACAATATCCTCAGGGATTACCGCACCGACGGTATCGGCCTGATTCTGGTCGGGACCGCTCCACGGGTGCGCCTGAAACTCAGGCGCGCGGGCATCCATCGGGAACAGCGACAGTTGGCCTACGTGAATAATCTGGAACAGGCTCAACGCAAAAGCGAACAATGGCTCGCCGGGCAGGATTGAGCGCGCAGTTCGAGCGAATTGCGCACGCATCCAGGTATGAGGCCTTGCATTCGAGCTTCAACGTGCCTGGCGGCCAATCGCCCCCCAGACAGTCACCCCGCTTACATGCCTTTAACGGCAAAAATCCCGTTGGCGTTACGCCAGTAGCCTTTGTAGTCCATGCCGTAACCGAAGATGTAACGATCGATGCACGGCAGGCCGACGAAATCGGCTTTCAGGTCCGGGCGAGCCTTACGGTCGTGGTCCTTGTCGATCAGCACGGCAGTGTGCACGGCGCGGGCGCCAGCGTGTTTGCAGAAGTCGATGATCGCGCCCAGGGTGTGACCTTCGTCGAGGATGTCGTCGATGATCAGCACGTCTCGGTCGATGAACGAAACTTCCGGCTTGGCTTTCCAGAACAGGTCGCCGCCGCTGGTTTCGTTGCGATAACGGGTGGCGTGCAGGTAGGACGCTTCCAGCGGGAAGTTCAGATGCGTCAGCAGCTTGCCGGAGAAAATCAGCCCGCCGTTCATCACGCAGAACACCACCGGGTTACGTTCAGCCAGCTGATCGTTGATTTGTGCACCGACGCGGGCGATGGCCGCCTCGACTTCAGCTTCGGTGTACAGGCAGTCAGCCTCTCGCATGATTTGACGGATATGCTCGAGATCAGCGGACATGGCGCTCTCCAAGGGGGTTTTAGGGGGAGGGACGGATTCGGAAAAGCGGGCAAAGGTACGCATCAAGCGAGGCCAGATCAAGCGTTTGTGGACTAACGTTCTGGATGTCTATAGGACAACACCCTCGGATAGATTAATCTAGGCCGGTTTTTTTGCCCGCCGCCGGAGCCTTTCCCATGCCCATCCTCGAGATCCGCCATCCGCTGATCCGTCATAAACTTGGCCTTATGCGCCGCGCCGACATTAGCACGAAGAATTTCCGTGAGCTCGCTCAGGAAGTCGGTGCCCTGCTGACCTATGAAGCCACCAAAGACTTGCCGCTGGAAAGCTACGACATCGAAGGCTGGTGCGGCACGGTGTCGGTCGAGAAAATCGCCGGCAAGAAGATTACCGTGGTACCGATCCTGCGCGCCGGTATCGGCATGCTCGAAGGCGTGCTGAGCCTGATCCCGGGCGCCAAAGTCAGCGCCGTGGGCGTGGCCCGCAACGAGAAAACCCTCGAAGCCCACACCTACCTTGAGAAACTGGTGCCGGAAATCGACGAGCGTCTGGCGATGATCATCGACCCGATGCTCGCCACTGGTGGCTCGATGGTCGCCACTATCGACCTGCTGAAAAAGGCCGGTTGCAAGGACATCCGCGCGATGGTCCTGGTGGCTGCCCCTGAAGGCATCGCCGCGGTGGAGAAGGCTCACCCGGACGTGACCATCTACACCGCCTCCATTGACCAGAAACTGAACGAACACGGTTACATCATCCCAGGCCTGGGCGATGCCGGTGACAAGATCTTCGGCACCAAGCAGAAGGACGCTTGAGCATGCAGCAAGAGTTCAACGATCCGCTCTGGCGCACGGTGCTGTCTGGCGCGCAGATGCTGTTCGTGGCCTTCGGCGCGCTGGTGTTGATGCCGTTGATTACCGGCCTCGACCCGAACGTGGCGCTGTTCACCGCAGGCCTTGGGACGATTCTGTTCCAGATCGTCACCGGGCGTCAGGTGCCGGTGTTTCTGGCGTCGAGCTTCGCCTTCATCACGCCGATCATTCTCGCCAAGGGCCAGTTTGGCCTGGCAGCGACCATGGGCGGTGTGATGGCGGCCGGGTTCGTCTACACCTTCCTCGGCCTTGCCGTGAAGATCAAAGGCACCGGGTTCATCGATCGCCTGTTGCCACCGGTGGTGATTGGCCCGGTGATCATCTCCATCGGCCTGGCCATGGCGCCGATCGCCGCCAACATGGCGATGGGCAAGGCCGGCGACGGCACCGAGCTGATTCCTTACCAGACGGCGATGTTGATCTCGATGCCGGCACTGCTGACCACCCTGATCGTCGCGGTGTTCGGCAAAGGCATTTTCCGCCTGGTGCCGATCATCTCCGGCGTATTGGTGGGTTTTGCCATGGCGTTCTATTTCGGCGTGGTCGACACCGCAAAGATTGCTGCAGCACCGTGGTTTGCGATTCCACAGTTTACGGCGCCGGAATTCAACTGGCAGGCGATTCTGTTCATCGTTCCGGTAGCCCTGGCCCCGGCCATTGAGCACATCGGCGGCGTGATTGCCGTGGGTAGCGTGACCGGTCGCGATTATTTGAAGAAGCCCGGCCTGCACCGCACGTTGCTCGGCGATGGCATTGCCACCACCGCGGCCGGTCTGTTCGGCGGCCCGCCCAACACCACCTATGCCGAAGTGACTGGCGCGGTGATGCTGACCAAAAACTACAACCCGAAAATCATGACCTGGGCCGCAATCTTTGCGATCAGCCTGGCGTTCATCGGCAAGTTCGGCGCCCTGCTGCAAAGCATCCCGGTGCCGGTGATGGGCGGGATTCTCTGCCTGTTGTTCGGTTCGATTGCTGCGGTGGGGATGAACACCATGATTCGCCACAAAATCGACCTGGGCGAAGCACGCAATCTGGTGATTGTCTCGGTGACGCTGGTGTTCGGGATTGGCGGCGTACTGGTCGGCACCGGTACCGGCCCGGACGATTTCGGCCTCAAAGGCATCGCGCTGTGCGCGGTGGTGGCGATTGCGTTGAACCTGTTGCTGCCGGGCCATGACAGCTGGAAGCACAAGAAGATGGAAGAGCCGTTGTTGTAAGCCAGCCTTAAGAAGGCCTTCGCGGGCAAGCCTCGCTCCTACAGGATTTGTGTCGACTCTTAAAACGACGCAATCCTGTAGGAGCGAGGCTTGCCCGCGATGCTTTTAAAGCGCCAACGGCGCCCGCTCACACAATGCGTTCAACGCCTTGGCCCACTGCGGATCATCATTGAGGCACGGCACCAGCACCAACTCCTCCCCTCCCGCTTCGCGGAACTGCTCCTTCCCGCGATCACCGATCTCTTCCAGTGTTTCGATGCAATCGGCAACGAACGCCGGGCACATCACCAGGACTTTCTTCACACCACTTTTGGCCAACTCATCAAGGCGCGCTTCGGTGTAGGGTTCGATCCACTTGGCTCGCCCCAGACGCGACTGGAACGACACCGACCACTTGCCATCCGGCAGGCCCATGCGCTTGGCAAACTCGGAAGCGGTGCGCAGGCATTGGGCGCGGTAGCAGGTGGCTAATACTTCCGGCGAAGCCTTCTGACAGCAATTATCGCTTTTAAAGCAATGATGACCGGTGGGGTCGATCTTGGTCAGGTGCCGTTCCGGCAAACCATGAAAGCTCAGCAGCAGGTGATCGTAGTCCTGTTGCACATAAGGCTTGGCACTGGCCACCAACGCATCGAGGTATTCCGGCTGATCGTAGAACGGCTGGAGAATCGAGAACTGCACGTCGAGTTTCTTCTCCCGAACCACCCGCTTGGCTTCTTCGATCACTGTGGTCACGGTGCTATCGGCGAACTGCGGATAGAGCGGCGCCAAGGTGATTTTTTTGTGCCCCTGAGTCGCCAGACGAACCAGCATCGACTCAATGGATGGCTCGCCGTAGCGCATCGCCAGCTCTACAGGCCCGTGAGTCCACTGCGCGGTCATGGCCCGTTGCAGACGACGGCTGAGCACCACCAGTGGCGAGCCGTCCGCCCACCAGATCGACGCATAAGCGTGGGCCGATTGCTCCGGGCGTTTGATCAGAATCAACGACACCAGCAAACGCCGCACCGGCCATGGCAGGTCGATCACATACGGGTCCATCAGAAATTGATTGAGGTAGCTGCGCACATCCGCCACCGAGGTGGAAGCGGGTGAACCCAGGTTGACCAGAAGCAACGCGTGATCGGTCATGCAACGTCCTATTTCTTAAGGCGGCTGGACACATCGTCCAACGCCGCGCGCAAATCAGTGAACTGGAAAGTGAAGCCCGCTTCCAGCAAGCGAGCCGGCATGGCCTTCTGGCCACCCAGCAGCAACAATGACAACTCGCCCAGGCCCACCTTCAACACGAGGGTTGGCATCGGCATGAACGCCGGACGATGCAACACGCTACCCAACGTTTGGGCGAATTCGCGATTGCGCACCGGCTTGGGCGCGCAGGCATTATATGGACCGCTGGCCTCATTGCGGTGCAGAAGAAAATCAATCAGGGCGATTTGATCCTTGATATGAATCCACGACATCCACTGCCGACCGCTGCCCAGAGGCCCGCCCAGCCCCAGTTTGAACGGCAACAACAGCCGCGACAAAAAGCCGCCCTCTGCGGACAGCACCAACCCGGTACGAATGAGGATCACGCGAATGCCCAAGGCTTCAGCGCGTTGCGCGGTTTCCTCCCAGGCGACGCACAACTGGCTGGCGAAATCATCAATGACCGGTGGAGATTCTTCAGTCAACTCCCGCTCACCACCGTCGCCGTACCAACCGATCGCGGAGCCAGAAATCAATACCTGCGGTTTCTGCTCGCGGCTTTCGAGCCAAGCCAGCAGGGTTTCGGTCAGGGTGATCCGGCTGCTCCACAACAACGCCTTGCGTTTGTGCGTCCAGAGCCGATCGGCAATCGGTGCGCCCGCGAGGTTGATAACTGCATCCACCGGTTCTTGACCCAGGTCCTCAAGCCGTGCGATTCCACGTACCTGAGTGCCACAGACTTTGGCGACTTTTGCAGGCGTGCGACTCCAGACTGTCAGGCGATGTCCCTGGCTCAACCAGTGTTGGCAGAGTTGACGTCCTATCAAACCAGTACCGCCGGTCAGCAATATGTGCATGACATCTTCCTCGCGTGGCGTTTTACCCTGATCACTAGTCTATTTTTATAAGCAGGGATCTTTGGTATTGGGCAGGCTCTGTGCTTAACAATAGGCCAAGCTGTCAGAACGAGGACGCTAAAAGTTATACCAAAAAACAATATTGTACAGGTTTGAACCACGGCGTAGTCTGTACAGAAAGGTAAACGAGGCCCCTATGACTGTACCTATCGCAATCATCGGCACCGGCATTGCCGGACTCTCAGCCGCCCAGGCCCTGACGGAGGCCGGGCATGTCGTTCAGCTTTTCGATAAAAGCCGCGGCAGTGGCGGACGCATGTCGAGCAAGCGCAGCGATGCGGGTGCTCTGGACATGGGCGCGCAATATTTCACTGCCCGCGATCGCCGCTTCGTCACCGAAGTCCAGCGCTGGCAAACCAATGGCTGGGTCGCCGTATGGACGCCGCAGCTCTATACCTTTCACGGCGGCCAGCTCAGACCTTCGCCGGATGAACAGACACGCTGGGTCGGCACGCCCCGCATGAGCGCGATCACGCGCGGCCTGCTCGGTGATCTGGAAGTGCATTTCGCTTGCCGCATCACCGAGGTCTATCGCGGTGAAGAACATTGGCATCTGCAAGACGCCGAGGGCTTCACTCACGGCCCGTTCAGCCATGTCGTCATCGCCACGCCAGCCCCTCAGGCAACCGCGCTGCTGGCGGCCGCACCGAAACTCGCCGGCGCCGCCGCCGGGGTAAAAATGGAACCCACCTGGGCCGTCGCCCTGGCGTTCGACACACCACTGGAAACCGCCATCGAAGGTTGCTTCGTGCAGGACAGCCCACTGGACTGGCTGGCGCGCAACCGCAGCAAACCGGGACGCGACACCACCCTCGATACGTGGGTGCTGCATGCCACCAGTGCCTGGAGCCGGCAGCATATCGACCTGCCCAAGGATGCCGTGATCGAGCAATTGCACGGTGCCTTTGCCGAATTGCTGAACGACGCCATGCCTGCTCCGACCTTCAGCCTCGCTCACCGCTGGCTGTACGCCCGGCCGGCCAGCAGCCATGAATGGGGCGCGTTGGCCGATGCCGATCTGGGCTTGTATGTGTGCGGTGACTGGTGCCTGTCTGGCCGTGTCGAAGGTGCCTGGCTCAGTGGTCAGGAAGCAGCCCGCCGGCTGCACGAACACCTGCAATGAATTTAATCGCTGCTGTCGACATGGACAGCAGCCTTGCAAAAACTTATACAAAAATTTTGACTTGTACACCTTTGAATCTATGATGAAGTACATGTTGTACAGATCCAATAATCTGTACAGGTCTGGATTCGAGGCGCTCCCATGTCCCCTACAGCCATGAAACCCAAAATCGCCATCAGCGCTTGCCTGATGGGGGCCGAGGTGCGTTACAACGGTGGGCACAAGGCGTCGCCTCTGTGCAGCCGCATCCTCTCTGAGTATTTCGATTTCGTCCCGCTGTGCCCGGAAGTCGCCATTGGCCTGGGTATCCCTCGCGAACCGATCCGCCTGGTCGGCAACCCCGAGCACCCGGAGGCTGTCGGCACCGTCCACCCAGAGATCAACGTCACTCGACCTCTGGCCGAATACGGTCAAAAAATGGCGCTGGAGCTGGATGGCATCTGCGGCTATATCTTCATGCAGAAATCCCCTTCGTGCGGGCTGGAGCGGGTCAAGGTCTACCACGCCAACGGCGCGCCAGTGGACGGCGGTAGCCGTGGTATCTACGCCCAGGCCTTCTGTGCATTGCATCCTGATTTACCGGTGGAAGAAGACGGCCGCCTCAACGACCCGGTGCTGCGGGAAAACTTCCTCACCCGCGTGTTCGCCTACAGCGCCTGGCAGCAATTGCTGCAAACAGGCCTGACCCGGCGCGGCCTCATTGACTTTCACTCGCGCTACAAATACCTGCTGATGGCCCACAACCCGGTGCAATACAAAACCCTGGGCAACTTGTTGGGCAACATGGGGCAAACCGATCCGCAAGTGTTCGGCCCACGCTATTTCAGCGAGCTGATGGCGGCCCTGAAAAAGTGCGCCACACGCCGCACCCACACCAACGTGCTGCAGCACCTCAGCGGTTATCTCAAACAGGCCATCAGCCCTGAAGACAAACAGGAAGTGCAGCACGTCATCGGCCAATACCGCCGGGGCATCGTGCCGCTGGTGGTGCCATTGATGTTGCTCAAACACTACTTTCGCCAACACCCGGATCCGTACATTGCGCAACAGGTTTACCTGCAACCGCACCCGGAAAACCTCAGCCTGCGAAACGCGATTTAATGAAAAATCCACCGGATACCAGCGCCAGCGAAGACCTTGGCAGTGACTTCAAGAAGGCCCTGGACGTTGGTTGGCTGCCCATTCGGGAAGTGGCCCGGCAGACCGGGGTCAATGCCGTCACCTTACGCGCCTGGGAACGGCGCTATGGGTTGATCGTGCCTCAGCGCACGCCCAAGGGGCATCGGTTGTTCTGTGCCGAACACGTTCAACGGATCCTGACGATCCTTACCTGGCTCAATCGCGGCGTGGCTGTCAGCCAGGTCAAACAACTGCTCGACACGCCTCAGGGGCTTACCGACTCCGTCGGGAACGATTGGCTGGTGCTGCGCCAGACGCTGCTGCAAGCGGTCACTCAGCTGGCCGAACGCACCCTCGATGACATGGTGAATCAGGCGATGGCGCTGTATCCGCCACGCACCTTGTGTGAAAAATTGTTGATGCCATTGCTGGCGGAACTGGAACAACGCTGGCAAGGCCAGTTCGGCGCGCAAATGGAGCGGGTGTTTGTTTATTCCTGGTTGCGCAGCAAATTCGGCGCGAGGATCTACCATAACAACCGTCAGTTGCGCACCGCGCCACTGTTGCTGATCAATTACTCGGACCTGCCGCTGGAGCCTTATCTGTGGCTCACCGCCTGGCTGATCAGCAGCGTCGATTGTCCGGTGGAAGTCTTCGACTGGCCGCTCCCCGCTGGCGAACTTGCGCTGGCGGTTGATCACCTGCAAGCCCGCGGCGTACTGCTGTATTCCAGCAAAGCCATGAATCTTGCGCATCTGACGAAACTTTTGAATGGCGTCAGCTGCCCAAAAATGATTGCCGGGGCAACGGTGTGCATTCACCACACCGAGTTATCCGCAAGAACCGCCGCCATTGCTGACTTGTCCCTGGCCGAAGACCCATTATCGGCTCATCTGGGCCTGATTCAGCGCGGGCTCATTTAATGGCGTATTTTTCAATGATTGTGCGGATATCACCATGCAATTGATCTGGCTGCGCAGCGACTTGCGTCTACACGACAACACCGCCCTCTCGGCCGCTGCAGCCCGCGGCCCGAGTGTGGCGGTGTATTTGCTGAGTCCGCAGCAATGGTTGGCGCATGACGACGCGCCGTGCAAAGTGGATTTCTGGCTGCGCAACCTGAGCGAGTTACGTCATGCGCTGGGCGCCCTGAACATCCCGCTGCTGATTCGCAAGGCGTCCCGCTGGGATGAAGCACCAAAGGTCCTGCTCGAGTTGTGCCAGCAATTGAAGATCGACGCAGTGCACGTCAACGAGGAATACGGCATTCATGAAACCCGTCGTGATGCCGCGGTGGCCCAAATCCTGAAAGCCCAAGGTATCGACTTTTACCGCTACCTCGATCAACTGCTGTTCAAGCCTGGCACAGTGCTGACCAGAACCGGCACCTATTTCCAGGTCTTCAGCCAGTTCCGCAAGGTCTGCTACGAACGCTTGCATGCATCATTGCCGAGATTGGTTACCGCCCCCGCCATCCAGGCGCCGCTGGGTATCGCCAGCGACGAACCGCCCTCTCGTGTCGAGGGTTTCGACACGCCCAGCGACAGTTTGCGTGCTCTCTGGCCGGCCGGCGAAACCGAGGCCCGACGCCGTCTCGAGACCTTTGTCGACGCACAGATCGACTATTACCACAGCGAGCGTGATTTCCCGGCAAAACCCGGCACCAGTCAGCTCTCGGCCTATCTCACCGCCGGGGTCATCTCCCCTCGCCAGTGTCTGCACGCCGCGTTGCAAAGCAATCAGGGGGAATTCGAAAGCGGCAAGGTCGGTGCTGTCACCTGGATCAACGAGTTGCTGTGGCGCGAATTCTACAAACACATTCTGGTGGGCTACCCACGGGTTTCCCGGCACCGCGCCTTTCGCCCGGAAACCGAAGCCCTGGCCTGGCGTGATGCCCCGGAAGATCTCCAGGCCTGGCAGCAAGGCCGTACCGGCCTGCCGATCATTGATGCCGCCATGCGCCAATTGCTGGAAACCGGCTGGATGCACAACCGTCTGCGCATGGTCGTGGCAATGTTCCTGACCAAAAACCTGCTGATCGACTGGCGTGAAGGCGAGCGCTTTTTCATGCGGCATCTGATTGATGGCGATCTGGCGGCGAACAACGGTGGCTGGCAGTGGAGCTCGTCCACCGGCACCGATTCGGCGCCCTACTTCCGCATTTTCAACCCCCTGAGCCAATCGGAAAAATTCGACGCCGAAGGGGTTTTCATCAAGCATTGGTTGCCGCAGATCAACGAAATGAATAAAAAAGACCTGCACAATCGCGCGAGACTCGACGGATTATTCGGTGTGACGGATTATCCATCGCCGATTGTCAACCTGAGCACTTCCCGCGAACGGGCCTTGGCCGCGTTCAAAAACCTGCCGTCGCGACAGGGTTTATCACCACCGGAATCACTTTGATAGCGCAGTTTTACGTATGAACACGGAATTGAATCGGGAAGATAAGGAGATTGGGATGAGTCGTACTCCTGCAAGGCGATACTGGTTGACTGGCGCCAGCAACGGTATTGGGACCGCGCTGGCCGAAGAAATACTGAAAACCGGTGCCCACCTGGCTGTCAGCTCCCGCTCATTGGCGCCATTGAAAGCCTTGTCTCAGCGTTATCCCGGGCAAGTGTTGGTGGTTGCCGGTGATTTGACTAACAGCCAACGGGTGCGCGAAATCGGCGAGCAGATTGCCAAGGAATGGGGCTCTCTGGATACCATGATCCTCAACGCGGGAACCTGCGAATACGTCGACGTCAATCAGTTCGACTCATCAATCATCGAGCACATCGTGCGCACCAACCTGCTTGCCAGCAGCTATTGCATCGAAGCCGCCCGCCCCCTGCTGCGAGCGGGCACTGCGCCGCATCTGGTGGCCCTGGCCAGTTCAGTGACCTACCTGCCCCTGCCACGGGCCGAAGCCTATGGCGATTCAAAGCCCGGATTGCGTCACCTTTTCGAGTCCTTGCGCATCGACGTGGCGCCGGAAAACATCGAAATGACTATAGTCAGCCCAGGACTTATCGATCCCCCCCTGAGCAACGAGGTTTCACAACACCTCGATTGGTCGGCGGACAAAGCTGCGCGCTACCTCTTCGACCTGCTCAAGCATCGGCCACTGGAGCTCCCTTTACCGGAACTGCTCATGCCTGTCCTTTGGCCTCTGCCGCAAAAGCCCGGCCAGAGGGGACTGGAAATCGGCAAGCGCATGGAGCGAAACAATCCGCCAACCGAAGATCTGCCATGAAGTCTGAGCGTCTGTCAGACCTTTCACACAGCGTAGGCCCACTGGCTTACACTGCGCGCCATGAAAACTATTCCCCATACGCAAATCGCCGAACCGGCGGTCACCTGCTCGACCTGCGCAGCCTGCTGCTGCCAGCTTGAAGTCATGTTGATCACCGACACCGGCGTGCCCGAGCGTTTTATCGATACCGATGATTGGGGCGGGGAAGTCATGCTGCGGCTGGATGACGGCTGGTGCGCCGCGCTGGATCGCGACAGCATGATGTGCACCATCTACGAAAAACGTCCGCTGATTTGCCGGGAGTTCGAAATGGGCGCACCGGAATGCATCACCGAACGCCAGGGGATTGCGACGGCGTATCGGTGAGCGAATACAGCAGGCCATGAAGATCCAATGTGGGAGCGGGCTTGCTCGCGAAAGCGGATTGTCAGTCAACATCAATGTTGAATGTTAAATCGCATTCGCGAGCAAGCCCGCTCCCACATTAAAAGTGCAGTAATGCTTACAACGGCATCGTGTAATGCAGCGAGTAACTCTCTACGCCATCATTCGGGCTGCTGATCCCGCCATTGGAATAGTGCGTGGCGCGAATCCCGACTTCATGTCCGCCGGTAAAGCGCAGACCAAACCCGAAACGATCTTCGAACTGAAAGGCCCCGCCAAGTTTGTTGTCTTCGACTTCAGTGTTGGCAAACACCGCGATACCGATACCCGCTTCAACGTAGGGTTTGATCGTCTCACCGGCAAACTCATACACCAGTACCGGCGAGAACGACACACTGTGATTGCTCGACGTTTCATCGCCCTCCCAGTAGGTGTAAGCGCCGCTCCAGTAGCCGGTCAAGCGACCGATGTCACTCTGCAGCCAACTCTTGTCCCAGTCGAATTGCATGCCCAGTCGGTAAGTCATGGTCGAATCGCTGGTCTGGCCGACCCCGAATTCCACCCCTGCTGCCTGCGCGGTAAAACTGTGCCCCATCAATGCGGTCGCAATCGCGGCCAAGCAGAATAGTCGCTTCATTAGAAACATCCTTTTCCGAACAATTTCGTATGGTTTTTATGCTGTCCAACTGACAAAGCTATAGAAGTTGAAGCTTGATCAGAAGTTCAGCTCAATTATTCGTGTCATCTCTTTTTTATCTACAAGTCGAAGCTTTGCACAACACCCGTCGAATGCCACAAAACCGGCAAGATATTTCTGAAATGTTCCGGATCCGCACTCGTCCAGAACCGGGCAGCGCGAGCAGGCCCCTCGGCCAGCAACTCACGCTCTGCCAACAATCGTTGAAGCTGCCGGGCCACAGCGGCACCGGTATCGATCAGGCTGATGTTCTGGGGGAGCAACTGCTTAAGCAGAGGCTTTAGGAAAGGATAATGCGTGCAGCCAAGAATGATTGTGTCTGCACCTTCAGCCAGCAGCGGACCGACATACCCTTGCAGCAACTGACGCAATGCCTCGCTGTGCAAATCGCCATTTTCAATCAGCTCCACCAGCCCTGGGCATGGCTGGGTGATGACTCGCACATCGGCGGCGAAACGGTCGAGCAAGGCGGCGAACTTCGCACTCTGTAAAGTGCCGGTGGTGGCGAGTACGCCAACGACACCGCTACGCGTCGCCGCAGCCGCCGGTTTGACCGCAGGCTCCATGCCGACGATGGGCCACTCGGGGAAATCGCGACGCAAGTCCGCAACACCCGCGACGGTCGCGGTATTGCAAGCGAGCACCAGCGCCTTGGCGCCCTGCTGCTGAAAGAACTGCGCCATGACACTGCAACGCTGACGGATGAATGCCGGGGATTTCTCACCGTAGGGAATGTTCCCGCAATCGCCGAGGTACAACAGAGATTCATTGGGCAGCAACTGCTGGATCTCGGCCAGCACGGAAAGTCCACCGACGCCGGAATCGAATACAGCAATCGGCGCTTCACGCATGGCTTGACCCGCAGACGCTGCAGCCCGGATCACGCTTGACCCGCAATTCACGGAAGCGCGTGCCCAAGGCATCGATCAATAACAGGCGTCCCACCAGCGGTTCGCCGAAACCCACCAGCAATTTCAACGCTTCGAGGGCTTGCAGGCTACCGACCAGGCCCACCAGCGGACCGAGTACGCCGGCCTCGCTGCAAGTCAACTCGGCTTCGCTGCCGTGCCCGTATAAACAGTGGTAGCACGGGCTTTCCGGACGACGGGAGTCGAAGACCGACAATTGCCCTTCCAGCCGAATCGCCGCACCGCTGACCAGCGGTTTGCGCGCAGCCACACACGCAGCGTTGACCGTTTCGCGGGTGGAAAAATTATCGGAACAGTCCAGCACCAGATCCACCGCCGCCACTGCCGCCGCCAGGGAATCTTCATCGAGTGCGGTGCGATGGGCGATCAGTTGAATCTGGGGATTGATCGCAGTCAGGCGACGGATCGCCGAATCGACTTTGCTCAAGCCGACGCTGTCGGTGTCATGAACGATCTGACGTTGCAGATTGGTCAGGTCGACCGTGTCGAAATCCGCCAGATGCAACTCACCGACACCGGCCGCCGCCAGGTACAGCGCCACCGGTGAGCCGAGACCGCCGAGACCGACAATCAGCACACGGCTTTCCTTTAGCCGTAACTGGCCGTCGATGTCGACGTGTTGCAGCAGAATCTGCCGGCTATAGCGCAGTAATTCCTGATCATTCAGCACGGCAAGCGCCCCAGACTGATGCGTTCGTGACCGCCCAGATCGGTGCGGCTGTGGACCTCTTCAAAGCCGCGGGTCAGCAGCAAATCGCGCACGGCCTCGGCTTGATCGTAACCATGTTCGAGCATCAACCAGCCACCTGCCTCAAGATGATCCGGCGCCTGATCGACGATCAGACGTAAATCGTCGAGCCCATCGACGCCAGCCACCAGAGCACTGGCCGGTTCGAAGCGCACGTCACCCTGCGCCAGATGCGGATCGGTCGAAGCAATGTAGGGCGGATTGCTGATGATCAATTGAAAGCGCTGGCCTTCCAAAGCGCTGAACCAATGACTGCTCAGCACCGTGGCGTTGTTCAGGTGCAGCCGCTGGCGATTGCGCTCAGCCAGGGCCACGGCCTCCAGCACGCGATCCACGGCGGTGACTTTCCAGGCCGGACGCTCGCTGGCCAGCGCCAGGGCAATGGCGCCGCTGCCGGTGCCCAGATCAAGAACCCTGGCCGGGGTCGCCGGCAACAGCTCCAACGCGGTTTCTACCAGCAGCTCGGTGTCGGGACGCGGAATCAGCGTGTGGGGCGCGACTTCCAGGTCAAGTTTCCAGAAGCCCTGCTGCCCCAGAATGTAAGCCACCGGCTCACCGCTACGGCGGCGTTGCAGGTACTCGGCAAATTTCAGTGCCGCTTCGCTCGGGACGATACGTTCAGGCCAGGTGTGCAGAAAACTGCGGGATTTACCCAAGGCAGCCGCCAGCAGCAATTCGGCATCCAGACGCGCGGTGGGCGAGTCGGGCAAATCAGCGGCGCGCAGCAAACTGGCAATGATCGTCATTTACTCACCTATCGCTGCCAATTGGTCGGCCTGATATTCGGCCAGCAACGGTTCGATGACCGCATCCACGCCACCGGCGAGAATTTCGTCGAGCGAATACAGCGTCAGGTTGACCCGATGGTCGGTGACCCGGCCCTGGGCAAAGTTATAGGTGCGAATACGCTCGGAACGGTCACCGGAACCTACCAGTAATTTACGCTCGCTCGCGATAGCGTTCGCGGCGGCGCTGGTCTGCTGGTCGTTGAGCTTGGCCGACAGCCAGGACATCGCACGGGCGCGGTTCTTGTGCTGGGAACGTTCTTCCTGGCACTCGACGACAATACCGGACGGCAAGTGCGTGATACGGATTGCCGAATCGGTCTTGTTGACGTGCTGACCACCGGCACCGGAGGAGCGATAGGTGTCGACCCGCAGGTCTGCCGGGTTGATCTCGATCGCTTCCTGCTCGTCCGGCTCGGGCAACACGGCCACGGTGCAGGCCGAGGTGTGGATGCGGCCTTGGGATTCAGTGGCCGGAACCCGCTGTACGCGATGCGCGCCGGATTCGAACTTCAGCTTGCCGTAAACGTTCTCGCCTTCGACCCGGGCAATGACTTCTTTGTAGCCGCCGTGTTCACCTTCGTTCTCCGAGAGAATTTCCACCCGCCAGCCACGTCGCTCGGCGTAACGCGAATACATGCGGAACAGATCGCCGGAGAAAATCGCCGCTTCGTCACCGCCGGTGCCGGCACGGATTTCGAGGAATACGTTGCGTCCGTCGTTCGGGTCTTTGGGCAGCAGCATGCGTTGCAGTTGGGCTTCGATTTCGATCAGTTGCTCTTTGGCTTCGCGGACTTCTTCCACGGCCATTTCGCGCATGTCCGGATCGCTGTCCTTGAGCAGCGCCTGAGCCCCTTCGAGGTCACCCTGCACTTTAAGCAGCTGTTTATAGGTGCCAACGATCGGCTCGACTTCCGCGTATTCCTTGGAATAGGTACGGAACTTGTTTTGATCGGAAATGACCTCGCCGTCGCCAAGCAAGGCGGTCAATTCCTCGAAACGGTCCTGGAGGATGTCCAGCTTATTGAGCAGTGACGCTTTCATTACGGTTTCTTATCCGAAAAGCTATCCGATGAGCCCTCACCGAGGGCAAAGAGTTCCTGGGCCATGGCCAGCGCATCGAGGCGGCCTTCGGCAGAGAGCTTTTTCAACTGCACGCTCGGTGCATGCAAGAGTTTATTGGTCAGGCTGCGGGCCAGTTGCACCAGCACGTCTTCGGCGCTGCTGCCATTGGCCAGCATGCGCTGAGCTTTAAGCAATTCTTCGTCGCGCATGCGCTCGCTTTGTTGACGATAGGCCTTGAGCACATCCACCGCCGCCAGTTCGCGCAGGCGAACCATGAAATCTTCGGCACCGACCGACACCATCTCTTCGGCGGCCTGGGCTGCGCCCTGACGGCTCTTGAGGTTTTCGGCGACCACTTCGTGGAGATCGTCGACGCTATATAGGTAAACGTCGTCCAACTCGCCGACTTCCGGCTCGATATCCCGAGGGACAGCGATATCCACCATGAAAATCGGCTTGTGCTTGCGCAATTTCAAGGCACTTTCCACCGCGCCTTTACCGAGAATCGGCAACTGGCTGGCGGTGGAACTGATGACGATGTCGCTGCGCACCAGTTCTGCCGGGATGTCCGAGAGCAGCACTGCGTGGGCGCCGAACTGTTCGGCCAGAATGCTCGCGCGCTCCAGGGTGCGGTTGGCAACCACGATTCGCTTCACTCCCAGCTCATGCAGATGGCGGGCGACCAGGGTGATGGTCTCACCGGCGCCAATCAACAAAGCCTGGCTGCGTTGCAAATCACTGAAAATCTGTTTCGCCAGGCTGACCGCGGCAAACGCTACGGATACCGGGTTTTCGCCGATGGCGGTGTCGGTTCGCACCTGTTTGGCCGCATTGAATGTGGCCTGGAACAGCCGTCCGAGCAGCGGACCGATGGTGCCGGCCTCGCGAGCAACAGCGTAGGCCGATTTCATCTGACCGAGAATCTGCGGTTCGCCCAACACCAGCGAGTCGAGCCCGGAGGCAACCCGCATCATGTGACGAACTGCCGCATCATCTTCATGCACATAAGCGCTCGCGCGCAGCTCATCGAGGCTCAAATGATGATAATCGGCCAGCCAGCGCAATATGATGTCAGCCGAAAGGTGATCCTGTTCTATATACAGTTCACTGCGATTGCAGGTGGAGAGGATCGCAGCTTCGCGGCTGTCGGTGAGTCGGCAGAGCTGCTGCAAGGCCTCAACCAGCTGCTCAGGGGTAAAGGCCACGCGCTCGCGGACGTCTACTGAAGCAGTCTTGTGGTTAATACCGAGTGCAAGGAAGGCCATTCAAGGTCGCTGATGGTGACGTGAAGCCGACAATTGTCCTACTTCGACAGAGCCAGAACAACCACTCGATATCTATCGCGCCCGCAAGAGCTGCCGAAGGCTGCGATCCGTTCTCGTTTACAAGGGCGCCGGGGCTGCGAGGATTGCCCGCGCGGGTAAATTGGCCGGGCGGTTATGTTTGGCTCAAGGCTTGTGTCATGATGATCCGACCGCAGGTTAGTCGTCCTTTTCCTATATGAATAGATCTTCCGCGTTGCTCCTCGCTTTAGTCTTCCTCAGCGGCTGCCAGGCCTTGGCGCCCGTTTCATCGGACGGTACGCCGCCGGTCGAAGACAGCACTCCGGCCCCTGAAAAGCCCAAGGTTTACAGCTCGTTCAGCGAAGAAACCATCTTCAGCTTGTTGAGCGCCGAACTGGCTGGCCAGCGCAATCGTTACGACATTGCCCTGGACAACTACGTGACCCAGGCCATCAATACCCAGGATCCGGGCATCTCCGAGCGGGCATTTCGCATTGCCGAGTATCTGGGTGCCGATCAGGCTGCCCTCGACACCGCACTGGTCTGGGCAAGGAACGCCCCGGACGATCTCGAAGCGCAACGGGCGGCTGCCGTGCAACTCGCCCGCGCCGGTCGTTACGACGACTCCATGGTCTATATGGAGAAAGTCCTGCAAGGCAAGGGCGACACGCATTTCGATTTTCTCGCCCTGTCCGCAGCCGATACCGACCAGGAAACGCGCAACGGTCTGATGAAAGGTTTTGACCGCTTGCTGCAGCGCCATCCGCACAACAACCAGCTGATTTTTGGCAAGGCCTTGTTGCTGCAACAGGACGGCGATGCCAAGGGCGCCCTGACCCTGCTCGAAGACAATCCGCCGGACGAAGGCGAAATAGCGCCTATCTTGCTGCGCGCGCGCCTGCTGCAAGGGCTCAACCGTGGCGATGAAGCCTTGCCGCTGCTGCAAAAAAGCATCAAGAAGTACCCGGACGACAAACGCCTGCGCCTGACTTACGCGCGCATGCTGGTTGAACAGGACCGCATGGACGACGCCAAGGTCGAGTTCTCGAGCCTGGTGCAGCAATACCCCGAAGACGACGAATTGCGTTATTCCCTGGCACTGGTCTGCCTGGAAGCCAAAGCCTGGGACGAAGCCAAAGGCTACCTGGAAGATTTGATCGCCCGGGAAAGCCATGTCGACTCGGCACACTTGAACCTGGGGCGCATTGCCGAAGAGCGTAACGACCCGCAGGGCGCATTGATTGAATACGCCCAGGTCGGGCCGGGCAACGATTACCTGCCGGCGCAATTGCGTCTTGCCGATATTCTGATGAACAACGGCAAGACCGCCGAAGCTCAAAGCCGTCTGGCAGCGGAGCGCGGCGAGCAACCTGATTACGCGATCCAGTTGTATCTGATCGAAGCCGAAACCTTGTCCGCCAACAAACAGGGCGACAAGGCCTGGAAAGTCTTGCAGCAAGCCCTGCAGCAATACCCGGACGATCTGAATCTGCTGTATACCCGGGCCATGCTGGCAGAAAAACGCAATGACCTGGCGCAGATGGAAAAAGATCTGCGACTGATCATCAAGCGCGATCCGAACAACGCGATGGCGTTGAACGCCCTCGGCTACACCCTGTCCGACCGCACCACACGCTACGCCGAAGCCAAGGCCTTGATCGAACAGGCGCACCAGATCACCCCTGAAGACCCGGCCGTCCTGGACAGCCTCGGATGGGTCAATTTCCGCCTGGGCAACCTCGATGAAGCCGAGCGCTATTTGCGCCAGGCGCTGGAGCGTTTCCCCGATCAGGAAGTTGCCGCGCACCTGGGCGAAGTCCTGTGGGCCAACGGCAAACAACGCGAAGCCAAGCAAATCTGGAGCAAGTTCCTCAAGGAACAACCCGACAGCCCTACCCTGCGTGGCACCATCAAACGCCTGACCGGATCAGAGACTCTTTAAAATTATGTTTTTGCGCCACCTCATTATTTTCAGCTTCATCGCCCTGCTCGCCGGTTGCGCGGGCTTCGTTGCCCGCGAATCGGTCCAGGGTCAAGGCAACAAGGCCCAATGGCGCGAGCACAAACAGCAACTGACCGGCCTCGATGGCTGGCAGATCAACGGCAAAATCGGCATCCGCGCGCCAAAAGATTCGGGCAGCGGCACGTTGTTCTGGCTGCAACGCCAGGATTACTACGACATCCGCCTTTCCGGTCCGCTGGGTCGGGGCGCGGCCCGTTTGACCGGTCGTCCGGGCAAAGTCTCGCTGGAAGTGGCCAATCAGGGCCGCTATGACGCGCCGACCCCGGAAGCCCTGGTTGAAGAACAACTGGGCTGGAAATTGCCGGTATCCCATCTGGCATGGTGGGTTCGCGGGCTCCCGGCCCCGGACAGCAAAAGTCGCCTGACCCTCGACGTCGACAGCCGTCTGGCCAATCTCGAACAGGATGGCTGGCAGGTCGAGTACCTCAGTTATGCCGAGCAAAACGGCTACTGGCTGCCCGAGCGGATCAAACTGCATGGCACCGACCTTGATGTCACGCTGGTGATCAAGGAATGGCAACCACGCAAACTGGGGCAGTGAACATGACTGCGCCACGCCTGACATTGCCCTCGCCCGCCAAGCTCAACTTGATGCTGCACATCCTCGGTCGTCGCGAAGACGGTTACCACGAGTTGCAGACGATTTTTCAGTTCCTCGATTACGGCGATGAAATCACCTTCGCCGTTCGCGACGATGGCGTGATTCGGTTGCACACCGAATTCGCCGACGTCCCTCACGACAGCAACCTGATCGTCAAAGCCGCAAAAAAACTTCAGGCGCAATCCGGATGTTCGCTGGGCGTCGACATCTGGATCGAAAAAATCCTGCCCATGGGCGGTGGAATCGGTGGCGGCAGTTCGAATGCGGCAACCACGTTGCTGGGCCTCAATCATCTTTGGCAACTGGGTTGGGATGAGGATCGACTGGCCGCGCTGGGCCTTACGCTTGGCGCCGACGTCCCGGTTTTCGTGCGTGGCCACGCGGCTTTCGCCGAGGGCGTGGGGGAAAAACTCACCCCTGTAGAGCCCGAAGAACCGTGGTATCTCGTACTGGTGCCGCAAGTATCTGTAAGTACAGCAGAAATTTTTTCAGATCCACTGTTGACACGTAACACTCCTCCCATTAAAGTGCGCCCCGTTCCCAAGGGAAACAGTCGAAATGACTGCTTGCCGGTGGTAGCAAGGCGTTATCCAGATGTACGTAACGCGTTGAATTTGTTAGGTAAATTTACCGAAGCAAAACTCACCGGAACTGGAAGTTGTGTGTTTGGGGGCTTCCCAAGCAAAGCTGAAGCTGATAAAGTCTCGGCCCTTCTGACAGAGACCCTTACAGGGTTTGTAGCAAAAGGAAGCAACGTTTCGATGTTGCATCGCAAGCTGCAAAGTCTGCTCTAACAGGAATCGGGTACTGGGTACTCGTTGCAACAGATACAGGGGCGTCGCCAAGCGGTAAGGCAGCAGGTTTTGATCCTGCCATGCGTTGGTTCGAATCCAGCCGCCCCTGCCATTTTTCTATACTCATCCAGGTTACCCTCAGCCTTCAGGTACTGCGCGTGTCCAAGATGATGGTCTTTACGGGGAACGCTAACCCCGATCTGGCTCGGCGTGTTGTACGTCAGCTGCATATCCCTCTCGGTGACATCTCTGTCGGTAAGTTCTCCGACGGCGAAATTACTGCCGAGATCAATGAAAACGTTCGCGGTAAAGACGTTTTCATTATTCAGCCGACTTGCGCTCCGACCAACGATAACCTGATGGAACTGGTAGTGATGGCTGATGCCTTCCGCCGCTCCTCGGCTACTCGTATCACTGCTGTTATTCCTTACTTTGGTTATGCCCGTCAGGATCGCCGTCCGCGTTCCGCACGTGTGGCTATCAGCGCGAAAGTTGTTGCTGACATGCTTACCGTAGTCGGCATCGACCGTGTTCTCACGGTTGATTTGCATGCTGACCAGATTCAGGGCTTCTTCGATATTCCGGTAGATAACATCTACGGCTCCCCGGTACTGGTGGATGACATTGAAGATCAGCGCTTCGAAAACCTGATGATCGTGTCCCCGGACATTGGTGGCGTCGTGCGTGCACGGGCTGTTGCCAAATCCCTGGGCGTGGATCTCGGGATCATCGACAAACGCCGTGAGAAAGCCAATCACTCTGAAGTGATGCATATCATCGGTGATGTCGAAGGGCGTACCTGTATTCTGGTCGATGACATGGTCGATACCGCCGGCACTCTGTGCCACGCGGCCAAAGCCTTGAAAGAGCATGGCGCTGCCAAGGTTTTCGCCTACTGCACGCACCCTGTGCTGTCGGGTCGAGCGATCGAAAACATTGAAAATTCCGTGCTGGACGAGCTGGTGGTAACAAATACCATCCCGCTGTCCGCTGCAGCACAAGCCTGTGCACGTATCCGTCAACTGGATATCGCGCCGGTAGTTGCAGAGGCGGTCCGCCGCATCAGCAATGAAGAATCGATCAGCGCGATGTTCCGTTAAGGGCCCTGCCCTTTTCATTACATCTCGTTGACGAAAAGCGCCCCGCCCCGGCATTCCTGTCGGGGCGGGGCTTTTTTGCCCATATCGCCTTTAGCGCTGGTCGCAAACGCTGGGGCGAATGTGGTTATTTTGGAGATACAACATGAACGATTTTACTCTGAATGCTGAAGTGCGTTCCGACCTGGGGAAAGGTGCGAGCCGCCGCCTGCGTCGTCTCGCAAGCCTGGTTCCAGCTGTAGTTTACGGTGGCGAAAAAGCCCCTGAATCCATCAGCATGCTGGCTAAAGAAGTTGCCAAACTGCTCGAAAACGAAGCGGCTTACAGCCACATCATCGAGCTGAACGTTGGTGGCACCAAGCAAAACGTAATCATCAAAGCCCTGCAGCGTCACCCGGCCAAAGGCCACGTGATGCACGCCGACTTCGTACGCGTTGTAGCTGGCCAGAAACTGACCGCTATCGTGCCTGTACACTTCGTTGGCGAAGCTGCTCCGATCAAGAAAGGCGGCGAAATTTCGCACGTTGTTTCTGAAATCGAAGTTTCGTGCCTGCCGAAAGACCTGCCTGAATTCATCGAAGTTGACCTGGCTGATGCCGAAGTCGGCGCGATCATTCACCTGTCTGACCTCAAAGCCCCTAAAGGCGTTGAGTTTGTTGCTCTGGCTCACGGTAACGACCTGGCTGTTGCCAACGTTCACGCTCCACGTGTTGCTCCAGAAGCTACTGAAGGCGCAGCAGAGTAATTTCACTCTGTTCGCCGGAGTGACCGGAACATCGCGGACTAGAGCGTAGCGAGAAAGCGGGCGAGAACGCGGAGTTTACATAATGGTAAATGAGCACTTGTCGTCCACTTTCGCCGCACCCCCTGATCGCGGCGATGTTGTCCATCACTTCAAGGAAGGGCCCCTATCGTGACTGCCATCAAACTGATCGTTGGCCTGGGAAATCCAGGCGCTGAATACGAACAGACCCGGCATAACGCAGGGGCCCTTTTTGTTGAGCGCATCGCGCACGCGCAGGGTGTCAACCTTGTGGCCGATCGCAAATATTTCGGCCTGACCGGGCGCTATTCGCATCAGGGTCAGGATGTTCGTCTGCTGATTCCCACCACCTACATGAACCGCAGCGGCCAGGCCGTCGCGGCACTTGCCGGCTTCTTCCGCATCAAGCCTGAAGAAATCCTGGTGGCGCATGACGAACTCGATCTGCCTCCGGGCGTTGCCAAGCTCAAACAGGGCGGCGGCCATGGCGGTCACAACGGGTTGCGCGACATCATCGCGCAACTGGGCAATCAGAATACCTTTCACCGCTTGCGGCTTGGCATTGGCCACCCGGGCGTTGCCAGTATGGTTTCAAATTTCGTCCTGGGTCGTGCGCCACGCGCCGAACAGGAAAAACTCGATGCCAGCATCGACTTTGCCCTCGGCGTGCTGCCGGATATCCTCGCCGGCGAATGGAACCGCGCGATGAAAAACCTGCACAGCCAGAAGGCCTGACTCACTCCTCGGGGAAAACACCATGGGATTCAATTGCGGCATCGTCGGCCTGCCTAACGTCGGCAAGTCCACCCTATTCAACGCCCTGACCAAATCCGGGATCGCGGCCGAGAACTTCCCCTTCTGCACCATCGAGCCGAACACCGGTATCGTGCCGATGCCGGATCCGCGTCTGGAAGCCCTGGCGGTCATCGTCAATCCCAAGCGCATCCTGCCGACTACCATGGAATTCGTCGACATCGCCGGCCTGGTTGCCGGTGCCTCGAAAGGTGAAGGCCTGGGCAACAAATTCCTCGCCAACATCCGCGAGACCGATGCTATCGCTCACGTGGTCCGCTGCTTCGAAGACGAGAATGTGATTCACGTCTCCAACAGCGTCGACCCGAAACGCGACATCGAGATCATCGACCTGGAACTGATCTTCGCCGACCTCGACAGTTGCGAGAAGCAACTGCAGAAAGTCGCCCGTAACGCCAAAGGTGGTGACAAGGACGCCGTAGTCCAGAAAGGCCTGCTGGAGCAATTGATCGCTCACTTCACCCTCGGCAAGCCAGCGCGCACGCTGATGAAGAGCATGGGCGCCGACGACAAAGCGGTGATTCGTGGCTTCCATCTGCTGACCACCAAGCCGGTCATGTATATCGCCAACGTTGCTGAAGACGGTTTCGAGAACAACCCGCTGCTGGACATCGTTAAAGCCATCGCCGAAGAAGAAGGCGCCATGGTGGTTCCGGTCTGCAACAAGATCGAAGCCGAAATCGCCGAACTGGAAGACGGTGAAGAGAAAGACATGTTCCTCGAAGCCCTGGGTCTCGAAGAGCCTGGCCTGAACCGCGTAATCCGCGCTGGCTACGAAATGCTGCACCTGCAGACCTACTTCACCGCCGGTGTCGAAGAAGTCCGCGCCTGGACCGTCCGCGTCGGCGCCACCGCACCACAAGCCGCCGGCGTGATCCACACCGACTTCGAAAAAGGCTTCATCCGCGCCGAAGTCATCGCTTACGACGACTTCATTCAGTACAAGGGCGAAGCCGGCGCCAAAGAAGCTGGTAAATGGCGCCTGGAAGGCAAGGACTACATCGTTAAAGACGGCGACGTGATGCACTTCCGTTTTAACGTGTAACAGGAACCGTGGATTTACACGGACCTCGATAGGCTGAAAATCCCCGTAATCACTCGCTGATACGGGGATTTTGCTTTTTGGGATCGCGGTGCCTAACGCGCAACTCCCTCACAGGTGCTCTGCTAGACTAAAAACGGCTCATCCCTGATCTGGAAACCGTCATGTTGGAGAAATTTGAACGCTATCCACTCATGTTTGGCCCAACACCGATCGAGAAACTGAATCGTCTATCGGCCTGTCTCGGTGGCAATATCGAACTCTATGCCAAACGTGAGGACTGCAACTCTGGACTTGCGTTTGGCGGCAACAAGATCCGAAAGCTGGAATACATCATTCCCGATGCAATCGCTTCGCAGGCAGACACGTTAGTGTCCATCGGTGGCGTCCAGTCGAACCACACGCGCCAGGTCGCAGCTGTCGCGGCCAAACTCGGTATGAAGTGCCGTCTCGTTCAAGAAAGCTGGGTTCCATTCCCGGATGCGGTCTACGACCGGGTTGGGAATATTCTGATGAGCCGCGTGCTGGGAGCGGAGATTGAATTCGTCGACGAAGGTTTCGATATCGGTATCCGCGAGAGCTGGGAGCGGGCGCTGGAGGACGTCAAGGCCAAAGGAGGCAAACCCTATGCTATTCCCGCCGGTGCATCCATGCACAAATATGGAGGTCTGGGCTATGTCGGCTTCGCCGAAGAAGTACGCGAGCAAGAAGCCAGGATGGGGATCAAATTTGATTACATCATCGTCTGCACGGTGACTGGCTCCACCCATGCGGGCATGCTGGTGGGGTTCGCCAAGGATGGTCGTGCTCGCAATGTGATTGGTATTGACGCCTCTGCCACGCCTGAGCAAACCAGGGCACAAGTATTGGCAATCGCTCAGCATACGGCGCAGCTTATTGGGCTTGGCCAGGAAATCACCGCTGACGATGTTGTCCTTAAAGAAGACTACGCCTATCCGGCCTACGGCATTCCATCAGAAGAAACCAACGCAGCCATCCGTTTGTGCGCTCGCATGGAAGGCATGATGACGGACCCGGTCTACGAGGGAAAATCCATGCAAGGCCTCACTGATCTCGTCCGCCAGGGGTTTTTCCCGACGGGGTCGAAGGTACTTTATGCACATCTTGGCGGGGTACCAGCGATTAACGCGTATAGCTATATCTATCGAAACGGCTGACTTTGCCGGTCCGCCTCAGACTTTTCGGGTTCTTGGCAAGAAGATCGCCAACACCCCCAGCAGCGGCAAGAACGAGCACAGGAAGTACACGTATTCAATGCCGTGAATATCCGCCAGATGCCCAAGCAATGCCGCGCCAATCCCGCCGAAACCGAACATCAGTCCGAAGAACACGCCGGCAATCATTCCGACGTTCCCTGGCACCAGCTCCTGGGCATACACCACAATGGCCGAGAACGCCGAGGCGAGGATGAAACCGATCACCACGCTGAGGATGCTGGTCCAGAACAGGTCCACATGGGGCAGCAGCAGCGTGAACGGTGCGACGCCAAGGATCGAGAACCAGATTACCGCCTTGCGCCCGATCTTGTCGCCGATCGGCCCGCCGAAGAAGGTCCCAGCCGCTACTGCACCGAGAAACAGGAACAGATGCAGCTGCGAGCTGGCCACCGACAGGTCGAATTTTTCAATCAGGTAGAACGTGAAGTAACTGGTCAGGCTGGCCATGTAGAAGTACTTGGAAAACACCAGCAGCCCGAGCACTACCAGTGCGCTGATCACCCGTCGTTTCGACAGGCCGTGAGTCGCTGCCTGACCTTGTTTGAGCTTGAACAGATTCAGATGGTTGGCGTACCAGCGACTGATCCGATACAGCACGAACAGCGCAAACAGCGCGAACAATCCGAACCAGGCCACATGACCCTGACCGTAGGGAATGATGATCGCCGCCGCCAGCAACGGCCCGAAGGCCGAGCCCGCATTGCCGCCGACCTGAAACGTCGACTGCGCCAAGCCGAAACGCCCACCCGAAGCCAATCGCGCCACCCGAGAAGCTTCCGGGTGAAAGGTCGATGAACCGACACCGATCAACCCCGCCGCCAGCAGAATCATCGGAAAACTTCCGACCACCGACATCATCAGAATGCCGATCAATGTGCACACGGTACCGGCCGGCAACAGCCAGGGCTTGGGATGACGATCAGTGTAGTAACCGACCCATGGTTGCAAGAGCGACGCCGTCAGTTGAAAAGTCAGGGTGATCAGGCCGATCTGGGTGAAGGTCAGGCCATAGCTGGCCTTGAGCATCGGATAGATCGACGGCAATACCGCCTGAATCAGGTCGTTGATCAAATGCGCCAGCGCCACCGCGCCGATGATGCGCATGACCAGCGGACTGCTTTGTGAAGTGGCGGGCGCCGACGTCGCGGCGGACTGAACGTTGCTGATGGCCATGAGAGTTTCCGTACTGCGGATGGGGTGCGCACAGGCAGGTCGGTCAATGTGCCATTTTTTAGTGCGGTTGCGCCATCCCCTTAGCCTGCTAACGACCTTAATAAAAGGTGATAGCGCAACGCCATGGTCTGAATCTTGCCTTGCTTATCCGCTTCAACGCGGCCCCTTACAAAGGGGACCGAGAATGGGAAGTTTCGCTACAGAGTCGGCCTACAGAGCGGACCAAGGGTGAACTTTCGAGGCCTTTTAGAAGGGCACAAGTCGCGGTCGCAATGACCTCGACGCACGCCAATGGTGCGTGGTGTCCAGAGGAGTCATGGGGCATGCAGGCTTTTTTATCACCGGGGATCGGGCTGCTGGGGCGATTCGGTTTCGCGCGTAAATTTCAGCTGCTGTTTCTGCTGTTTATCCTGCCACTTGCAGGCAGCCTGTGGATGATCGGTCAGGACTATCGTGACAAGTTGAGCCTGATCTCTGGCGAACGCGCCGGGGTTCGGCAATTGCTCGCCCTCGATGCGCTCGACAACCTGCTCGCCGCCCAGCGTGACCGCGCCGCTCGTTGGCGCGCCACCGAAACCAATCGCCAACCGACACCCGCAACCATTGCGGCGATGGCAGCGTTCGACGCGGTTCAGCCGGCCGTCGCCCAAGCCATTACGGACCTAGGCAATACCCTGAAAACCGAGGGCGCCGAGGGTCAAACCCTCACCCGCTACCAGGCTCTGCAAACCGCCCTCACCGGCCTGGACTCGAAAAGCCTGAGCAACGTCGGTTGGTGGCCAGACGGTTACGATCGCTTCACCCATGCCTTGAGTGCTCTGCAAGCCTTGCGCGAACAAATTGCCATGGACACTCGCCTGACCCTCGCACCTTGGCTGGAAACCTGGCTGCTGACGCAGATTTCCACTCAACACGCACCGGACCTGATCGAACGGGTCGGTCGCCTCGCCGCGGTCGGTCAGGCCTCAGTGGTATCCGGGCAGTTCACCCTGCAAAGCCGCCTGCAACTGCGGGACTTGCGCAGTCGCATCGGCGATGCCCGGGAACAGCTGGTGAAAACCGCCAGCCTGCTGGAGGCGCGCCTGCCCAATGCCTTGCAGATCTGGGCCGGGCAATACCACGACAGCCTCAAACACCTGGACGCCGGTTTGAAAGTGCTGGACGAGGGCGTCTTCGGCGGCAGCATCAACCTCAAGCCGGAAGACTTTGAACGCAGCCTCGACGCCCTCCTCGGCGACCTCGCCTCGTTGCGTCAGCAATCGTTGGTTTCTCTGGATCAACGGCTGGATTATTACCACGGCTCGGCCATCCGCCAGTTCATTCTGGTGGCGATAATTTTTGGCTGCCTGCTGCTGGCCGCGCTGTACCTGTTTATCTGTCTGCAGGCTTCAATCCGTCGCAGCGCCAGTGGCATCACGCTCCTGGCCGAAGCACTGCGTGACGGCAACCTGAGCTTGCAAGTACCGGTGCAGGGCCGCGACGAACTGGCGGCGATCAGCACCGCCTTGAATGTCGCCGTGGTGCAACTGCGCAACAGTCTGCTGGGGGTCGATCACGAAACCCTGCAACTGAGCAACGCGGTGCGCACCCTGAACCATCACTCGAGTGGCGCCCTTGGGGAAGTCGAAGCTCAGCAACTGCAGATCAGCCAGATCGCCGCTGCAGCCACGCAATTGGCCGCGACCTCTCAAGGGGTCGCCCAGAGTTGCGAACAGGCCTCAGGCAGCGCTCAGCACACCCAGCGCATCGCCGCCGACAGCAGCCGTGACAGCCAACGCACGACAGCGAGTATTCAGCAGCTCAATCAGCGTTTGAACGACACCGCAGCGGCATTGGGTCGGGTCAGCGAACAAGGACAGCAAATTCAATTGGTGGTCGATACCATTCGCGGCGTCGCCGAGCAGACCAACCTGCTGGCCCTCAACGCCGCCATCGAGGCCGCACGGGCCGGTGAGCAAGGTCGTGGTTTTGCCGTAGTGGCCGATGAAGTGCGCAGCCTGTCGCAACGCACCCAATCCTCCACCGCACAAATCGCCGGTACCGTCGACAGCTTGCGCAGCACAGTCAATGAAGCGGTAAGCCTGATGGAAGCCGCCTGCGGCCAGGCACAATCGGATGCGCAAGCCGTCACCGGTCTCGGCGAGCGCCTGGGGGAAATCGCCAGCGCGGTGCAGAGCGTCACCGACACCCTGGCGCAGATCGCCACCGCTGTCGAAGAGCAAGCGAGCACCGCCGATGAAGTCAGCGGCAACATCCAGCAAGTCGATCAGGCGGCGGTACGCTTGCTTGACGGCGCACGGGCGGTGAACCTTGCGGCAGACACCTTGAGCCAGGGCAGTAAGGCCTTGAGTGCCAATACCGGCAGATTTCAGCTCAGTTGACGCCCTCCGCCAGCCCGATTTTTCGGGCCTGCGGGATAAGCGGTTGAAAGTGTAGAGAAATATTTTAAATTTACGCTTGACGCATCTTCGTTCCAGGTGAATAATGCGCGCCACTTGGCTACATAGCTCAGTTGGTTAGAGCATAGCATTCATAATGCTGGGGTCCGGGGTTCAAGTCCCTGTGTAGCCACCAAGTACTAAAAACGGCTTACCGAAAGGTAGGCCGTTTTTTTATGCCTCGAGAAAAGTGGCATTGTTTCAGGACAGCGGACCTGATTTGCGTCGCGTCCCCCAGGCCGATAAAGTCCCCGGACATTTTATCCCATGGACGGAGTGCCCCGCGTGTTCTCAGCCTTCCACTTGAGTCGCTATCGCCTGTCAGCTTTTTCGCTGATCGCCACCGCTTTAACCCTCGCCGCGTGTAATACCCTGCCCTCTTCGCCGTCAGTCTCGACCCTGCCGGTCGCACCAGAAATCGCCTCCGGCTATCGCACCGAGCTGCAGACCCGGCATGCCTCGAAACACATGGCCGCAGCCGCCAACCCGCTGGCAGCCGAAGCCGGGCGGGAGATGCTGCGTCAGGGCGGTTCGGCGATTGATGCGGCCATTGCCATGCAAGCGGTGTTGACGCTGGTCGAACCGCAATCGTCGGGCATCGGCGGTGGCGCGTTGATTGTGCTGTGGGATGGCAAGGCTGTACGTACCTATGACGGGCGCGAAACCGCTCCGGCCGGCGCCACCGAGAAACTGTTCCTGCAAGCCGACGGCAAACCGATGCCGTTCACCCAGGCACAGATCGGCGGGCGCTCGGTGGGGACGCCGGGTGTATTGCGGGCGCTGGAGCTGGCCCATCAAAAGCACGGTCGTCTGCCGTGGGCGAAGTTGTTCGAGCCCGCCATCGAACTGGCGGAACAAGGCTTCGCCATTTCGCCACGCCTGCATCAACTGATCGCGGCAGACGCGTTCATACACCGTTCACCAGACATGGCCGCCTACTTTCTGAATGCCGATGGCAGCCCGAAAGCCATCGGTACACAGCTGAAAAACCCGGCACTGGCCGCAGTGTTCAAGCGCATCGCCAAGGAAGGTCCCGATGCCCTGTATAAAGGGCCAATTGCAAAAGAGATCATCGCCAAGGTTCAGGGCCACGCCAACCCCGGCAGCCTGTCGCTGAGCGACCTCCAAGGCTACAAGGCCAAGGAACGCGCGCCGTTATGCACCGACTACAAACGCTGGCAGGTTTGCGGCATGCCGCCACCGTCGTCGGGCGGGATCGCCGTGGCGCAAATTCTTGGCACCTTGCAGGCATTGGAATCCCGCGGCCCGCGTTTTGCCCTGGCACCACTCAAACCGCTCAAGACCAGCAAACCGGCAGGCATCGAACCCGCCCCAGAAGCGGTGCACCTGATCGCCGAAGCCGAGCGCCTGGCTTACGCCGACCGAGCGCAGTACGTCGCCGACACCGACTTCGTACCTGTGCCGGTAAAAGGTCTGATCGACCCGACTTATCTGACCAGCCGCGCCTCCTTGATTGGCGATCGCAGCATGGGGCAGGCCAAACCCGGTACCCCGCCGGGCATTCGGGTTGCCTATGCGCCGGACCGCTCGCCACTGCGCATCTCCACCTCGCAAGTGGTAGCAGTCGATGACGAAGGCGGCGCCGTGTCCATGACCACCACCGTGGAGGCAGCATTTGGCTCGCACCTGATGGTCCAGGGGTTCCTGCTCAACAACCAGATGACCGACTTCTCGTTCATTCCCGAAGAAAACGGGCAAAAAGTCGCCAACCGGGTCGAACCGGGTAAACGCCCGCGCTCGTCCATGGCACCCACGCTGATCTTCGACCGTCAGAACGGCGAGTTCCTGGCTACCGTCGGCTCCCCCGGCGGCTCGCAGATCATCGAATACGTAGTCAAATCCACCATCGGCCTGCTCGACTGGAACCTCGACCCGCAAGCGGCCATCAGCCTGCCCAATTTCGGCAGCCGTAACGGCCCGACCGAACTGGAACAGGGTCAGTTCAGCACAGAGCTGATTCAGGCACTGAAGGACAAAGGGCACAACGTGAACGAGATCGACATGACCAGCGGGACTCAGGCGATTGTTCAGGTCAAGGATGCACAGGGCAAAGCCGCGTTGGCCGGCGGGGCCGATCCGCGACGTGAGGGAGAAGCGTTGGGGGATTGAGTCGTACGCAGGAATAAGAAAAGGCTTACCGGGAGGTAGGCCTTTTTTTGTTAGCGAAGAATCCTGGTCTGATCAAGCCGCAAAAGCAGGCCTGGCCTTTTTAGGGCTATTCACGCCGCACAGCGAGCATCAAGTCGATAACTGATTGGCAAACTGCCCAACCGCGTTAACCACTTTCTGCGCCCCGTCCTGGATTTCGACGATCACTGTGCCCGCCTCCGCTGCCAGCGCCAGCCCCTGTTCGGCCTGGAGTTTGCCATCGGTCATCAGGGCCACGGCATTGCGCGCCATGTCCTGGTTCTGGCGCACAACGCCGACAATTTCGTCGGTCGCCTGGCTGGTTCGCGAGGCCAGTTGCCGGACTTCATCAGCCACCACGGCAAAACCTCGACCCTGCTCACCGGCGCGAGCGGCTTCGATGGCCGCGTTGAGCGCCAGCAGGTTGGTTTGTTCGGCGATGCCACTGATGGTTTTGACGATGGTGCCAATCACCAGTGATTGCTCGTTCAGCGCCTCGATGCCTTCGCCAGCAGTTTGCATGTGTTTGGCCAAGTCACGCATGACGTCCACCGCTTGAGTCACTACAGTGGTACCGCGCTGGGCGCTGCTGTCGGTTTGCAACGAGGTGCTGTAGGCGATGTTGGCCGCTTCGGCGACGGCCTGCTCCTGATTGACCTGATCGGTTATCACCGTAGCGAACTTGACCACTTTGTAGAGCTTGTTGTTGGCGTCGACAACTGGGTTGTAGGAAGCCTCCAGCCAGACCACGCGACCGTGGCTATCGATACGCTTGAAACGATCGGCCACAAATTCGCCGGCGTTCAAGCGGCGCCAGAAGTTCTGATACTCGGGGCTGTTGTATTCCTCTGATTCACAGAAGGTGCGGTGATGTTTGCCCTGAACCTGCGCCAGACTGTAACCCATGCCGTTGAGAAACCGCTCGTTGGCCGTCAGCACGTTGCCATTGAGGTCGAACTCGATGACCGCCGTCGAGCGCACTAGCGCGCCGATCAGGTTCTCATGTTCACGAGACGCCTCGATGGTGCGGGTCAGGTCGCTGGAGTAAATCGAGAAGTGTTTGATCCGGCCATCCGCGGAGCGCACCGGCTGCACGATCGACCGCAACCAGGCTTCGGCACCATTGCCCCGCAATAAACGAACCGTGCCGGCAAAATGCTCGCCACGGGTCAGTGCAGTCTTGAAGCGGCGGTGGAATTCGTCCGACTTCACATGAGCCGGGACGATGTCTTCGATGTGCCGGCCGTCCAGCTCGTTGCCCTTGTAGAGCATTTCACCCATGAAGTTCTGGTTGGCCGATTGAATCCTGCCATCGGAATCAAGGGTCAGGACCAGCATCTCGCTGTCCAGGCTCTCCTTGACTTGCTGAAGGCTGGAGAGTTCTTCGCGAAGAGCCGACAGCTCCTGCTTCAAGCGTTTGTTGAACATGGGAAGCACCGATGGACAGGGATAAAAAGCTGCATACAGCCTAGCCATCGGCCTTGGGGATATTTTCTGAAGAGTGTCTCAGGGTTGTCCTACAAAAATAGTGGTAACACGAACATCTTTATACCGCGCCGGCTACCGAACAGCGCCCAATTCGCGGTACTCGCGCGCCAAAGTACGCCGCACTGCTGATGCCCACCGCCCCCATCACTGCGCAGAAAATCACACAAATCCACGGACTCCACGGCATCAGACCGATCAACAACAGCGGTGTGACGCTGGCCCAGGCGGCGTAGGCAATGTTGTAGGTAAAGGAAATCCCCGAGACGCGAATCCGCGCCGGAAACAGGCTGACCATCACCGACGGCACTGCGCCGACTACCCCGCAAGAGAGGCCTGCCACTGCATAGGCCAGACCGAGCCACTGGCCTTCAATGATCAGGCAGGTATAGAGCACGCCAATACCCAGAGGCAGCAGCAGGCTATACAGCATCACCGTGCGCCAGGCGCCGATGCGATCGACAAGCAGCCCCGCGAGCACACAGCCGATGTTCAGAAACACGATGCCCAAGGCACTCAGGGCGAAGGTATGACTGGCGGTCATGCCGAAGGTTTTTTGCATCATGGTCGGGGTAATGACCACGAATACCACCACGGCCGAGGTCAGCACGCAGGTGAGGATCATTGCCGGCAGCATCGCCAGGCGGTGCTCCCGCAGGACCGTGCGCAGCGGCAGTTCCACAGTAGCCTCGCGCTGGGCCTGCATCGCCATGAATACCGGGGTTTCACTAAGCCAGCGACGCAGCCAGACACCGATGACGCCAAACACACCGCCCAACAGAAACGGGTAGCGCCAGGCGTAATCAAGAATTTCCGCCGGGGTGAACGTCTGTGCCAGAAATGTCGCCGTCAGGGCTCCGATCAAGTAGCCGAAGGTCAGCCCCGCCTGTAGGAAACCGAGGGCATAGCCGCGATGCCCGACCGGTGCATGCTCGGCCACGAACACCCAGGCACTCGGCACTTCACCGCCTACCGCCGCGCCTTGCAGGACTCTCAGGCCCAATAGCAACAACGGTGCGAAATAACCGATCTGGGCGTAGGTCGGCATGATCCCGATCAGCAGACACGGCAACGCCATCATCAGGATGCTCAGGCTGAAAACCTTCTTGCGCCCCAGTCGATCGGCGAAATGTGCCATCAGGATCCCGCCCAACGGCCGCGCCAGGTAGCCGGTAACGAAAATCCCGAAGCTTTGTAGCAGACGCAGCCACTCAGGCATTTCGGGTGGGAAGAACAGCTGGCTGAGGGTCAGCGCGAAAAATACGAAAATGATGAAATCGTAGATTTCCAACGCGCCGCCAAGGGCTGCTAGCCCCAGTGTTTTGTAGTCCGAGCGGGTGAAGGGCGCCGGGCGCGCATCTGTGTTGGCAGTCATGGAAAAGAACTCTGGCAGGCAAAAAACCAAGGCGCCCATGGTCTACGCAAATGCGCTTGTGGACAACCCGCTAGCCCTGGAATCCCAATGCCATACCGCGCTGCTAGCGCGTACCTTCCAGTATGAAGGGCACTCCTGGACTGGAAATGTTTTCAGATGGGCACTAGACCGCTCGACACAAGTAGTTTCAAGATGTACCCGCCCTGCCTCCGAGGGCTCACGCTGAAAAGGATCTGAGCATGTTCAAACTCGCAGGACTCACCCTGGCCGCACTCACCCTGAGTGCCGCCGCTCACGCCGATGTCGATCTGAATCTGGGCAGTACCGAACGTGTTACCCGACTGTTCGCCTATCCCAACAACTGCAACGTCATCTGCTATCGCAACTGGACACTGGAACAGACCGTCGAGCACTACCTGACTCAAAGCGTACAACGCGATGGCTACAACACCGCAAAAGTAGTGGTCAAAACCGACAACAAGCAGCTCTACGCCACTATCAGCGGTGTGCCCAAAGGCTATGACAAGCCACTGACCGCATTGCTCCAGGCTGGGGATTTGGCTTACAACGGCGCCAGCAAACTGAGTGCCGATGGCAAATGGACCTACAACTGGTACTTGTTCCTTCCGCTGGGCATGGCGCTGGAAAATCGCAAAAGCGTCGAACTGCTGCACTTCCCGCCGGATTACTCGCTGACCCAGGCCCAGGACTACCTGGAGTCCAAGACGACCGACCGTTGGGCCACGCTGCTGACTGCCAATGGCATCCCTGCCGACCAGACACCGGGCTATCAGACCATCATCGACATCGCGCCGATTGCCGCGCCATCCAGCGCCGGTAAGGACCTTGAAGGCGTCTACGACTACTTCAAGGATTACCAGACCACCATGGTCAAGGAAGTCAGCCAGAACGCCAGCGGCGCTGCGTTGCCAATGGTTGCTTTCGGCGCACCGGTGCGTAACTGGATCAAGCAACAATACGGGCCGACCGTGGACGTGCTCGGTCTGGCAATCATCAGCCCGAGCGAGGGTGTGAAGGTGCCCGTACTGGGTTCCAATCACCCGAGCTACATCTGGTACGCCGCCGATCCCGAAGCCTACAGCGGCAACGATGCCCAGGCCAAGGCGGACGCTGCAGGGCTGAAAGTCATGGGCCAGGATTTGAGCGCCGCGTGCTGGCAGGCCGGGATGGGCAGCAAACCGGGCACTGACCCTACCGTTCAGCTGAAAAGCTGTACTCAGTCCTGGCAAGTGACCCAGAAAGAAAAAACCTGCGAACTGTTCTACACCTCGATCCGCAACCTGACGCCTGAACAGGCCGTGGCCAAATGCGCAACAACGACGGTCAAATCCCAGCTGAAACAGCTGAAGAGCCCGTCTCTTGCGACCTCTGCTCCTGCCCCACACTTGTAAACGATGAAAGTCTTTCCCGCGTGAGCCATGGCTGACGCGGGAAAGAGCCTTTTTCGCCTGTCATATTTGACAGTAGACTGATGGTTTCATTTGCGAGAGCCTTGGGGCATACCCATGTGCTGCAGGGCTGACAGGATGTCAGTAGACGGCGGTCGTAGCACTCGACTGACAAGGATTGTTATGAGAGCTCATGCAGAACAGGCAATACCCCCACCGCCATCAAATGGCATCTATCCGTTTGTAGAGTTGCCCCTTCGCCTTGGATTCCCCTCCAAAGACGACTTTGAAATCATCTGCAACACTCAGGGATCGGCAATAGCTGTCATGGCACTGCGCGAGTTCCCCCGCATCAGCCGAATCTGCAGGGTTTCCGGACATCTGTTGCCCTATCGCTGCCGACACACCCGGCAGCTGGCGCCAGGCATCCACGTCCACGATCCGCGCTTCTGCGGTCTACTGAACCACTCCTGCGACCCCAACGTCTTTCTCGACATGAGCGAACTGTGGATATGGGCGCTCAAGGACATCAAAAAGGGTGACCGGCTGACGATGGATTTCGCCGCAACAGAAGACAAGCTGCTGCGGCAGTTCGCCTGCCGCTGCGGTTGTCCGTCCTGCCGTGGCTGGATCATCGGCTATGACGAGTCGCCGAACGCCAATGGAGAACAGTTTTTTCAACACTGGCGTCGACGAAGTCTCATCTAAAAGGCTTTACAACGCCTCGACCGGACGCAAACGGTACTGCGGTGGTAACTGTTCGAAACCGCTGATGGTGGCGTTCAGGCTTTTCCAGCGTCCATCCTTGATGCCATAGATGCAACCATGGATCGACAAGCTCTGCCCGCGGTGCCAGGCGTTTTGCACAATGCTGGTATGACCGACGTTGGCCACCTGCTGAATCACATTGAGTTCGCAGAGGCGGTCGACCCGCTCCTCTTCGGTGGACAACTTGGCCAGTTCGTCGCGCTTTTCATAATAGAGATCGCGAATCGAACGCAGCCAGCCGTCGATCAGGCCCAACTGACGGTCCTGCATCGAGGCGCGTACACCGCCGCAACCGTAGTGGCCGGTGACCAGGATGTGTTTGACCTTGAGTACATCGACCGCGTATTGAATCACCGACAGGCAATTGAGGTCGGTGTGCAGTACAACGTTGGCCACGTTGCGGTGCACAAACAGATCGCCCGGCAGCATGCCGACGATTTCATTGGCCGGCACGCGGGCATCGGAGCAACCGATCCACAGGTATTCCGGGGTTTGTTGACGGGCCAGCTTGGCGAAGAAATCAGGATCTTCCTGGGTGATCGCGTCGGCCCAGCGCTCATTGTTATCAATCAGATCTTGTAATTCGTTCATGCAATGAAGCCTCGATAATGATGCGCTGGTTTGACAGACAACCGTCTGTCCGGGTCACGCGCAAGATGCAGATCCCCCATGATGCCCTGATGCATTTAATGGCTATCCGATGCTCCATGCCGGTGGAATTCTCGCAAGCCCAGTGGGTCAACTGTAGTAAGGCCTACAGTATGAGGGAATGCCATGACTGATTCACGACGTCCGTTCGATAAGGCGCAACCCGAGCCCATCGACGACAACGAAGACCGCATGGGCTCAGTGCATGAGCTGGATTTCGACGAGGAAGAACCGGGCACCAGAATCGGCGACCTGATCCCCGAACGCGAGCGTGCGCAGAAGATGTCCGACGAACGCGTCCGTGAAGCTGGCATGACCGGAGGCTCGACCAATGACCATGAGTCCACCGACGATGACATGAGCCCGGAAACCCTGATCCATGAAGACGGCGCACGGGATGCCCACGAAGAGGGTGAAGGCGGCCAGGCGGATTGGGATTTGAGCATTGTCGATGAAGACGACATCGGCGGGGGCAACGGGTTGGACGAAGCAGAGATGGCGCAGCGCGATCCAATGGATGGCAAGCGTTGATCGTTGTCGTCGGGGAGGACACCTTCGCGGGCAAGCCTCGCTCCTACGGGTTCTGGGCCGTTCATGTGTTCTGCTCGTAGGAGCGAGGCTTGCCCGCGAAGCTTTTAAGGCTCAATCCACTAATGTACAGGCCATGACCACGGCATCTTCGCGCCCGCCAACAGCGGGGTAGTAATCGCGCCGACGCCCGATTTCGTTGAACCCATACCGCTCATACAACCGAAATGCCGCCCGGTTGCTGTCGCGCACTTCCAGAAAACATTCCCGTGCCTCTGCCTTGCAGGCAATCGACATCAAGTGCTCCAGCAGCGTCAAACCCAGGCCTCGGCCCTGATTTTCCGGTTTGACGGTGATGTTCAGCAAATGCGCCTCGTCGAGAATGATCTGCACCACCCCATGACCGACCTGCTGCTGCCCTTCAAACATCAGCCAGATCTGGTACTTGCCCAGGCCATCGAGAAAAATCCCGCGGGTCCAGGGGTGGCTGTAAGCCGCGTATTCAATTTTCAGTACAGTGTCCAAGTCCGCCTCGGTCATCGGGCGGAACGATACAGCGTCACTCATTCGATTCTTTCCAGCGCGCCATCAGCCGACGCATGGCTTGCCAGACATCAGCCTTACGCTGTGGCTGTTCCATTAATAATTCCAGACCCGGCAGGGCCCAGACCGAACCCAGGCCTTCGACCTGAAGTTCACGGTTGAAGGATTCGGCGTTCGCCTCACCGGCAAAACGCACCGCCGGCAAGCCGATCAGCCACAGGCAGACGCATGGAGCATCTTCGAGACGGGCCGACAGAAAGCCTTGTACGAAATCCCGAGCCGCTTCCGGCCCCTGATCCATGGTGCCGCGAGCCAGCAGTGGCCAGCGCACCGGCTCGCCGACAATCTGTGGGCTGTCCGGCAGACCGGCAGCGCGCAGCATGTCCTTGAGCAACAGATAGGCCGGATCGCGGGTCTGGAAGCTTTCGCCTGTGGGTAATTCCACCAGCAACAGGCAACGACCTGCGCGCAGCAATTGAAGGGCGAAACGCGGTGGCGGCACGACCGGCGCCTTGACCGCGACCGGGGCCTCCTCTTCTTCGACCTTGGCGTTCGTGCGGGTGCTGGCCAACGATGGCCGCGGCACCTCGATTTTTACCCGTTCGGCCGGTTTGACCACGGGCTCCATCGGTGCCTCGGCCACGGGAGCCGGCGCAACCGGGGCGACGACCAATGGCTCGGGCATCTCCAGCAGTTCGGGGCGCGAGGGCGCAGCAAAGGGCAATTCGGTGCGCGGCAGCCAGTTGACCACCTGCATGGCGGTCAAATAAGCGCGGCGACGGGACTCGATAAGCAAAGGTCGGCCACTTGTGGATAACTAAAGTGCGTTGATTCTACCGCCCTTCGCTCAAGATCGCCCGCGCTTGATCGATAGAAAGCCAACTGTCCGTCCCGAGAGTGAATCGCAACGGGCGTGATGCAGTACAATCGCGACTTTTAATCGCCAACCAGCCGGCCATTCCGATGATCGAACCCAAGCGCGTCTTGCGCGCCCTCGCTGAACACTGGGCACTTCTGGAGCCACTGTGCGAGCACTTCGACCAAGGCACCTTGAGCCTCAACGAACTGCGCACGCAACTGGCCGCCCAGCAACTCGACAGTACGCCGCAGGACATCACCAGCCTGCTGGACGTGTGGATCCGCCTCGACATTCTGGTTCCCGTGGCGAAAAGCCCGAACCGTTTCGAGCTCAATGCGCAGATCCACGACTTCCTCGCTTACCTGCGCCGTGAGCACCGTCTGGGCCTGTGTCTGGAAATCGAAGCCTATTTGCGTCACCTTGAGCGCTTGGCCGGTTACATTCAGGACGCCTTCGACATTCGCGACGGCAACGACCTGGCGCGTCAATTGCGCCTGCTCGACATGCGCGTGCGCGATGTGCTGAAAAAACTCGACAACGACGAACAGGCGTTGGTGGCCGTCGCCGAACGGGCGAAAACCAGCGATCGGCAGATCCCGCTGCGTCAGCGCTACGCTGAAGTGCTGGCGACCTGGGACGAATACGTCGAGCCGATGATTGAACTGGTGAACGCCGACGGCGCCTTCGAACAAGGCGTGCGTAAGGTCGAAACGGTCCTGCTGAAGATGCTCTCCGAACAGCAGCGCCTCGGCCATCTGGTTGACGATGACATGCTGCTGCGCACCCACGCGCGCATCCTCGAAATGCAGACCAGCGCCCAGCTAACCTTGCGTCACGCCCGCGAACTGCTCCTGCCGCTACGTGAAGAAGCCCGCCGCCACAACGCCGTGACCCGTGGCGCGGCGCTGGCCCTGTCGGCCATTCGTCGTAAAGGCATCGATGCGGTACCGCAAGCCGCGATGCCGATGTTCACCCGGCCGCAAAGCACCTTCCTCGGCAGCGCCAGTCAAGTCGAAGCCTACGTGTACGCCTTGGCCCGTTTCGAACCAAAACCGGCGCGTTTCCCCAAGGCGCACAAGACCCAGAAAGGCGAAGCCCCGCGCGCGCCACGCACGGTTCGGGAAATGCTCGAACGTTGCGAAGACGCCCTGCCAATGCCGGACCTGATGACTTGGCTGCTGGAACAGGAGCCGGACGGTGCTACCGACGAATTGCTTTATTGGTTCTCGCGCCTGTCGCGGGAGAAGCGCTTCAAACGCGAGCGTCTGGAACGCCGCGATTACCACACTCACGAGCATCAGGTCAGCCTGCGCTCCTTCGCCCTGCTCTCGGCCGGCGACACCGCCGCCGAGGATTCTGCGAGCATCCCACATGCATCTTGATCTATCCGAACTGTCCCAGCTGGCGCCGATCTTTCGCGAGCTGTTCAAGGGCTACCACGTCAGCCGCCGCGACCCGGAGCTGTACGCGCAATTGTCGAACTTCCAGGACCAGTACCGCACGCTGTTCAAGGCACTGGGCTTTGAACTGGTCTGCGACACCCGGGGTTTCTACTACTTTGTGCCGGACCTTGCCGCTGCGGCGGTAAACAAGACCGCGCAACGTCTGGCGCTGTTTACCTTCATCCTTGTCGAGCATCTGGCCGATCAGGGCCGTGACCCGGTCGCCGTGCTCGACGGCGGCAGCCTCGGCCGCGATGAGTTGCCATCGTTGCTGGAGAAATACCGCGACCTGTTTATCCAGGCAGAAGTGCAGACCGTCGAAGAACTCGAAGAAAAAATCATGCGCCGCATGACTCAGCTCGGTTTCGCCAGCGAAGAAAACGGCGTTTACCGTTTCCTGCCGCCGATGCATCGCTTCCTTGATGTTTGCCTGTCGGTTCAGCAGGACCGTGATCTGGCGGCCAGCCTGCACAGCGTCCTGCCATTGCCGGTGCCCGTGCTGATCGATGACGACAGCGATGAAAAACTGCTGCAAACAGACGACCCGCTGGATCTGAGTGACTTCGCTGAAGAAAGCGAAGAAGACGCCCTGGCCCGCGCCATTGCCGAAGAACAGGAGACCGACGCATGAGCAAGGAACGCTACGGCATTCGCCGCTTTGCCCTTTTGAACACCGCCGGTTACAGCCTCGGCCTGTTCCCGCTGGAAGAGCCGCTGTCGGTTTACGGGGCGAACAACCTCGGTAAATCCGCATCGATCAACGCCTTGCAGTTCCCGATTCTTGCACGCATGTCGGACATGAGTTTCGGCAAGTACAGCCTGGAACAATCCCGGCGTTTCTACTTCGCCTCGGACACCAGTTACATCCTGGTGGAAGTCTCCCTGCCCCACGGCCCGCACGTGATTGGCGTGGTCGGACGCGGCCCGGGCGGCGGTTTCGGTCACCAGTTCTTTGCCTATGCCGGCAAACTCGATCTGGCCCATTACCAGAAAGACGATACCTGCCTGCGGCAGAAAGAGCTGTTCACCAACCTTGAGCGCGAAGGCCTGAAAGCCTATGAACTCAAGCCGGATGAACTGCGTCGTTTGCTGGTGGGCGGTCACACCTCTATTCCGCTGGACCTGACGCTGATCCCGCTGCGCTCCACCAGCGAGCAGAGCCTGAAGACCTTCCGCGCGCTGTTCATCAACTTGTTGCACATGCGCGAAATCACCGCGGCCAAACTCAAGCAGCTGTTCCTCGACGCCTTCGAACACAGCCTGCGTTCCGGCAGCGTCGATTACATCGCCGCGTGCGAGGAAGCCTTCCGTGATGTTCGCCGCATGGAGCAGGACTACAACTCGCTGGTCGCTGCCGGCCCATTGGTTGAAGCCTTGGCAAACGGCGTGAAACAGCGGGACATCCTGCGCGGCAAACTGCATCGCCTGTCGCCGCTGCTCGACTCCCTGCTCGGCACCTGGTCGGACTACGCCAGTGCTCGCAAGGAAGAACTGACGATTCAGGCTGAGCACTACCGCAACGAGCAGGACGCGCTGCAAAACGATCAGCGCGGCGGCACTCAGGAGCTGATGCGTCTGGAGCGGGAAATCACCGGCATCCAGCGCTGGCTCGGCGAGTTGTCGGTGCTCAAGCATCGCTTCGCGCTGGTCGATGACGTCAAAGTCCTCGAGCAGCAACTGCTCGCCGCCAAAGACGCGCACGACGAACTGGCCGGTGCACTGGCCCAGTCGCGGCAGTTCAGTGCCGAAGACCTCGAAGAGCGTCTGCGGGATCTGGAAAAACGCCTGAAGTCGGTCAAGCAACAACTCGATCACGCCGACAACAACAGCTACGCCCGTTTGCGCGAAGAGTTTTCACAGCAGGACGTCGAGCGCCTGATGCGCCTGTTCAACAGCGCACTGTTCAGCCTCCCGCTGGGTGAACACGGCATTACGCTGGACGAGGACGGTCAGTGGGTCAAATCCATGGAACTGATCCTCGATGGCTTCAAAGGCGAGCGCTTCGAAGTGCCGGGCCTGTCCATCGATATCTCGCACATTGAGCCTCCAGCCCTGCAAGCCCTGGCTGACCGCGCGGCGCTGCGCGATCAGAAAGACCGCCTGGAAAAAGAACTAAAGCAGCTGAAAACTCAAGCCGCCGTGGCAGCCGACCGCGCGGCCAGCAAGACCCAGACTGAAGCGCTGTACCAGCAAGTGCTGGATGCGCAGAAAGCCCTGGAAGATTTCCGCCGCGCGCAAACCCTGAGCTCCGAGGAAGGCGACAAGCTTGAGCAGTTGGCGCAGATGGAAGCTGCTCAGGACGAATTGAAGCGTTCCAGCGATGCCTTTACCGAGCGCGTCCAGCAACTGTCGGCCAAGCTGCAACTGGTCGGCCGGCAGATCGGCGATATGGAAGCCAAGCAACGCACCCTCGACGACGCCCTGCGCCGTCGTCAGCTGTTGCCGGCGGACCTGCCATTTGGCACGCCGTTCATGGACCCGGTCGACGACTCCATGGACAACCTGCTGCCGTTGCTCAACGACTATCAGGACAGCTGGCAAGGCCTGCTGCGCAGCGACGGGCAGATCGACGCGCTCTATGCTCAGGTTCGCCTCAAGGGCGTGGCCAAGTTCGACAGCGAAGACGATATGGAGCGTCGCCTGCAACTGCTGATCAACGCGTACGCACACCGCACCGACGAAGCCCTGACTCTCGGCAAGGCCCGTCGTGCAGCCGTCACCGACATCGCCCGGACCCTGCGTAACATTCGCAGCGACTATGACAGCCTCGAACATCAACTGGCGCTGTTCAACCGCGAGATCAACAAGCGTCAGGTCTCCAACCTGCAAAGCTTCCGCATCGTGCTCGCGCCGAACAAGGAAGCGCTCAAGCACATTGACCAGATCATCCACAGCGCCGGTCAGTACGAAGAAGGCGAAACCCTTTCCGTCTTCGACCTGAGCCAAAGCGCCGATCAAGACAACAAGAACGAAGAGGCCAAGGAATACCTGGCGCGGCTGGTGGCGGCGAACCACAACCAGCTCGGCCTCAAGGATCTGTTCGAGCTGGCGTTCGAGATCACCAAGGTCAACGGCCAACCGGTGATCCACACCGACATCGACGGCGCGGCGTCCAACGGCACCACCATGACCATCAAGGCGCTGACCAACATGTACTTGTTGCTGCACTTGATGGACCGCGATCAGGCCGGTCGCGTGCGCCTGCCGTACTACCTTGACGAAGCGGCGGACATCGACGAGAAGAACCAGGCAGCACTGCTGGAAACCAGCCTGCAATTGGGTTTCGTGCCGATTCTGGCGAGTGTGAAGCCGCAAGTTTGCGCCAGTGTCGCCATCGACCTGGAAGGCGGCAGCGGCCCGAACGGCATTTACATCGACGAGGCGGACTGGAAGTACATTCGTCGCCACGATGAAGTGAAGGCAACCATCAACGTGCAGGCGGATGAACCGGAGCTGGACGCGGTTTGACGCTTTAATCGAAGCCAATAAAAAGGCCGCGATCCAATGGATCGCGGCCTTTTTTATCTTTTCATTGTAGGAGCGAGGCTTGCCCGCGAAGGCGTCATCACAGACGCAATAACTACTTGCCGATCGAAATCTTCGGCGCCCAGGTCAGCCACTCATCTTCGAACTGGTCGAACAGCGGGAATGTTTGCTCGGGCCGCGCCGGAGCCCCCATGCGGTCGCCATCCGGTGTGGCAAACGCAATGCCGCCCTGGACCAGCGTCTCCAGCGATTCGGTACGTATTGTCGCGCCTTTGAACAAGCCGTAGTCAAAACCAAAACCACTGGTGTTCCAGAACCGCGTGCCACTGCGCACCAGCGGCGCGTACTTCGGCTCGATCAGGATGTGCACCAACACTCGATCAGCCGTCTGGCCCAGTTCATAGCCGGTCACCTTGCCTACCGTGATTTCGCGATAGGTGACAGGGACGCCTGACTTCAGCGAACCCCGACGAGCAGCGCTCAACACCAGGCTTAAACCAGCCTCTTCCTTGGCGATTTCCGGAGGATTGGTCAAGGCCACGAAAGTCTTCTGTGGGCCGAGGTTCTTCGGTGCCGGTTGTACTTCGATGTATTGCCCTGTGACCAAAGTGTCGAGGTTCGAAGTTTTAATCAGACCGAGCTCAGGTTTGACCACCCAGAACTGACTGCCGACCCGAGCGATACGCTCCGGCACTTCGGTGATCCGCGCGGTCAGCAGTACTGATTGCAGGTCATCACTGAGGTCGACGTCCTCAATCTTGCCAACGTCCAGGCCTTTGAATCGAACCGGCGTGCCACTGCGCAGGCCATCGGCGCGATCGACCTTGATTGTCACCATAGTGCCTTTCTGCGTTGCCTCATCATGGTTGGCATGCAGGCGGAAACGCGGAATACGCTTTTGCAACGGCGCTTTGGCTTCCGGGGTTTCGAAGGCGATGCCACCGGCCATCAGGCTCTGTAACGACTCACTTTTGACCTGGATGCCGCCGGTTAATCCACCGGTGAGCGTAATGCCGCTGGCATTCCAGAAACGCGTCGAGGCGTTGACCAGCCCTTCGTATTCCTTCTCGATATGCACCCCGATCACCAGCTGCTTTTTGGTGCGGGAGAATTGATAGCTTTGAACCGATCCGACCTTGACCTGTTTGTAGAGAATCGGACTGCCGACTTCCAGAGAACCAAGGTTGTCGGTGAACAACACCAAATGCAGGCCGGGCGAACGCAGGTCCAGCGGCGGGGCCTTGGGCCGTGCTTCGAACTCGCGTTGCGGCGCACCGCCCTTGTCGCCTGGGCGCACGGCAATGTAGTTGCCTTTGACCAGCGCTTCCAGGCCTGTAATACCGGCGAGCGAAATCGATGGTTTTACCACCCAGAACTGAGTGCCGGTGACCAGGTAGTCCTCGGCCAGCGGGTCGAGAGTCAACTCGGCAGTCGCACTGGACAGGTCGGGATCAACCTTGAGCGTTTTCAAATTGCCGACCTGGATACCTTTGTACATCACCGGCGTACGACCGGACTGCAGGCCTTCGAAATCGCTGAGTTTGACCTTGACCCGAATACCGGCTGCAGCCGCATCGAAATCCTCATAGAGACGGAACGGCAGGCTTGGATCGGTAGGCGGGCTGTCCTTGCGATTTTCCGGAGTGGCAAATGCAATACCACCAGCGACGATGCTGGCGAGGGACTCGCTACGTACTTTCACACCAGAAAGGTTGGCGTCGATACTGATGCCGCTGGCATTCCAGAAACGCGTGTGTTTACGCACCAGGCTGGCGTAGGTCGGTTCAATGAAGACTTTGAGTTCGACAGTGCTTTGGTCTGCGGACAGCACATAGCTTTTGATCTGACCGACCTGAATCTGCTTGTAGAACACCGGGCTGCCCCGATTCAGCGAGCCCAGGCGATCAGCCTTGATGGTCAAGTGCAGGCCGGGTTGCGCGTCCGATAGCGGAGGCTCCTGGGCCAGGGCCTTGAACTTGCGGGTCGGCTCGCCTTCGCCTGGGCTAACGGCCACGTAGTTACCCGAAACCAGCGTCTCCAGGCCCGTGATACCGGCCAGGGTCACGCTCGGTTTGACCAGCCAGAACCGCGTGCTGGTCCTCAGGTATTGCTCCACGTCTTTATTCATCTCGATGGTAGCGATCACTCCTTTGGAGCTGCCTTCGTCATCGAGTTTGAGGGCTTTCACCTTGCCGACCGACATGCCTTTGTAGACAACTTCGGTCTTGTTGGCCTGAATGCCTTCGCCACTTTCGAAGCGCACCTGAATCTCGATGCCCGTCTCGCTGTAGGCACGCCAGCCGAGCCAGCCGCCGATGATCAAGGCGATCAGGGGCAACACCCAAATAGCTGACCAGTTCGAGGCCGGTCGGGTTTTCGCTTTAGGCAAATCAGTCATGGTCGTCGTCCGACTCCGTGTTATCCCAAATCAGTCGGGGATCGAAAGTTACTGCGGCAAGCATCGTCAGAATCACCACACTGGCGAAGGCGATGGCGCCAAGATTGGCTTCGATGCTGGCAAGCCGTCCAAAATTCACAACCGCCACCAGAATGGCGATTACAAAAATATCCAGCATCGACCAGCGGCCGATGAACTCGATAAAGCGGTACATCAGAATGCGCTGGCGTGCCGAAAGCGGCTGACGGCGCTGCACCGAAAACAGCAGCAATGCGATGCCCACCAGCTTGAACGTGGGTACCAGGATGCTGGCGATAAAAACCACGGCAGCGATTGGAATCATGCCGTGCTGAACCAGCTGGATCACACCGGACATAATGGTGCTCGGATCGCCCTGCCCCAGGGAATTGACGGTCATGATCGGTAGTACATTGGCCGGGATGTAGAGAATCGCGCCCGTGATTAATAACGCCCAAGTACGCATCAGACTGTTCGGGCGGCGGGCGTGAACCAGCGCACCGCAGCGAGTGCACACCTGCTCGTCGGTATCGGCTTCCTGTTTATTCAACTCGTGGCATTCGGCACAAATCAAAATGCCTGCATCAATCGCCCGCATGGGCATCTTCTCCTGATAGAGCCTGCCAGATCTGGTGCGGTGACATCACTACTTCCAGCCAGACCTGAACCAACAACAAACTGATGAAGCACGCCAGACCAAGACCTACGGTGATCGCCGCCATATCGGCCAATTTGACGATCGCAACCAGTACGCCCATGAGGTAAACCTCGAGCATCCCCCAGTCCCGTAGATGGTGATAAATGCGGTAGAGCAGCAGGCCATAACTGCGTCCGATATCGAAGCGAATACTCAGCAGCACGAACAGCTGGCAAAGCAGCTTGAGCAGCGGAATCCCCATGCTGCAAAGGAATACCACTGCCGCTACGCCTCGCATACCGGTATCGAACAGACCGACAACGCCACTCCAGACAGTATCGTGCGACGACTGTCCGAGTAGATGGAGCTGCATGATGGGTAAAAAGTTCGCCGGGATGAACAACAACAGCGCGGCAATGACCAAGGCGAGACTACGCTGCACGACATTGTGTCGATGGGCATACAGCTCATAACCGCAGCGTACACAGATGGCTTTCTCATCATGAGCAAGCTCAGGCTTGCGCATCAGCAAGTCGCACTCATGACACGCTACCAAGTCGTCCAGCGGTAAATCTGACAGCCCTGGGGCGTCAACCGGATCTGGCATAAAGGCTCTGGCTCCAAAAAAGTTGGACCTATTCTAGTGTCCTGACTCGAAAATAACTGTGCAATTTTGTATTGTCGCCAGAGTGCTCTTTTCCTGCGGACAAAACAAAACCCCTACCTGCATACGCAGATAGGGGTTTCGGAATTTAATCTTGACGATGACCTACTCTCACATGGGGAAACCCCACACTACCATCGGCGATGCATCGTTTCACT
>NZ_JAHUWR010000012.1:0-75796 GCF_019218905.1 Pseudomonas sp. PDM24 | reverse complement strand
TCCCGAACTCAGCAGTGAAACGATGCATCGCCGATGGTAGTGTGGGGTTTCCCCATGTGAGAGTAGGTCATCGTCAAGATTAAATTCCGAAACCCCTATCTGCGTATGCAGGTAGGGGTTTTGTTTTAGTAGAAGTCACCGATTTTGCTGGCACGTTACCGCTGTAACGGGCTGGTCACAGAATTTCTTGACGACCATAGAGCATTGGAACCACCTGATCCCATCCCGAACTCAGCAGTGAAACGATGCATCGCCGATGGTAGTGTGGGGTTTCCCCATGTGAGAGTAGGTCATCGTCAAGATTGAATTCCGAAACCCCTGTCTGCTTATGCAGACAGGGGTTTTGTCTTTCTGGGCTATAGAAACCTCAATCTGGAATGGGGCACATCCTGCTCTTACGTGCCTTGCTACTCCTTCGAGCCAGCAACTTGCGCCACCAGATATAGATTCCCGTCACTGACAATACTGCAATCAAAACACCTAGCACCGCGATCATGACTTGCCCGGTGAGCCCAATGATCCGCCCTCCGTGTATCGGCAATTGCAGCCGATAAAAACGCTCTCCCAGGGTGCCTTGCCCTGCGATTTCCTGCCCCAGTAAACGCCCGTCCGTGCCATGGAAGAACAGCCAGGACTTTCCATGGGCCTCGGTATCATGTTGCCCAAACCCTGCCCCATAAAAGTTGTACTCAAAGCTGTAATACAACTCCCCGATTGCAGCGGTCAGCCCTAACTTTTGCCCTTCCTGTAACGCACGTTCATAAGCCTGTTGATAACTCAGCCGCGTAACTCCCAGCTCCTCAGCAGGCATGCGTCCGCGGGCCTCGTAAACGCTCGGCTCAATCGGCGAAAACAGTGAAACCACAGGCTTGAAGACCTGACTCGGCAGGTTCATGGCGACACTGCTGACCGCAATCGGTAGCAGCAACAACCAAAGCCACAACCCACCCGCCCGATGCAGGTCAAAATTCAGTCGGTAGGCATGTCCACCCTTGATCATCCAGGCCGTCGACCATTTCTTCCAGAACGGTTTCCCACGTGGAAGCGTCAGCCAAAGCGCAATGAAACAATCGACAACCCAGGCGATCGCGACCAGTCCCATTAACAACAATCCCCAGTTATTCGGCAGGACCAGGTTGTAGTGAAACTCCAGAATGAACGGAATGAAGTTCTCCCGCTGAAAGCAGCATTCTCCCCAGAACCGCTGCCCTTTCTGCTCGCCATTGACCGGGTCCAGATAGAACACCTGATTGGGCTCGGAAAGAGGTTTTCCGGTCGCAGGATCATTACGCGGTACCGCAGCCAGCAATGCGGTATGAGCCTGTTCTGACGGGTACTCCATGTACCAGACTTGTAGCCTCGGATGCTCCGTTTGCAGCTTGTCGACCAAAGCGCCGGGCGGCAAACGCTGACCTTCGGCAGACGCTGCATAAAACCCCGGATTGAGCCACTCATCCAGCTCATGGTTGAACGCCAGGATGCTGCCCGTAAGCCCCGCCATCAGCAGAAACAACGCAGTCGCCAAACCAATGTAGCGATGAAGTAAAACCAGAAATGCACGCATGGAATTTTCCTGCAGAGACGACAAAGCCAGCCCCTGAATTCAGGGGCTGGCTTTTTTGGATAACGAGTCGTTAGAACTGGTAGCTCACGGTAGCGGCGACGTTGCGCTCTTCACCCAGGTAGCAGAAGTTCAGGCTGGCACAGGAGGCCACGTAGGACTCATTGGTCAGGTTGTTAGCATTCAGACGTACGTCCACGCCCTTCAAGCCCAGCTTGCCCAGGTCATAGCCGACAGACGCATCGAACAGCGTGTAGGACGGCACCTTCAGGGTGTTTTCCGCATCGGCCCAGCTGTAGCCGACATAACGCACGCCGCCGCCCAGACGCAGGCCATCAAGCGCTGCGCTGTCGAACGTGTAGTCCGCCCACACTGAGGCCATATGACGGGGCGCCTGAGTCGGCGAGTTGCCCTTGTTTTCGATCACGTCGGTTGCAGTGCTCAACGTACTGATCATCGACTTCGAATATTCGATGTCGGTGAAGGTGTAGCTGCCGAGGACTTTCAGGTTATCGGTCAGCTGCATGTGCGCTTCCAGTTCCAGACCTTGGGAGCGGACGGCGCCTACAGCGCGATAGAAGTTTTCCTGCGGCAGTTTGGTCGCCAGGTTTTCCTGATCGATGCGGAACAGCGACGCCGTGAACAAGTTGTCGGTGCCTGGCGGCTGGTACTTCAAGCCCACTTCCCACTGGGTGCCATCGGTCGGTGCCAGAGGATTGCCGGCGCTGTCCGCGTAGGAATTCGGGTTGAACGACTCGGAGTAGCTGATATACGGCGCGATGCCGTTATCGAACAGGTACAGCGCCCCAGCCCGGCCCGTCAGCTTGGTGCGTTCGTCACTGATTTCCGTGCCTACAGGGCGTCCCGCTTCAGCCAGCCGATTTTCATCGGAGGTTTCAACCCAGTCCTGACGCAGGCCCAAAGAGAAGCGCCACTTATCCATCTCGATCAAGTCTTGCAGGTAGACGCCAGTCTGTTCCAGGCGCCGCAGATAGCTGGTCGGACTGTAGAAGTCGATGGCCGAATTGCCGTACACCGGATTGAACGCATCGATCGGCGCAAGACCGCCACTGGTCCAGTCGACGACCGTCTTGCGCCGCTGGTAGTCCGCGCCCATCAGCACGGTGTGTTTGGTTGCGCCGGTGAAGAACTCGGCTTGCAGCATGTTATCGACGATAAAGGCGTGGAGCTTTTCGTCGCCGCCGGTGTAATAGCGGTTCAACTCGTTACTGGTGGGAGTGGTCCAGCCATAGGCATAAACCTGATCGATCTTCACCTTGGAGTCGAGATAGCGGAAGTTCTGCCGAGCGGTGAAGACGTCGTTGAAGCGGTGTTCAAACTGATAACCGAAGGACTGTTGATCACGCTGGAAGCCATCAATGCCCGGCTCGCCTTCGAAGAAGTTGGGGGAGATCCGATTGCCGTTGCGCTGATGGATCGTGCCATCGGCCGGGACGCCGCCGTGATAGCCGCCGTCGGGATCGTGTTGCAGATAGGCTTGCAGCGTCAGCGAGGTATCTTCGGTGAAATCGATGCTCACCGTCGGCGCCAGGGCGAAGCGCTTTTCCTCATTGTGGTCGAACTGTGTGTCGGACTGATCCGCCAACCCTGTCAGGCGATAGGCGATACGCTTGTCATCATCCACCGGCCCGCTGAAGTCGAAACCCATGCCGCGCTGACCTTGGGTGCCCACCGTGGCCTGGACCTGATGATAGGGCTCATACAACGGTTTCTTGCTGGTCAACGCCACCAGTCCGCCCGGCGAACTGCGACCGTAGAGCACTGACGACGGCCCTTTGAGAATATCGACTCGTTCGAGGAAATAGGGGTCTACCTGCATGGTGCTGTAGGTGCCGCTGTCACCCATGGATTTGAGGCCATCGAGATAGATGTTATCCACCGAGCCGTCGTTGAAACCGCGCATCGCCACGTAGTCGTAACGGTGGGTCGCGCCGTAAGGGTTGGTCAGCACGCCCGGGGTGTAGCGCATCGCCTGGGACACGGTTTGCGAGCCTTGGTCGTCCATTTGCTCGCGGGTCACCACGGACACGCTTTGTGAGGTTTCCAGCAGCGCGGTACTGGTCTTGGTGGCGATCTGGCTGTGCGTTGCGTTGTAGCCATCCATGCTGCCCAGCGCGTTACCCAGGGCGAAGCCTTTGATGTCGGTGGTGGGCAGCGCCAGGGCTTCGGTTTCAGCGACGGGCCGCAGCACATAGCTGCTGCCATCCTGACTGACGGCCACAAGCCCTGTGTCGTTGAGCAAATGACTCAACGCCTGATCCGCCGAATAGTCGCCCTGTAATCCCGGCGATTGAAGGCCCTGAGTTTGAGCCGGAGTCGTCGACAGCGTGATGCCCGCCTGACGCGCGAATTGGTTGAGCACATCGCTCAAGGAGCCGGCGGCGATGTTGTAGCGGTGGCTACTGGCTTCGCTGCCCTGTGCTGCAACGCCAAGTGTCGGCATCAGGCCGACACCCAATGCGGTCGAGAACAGCGCCGCGCGGATGGCGTGGCGCAATACGCCCGATTCCGCGGCGAAATGGAGAGGGTTCTTACTGATGGCGCGCACAGTCATTGTAGGTTTCCGTAGGAAGTCGCTGAAGGCAGAGTTGAAGTGCTTACTGACTAAGCCGGACTTGTTCAGAAAACCCGCCAAAAATAATTCAGGCCTGCCGCTCCAGCGTCACCCAATAGCGAGTGCGATAGCGCAGTTGCACCGCCAGGGTTTGCGGCAGGATGGCCAGCAGTTTGTCGGTGTCTTCGAGACGGAAAACCCCGGACAGCCGCAAGTGGGCAATGTCGGCCGCGCAGGTCAGATAGCCGGGACGGTAACGTCCGACTTCATTAATGAAATCCCCGAGGCGCATGTTGCGGGTGACGATCAGGCCATCCACCCAGGCGCCCGCATCCATGTCCTGCGGCGGTGCCAACTGCGCTCGACTCCGATCGATCAGATAACTCTGCCCGGCCTGCACCTGAATCGGCAGGCCATCGGTGGCCCGTGGCGAATGGATTGCGACGACGCCGCTGGTGACGCTGAGCCGCGTGCAGTCGGCGTCCTGACGAACAATGAAGCGTGCCGCCACACTTTCGAATACACCGTGACGGCTTTGCACCCGCAACGGTCGATCAAACGAAACCCCTTCACTTGCCCCACCGCACGTCACGACGATCTCGCCGCGGGTCAGTTTGATCAGGCGCTGCTGCGCGGTGTAGTCCAGATCCACCGCGCTGGCGGTGTTGAGCTCCAGGCGCGTGCCATCCGGTAACTGGAAACCGCGTCGCTCGCCCGTGGCGGTGGCGAAGTCGGCGGTCCATTGTTGCCAGCCGATCGCATCCTTGCCCAGCCATGCCGCCGAACCCATCAATAACGCGCCCGACAGCAGCTTCAATGCCTGGCGCCGCCCGAGTCCCTGTGCGCTGTTTTCCAAAGTGTTGAAAGCGACTTGAGCGCCGGGCACCGCGCGTAGATTACTGCTCAACTCGGCTTGCAGGGACTGCACCCGTTGCCAGGCCAGTTCGTGTTCATGGTGTTCCGCCCGCCAGACGTCGCATTGCTGGCGCAGTCTGGGATTGGTCGCGTTGTTACGCAGGCGCAGCAACCAATAGATGGCTTGTTTAACCACCTGCTGATGCGGCGCCCCGCGGCGGTTCAGCGCTGAGTTATCCGCAGGCATCACGCTTCATACCGCAGCACGTAGCAGTGATACAGCGCGTCGGCCACATAACGCTCCACCGAACGTAGGGATAAGCCCATGTGTTCGGCGATCTGCTTGTGGGTAAGTCCTTCGCACTGGGCCAGCAGAAATGCCTGACGCACTTTCGGCTTCAGGCCTTCAAGCATGCGGGCGATGCTTTCCAGCAATTCGAGCACCAATGCCCGCGCCTCGGCGCTCGGGGTTTCGGCCTCAGGCAAATGGGCGATGGTTTCCAGGTACGCACGCTCGATTTCCTCACGGCGCCAATGGTCAATCACCAGGCCGCGGGCGATGGTTCGTAGAAAGGCGCGGGGGGCCTTGAGCTCCAGGCGTTCGGTTCTTTGCAGCAGACGGACGAACGTGTCCTGAGCCAGATCCGCCGCATCGGCTGCATTGCCCAATCGCGCACGTAGCCACGTGTTGAGCCACCCGTGATGGCTGCTGTAAAGCGCCTGTACTGCAAACTCAGGTGAAGACATGAACGCGACAGCCCGACGTCACAAATGATAATTAGTCGCATTGTCATCAAGGGTCGGAAAATTTGCAACTGCCGTTCGAGCAACCGTCAGCAAACACCCCTACTTGGGCGCTCTAGCACGCCGTTCGGCGGGTATCTGACGGGTTTCATACAAATCCCTAAGATTTCTCCCGCTCGTGCCGACAGACTGGTGAGACATGCGTGCACCAAAGTAGAGCGGCCCAAAAATGCCGTCTGCGCTGTTACATGGAATGTTGCAACCCGGAACGCATCCCCACTTTTTGCATAAGAAGTCCCATGAAATGAATCTCAAGTTCAGCCATAAAATTCTGCTGGCCGCTTCAGGCGTCGTGGTGCTGGCTTTTGCGTTGTTCACTTTGTACAACGACTATTTGCAGCGAAACACCATTCGGCAAAACCTCGAGTCTTCCGTTGAGCAAGCTGGCGAGCTGACCGCCAGCAGCGTGCAGAACTGGATGAGCGGCCGGGTGCTGGTCCTGGAAAATCTCGCGCAGAACGTCGCTCATCAAGGCGCCAATGCCGATTTGCCGGGGCTGGTCGATCAACCTGCCCTCACCTCGAACTTCCAGTTCACTTACGTCGGGCAGGCCAATGGTGTGTTCACCCAGCGCCCTGACGCGAAGATGCCGGACGGCTACGATCCGCGTCAGCGCCCCTGGTACAAACAAGCCGTGGTCGCCGACAAGACCATGCTGACCCCGCCTTACATGGCCGCGGTCGGTGGGTTAGTGGTGACCATCGCCATGCCGGTGAAAAAGCAAGGCGAACTGCTGGGCGTCGTCGGAGGCGACTTGAGTCTCGAAACCCTGGTGAAGATCATCAACTCGGTGGACTTCGGTGGCATCGGTCACGCGTTCCTCGTCAGCGCCGACGGTCAGGTGATCGTCAGTCCGGACAAGGATCAGGTGATGAAGAACCTGAAAGACATCTATCCGGGCTCCAGTGTCCGTATCGGGAAAGGCAATCAGGAAGTAGAACTGAACAAGCAGGACCGCATCCTCTCGTTCACGCCGGTGAGTGGTTTGCCAAATGCCGAGTGGTATATCGGTCTGTCGATCGACAAGGCCAAGGCCTACGCACCACTGAGCCAGTTCCGCACCTCGGCGCTGATCGCGATGTTCATCGCCGTGACCGCCATTGCAGTGCTGCTGAGTCTGCTGATCAGCGTGCTGATGCGTCCGCTGACCACGATGGGTCGTGCGATGCAGGACATTGCTCAGGGCGAGGGCGATCTGACCCGGCGTCTGGTGGTAGAAAGCAAAGACGAGTTCGGCGAGTTGGGCGGCTCCTTCAACCAGTTTGTGGAGCGGATTCACGCGTCGATTTGCGAAGTATCCTCGGCGACCCGCCAGGTTCATGACCTGTCGCAACGGGTGATGGCATCGTCCAACGCTTCGATCATCGGCTCCGACGAACAAAGCGCGCGCACCAACAGTGTGGCTGCGGCGATCAACCAATTGGGCGCCGCCACCCAGGAAATCGCCCGCAACGCCGCCGATGCTTCGCAACACGCCAGCGGCGCGAGCGAGCAGGCCGATGACGGTCGTCAGGTGGTGGAAAAAACCATCCTGGCCATGACTGAGCTGTCACAGAAAATCAGCCTGTCCTGCACGCAGATCGAAACCCTGAACGCGAGCACCGACAACATCGGCCACATTCTCGATGTGATCAAAGGCATCTCCCAGCAGACCAATTTGCTGGCGCTTAACGCGGCCATCGAAGCGGCCCGTGCCGGTGAGGCCGGTCGTGGCTTTGCGGTGGTGGCGGATGAGGTGCGTAACCTTGCTCATCGCACCCAGGAATCGGCGGAAGAGATCCACAAGATGATCAGCTCGCTGCAGATCGGTTCTCGCGAAGCGGTGACCACCATGAACGCCAGTCAGGTCTCCAGCGAGCAGAGTGTCGAAGTGGCGAACCAGGCCGGCCTGCGACTGGTCAGCGTGACCCAGCGCATCGGCGAAATCGACGGCATGAACCAATCGGTGGCCGCAGCGACCGAAGAGCAGACCGCCGTGGTGGAAACCCTCAACGTCGACGTCAACCAGATCAACCTGTTGAACCAGCAGAGCGTGGCCAACCTCAATGAAACATTGAAGGATTGCGATGCGTTGTCTCAGCAGGCCAATCGGTTGAAGCAGTTGGTTGATAGTTTCAAGATCTGATTGAGGTCAGCTCTACCGCGTTATCGTTCTTCGCGAGCAAGCCCGCTCCCACATTTTGACCGAGTTCTTCCAGGCGGAACGCAGTCGAATGTGGGAGCGGGCTTGCTCGCGAAAGCGGTGGTTCAATCACCACCCCATCAAGACCCTACACAAACAGCTTCAACACATTCCCCATCGCATCATCGGCAAACCCCTGAAGGAAATCCTTGAATCCCGACAGGGCTTGCTCACCGCCCTGAGCCGGTTCAGCGATGATGCTCCAGATCGCCCGCGACTTGCCTGCGCCGATGGATTCCACCCTCATCGCCGCCCACAAATTGCCGATGCCCAAGGTGTTGTAGATGAGGGTCCAGGTCATGTTCATTGCCTGGTCGTCCCGAGAGTTGAGCTGCTCGACCACCAGGTGGTTGTCGTCCTTGAAGAATTTCTTGCGCAGCGACGACACGCCTTCGCCCGTCATCTCGATGTGCGACAGCGCTGGAATGAATCGATCGAAGCCGGCAAAGTTGCCGACCACCGCCCAGACCTGTGCCGCATCGGCCGGTACATCCACCGAAGACACAACATGGCAGCCGTGAGGATTTTTGATCAGGGTATCGGGTTGCAGAGTATTCATGGTTTTGCTCCGTGCAGGGTTAGGGTGAATCAGATGAAGTTGATTTCTTTGAGGTAGTCGCAGCCGCGCCGCAGCAGCGCCGGGGATTTTTCCGGGTAGTGCGCGCCCATCTGCCGCACGCCGGCCTGGGCGTTGTCGTGGCCGATCATCGAGATGTCGCCGATGTCTTCTTCGAAGCCGTTGAGGTAGAAACCCAGCACGCCAAACAGCGCGTTGTCACTGTCGACGCGGCTCAGTTGCTGCTGCCAGTCGGCGACGCTGACCATGGCGAATTCCCGACCGGTCTCGCGAAATGACGCTACGTAGCAATCCCAGCTCAGCGGCTCGGGGTTGTGCAGGTTGAACACCGCTTTTTCGGCCTGGTAACGGCTGGCGTGGAAGGCGATGAAACGGGCGAGGAAATCCACCGGCATCAGGTCGAAATTCAGCGCCAGTTCCGGCACCTGGCCGAGCTGGATCGAGCCCTTGAGCATCAGCATCAAGCGATTCTTGTGGGGCTGGCAGACGCCGGTGAGGCTGTTGAAGCTGATGTTGCCGGGGCGATAAAGATTGACCCGCACCCCACGCTCCCGCGCCCGTTCGAGGATCCGCTCGCCGACCCATTTGGACAGGTTGTAGCCATTCTTGATGTAGATCGGCGGTGTCTGCGCGGGGGGCAACTCCAGCACCCGGCCATCGTCGGAAATCGTGCTGGACGCCGAGAGTGTCGAGACGAAGTTGAAGATCTTCTTGCTGCGCCCTTCACACAGGCGCAGGCACTCGAAAATCGGCTCGACGTTATCCCGCGCCAACGACTCGTAATCGAGGACGTGATTGACGTTGGCGGCGTTGTGCACCAGCGCGCCGAAGGTGCGGTCGATGCGTGCGTAAACGTCGTCCGGCAAACCCAATTGCGGTTGGGTGATGTCGGCGGCGTAAACGCTGACCCGGCTCAGGTCCAGATGGGTGAGACGGTTATCCCGCAGGGCCTGGGCGAAGCGTTCGGCCGCGGTTTGTCCGCCGGACTCACGCACCAGGCACGCGACCTCGGTGGCGCCCCAGGCCAGCAAAGCCTCGACGATGTGTACCCCGAGAAAGCTGTTGGCGCCGGTCACCAGCACTTTATGCACATCACCGCACTGGCTGACCGGCAGCGGATCGAGGTTGAGTTCGGCTTCGGCATCGATGAAGGCCTGGGGGCTGAGCGTCGAAGCTGCGCTTTGCTCGGGGCCATCGAGCAGCTTGGCGAGGGTCAGCAACGTAGGCGCTTCGATGAAGCGATTGATCGACAGGCTGCGACCGAACACCTGGCGGATGCTCAGCAGCAGCTGCGACAGCAGAATCGAATGCCCGCCCAGGTTGAAGAAGCTCTCGTCGGTGGCAATGTCCTCGACCGGCAGCTCAAGCAACTCGGACCACAGCTGGCGCAACTGCATCTGCAACGGGGTCTGCGGCTGGCGCCGCTGACTGGCGACCTGGACCTGTCCCGAGGTCGCGAGCAGAGCCCGTCGATCGACCTTGCCGTTACTGGTGTAAGGCAGGCGTGGCAGTTCAATGTAGGCGCCGGGGTGCATGTAACCGGGCAGCGTGTTTTGCACATGCTCGCGCAAGGCCGAGAGGGCGGTGCCGGGCTGCTCTTCCCTGGGATGAACCAGGTACGCCAGGATCCGCCGTCGTTCATCGACCACCACTGCCACCTGACGAAACAGCTGGCTTTCGCGCAGGCAATGCTCGATTTCCTCGGGCTCTACCCGAAAGCCCCGGATCTTCACCTGGTTATCACGACGGCCACTCAGCTCGATCCCGTCGTCGGCCCACTGGCCGATATCGCCGGTGCGATAAACCCGCAACGCCTGCCCGTTGGGCAGTGTCAGGTTGAGGTAGCGCGCCGCCGTCAGCGCCGGGTCGTTCAGATAACCCAGGCCGACACCCGGCCCGGCGATATACAACTCGCCGGGTGTGCCTTGAGGCACTGGTTGCAGTTGCTCATCCAGAATCAACACCCGGCCATTGGCGATGGGGATGCCGAGGTTGCGATTGCTATCGCCGACGCAAAATTGCCGCGTGGTGGCCAACACCGTGGTTTCGGTCGGGCCATAAATATTGTGGAATCGGCATTGCGGTGCGAGCTGCGCGATCACGAACGGCTCGCAGACATCGCCACCGGTAATCAAGTGCTCAAGGCCCAGCGGTGCTTGCAGCGGCATGACGCTCAGCAGCGCCGGTGGCAGGAAGGCGTGGGTCACTTGCTGCCCGCCAATCAACTCGACCAATTGCTGTGGATCGCGGCGCTGGTCGTCGCTGGGCACCACCAGTCGCGCGCCTTGGATAAAGGTCGGCAGGATATCCAGCAGCGACGCGTCGAAATTGATGGTGGAAAACTGCAACGACCGACTGCTGCGCTGTAACCCGACATGGTCGGCGTACCAGGCACAGAAATGGCTGAGGTTGCGATGGCTGAGCAACACACCTTTGGGCTGGCCGGTGGTACCGGAGGTGTAGATCGCCACGGCCGGTTCGTCGATGTTCACTGTGCGGCGGATCAGCGAGGCCGGGAGGCCGGGTTTGGGCGAAGGCAGACGGCGAATGTCCAGCATCGGCAGCGAGACGTCGCCCAACTCGCTGGCGCCGTCGTGCAACAGCAGGTCTGCGTTGGCGTTTTCCAGAATGAAGCGCCGACGTTGCGCCGGATGCTGCGGGTCCAGCGGCAGGTACACCGCGCCGCAACCCAGCACCGCCAGAATCGCCGCGTACAGCTGCGGCGACTTGGGCAGGCACACGCCGATCACCACCGGGCGGTCGGTTACGCCGCGATGGCGCAGCATGTCCAGCATCGGTTGTTGCAAGCTCAACGCCAGGCTGCGCAAGGCCTTGTAGTGGACAAGCGAGTCCTCGACCCATAAGGCCGGCCGCGTTGCGTCATCGAGCATGCGCTGCTCAATGCTGTGCATCACCGGCACTTGGGCGGCGGCCAGCAGCCACGGCACCGCAGGCGCATTGAGGCGGTGTTCGAAGGCCAGCATCTCCAGTGCATCAAGCCCATGCAATAGTGACTCGGCAGCGCCGACCTCCGCCGTGGGCCAATGATCGAAACAGGCCTCATCCCGAGAGAGCTGACTGACCAGCCGTGCGCCGCTTTCGACTACCACTGCCAGTGTGCACAGGCGCAGCGACTGGCCGTTGCCGCCGCTTTCAGGAGCGATAACCTGCCGCAATAACAGTCGCTGCGCACCGTCGCGAAAAACCACCACCGGCTGCGGCAACACCTCATCCGGCAGGGCATCAAGTGCCACGCGGACCTCCAGGCGAGACCGGGCCTGGACGCCGTCGCACGGCGCCGTTCCGTCGTCGATCAACAAATCCACCGGGCCGTGACTGCCCGGCGATTCAATACGCACGACACCATGGCCGTGCAGTTCAAGTTCAAGGGCCAGTTCGGCCATTGCCTGGCTGCTGCCAGACACTGCAATTTCAAGGCGTCTCATGGACGGATCCTCAGGGGGTCAGGTAGTCGGCCAGGGCGTCGCGCACGCAGGGGGAGGCGAGCATCGAACTGCTGCGAAAGAAGCGCGTGATGTTGCCCACCAGCGGATGAAATCGGTTGATGGGGTAGGCCAGCGCACTGGCGTCTTCACACAGCGACTGGCGTACCGATTCATCGACGGGCAGGTGAGCGATCAGCTCGAAATCGAACGCCTGCTGCAGATCGCTCGCCAGATACTGGGCGATGAAACCCGGCATCAATCGCGCTATCGCATGGCGGTCCTCTTCGGGGGCGGTGCGCCAGTACATCTGCACCAGTCGTGTCCAGAAGCCGGCGTGACGTCCCTCATCCATAAGGTGGTCGGCCATCAAACCCTTGATCGAAGCCTTGACCGAATCGTCCCGGGCGAAGGCCGCCACTTCATTGGTCACGGTGTTTTCGGCAATGGCGATGCAGATCAGCTCTACGGCGCTGAGCAGGTGCTTCGGTGCCTGGGCCAGCGTCGCCGGTATCGCGCGGCTGAGTTCGATCTGCATGGGCAACGGGATCGGTGCGATACCGGTCATGTCGATGGTCTGCTGCATGAAATCCATCGCCACCAGTGCGTGGTAATCCTCGTCTACCACGACCGTCATCGCGTCGTAGCGGCAGGCGAACGGGAACTCAATGCCGAAGCTGTTCTTGGCGATGCGGCGGGCGGTGTTGTCCACCAGCTCGGTCTCGAAAATCACCACGTCGTTGATGAACTTGTAGAGGCTCTGCACCAGCACAAAGTCGCGCAGCTGCGGGCAGTGGCTGAGAAAGGTCTGGCTATGGACCAGGGGTTGGCGGCTCATGGGGAAGATCAGTTTGTCGTCGTCTTCGAGCCGGCGCCGTGGCCGGGTGCGGATCGTGGCGCGGCTTTCCCAGGCGTCAGCGAAGGATTGGTAGTGGACGGCGTTCATGGCGTCACCTGCGCAACCGGTTGGGCCATGCTCTGGCGCAGGCCGTCCCACAGGGCGGCGCGGCTTTGGACAGCGGCGAGCGCGGCGGCCAGAACTTCGGTTTCGCGCTGCGGGTCGCCATCGATCAGCCGTGCCAGCAGTTTTTCCGCCGCCGGGCCGTGGTCTTCGGAATCGACTTCGATGTGCCGTTGCAGGTAGTAACGAAACGTCGGGGCTTGATCCAGGCCAATGCCCCAGGCATCCAGCATGCGCTGGAACATCTGCGGAATGACGCTCTCGCGACCATGCACAAACGCAGCAGCCACGCTGTGCGCTGGGGCGTGCAGGGCGGTGTGCAGGGTCTGGCGAACGAACCGGGCCGCCGCCGGTTCAACCTCGACACTGTCCAGCGCGGTCTCGGGGCTAACGCCCTCCTGTTGCAACGCGATGAATCGCTCAATGGCCCGGGTGTCCGCGCCGACTTCACGCATGGCGTCCAGATACAATTCGAAGTGACTGCAAAACCCTGCCCCGGGGCGGTCATCCGACTCCTCGCCCAGCACGATTTCGTTGATCAGGCGTGCAGCCTGCGGGTCCGCCGGCGGCAGCCAGGGCAGATGGACACAAGTGAGTTCACGTTGCAGCCGTTTGGTCAGCGACATGAAGTCCCACACGGCGAAAACATGGCTTTCCATAAAACGGCGCAATAAGTTAATTGATGTTATTTCGGAAAAAACAGGGTGTTGACCAAGTTCGCGTTTTTTCAGAAAAAGTTGTTCTTTAGTGGGCTGCATATGAACGTCCTCATCGATGTTGTTTGGCGGCAAGCTCACCCGCTTTTTTATAAAGACGAGCGGGCGCCTGAACCGAAATCCATGGAATGCCAAAGTTGTTTAAATATTCGCTCTGAATGCCCGTGCCGGCCTTGCAGGTGTTGCCTGGTGGAGCTTTGACGGAAGCAGGAGCGGTCGATAACGGCTCGACGAAGAAAAAACTAATACACGAAACAAGTAGGCGGCAAGCAAAATTTTAATTATTTGAAGTGGGCAGTTTATTGGGCATGAAGTGGCCTTATAAAACTTTTAATATAAGTTTTATTTAGGCGAAGTGGCTCCTTCCGATTTATATTCATCAGAATTGAATAGGTTGAGTGAATACCTCACTCAGAGCACTTCAGGGAACAGGGAATCAAGATTTGATGTTTTATGGGCGGGACATCGGTCGGACTTCCGATTATCCCGCCTGTTGGCGCCGCTCCTTGCGTATTAGCTTCGATTCGCCTGGTTTTCTGTCAGGCGCTGACTTCTTTTGGTCTGTTTGAATCGATAAACGCAAGAGTGAGCCTAAATCAATGGCAGTGCCATTGAACTGATGGCGGCGACCGGTTGCGCGCACGGCTTCGCCGCGCCAGGCAAGAGCGGAGATGGAGAGGGGGAATATGTAAGGAAGTGATACGCCGGCCAGGTCGCCGGCGAGCGATTAACGTTTGAGCTGTTGATCCAGATACCGCCGCATGGTGGCGGAGGCTTTCTCCAGATGCTGCTCCAGCAAGGCAACCGCTTTATCGATGTCTTTGGCCCTCGCGGCCTCGAGCAGTGCGCGATGGTCGTCTTGGGTGAGTTTACCCAGCCCCATGGACGACAGATGAAAGCGCAGGAAGCGCTCTTCTTCATTGAGCTCGCGTTCGATCAGGCCCAGAAGCTTGCGGTTAGGTGCCTTGTGGTAAAGCGACATGTGAAACAGCCGATTGAGCTTGCCGATCTCGGAGTAATCGGTTTGCGCTTCCAGTTGCTCGATATATTGGGCTGCCCGCGCCAGGTCGCTGTCATCGAGCAGGGGAATGGACAGGCGCAAAGCGAATGACTCCAGCACCGAGCGCAAGGAGTAGGTCTCGACCGCATCGTTGTCGATCAGCGGGGCCACCACGGCGCCTTTGTGCGGGACCACATTAAGCAGTGATTGCGCCTCCAACTGGCGCAATGCCTCGCGCACCGGCATGCGGCTTACGCCGAACAGGTCCGCCAGTTCCTGCTGGCGCAGGGCGGTACTGCGCGGCAGGCGTCCGTCCAGGATGGCCGCGCGCAGGGTTTCTTCGATCACCGAGCGTGCCAGATGAGCGGGAATCGGCCCGTTGACCTTGATACTGCTGAGAGGGCTAGGCTTCTGTGTCACAACAAACGCACCCTGATTGGCTGATAAATTCTGGATCCAAATGGACCCTAGTGACTGGCTGACAGGTTGTCAAACGGGCAAAAGATCGCATTACCTTAAAGTCTAGCGTGCCGACGGTGATCTCACCGTGCCATTGTTTTTTACCGGGCTAACCTGCACCATCAACCGACTTCCACCTGCCTACCCTGGATGCCTCGCATTGGCGGTACGTTTCGCGATCCCTCGGACTTTGCGCTGGCTAGGCTGCGCACTGCTGCTGGCCGGCGCCATGCTGGGCGGGCTGCATGCCGATTGGGATTTTTCGCTGATCAGCCGTCGCGCGCAGGCGTTGTACGGGCCTTTGGGTGAAGGGCAGCAGCGCATCGATGCCTGGCAGCAATTGCTGGCCACGCAGAAGCAGATTGGCGAGCTGGAACAGCTCAACGTGGTCAACCGGTTCTTCAACAAGCAGATGCGCTACGAAGAAGATATCGACCTGTGGCACGAGGTCGATTATTGGGAAACGCCGATCGAAGGCTTATGGAAAGGCGCTGGCGACTGCGAAGACTACGCTATCGCCAAGTATTTCAGCCTGCGCCATCTCGGTGTCTCCAGTGACAAGCTGCGCATCACCTACGTCAAGGCTTTGCGCCTGAACCGCGCGCACATGGTGCTGACCTACTATTCGAGCCCCGAGGCCATGCCTTTGGTGCTCGACAGCCTGATCGACGCAATCAAGCCCGCCAGCCAGCGAACCGATTTGCTGCCGGTCTACTCTTTCAATGCCGAAGGGTTGTGGTTGCCGGGTGCCAAGGGCAACAAAAAGGTCGGAGACACCAAACGCCTGTCCCGCTGGCAGGATGTGTTGAAGAAAATGCAGGCCGAAGGTTTTCCGGTCGAGACGACTAACTAGGAGCACGCGCTCAGATGTCCTTGTTCAAACAGCTGTTGATCGCTATCTGTCTGTTCCTGGTGGTCGCCTTCACCGGCAGCTTCATGGTCAGTCTGGAAAGCTCGCGTACCCAGTACGTCAACCAGTTGCGCTCTCATGCCCAGGATGCCGCGACAGCATTGGCGCTGTCCCTGACGCCGAACATCGATGACCCGGCGATGGTCGAGCTGCTGGTCAGTTCGATCTTCGACAGCGGTTATTACGCGAGCATCCGTGTGGTCGATCTGACCAATGACAAGACAATTGTCGAGCGCAGCGGCATCCCGGCGGTCACTAACGTGCCGGACTGGTTCGTCAAACTGATCGGCCTGGAACCGGCCGGTGGCGACGCGCTTGTCAGCCGTGGCTGGGAGCAGGCCGCGCGGGTCGAGGTGGTCAGCCATCCGATGTTTGCGTTGGCCAAGTTGTGGCAGAGCGCGTTAGGCAGCCTCGGCTGGCTGCTGATCTGCGGCGCGGTGAGTGCGGTGTTGGGCGCGCTGTTGCTGCGCCGGCAACTGAAGCCTCTCGATTACATGGTCAAGCAATCCCACGCCATTGCTCGCCGCGAATTCCTCAGCCTGCCGGAACTGCCGCGCACCCCGGAACTGCGGCGGGTGGTGCAGGCCATGAACCAGATGGTTGAGAAGCTCAAGGCGCTGTTCCAGGAACAGGCTGAACGCAGTGAAAAACTGCGGGCCGAGTCCTATCAGGACAACCTGACCGGCCTGGCCAACCGGCGCTATTTCGAAATGCAATTGAACGCACGAGTAAGCAATGCCGAGCAGGCCAGTTCCGGCTATTTGCTGCTGCTGCGGGTCAAGGACCTGGCTGGTTTGAACCAGCGGCTGGGCGGTCAGCGTACCGATGAATTGTTGAAAGCGGTGGGCGAGCAGTTGTCCCGTGAGTGCGCCAGGTACCCGGAAACCCAGAACCTCGTCACGCGCATTCGTGGCGGTGAATTCGCCGTGCTGGCGCCGGGGCTGGTGCGCGAAGAAGCGCGGCAACTGGCGAGTAACCTCGACAGCGCCTTGGCGAGCCTGCATGCGACGGGCGCCACGGACGTCGCTTCGGTAGCCTCGATCGGGCTGGCGCCGTTTGCCCATGGCGACTCGCCGCAAGCAGTGATCGGGTTGGCGGATCAGGCACTGGCCCAGGCGGAAAGTCAGGGCGAACCGAGCTGGGCGTGCCTCGATCACAGTGCATCGGCCCGGGTTGGCGATGACCACCATGCCTGGCACACCTTGCTCGATCAGGCGTTGGATCAGCAGCGTTTCGAGCTGTACTTCCAGCCGGTGGTGGCCAGCCACGACACGCAGGTGGTGCTGCATTACAAAGTGCTGTCGCGTCTGCTCGACGAGCAAGGTCAGACCATTCCCGCCGGGCGTTTCTTGCCCTGGCTCGAGCGTTTCGGCTGGACCGCGCGGCTGGACCGTTTGATGCTGGAACTGGTGCTTGAACAGATGGCCGAGCATGACGAGTCGCTGGCGCTGAACCTGTCTTCGGCGACACTGGCGGATCCGCAGGCGCTGAACAAAGTGTTCGATATTCTGCGTCAGCATTCGAATCTCGGGGAACGACTGACCCTGGAAATCGGCGAAGAGCAATTGCCCGAGCAAGCGGTGTTGGAACAGCTGACGCGGCGTCTGCGCGAGCTTGGGTTCTCGTTGAGTCTGCAGCGTTTTGGTGGACGTTTCAGCATGATCGGCAATTTGGCGCGGTTGGGGTTGGCGTATCTGAAGATCGACGGCAGTTACATCCGGGCGATTGATCAGGAGAGCGACAAGCGTCTGTTCATCGAGGCGATTCAGCGGGCGGCGCACAGCATTGATTTGCCGCTGATTGCCGAGCGGGTCGAGACCGAAGGGGAGTTGGCGGTGATTCGTGAGATGGGGTTGTATGGGGTTCAGGGGCAACTCTTTGGTGAGCCGAAGCCTTGGCAGTAGGGTTTTGGTGCAGAGGTGTCAGTCAGTCCGTCTTCGCGAGCAAGCCCGCTCCCACATTGGACTTGTGTCATACCACAATCCTGCGGTTAGCCCCGATCAACTGTGGGAGCGGGCTTGCTCGCGAAGGCGTCAGCACAGGCACCGGAAAAGATCTGATAGCAAATTCCTAGGAGATTTCCTTCAAGTTGTAGCGGTGTTGGTGAACTTGTTTTGGCCAAAGTCCAAGGCTAGTCTGGCTTTGTCACTGAATAATCGGTGACACGGACGTGCAAGTCCGACCAAACTGTTTAGGTAGCGTGCTGCCATTCCTCTCAATGAGCATTTCGATGTTCACTGCTTTATGGCGGCTGCGCGCAGGAGATCCTCGGATCTGCTGGGTGTCCTAAACAGTCCCGGTCTTGCACACCTGCGCACGGCCGCCACCCTATTCGCGTGCAAGCGAACGGTGACGGCTCCAACTTACTGTTTAGGGTATTTCTTATGTTCAAAGTAACTCCCAATCCGCCTGAGCCCCGCAAAGGCCGCCTCTTCACCGTCTCCCCCGACATCGACACCGAAGCCCTTCTGGCCAACGCCTCCGAAGACTTGCTGTCCATCAGCGCCATCGCCGCCGACCTGGCGGACGATGTGGAAGGTTCACGGCGTTCAGTCGCCCTGGCGCTTAGCCGTTTGGCCGATGGTGTGCAGTTATTGGTGGAACGGGCGCTGGATCACCTTGAATCGCCGCAGATGCAGGCTCGGGCCGAGGTTTAGCAGGTTGGAACGGTGGTGAGTTGAAGATCGCCTTCGCGGGCAAGCCTCGCTCCTACAGGACGGATGACAACGCACCATCGCGTGGACAAACACGACTCTGTAGGAGCGAGGCTTGCCCGCGAAGGCGTCAGCACAAACAACAATGAAGGCGGGGCGTTAGATCAACCCCGTCTCATCATCATCGATCAATTGACTCAACCCGCCCAACGCTTCACGGGCCTGGGTCCGGTCCATCAGCTTGGCTTGCGCAGCCGGCGGCAGGTCGGTGACGCGGATTACGCCTTTTTGGGTCAATACCTGAATCAAGTCGTCGAGTACCCGGATCATTTCCAGGTCGCTCTGCTTGAGCTGCTTGAGGCTGGTCTCAACCACTTCGTGGGCAAACCAGGCCTGGATTTCATGGTGGTCGGCCGGCAGCGTTTCCGTGGCCTCGGCGTAGGCCGTGGCTTCCACGCGCACTAACTGACCTTGCGCATCGCGTTGCACGTAAAACATTGAGCATCCCTCGGAAATGGACCAGCGTCGTGCTGTCAGCAGCATAGGCCAACGCAGTCGAGTATGCGGTGCGACGACGAAATCGTCACCCGTGAGGTGGGCGCAAACGTGACGGCCGCCCGGTTTGGGCGGCCGTCAGCCTGCTGATCAGCTGTTGTTGTGATCGACCTTGATGGTCGGATCACTGCCGGCGATCAACGAGTTGATGCTGGCGCTGGACCAATTGTTGCCTTCCAGTTTGATCGTCACGTCCGGGGCGGCCGCTGCTGCGTCGGCGCCGTTGAACTTGCCGCCAGAACTGACTTGCAGGGACGACACACCCTCCACCGTGGTGATCTTCAAGAAGTTATCAATGGTGCTGCCGGTTTCGCCCTGCAACAGATCACGCAGGTCGATGCGGTCGCCTTCGCTGGCTTTGAAGTCCTTGATCACGTCGCTGCCGGTGTCGCCAGCCTTCCAGATGAAGGTGTCGGCACCCGAACCGCCAATCAGCATGTCGTTGCCTTGACCACCGATCAACGAGTCATTGCCGCTGCCGCCGAGCAGGATGTCATTGCCCTTGCCGCCGTCGAGTAGGTCGTTGCCACCCTGGCCGAAGAGAATGTCGTTGCCCGCGCCACCCAGCAGCGTGTCGTTACCATCGTGAGCGCCAGAGACGTCGAACTCGGTGTAGTGCTCGGTGATGTACTGGTGCACGTTGCTGGTGGTGACTTTGCTGACATCGACGCCGGTTTGTTGGGCCACGAACGCCTGCATGGCCTGATAACCCTCACCGGCAACGCCGTTGAAGCTCACCAGATCGCCGAACAGAAGGTCGTTGCCGTCACCGCCATTGACCGTATCGGCGCCCGGCATCGTCGCTTCGGTATGGCCGATGATCGAGTTGGCCAGGTCTTTCGGGTCGATGTTGGTTTGTGGCGTTTGATCCGAGTCGTACGGCTTGAGGTCGCCGAGGGTGACGTCCTTGTTCAGGCCGATGGCTTCCACCGTCGACACGCTGCTCAGCAATGTGAAGCTGCTGGTGGAGTTGTCGATGGCAGTGGAATCGGTGCTGTAGCCGGTGCCATCGCGATAGGACAGTTCGTACGTGCCGTTACCCTCGGCATGGAGAGTGCCCAGTTCAGAACTGCTCCAGCGCCCCGAGTTCTTCAGAGTCTGCAGCGTGACGTTGCCGGCACTGTCGATGGTCAGGTAGTGAGTGTTGTCCAGGTAGCTGGAATATGTCTGCCCCAATTTGTAATTGGTGGTGGTGATGACGTCATCGAGCTTCACGTTGCCGAATAGGGTCGGGTTGGTTTGCTCGCCACCCTGGTAGTAGGTCGGCTTGCCATCGGTAATGAAGTACGTGAGGTTCTTCGCGCCGGTGTTGGCCATCGCATCGGCACTCTGGAACCAGTTGGCCGTGGTCTTGAACACGTCCTCGTAGTTGGTGCCGCCGCCGGACGACATCGAGTCCAGCACGGATTTGAGCAAGGTCAGGGCATTCGGGTCATTCAGGTTCACCGACACCGACTTGTTGACCTGGTTGTCGAAGTCCGCCAGGAAGATGTTCACCGTCCCGGAGTTACCGCCCATGCTTTGCTTGAGGGTGTTGAATACCGCGGTCAGCGAGTCCTTGGCGGCGCTGATCGAAGAAGCGCTCATGCTGCCCGAGCTGTCGACCATGAAGGCGATGTTGTAGTTGGTGCCCGGCACCACGGTCAGCCCGCCGATGTCGGCGACCATGATGTCGTTGCCGTCGGTACCGGTGATGGTGTCATCGGCGGCAGTGGCGGTGACGGCGTTGTATACCGCCGGGTACACCGTGACCGGGATCTGCGCGGTACTCGGTGCCGAACCGCCATGGGCTTCGGTGGATGTCGATGTCACGGTCAGGGTGAACTGGCCGTTGTAGTACGGCGGCGGGGTGACGGTCAGCGTGCCGAGGTTCCAGCCAGTGACGTTGGCTTCACCGGAGGTGGCGCTGGCGGTGAAGGTATGGCCCGCACCGTCGGTGAGCACCGAGCCTGCCGGGATGCCGCTGATCTTCACGCTCAGGCTTTCAGAGCCGTCGGTGTCGGTCAGTGCCGTTTTGATCGCGGACAGGTGAACGCTGGTGCCTTCGGCGCCTTCGTTGAGTTTGTAGCCGTCGTAGTAGCCTTCGCCATTGCTGCCGTGCAGGTCGGACACCGACACGCCAGAAGCGGCCAGATCCGCCACGCCGGTGTACAGCGGCACGCCGGCACTGCTCAAGTCGACCGCCGCACCGCCGTTGACCGACAGGTTGACGTCATAGCTGCCCGGGCCGCTCTGGTTGTGGTGGTAGATGTCCAGGGTGTAATAACCGCTGGTGGTCGGGATGAACGAACCGTTCAGGTTACCGCCCGCGCCCCAAGTGATTGCGGCCACGTTTTTACCGCCGATGGTCACCAACAGACTGTCGTCACCGGTACCGCTGAAGGTGTACGTCTTGCCGGCTTCAAGGTAAATCAGGCCAGAGGTTTTCGAGGCGGTGCCGGCCGTGACACTGCCGTTGGACTGCACATTGGTCACGGTGCCACTGGAGTTCGGTGTACCCGCGCCGTCGATGACCGATTTCAGCGTACTGGAAGATGCGCCGCTGCCATCGGTGCCAAGGCCCGACAGACCGGTCCAGACTTCCTTGATCAGGCCGGTCGACTTGACGCTGTTGTCCGCGACGCTCAGGGATGGCGCGTCGGCAACCGGTGTGATGTCGATTTTCACCGTGCCGGTGCTGCCCAGCAGTTGACCGTCGGTTGGCTGGAACTTGATCTGCGCGTAGTCCGCCTGGTTGTTGCCTACGCCGCTGCCACCGTAACCATCGATGCCCGATTCGTTGGCATCTGGCGTGAAGCGCAACTTGCCGGCGTCGATATCGGCCTTGCTGACGGTCTGGTTGGTCGCAACGTCTTTCCAGGTCGCACCGTCCAGGTACTGCAACTTGCCCTCGCCCGGTAGCTGAGTGATTTTCACCCCCAGGTTGGCGGTTGCGCTGTCGACATCGCTGATGCCGAAGGTCGACCAGCCGAGAATCAGCGGGGTGTCTTCGGTGCCGGTGACGTTAACCGGTGCGGCGGTCGGCGCGTCGTTCACGGCCACCACGTTGACGGTGGTGGTCGCGGTGTTGGAGTAGTTGCTGCCATCGGTCACCGTCACGGTGATGATCCGCGGCACGGTGCTCGGATCTTCACTGCTGTTGGTGAAGCTGATGTTTTTGATCTGCTGCATGTAATCGGCCAGCGTCGCGTTGCCCGACAGGGTCAGGGTGACCGTGCCGTCCTGGCTGTTGGCGTTGATGGTGATGCCATTGACGCTGTTGCCCAGGTTCAGCGCATCGCCCGGCTGACGGTTGGTCAGCACGATGGTCGCGCCGGTCAGCATCGTGCTGTCCGGGTCGGTGATTTTCAGGTCGGTGTCGCCAATCGAGACGCCTTGGCCGGTAGTGCCTTCGGTGAAGGTCACGTTGTAGTTGGCCCCATTGGCGCCGCTGGAGTTGTTGGCGTCCAGGTCGAGGACCGGCGCGGCGTCGTTGTCGATGATCGAGGTGCTGACGCTGCCGTTGGAAGCACTGACCGCGAGGTTTTCGAAGTTACCGCCAGTGGCCGAGTCGATCTTGACCACGAAGTTCTCGGTGCCTTCGGTGAGCTTGTCGTCCAGCGTCGCGACGTTGAAGCTTGCGCTGCTGGCGCCCGCCGGGATTTTCACGGTGTACACGCCGGTGAAGTCCGAACCGTCGGCGGCGGTGCCGCTGTAGACGATTTTCAGGGTCACTTCGGTCTGTGCCGGGTGGGTCAGGCTGACGGTGTAGCTGGCGGTCTGGCCTTCGGTGACCGAGGTGCTGCCGCTGATGCTGACTTCGGTTTTGTCGATCGTGTCGGTGACAGTCGTGGCCGCAGCGGTATTGCTGGTGACCAGGTTTTCGAAGTCGCCGCCGGTGGCGCCAGTGATGGTTGCTTCGACGGTGCCGGCGTCTTTGTAGACGTCGTCCTTCGGCGCATCGACAGTCACGGTGCCAGTGGTTTTGCCAGCGTCGATGGTAATCACGGCGCCATTGCTCAACGTCACGGTCACCGGAGTGCCGGCGGCGTTGGTCAGGGTCGCGGTGTAGGTGATCTGGCTACCTTCGGCGACCGAGTTGGTCGCGCTCAGGCTGAGGGTGGTGGTGTCGACGGTGTCGGTCACGGTGGTGCTGACCGGCGTTTTATCCGCTACCAGGTTCTCGTAGTTGCCGCCGCTGACGCTGGTGATCGAGTTGGTCAGCGGAGCATGACCGGCCAATGCGTCGTTCGGTGCGGCGGTGGTCACGGTACCGGTGGTTTTACCGACTTCGATGGTGATCGTCTGACCGTTGGCCAAGGACACGGTGACCGGGCTGCCCGTCACGGGCGCACCGACAGTCGCGGTGTAAGTGACGGTGCCGCCTTCAGTTGCCGAAGCGGTGGCATTCAGGGTAACGGTCGAGGTGTCGAGGGTGTCGGTGATGCTGGTGACTGCCGGGGCAGTGCTTGGCACCAGGTTTTCGAAGTTGCCACCGGTGGCAGTGGAGATGGTTGCTTCGACGGTGCCGGCGTCTTTGTAGACGTCGTCCTTCGGCGCATCGACAGTCACGGTGCCAGTGGTTTTGCCAGCGTCGATGGTAATCACGGCGCCATTGCTCAACGTCACGGTCACCGGAGTGCCGGCGGCGTTGGTCAGGGTCGCGGTGTAGGTGATCTGGCTACCTTCGGCGACCGAGTTGGTCGCGCTCAGGCTGAGGGTGGTGGTGTCGACGGTGTCGGTCACGGTGGTGCTGACCGGCGTTTTATCCGCTACCAGGTTCTCGTAGTTGCCGCCGCTGACGCTGGTGATCGAGTTGGTCAGCGGAGCATGACCGGCCAATGCGTCGTTCGGTGCGGCGGTGGTCACGGTACCGGTGGTTTTACCGACTTCGATGGTGATCGTCTGACCGTTGGCCAAGGACACGGTGACCGGGCTGCCCGTCACGGGCGCACCGACAGTCGCGGTGTAAGTGACGGTGCCGCCTTCAGTTGCCGAAGCGGTGGCATTCAGGGTAACGGTCGAGGTGTCGAGGGTGTCGGTGATGCTGGTGACTGCCGGGGCAGTGCTTGGCACCAGGTTTTCGAAGTTGCCACCGGTGGCAGTGGAGATGGTTGCTTCGACGGTGCCGGCGTCTTTGTAGACGTCGTCTTTTGGTGCGTCGACGGTCACGGAACCGGTAGTTTTACCCGCTTCGATGGTGATGACGGCGCCATTGCTCAGCGTGACGGTCACGGGTGTGCCGGCGGCGTTGGTCAGGGTCGCGGTGTAGGTGATCTGGCCGCCTTCATCCACTGTGCCGGTCGCGGTCAGCGACAGGTTGGTGGTGTCGGCGGTGTCGGTCACCGAGGTGTCGGCTGATTTGCCGTCGATTTCCAGTTTCTCGTAGTTGCCGCCTTTGGCATCGTCGATCTTGACGCTCAGGGAGGTGCCGCCGGTCAGGGCGTCGTTTGGTGCGGTGAAATTGATGCTGGCGCTGCTTGAGCCGACCGGAATGGTGATGGTCTGGCCGTTGGACAGGGTGACGACCACTGGCGAGCCGGTGACCGGTGCGGAGACGGATGCGGTGTAAACCACGGTGCCGCCTTCGGCGACGCTAGACGTCGCGGTCAGGTTCACGGTTGAGGTGTCGATAGTATCGGTCACGTCGGTGACTGCAGCCGCGGGGCTGGTGATCAGATTTTCAAAGTTGCCGCCTGCGGCATCTTTGATGGTCACTTCGACTTGGCCGGCATCTTTGTAGACGTCGTCTTTCGGTGCGTCGACAGTCACGGAGCCGGTAGTCGCACCGGCTGCGATGGTGATGATCGCACCGTTGCTCAGCGTGACGGTCACTGGTGCACCGGCGGCGTTGGTCAGGGTGGCGGTGTAAACGATGGAACCGCCTTCAGCGACCGAATCCGTAGCGCTCAGGCTGAGGATTGTAGTGTCCGCAGTATCGGTAACCGAGGTGTCCGCCGATTTGCCGTCGATTTCCAGTTTTTCGTAGTTGCCGCCCTTGGCGTCGTCGATCTTGACGTTCAGGGAGGTGCCGCCAGCCAACGCATCATTTGGCGCAACGAAGTTGACAGAACCGCTGCTTGAGCCGACCGGGATGGTGATGGTCTGGCCGTTGGACAGAGTGACGACCACTGGCGAGCCGGTGACCGGTGCGCTGACGGACGCGGTGTAAACCACGGTGCCGCCTTCAGCGACACTCGTAGTGGCACTCAGCGAAACGGTGCTGGCATCGATGGTGTCATTGACGGTGGTCACCGCAGGCGTATCGCTGGCGACCAGCTTCTCAAAATTACCGCCGGTCGTACCTGTGATCGTCGCTTCGACAGTGCCGGCGTCTTTGTAGACATCGTCTTTTGGTGCGTCGACGGTCGCGGAGCCGGTGGTTTTACCTGCCTCGATGGTGATGACGGCGCCGTTGCTCAGCGTCACGGTTACCGGAGTACCGGCTGCATTGGTCAGGGTAGCCGTGTAGGTGATCTGGCCGCCTTCATCCACGGTGCCGGTCGCGGTCAGCGACAGGTTGGTGGTGTCCGAGGTATCGGTGATCCAGGTGTCGGCCGACTTGCCGTCGACTTCCAGTTTTTCGTAATTGCCGCCCTTGGCATCGTCGATCTTGACGCTCAGGGAGCCGCCGCCAGCCAGGGCATCGTTTGGTGCGGTGAAGTTGACGCTGGCGCTGCTCGACCCGACCGGGATGGTGATGGTCTGGCCGTTGGACAGGGTGACAACCACTGGCGAACCGGTCACCGGAGCAGAGACCGAAGCGGTGTAAACCACGGTACCGCCTTCGGCAACGGTAGACGTCGCGGTCAGGTTGACCGTCGTAGTGTCGAGGGTATCGGTGACGTCGGTAACCGCAGCCGCCGGGTTGGTCGCCAGGTTCTCAAAATTGCCGCCTGCGGCATCCTTGATGGTTACTTCAACTTGGCCGGCGTCTTTGTAAACGTCGTCCTTCGGTGCGTCGACGGTTACAGAACCGGTGGTGGCACCGGCAGCAATGGTGATGATCGCGCCGTTGCTCAGCGTGACGGTCACTGGTGTGCCGGCGGCGTTGTTCAGGGTGGCGGTGTAAACGATGGAACCGCCTTCAGCGACCGAGTCGGTTGCGCTCAAACTGAGGGTGGTGGTTTCTGGAGTATCGGTCACCGAGGTGTCCGCCGATTTGCCGTCGATTTCCAGTTTTTCGTAGTTGCCGCCCTTGGCGTCGTCGATCTTGACGCTCAGGGAGGTGCCGCCAGCCAGCGTATCATTTGGCGCAACGAAGTTGACAGAGCCGCTGCTTGAGCCGACCGGGATGGTAATGGTCTGGCCGTTGGACAAGGTCACAACCACCGGCGAACCGGTCACTGGAGCCGACACGGACGCGGTATAAACCACGGTGCCGCCTTCGGCGACGCTCGAAGTGGCACTCAGCGAAACGGTGCTGGTGTCGAGGGTGTCATTGACGGTGGTCACCGCCGGGGTGTCGCTGGCGACCAGGTTCTCGAAGTTGCCACCAGTCGCGTCTTTGATCGTCGCTTCGACGGTGCCGGTGTCTTTGTAGACATCGTCCTTCGGCGCATCGACAGTCACAGAGCCGGTGGTTTTGCCCGCTTCGATGGTGATCACTGCACCGTTCGACAGGGTCACGGTCACCGGTGTACCGGCTGCATTGGTCAGGGTTGCCGTGTAGGTGATCTGGCCACCTTCATCCACGGCACCGGTCGCGGTCAGCGACAGGTTGGTGGTGTCGGCGGTGTCGGTCACCGAGGTGTCCGCCGATTTGCCGTCGATTTCCAGTTTTTCGTAGTTGCCACCCTTGGCGTCGTCGATCTTGACGCTCAGGGAGCTGCCACCCGCAAGGGGGCTGTTTGGCGCGACAAAGTTCACGCTGCCGGTGGTTTCGCCGACCGGGATGGTGATGATCTGACCGTTGGACAGGGTGACGACCACTGGCGCACCGGTGACGGGCGCGCTGACCGTCGCGGTGTAGACCACGGTGCCGCCTTCGGCGACGCTCGAAGTGGCACTCAGCGAAACGGTGCTGGTGTCGAGGGTGTCATTGACGGTGGTCACCGCCGGGGTGTCGCTGGCGACCAGGTTCTCGAAGTTGCCACCAGTCGCGTCTTTGATCGTCGCTTCGACGGTGCCGGTGTCTTTGTAGACATCGTCCTTCGGTGCATCGACAGTCACGCTGCCCGTAGTCGCGCCAGCGGCAATGGTGATCACCGCTCCGTTCGACAAGGTCACGGTGACCGGCGTGCCGGCGGTGTTGGTCAGGGTGGCGGTGTAAACAATCGACCCGCCTTCAGTGACCGAATCCGTGGCGCTCAAGCTGAGGGTGGTGGCGTCCGTAGTATCGGTCACCGAGGTATCCGCCGACTTGCCGTCGACTTCCAGCTTCTCGTAGTTACCGCCGGTGGCATCGTCGATCTTGACGCTCAGGGAGCCGCCACCGGCCAGCGCATCATTTGGCGCAACGAAGTTGATAGAACCGCTGCTTGAGCCAACCGGGATGGTGATGGTCTGGCCGTTCGACAGGGTCACAACGACTGGCGAACCGGTGACCGGTGCGTTGACGGACGCGGTGTAAACCACGGTGCCGCCTTCAGCCACGGTGCTGGTCGCGGTGAGGTTCACAGTCGAGGTGTCGAGGGTATCGGTCACATCGGTGACCGCTGGCGCCGGATTGGTGGCCAGATTTTCGAAGTTGCCGCCGGTCGCATCTTTGATGGTTGCTTCGACGGTGCCGGTGTCCTTGTAGACGTCGTCCTTCGGTGCGTCGACAGTCACGCTGCCCGTAGTCGCGCCAGCGGCAATGGTGATCACCGCTCCGTTCGACAAGGTCACGGTGACCGGCGTGCCGGCGGTGTTGGTCAGGGTGGCGGTGTAAACAATCGACCCGCCTTCAGTGACCGAATCCGTGGCGCTCAAGCTGAGGGTGGTGGCGTCCGTAGTATCGGTCACCGAGGTATCCGCCGACTTGCCGTCGACTTCCAGCTTCTCGTAGTTACCGCCGGTGGCATCGTCGATCTTGACGCTCAGGGAGCTGCCGCCGGCCAGCGCATCGTTTGGTGCAACGAAGTTGACAGAACCGCTGCTCGAGCCGACTGGGATGGTGATGATCTGACCGTTGGACAGGGTGACAACGACTGGCGAGCCGGTGACCGGCGCCGACACGGACGCGGTATAAACCACGGTGCCGCCTTCGGCGACGCTCGAAGTGGCACTCAGCGAAACGGTGCTGGTGTCGATGGTGTCATTGACGGTGGTCACCGCCGGTGTATCGCTGGCGACCAGGTTTTCGAAATTGCCGCCGGTCGCATCTTTGATGGTTGCTTCGACGGTGCCGGTGTCCTTGTAGACGTCGTCCTTCGGCGCATCGACAGTCACGGAACCGGTAGTTGCACCGGCCGCGATGGTGATGATCGCGCCGTTGCTGAGCGTGACGGTTACTGGTGTGCCAGCCGCATTGGTCAGGGTTGCCGTGTAGGTGATCTGGCCACCTTCATCCACGGTGCCGGTCGCGGTCAGCGACAGGTTGGTGGTGTCCGCAGTATCGGTCACTGAGGTATCGGCTGATTTGCCGTCGACTTCCAGTTTCTCGTAGTTGCCGCCCTTGGCATCGTCGATCTTGACGCTCAGGGAGGTGCCGCCAGCCAGCGCATCATTTGGCGCAATGAAGTTGACAGAACCGCTGCTCGAGCCGACCGGGATGGTGATGGTCTGGCCGTTGGACAGGGTGACAACGACTGGCGAGCCGGTGACCGGCGCCGACACGGACGCGGTATAAACCACGGTGCCGCCTTCGGCGACGCTCGAAGTGGCACTCAGCGAAACGGTGCTGGTGTCGATGGTGTCATTGACGGTGGTCGCCGCAGGCGTATCGCTGGTGACCAGGTTCTCAAAGTTGCCGCCGGTCGCGCCTTTGATGGTCGCTTCAACGGTGCCGGTGTCCTTGTAGACGTCGTCCTTCGGTGCATCGATGGTCACGGAACCGGTAGTTGCACCGGCCGCGATGGTGATGATCGCGCCGTTGCTGAGCGTGACGGTTACTGGTGTGCCAGCCGCATTGGTCAGGGTTGCCGTGTAGGTGATCTGGCCACCTTCATCCACGGTGCCGGTCGCGGTCAGCGACAGGTTGGTGGTGTCAGCGGTGTCGGTCACCGAGGTATCCGCCGACTTGCCGTCGACGTCCAGCTTCTCGTAGTTGCCGCCCGTTGCGCCGTCAATCTTGACGCTCAAGGAGCCGCCACCGGCCAGCGCATCATTTGGCGCAACGAAGTCGACAGAACCGCTGCTCAATCCAACCGGAATGGTAATGGTCTGGCCGTTGGACAGAGTGACGACCACTGGTGAGCCGGTGACCGGTGAGGTTACGGACGCCGTGTAAACCACGGTGCCGCCTTCAGCGACGGTCGAAGTGGCACTCAGCGAAACGGTGCTGGTGTCGATAGTGTCGTTGACGGTGGTCACCGCCGGTGTATCGCTGGCGACCAGGTTCTCGAAGTTGCCACCAGTCGCGCCTTTGATGGTCGCTTCGACGGTGCCGGTGTCTTTGTAGACGTCGTCTTTTGGCGCATCGACAGTCACGGAACCGGTAGTTTTACCCGCTTCGATGGTAATTACGGCACCGTTGCTGAGCGTGACGGTTACTGGTGTGCCAGCCGCATTGGTCAGGGTCGCGGTGTAGGTGATCTGGCCGCCTTCATCCACGGTGCCGGTCGCGGTCAGCGATAGGTTGGTGGTATCCGCAGTGTCAGTGACCGAGGTGTCCGCCGACTTGCCATCGATGTCCAGTTTCTCGTAGTTGCCGCCCTTGGCATCGTCGATCTTGACGCTCAGAGAACCGCCACCAGCCAGGGCATCGTTCGGCGCAGTGAAGTTCACGCTGGCGCTGCTCGATCCAACCGGAATGGTGATGATCTGGCCGTTGGACAGGGTCACGACCACTGGCGAGCCGGTGACCGGTGCGCTGACAGACGCGGTATAAACCACGGTGCCGCCTTCAGCCACAGTGCTGGTCGCAGTGAGGTTGACGGTCGAAGTATCAAGGGTATCGGTCACCTCGGTGACCGCAGCCGCCGGGTTGGTCGCCAGGCTTTCGAAGTTGCCGCCCGCAGCGTCCTTGATGGTCACTTCGACTTGGCCGGCGTCCTTGTAGACGTCGTCCTTTGGTGCGTCGACGGTCACGGAACCGGTAGTTGCACCGGCCGCGATGGTGATGATCGCGCCGTTGCTCAGCGTGACGGTGACCGGAGTCCCGGCCGCGTTGGTCAGGGTCGCGGTGTAAACAATCGACCCGCCTTCAGCCACGGAGTCGGTCGCCGACAGGCTGAGGGTGGTGGTGTCTGAAGTATCAGTGATCGAGGTGTCCGCCGACTTGCCGTCGACTTCCAGCTTCTCGTAGTTACCACCTTTGGCATCGTCGATTTTGACGCTCAAGGAGCCGCCGCCTGCCAACGCATCGTTTGGCGTAACGAAGTCGACAGAACCGCTGCTCGAGCCGACCGGGATGGTAATGATCTGGCCGTTGGACAGCGTTACGACGACTGGCGAGCCGGTGACCGGTGCCGACACGGACGCGGTATAAACCACGGTGCCGCCTTCGGCGACGCTCGAAGTGGCACTCAGCGAAACAGTGCTGGTGTCGATGGTGTCGTTGACGGTGGTCACCGCCGGTGTATTGCTGGCAACCAAATTCTCGAAATTGCCGCCGGTCGCATCTTTGATGGTTGCTTCGACGGTGCCGGTGTCTTTGTAGACGTCGTCCTTCGGCGCATCGACAGTCACGGAACCAGTGGTTTTTCCCGCTTCAATGGTGATCACGGCGCCGTTCGACAAGGTCACGGTCACGGGTGTACCGGCCGCATTGGTCAGGGTTGCCGTGTAGGTGATCTGGCCGCCTTCATCCACCGAACCGCTGGCGGTCAGCGACAGATTGGTGGTGTCCGCAGTGTCAGTCACCGAGGTGTCCGCCGACTTGCCGTCAACCTCCAGCTTCTCGTAGTTACCACCTTTCGCATCGTCGATCTTGACGCTCAGCGAGCTTCCACCAGCCAGCGCATCGTTTGGCGCAACGAAGTTGACAGAACCGCTGCTCGATCCAACCGGAATAGTAATGGTCTGGCCATTGGACAGAGTGACAACCACTGGCGAACCGGTGACCGGTGCGTTGACGGACGCGGTGTAAACCACGGTCCCGCCTTCAGCGACAGTAGACGTCGCCGTCAGATTAACCGTCGAAGTGTCGAGGGTGTCAGTCACCTCGGTGACCGCTGCCACCGGGTCCGTCACCAGGTTCTCAAAGTTGCCACCGGCGGCGTCCGCGATGGTCACTTCGACCTTGCCGGCATCTTTATAAACATCATCGGCAGGCGCATCGACGCTCACGCTGCCGGTGGTCGCGCCAGCGGCGATGGTGATCACGGCGCCGTTGCTCAATGTGACGGTGACCGGAGTCCCGGCGGCGTTGGTCAACGTCGCGGTGTACAGAATCTGACCACCTTCGGCCACTTCGGTGGACGCTGACAGGCTCAGGCCGGTGTCGTCTTTCGAGTCGGTAATGGTGGTGAGCGCCGGCTCCGTGCTCGGGGTCAGTTGCTCGAAATTGCCGCCGGTGGTGCCGGTGATCGTAGTGCTGACGGTGTTGCCGTTGGTGTAGACGTCGTTGGCCGGCGTATCGACGGTCACGCTGCCGGTGGTCTTGCCCGCTTCGATGGTAATGACCGAGCCGTTGCTCAAGGTCACGGTCATCGGCGTGCCGGCCGGGTTGGTCAGGGTCGCGGTGTAGGTGATCTGGCCGCCTTCGACGACGGTGCCGGTGGCACTGAGGCTCAGGCCGGTATTGTCGATCGAGTCGGTGATGGTGGTGACTGCCGGCGTGGTGCTCGGTACCAGGTTCTCGAAGTTGCCGCCGCTGGTGCCCGTGATCGTGGTGCTGACGGTGCTGCCGTTGTTGTAGACGTCATTGGCCGGGGTGTCGACGTTCACGGAGCCCGTGGTTTTACCGGCTTCGATGGTGATGGTCGAACCGTTGGACAGGGTCACCGTGACCGGCGTCTGCGCCGGGTTGGTCAACGTGGCGGTGTAGGTGATCTGGCCGCCTTCAGTGACGCTGCCGGTGGCGGACAGGGTCAGGCCAGTGTCGTCGACCGAATCGGTAATGGTGGTGACCGCCGGAGTCGGGTTCGGCACCAGATTCTCGAAGTTGCCACCGGTAGTCCCGGTGATCGTGGTGCTGAGGGTGCTGCCATTGTTGTAGACGTCATTGGCCGGCGTCGGAACGTTCACGCTGCCGGTGGTCTGGCCGGCTTCGATGGTGATGGTCGAACCGTTGGACAGGGTGACGGTGACTGGCGTCTGCGCCGGGTTGGTCAGGGTCGCGGTGTAGGTGATCTGACCGCCTTCGGTGACAGTCGAACCCGCCGTCAGCGTGACGGTGGTGGTGTCGGCGGAATCGGTAATGGTGATGACGGCCGGGGTTGGATTGGGCACCAGATTTTCGAAGTTGCCGCCAGTCGCGCCGGTAATCGTGGTGCTGACGGTACTGCCATTGTTGTAGACGTCGTTGGCCGGCGTCGGAACGTTGACGCTGCCGGTGGTGTTGCCAGCGGCGATGGTGATGGTCGAACCGTTGGACAGGGTGACGGTGACCGGCGTTTGCGCCGGGTTGGTCAATGTCGCGGTGTAGGTGATCTGGCCACCTTCAGTGACGGTCGAGCCCGCTGACAGTGTGACGGTGCTGGTGTCGACGGTGTCGGTGACCTGAGTCACGGCCGGAACGGTCGGCGGGGTGACCACGATACCGCTGCCGCCCGTGGTGCCGGTGACGGTCACGTTGATCTGGGTCGAGTCGTTATAAACCGTGTCGTTCGGTGCCAACGGAACGTTGACGGTGCCGGTGGTTTGGCCGGCTGCAATCACGATCACCGAGCCATTGGACAGGGTGATGGTCAGGTCGGTCAGCGGCGCTTCGGTCAGGGTCGCGGTGTAAACCAGCACGCCACCGGCCTCGGTGATGGTCGGCGTGGCGCTCAGGCTCAGGGTCGATTCGCGCAGGGCATTGGCGCTGGTGTCGGCAGTCTGGCCGCCGGTGGTGTCTTGTGTTGCCAACGCGGCAGTGGCGAGACCCTCAGTCGGGAAGCCGATAGTCGGGTCGACCCGGGCAGCGGTTGCCTCCAGGGCCACGAAGCTGTGGCCGCCACCGGCAGCGCCGCCTGCGCTCGCAGCCGCAGGGCCGGCCGCGGTGGCTTCAAGAGCAGTGGTCGGGTCGACGCCGGCGGCGATGGCTTGTTGCAATTCGTCAACCGATGGCGCGGCTTGTGCAGTGGCTTGCGCAAGGTCGGTGCTGGAATCCGGATCGCTGCCGCTCCACTGAGTGTCGCGGCCCAGGTCCAGGGTGCGGCCATCAGCCAGTTCGAGGGTAATGGCGCCAGCGGCACCGGTGTCTACCTGATCGCCGACCAACAACCGGTCGCCTTCAACGAGTACGCGGCGGACGCCTTCTGGCGACACCGCGAAAACCTGACCAACAATGCTTTTGACGATGGCAACAACACTGCTCATTGAAGACTCTCCGGGTGTCACGTTCAGTTGACCTCCATGAACCGCTCGGCATGTTCGCCGATCGGGGCTGGACGTACTTTCTAAGATGTTTGATGCATAACTTTGACGCGGCAATAGTCAATAATTTGGCTATATTTTTTCGAAATTAACTTTATGCCAAACTATTGACCTTAGGGGAGCCATCCTAAACAATCGTCCTAGTAATGTCACATTGATATTTAAGCGGCGACCTGTCCTGCAGCGTGTGATCCAGTTCCGATTTTGAACTTTCCGACATACGGTCATTCCGGTTGCCATCATCCGATGCAGCGCCACGTTCTGCAGTGATTCAAGACAAGAAGTCCCGGGAAATTCCAACTATGCGTTTGCACCTGTTCAAGGTTCTACCCTTCGCCCTTGCCGCCAGCTTTGTTCAGGCGCAAAGCCTCCCGCAGGCCATGCAACAGGCGCTGGATGTTCATCCGGAAATTCAGGCAGGGGTTAACAGCCGATTGGCCGCGGATTATCAGTTAAAGGCCGCCAAAGGTGGATACCTGCCACGGGTCGATCTGCTCGGTGGTTACGGTCGCGAAGGCACTGACAGCGTCACCACTCGCGCCGCTGGCAACAATAACCACTGGGAAACGTTGAACCGTAGCGAGTCAAGTTTACGTCTGTCACAGATGGTATTTGACGGTTTTGCGACGTCCAGCGAAGTGGGGCGTCAACAAGCCACCGTTAATTCCCGCGCTTATTCCTTGCTGGGCACGTCGGAACGTACCGGGCTGACCGTCGCTCAGGTCTATCTCGATGTATTGACTCGCCGCGAATTCGTGCGCCTGGCTGAAGACAATCTGAAGAACCACGAACGGATTCTCGACCAGATCAAGTTGCGCACCCAGCGCGGCGTGGGCAGCGGCGCCGACCTTGATCAGGCTGACGCGCGCATGGCCCAGGCCCGCAACAACCTGATCACTGAACAGACCAACCTGGCCGATGCCGAAACCAACTTCCTCAGCGCCGTCGGCCAGATGCCCGATCAACTGGAGCGGCCCGCCGATTTCATGGCGCTGTTGCCGGCCAACCTGAATGAAGCCCGGGCGCAGATGCTGGAAAATAGCCCGATCCTGCGCTCCGCCGAATCCGATATCGCTGCCGCCGAGAAACAGTACGAAGCCGCCAAGTCGAGCTTCTATCCGCGCTTCGATGCCGAATTGGGTCGCAGCGCCGACAACGATATTGACGGTCAGAACGGTCACAGCAACGAATGGCAGGCCATGCTGCGAATGCGCTTCAATTTGTTCGCCGGTGGCAGCAACAAGGCTGATCTGGAATCCAAGTCCTACCTGTCGAACCAGGCGCTGGATATTCGCAACAATGCCCTGCGTGTGTTGAACGAAGAACTGGGTCTGGCCTGGAATGCCTTGAACAACGCTAACGCCCAAGTGCCGATCGCCCAGCAATATGTCGATCGCAGCACCAGCGTGCGTAGCGCGTACCAGAAGCAGTTCAGCCTCGGCGAACGCACTTTGCTCGACCTGCTCGACAGTGAAAACGAGCTGTTCAGCGCTTCCCGTCGGCTGGCCGAGATCAAGAACATTCAGTTATTTACTCAGTACCGAATCAAGGCGACCATGGGCGAATTGCTCAAAAGTCAGGGCGTAGTCGCACCGTTGGCATCCGTTGTGCAAAACGACGTGAAGCCCAAGGTTCAGTTGCCCGGGATGAATTGAGTCCTGCCTCATTTTAATCGTTAGCCAAGAGTGTCGAGCGTGGAATCAGAAGTCAGTCGAGTTCAACTCATTCATGATCCGCGCGCGCTGCATGACGATCCGTTACTGGACGGCCTGCTAGCCCTTTGCACTTTGCACCAGAAACCGGCCAGCGCCGCGATGCTGACCACCGGCCTGCCGTTACCCAAACAACGCCTGAGCGTCGAACTGCTGCCCCGCGCGGCCGCTCGCGCCGGGCTGCAAGGGCGGGTGTTGCAACGCAAGCTGGAGCAGATTCCGGCGATTGCCATGCCGGCGCTGTTGCTGCTCAAGGACGGTCGCAGCGCGGTGCTGCTCGGCTGGCACGGTGAAGACCAGGCCCGCCTGCTGCTGAGCGAAAGCGATGGTGGTGAGGTCTGTGTCAGCCGTGAACTGCTGGCCGACGATTACAGCGGCAAAGTCTTCTTCGCCCAACCCCAACATAAATTCGACGTTAACCACGGCACGCTGATCCCGCGCGCGCGTTCGTGGTTTCGCGACACCCTCAAGCGTTCGCGCTGGCTGTACGCCGACGCCATCGCCGCCAGTTTTCTGATCAACATCATTGCCATGGCCGCGCCGCTGTTCGTGATGAATGTCTACGATCGCGTGGTGCCAAACCAGGCCGAGTCGACCCTGTGGGTCCTGGCCATCGGCATCACGGGCGCTTATCTGTTCGACCTGATCCTCAAGAGCCTGCGCAGCCTGTGCCTGGACCTGGCCGGCAAGAAAACCGACCTGATCATCTCCGCGACGCTGTTCGAGCGCATCGTCGGCATGGCCATGAAATACCGCCCGGCCCGTGTTGGCAGCTTCGCGCAGAACATCCATGAGTTTCAGAGCCTGCGGGACTTCCTCGCGTCGCTGACCCTCACCAGCCTGATCGACCTGCCGTTTACGCTGCTGATCTTCATGGTCATCGCGATCCTCGGTGGGCATCTGGTGTGGATTCCGGTGCTGGCGTTCCCGATTGCCTTGCTGATCGGCTATGCCTTGCAGAAGCCGCTGGTGGCGACCATGGAACGAACCATGGCCCTGGGCGCCGAGCGTCAGTCGAGCCTGATCGAAACCCTCGCCGGCCTCGATGCGGTGAAGGTCAACAACGCCGAAAGCGAACGCCAGTATCAGTGGGAGCAGACCATCGGCACCCTCAGCCGCCTCGAGCTGCGGGTGAAAATGCTGTCCGGTCTGGCGATGAACATCACCTTGCTGATCCAGCAACTGGCCGGGGTGATCATGATCGTCTTCGGCGTATACCAGATCATCGACGGCCACCTGAGCATGGGCGGCTTGATCGCGTGCTACATGCTCAGCGGTCGTGCCCTCAGCCCATTGGCCTCACTGTCCGGCCTGCTGACCCGCTACCAGCAGGCCCGCGTGACCATGACCTCGGTCGATCAGATGATGGAGCTGCCCCAGGAGCGCAATTTCGACGAGCGCCCACTGAGCCGCAAGGTGCTGCAAGGCGCCATTGAATGCCGTCAGCTGAGCTTCACTTACCCGGATCAGCAGAACCCCGCGCTGAAGAACATCAACCTGATCATCAAGCCCGGCGAGAAGATCGGCATCATCGGTCGCAGCGGCTCGGGCAAAAGCTCCCTGGCCAAATTGCTGGTGGGCCTCTATCAACCGGACGACGGCGCATTGCTGGTGGATGGTGTGGATATCCGTCAGATCGACGTCAGCGAATTGCGCCACAACATCGGCTACGTGCCCCAGGACATCCAATTGCTCGCCGGTACCCTGCGCGACAATTTGGTATCGGGCGCGCGCTATGTCGAAGACGAATTGGTGCTGCAAGCCGCGGAACTGGCTGGCGTCCACGAATTCGCCCGTCTGCATCCGCAAGGTTATGAGCTGCAAGTCGGTGAGCGTGGGCAGAACCTGTCCGGTGGTCAGCGTCAGAACGTCGCCCTGGCCCGAGCGCTGCTGCTCAACCCGCCGATCCTGTTGCTGGACGAACCGACCAGCGCCATGGACAACACCGGCGAAGAACGCCTCAAGCAACGCCTCGCTGCGGTGGTTGAGAACAAGACCGTGGTGCTGGTAACGCACCGGGCTTCGCTGTTGTCGCTGGTGGATCGCCTGTTGGTGATCGACCGTGGGCAGATACTCGCCGATGGCCCGAAAGCCGCCGTGATGGAAGCGTTGAAGAAGGGGCAGATCAGTGTTGCTTAAGTCCGGGGTCAAGGATTCCATCCGCCGTTACTTCAAAGGCTCCGCATCGCTGCAAGGCCAGCCCCTTCCCGAGGTCAACAAAGCGCTGATCGAAGACGCCCCGCGCGTGGTGCGGTTGACGATCTGGGCGATCATCGGCTTCTTCGTGTTCCTGATGCTCTGGGCCAACTTCGCGGTAATCGATGAAGTCACCAAGGGCGACGGCAAGGCGATTCCGTCGTCGAAGATCCAGAAAATCCAGAACCTTGAGGGCGGCATCGTCTCCGAGTTGTTCGTGACTGAAGGGCAGATCGTCGAGGCCGGCGCGCCGCTGATTCGTCTTGACGACACACGGTTTGCCTCCAATGTCGGTGAAACCGAAGCCGATCGGCTGTCGATGCTGCTGCGTGTGGAGCGCTTGAGCGCCGAGGTCGATGACCGTCCGCTGAACTTCCCCGCCGACGTGCTCAAGGCTGTTCCTACTCAGGCTGCCAGTGAAGAGTCGCTGTACATCAGCCGTCGTCAGCAACTGTACGATGAAATCGGTGGCTTGAAAGAGCAGTTGATCCAGCGTCAGCAAGAGCTGCGTGAGTTCACCTCCAAACAGTCTCAGTACCGCAACGCGTTGTCGCTGCAACGTCAGGAAATCAACATGTCCGAGCCGTTGGTGGCTCAGGGCGCAGTATCGCCGGTGGAGGTTTTGCGACTCAAGCGTGCCGAGGTCGAAACCCGCGGCCAGCTGGACGCCACTACGCTGGCGATTCCTCGGGCCGAATCGGCGATCAAGGAAGTGCAGCGCAAGATCGACGAGACTCGCGGCAAATTCCGCAGTGAAGCCCTGACCCAACTCAACGAAGCACGCACCGATCTGAACAAGGCCCAAGCCACTGGCAAGGCTCTGGAAGACCGGGTTAGCCGGACGCTGGTGACATCGCCGGTGCGCGGCATCGTCAACAAGTTGCTGGTGAACACCATCGGCGGCGTGATCCAGCCGGGCAGCGATCTGGTGGAGATCGTGCCACTGGATGACACCTTGCTGGTAGAAGCCAAAATTCGTCCGCAAGACATCGCGTTCCTGCATCCGGGGCAGGACGCCACTGTGAAGTTCACGGCCTACGACTACACCATCTACGGCGGCCTGAAAGCCAAGCTGGAGCAGATCGGTGCCGACACCATCACCGACGAAGACAAGAAGACCACGTACTACATCATCAAACTGCGCACAGAGCGCAGCCACCTTGGGACGGATGAGAAGCCGTTGTTGATCATCCCGGGGATGGTGGCGTCGGTGGATATCATTACCGGTAAGAAGACCGTGCTCAGTTATTTGCTCAAGCCGATTATTCGGGCGCGCGCCGAGGCGTTGCACGAGCGGTAGTTTTCGGTTGGGGCTGATGGCCTCTTCGCGGGCAAGCCTCGCTCCTACAGGGAATGGTGCGTTCACAAATTCCCTGTAGGAGCGAGGCTTGCCCGCGAAGAGGCCTCAAAGACACCACATCTCAAAAGCCATATCGTTATTCGTTAACGGTATTTAAATTTCAATTCTTATACCTATAAAGTCATTCCCCTGCGTACCTGCCGACCAATCGGCGCGCCGCACGACACGAACCAACACGGGACCTCCGTGAGTTTCTGATCGATGCGCGCCCTTGAGCGCGCCGTGCGTGGGAGTGATTTTTATGTCAGCTGTCTCTTTTTCTCCAAAGCCTGCCTCAACCAGCGTCGCCGCTATCGCGTCGCAATCCTTCGAAATCCGCCCGTTCAGCGGCGCCGTCGGTGCCGAAATCATCGGCCTGGACCTGTCCCGCCCGATCAACAACCGGGATTTTGCCCGCGTCCATCGTGCGCACCTGGATCATCACGTGGTGGTGTTCCGCGACCAGCGCATTACTCCCGAACAGCAGATCGCCTTCAGCCGCCGTTTCGGTGTGTTGCAGATTCACGTGCTCAAGCAGTTCCTGCTGGCCGGGCATCCGGAAATTCTCATCGTTTCCAACATCATCGAAAACGGCCAATCCATCGGTCTTGGTGATGCCGGCAAGTTCTGGCATTCGGACCTGTCCTATAAAGAACTGCCGAGCCTGGGCTCGATGCTGCATGCCCAGGAGCTGCCGTCCGAAGGTGGCGACACGCTGTTCGCCGACATGCACAAAGCCTGGGACAGCCTGCCCGAAGCACTGCGCAAAGCCGTCAAAGGACGCTCGGCCGCGCATTCCTATACCGCGCGTTACAGCGAGAGCAAATTCGAAGGCAATTGGCGCCCGACCCTGACGCCGGAGCAACTCGCTCAGGTCGCCGAAGTGGTTCACCCCATCGTCCGCACCCACCCGGAAAACGGACGCAAGGCGTTGTTCGTCAGCGAGGGCTTCACCACCCGCATCGTCGGTTTGCCGGAAGACGAGAGCAAACAATTGCTCGACGAGCTCTACGCCCACAGCGTGCTGGCGCAAAACATTTACCGCCATCAATGGCAGGCCCACGACCTGGTGTTCTGGGACAACCGCTCGCTGATTCACCTCGCCGCCGGATGCCCCAGCCATCTGCGCCGCAAGTTGTATCGCACCACCATCCAGGGCGATGCGCCTTTCTGATTTCGGAGAATTCCCATGTCCAAACGTCTTCCATTTGCACCCTTGGCTGCGGCCATTGGCCTGGGTTTCAGCCTGCTCGCCGGCAGCCTGGTGGCGCCGACCGTGGCTCACGCCGAAGGTGAAATCCGTATCGCCGAACAGTTCGGCGTCGTTTATCTGCTGCTCAACGTTGTGCGCGATCAGAACCTGATCGAGAAGTACGGCAAGCAGGAAGGCATCGACATCAAGGTCGACTGGACCCAGCTCTCTGGCGGCTCAGCGGTCAATGATGCGTTGCTTTCCGGTTCCATCGACATTGCCGGAGCCGGCGTCGGCCCGCTGCTGACCATTTGGGACCGCACTCACGGCAAGCAAAACGTCAAAGCCGTGGCCTCCCTAGGCAACTTCCCTTACTACCTGGTGAGCAATAATCCCAAGGTCAAAACCATCGCCGATTTCACCGAGAAGGACCGCATCGCGGTGCCGGCGGTTGGGGTGTCGGTGCAGTCGCGCTTCCTGCAATACGCGGCGGCCAAGCAATGGGGCGACAAGGAATTCAATCGCCTCGACAAGTACACCATCGCCGTTCCGCACCCGGATGCCACCGCGGCACTGATCGCCGGTGGTACCGAGTTGAGTGGGCACTTCTCCAACCCGCCGTTCCAGGATCAGGCGCTGCAAAACCCCAACGTGCATGTGGTGCTGAACACCTATGACTTGCTTGGTCCGAACTCGCCGACGGTGCTGTTCGCCACCGAGAAATTCCGCGACGAGAACCCGAAAACCTACAAAGCCTTCATCGCCGCGCTGACTGAAGCGGCCGAGTTTGCGCAGAACGATAAAGGCGCGGCGGCCGACACTTACATCCGTGTCACCAAGGCCAAAATCGACCGCGCAGCGTTGCTGAAAATCATCGACAACCCGCAGTTCGAATTCAGCATCACGCCGAAAAACACCTACCCGCTGGCCGAGTTCCTCTACCGCGTCGGTGCGATCAAAAACAAACCGGATTCGTGGAAGGATTACTTCTTCCAAGACACCACACCGCTGCAAGGGAGCTGACCGAAATGAACGCCCCTTTGCAAGGCCACACGGCCAGCAAGCCGATCGCGGCAGCTCAAGCGCTGCTGTCGGTCGACCAGGTCAGCCTGGAATACCGCACGCCAGCGCGGGTGGTTCGAGCGACCCATCAGGTCAGTTTCGAGATCGATCCGGCGGACCGCTTTGTGCTGCTCGGTCCTTCGGGCTGCGGCAAGTCGACGTTGCTCAAAGCCGTTGCCGGGTTCATCCCGCCCTGTGAGGGTGAGATTCGCCTGCAAGGCCAGCGGGTCGATGCGCCAGGGCCAGACCGGATCGTGGTGTTCCAGGAGTTCGATCAACTGCCACCGTGGAAAACCGTCAAACAGAACGTGATGTTTGCGCTGCTCGCTTCCAAAACCCTCAAGCGCAAAGAGGCTGAAGAGCGGGCGCTGCATTATCTGGACAAAGTCGGTCTGGCGGCGTTTGCCGATGCCTACCCGCATACCTTGTCTGGCGGCATGAAAGCTCGCGTGGCCATTGCTCGCGCCTTGGCGATGCAGCCGAAGATCCTGTTGATGGACGAACCCTTCGCCGCCCTCGACGCGCTGACCCGGCGCAAGATGCAGGAAGAGTTGTTGCTGCTCTGGGAGGAGGTGCGTTTCACGCTGCTGTTTGTCACTCACTCCATCGAAGAGGCGTTGGTGGTGGGCAACCGGATTTTGCTGCTGTCGCCTCATCCGGGGCGGGTGCGGGCGGAAGTCCACAGCCATCAATACGACTTGCACAGCTTGGGTGGCGTGGCGTTCCAGGAATCGGCGCGGCGGATTCATCGGCTGTTGTTCGATGAAGGTCAGTCCCCGGAAACCGAGCGTGAGCTGGATTTCTCCGACATTCGCATCGCTTATTGAGCCATTGGAGGATTGCCCGATGAGCCATTCATCATCTGCGCGTAAAGAGTACGAAACGGTTTTGCAGCCGCTGACCAGCGTACCGCTGGAGCGTGAATTACCGCTCGGCCAGCGCCTCTGGCAGCAAGGCTGGCTACGCAAAAGCCTGATCCTGATTTTGCTCGCGGTGCTTTGGGAAGCCGTTGCCCGTTATCAGAACAACGACCTGCTGCTGCCGAGTTTTTTGCAAACCGCCAGCGCGCTGCGGGATGGCCTGCTCAGCGGCGAACTGCTGAGCAAGGTGTGGATTTCGCTGGTTGTTTTGCTCAAGGGTTACCTGATCGGCATCGTTCTGGCGTTTGTCCTGACGACGCTGGCGGTGTCGACCCGGTTCGGTCGCGATTTGCTGAGCACGCTGACCTCGATGTTCAACCCGTTGCCCGCGATTGCCCTGTTGCCGCTGGCGCTGCTGTGGTTTGGCCTGGGGCAGAACAGCCTGATTTTTGTACTGGTGCATTCGGTGCTCTGGGCGTTGGCCTTGAACACCTATGCCGGGTTTCTCGGTGTCTCGGAAACCTTGCGCATGGCCGGGCGCAATTACGGCCTCAAGGGCATCCGTTTCGTGTTGTTCATCCTGATCCCGGCCGCGTTGCCGTCGATTCTTGCCGGGCTGAAAATCGGCTGGGCCTTCGCCTGGCGTACGCTGATTGCTGCTGAATTGGTGTTTGGCGCTACCAGTGGCAAGGGTGGTTTGGGGTGGTACATCTTCCAGAATCGTAATGAGCTGTATACCGACAAGGTGTTTGCCGGGTTAGCGGTGGTGATTCTGATTGGGTTGCTGGTGGAAAACCTGGTGTTTGATACGTTGGAGCGGGTGACGGTGAAGCGGTGGGGGATGCAGCGGTAGGTTCTGCGGTGTCTGATCTGGCCCCATCGCGGTCTTCAAGTGGACACAGCATTTGTGTTCGACCGAAACTCCACTGTGGGGGCGAGCCTGCTAGCGATGGCGGTAGAACATTCAACGAATTTTTTCGATCCGCACTTTCCAATCGCCCACAAAAAAGGCCGTTTCTGTATAAGAACGGCCTTTGCGAAGTAGTTAAAGACCGGCGAAAAACACTTAAGTTCCGCCCAAAAAACAGTAACTTATAGAATTGTGCTCAAGTCGTGTTACTCGTCGGATTTCTATTGTCACAACCATGACACAGCCTCAGGATCGCGCCGTCATCCCCTTGAGGTTCCTCTATGAAGTTCTCCTCGATTCTCTTGTTGTCCCTTGGCCTGGTCAGTGGCTTCGCTTCTGCAGGCGGCACCACCGAAGCAGGTGTGGGCGGCGCATTGGGCGGGGTTCTTGGCTCGGTCGTCGGTCAATCGCTAGGCGGCAATACAGGTTCAACCATTGGCGCGGCCCTGGGCGGCGCGGGTGGTAGCGCAGTCGGCGCAGACAAACGCAGCCGTGGCGAAGCAGCCATTGGCGGTGCGTTGGGCGCAGCAGGCGGTAACGTGGTCGGCCGCAGCGTGGGCGGCACCACCGGCAGCCTGATCGGCTCCGCAGCAGGTGGCGGCGCCGGTGGCGCGCTGGGTAACTACATGGGCAACAAGAGCGATGACGACGATGATCGTCGTTCCTATCGTCGTGGTTATGATGATGACGATCGTGGTTACTACCGTCGCGGCCATCCAGGTCGTGGTCATGCCTATGGCCATCGCAAGCATAAACATCACTATCGCGACTGAGGCTTGAATCGCCTCGTTTACCGGTAGATCAAAAAATCGCAGCCCTCGGGCTGCGATTTTTTTTGCTCCTCAAACCGCTAGCCGCTCCAAGGCCCCGCGCAATCCGGCAGGAATTGCCACCGGTTGATTGGTGGTCCGATCCACAAACACATGCACGAAGCGCCCCGCCGCACAGGCTTCGTCTTCTCCTGCCTTGAACACCGCCAATTCGTATTGCACCGAGCTGTTGCCCAACTTGCCGACCCGCAGGCCGATCTCGATCCGGTCCGGGAAAGCGATAGAGGCAAAGTAGTCGCAGGCCGAACTCACCACAAACCCCACCACCTCGCCGTTATGGATATCCAGGCCACCGACTTCGATCAGGTAGGTGTTTACCGCCGTATCGAAAAAACTGTAGTAGGTGACATTGTTGACGTGACCGTAGGCGTCATTGTCGTGCCAGCGAGTGGTGATGGGCTGGAAGTGCGGGTAGTCGGTGCGTTGGGGCATCGGGTTGGACATCAGCGTCAGTTCCTGGGGTTGAACAGCGAGTCTAAGGTGTAAACCGCGTTATCGTTCTTCGCGAGCAAGCCCGCTCCCACATTCAATCTTTATTGGACACAGGTTTTGTGTACGTCTGAGATCCAGTGTGGGAGCGGGCTTGCTCGCGAAGGGGCCTTCACAAACGCCACATAAAATCACATGTCAGCGAACCCTCGCCCCTCTGCCGCCAGTTCACCAATCAACCGCGCCGGCGCCCAGTGATCGCCCTGCTTGGTCTCAAGCTGCAACAACCGCAGATGAATAGCTTCCAACCCTTGCTGATCCGCCCAGGCCATCGGCCCGCCCTTGTCCGCCGGGAAGCCATAACCGTTGAGATAGACCAGGTCGATGTCATGCGCCGATGCCGCGATGCCTTCCTGAAGAATCTTCGCCCCTTCGTTGACCAGCGCCAGCAAACAACGCTCTAGAACCTCTTCAGGGCCGATCTCGCGACGCTGGAACCCCAACCCTTCGCTGACTTCCAGTACCAGCGCATCGACTTCCAGATCGTGCTCAGCCTGACGACTGCCCGGTTCGTAGTGGTAATACCCATCGCCACTCTTCTGACCGAAACGCCCCAGCTCGCACAAGCGGTTGTCCACTTGAACCTCCGGCGCATCCTGGCCTTTGCCAGCCAACTCCCGAGCGCGCCACTCCAGGTCGATGCCAACCACGTCGTACATGCGGAACGGCCCCATGGCGAAACCAAAATCTTGCAGCGCCGCATCCACCTGATAAGGCAAGGCGCCCTCCAGCAGCATCTTGCGCGCTTCGAGCACGTACGGATGCAGCATGCGGTTGCCAATGAAGCCATGACAGTTGCCCGACACCACGCTGACCTTGCCCATGCGTTGGCCCAGGGCCAAGGCCGCATCGAGTACCGCCGGCTCCGTCTGGGCACCGCGCACGATCTCCAGCAATTTCATGATGTGCGCCGGGCTGAAGAAATGCAGGCCCAGGACCTGTTGCGGACGGCGAGTGACAGCAGCCATCGCGTCGATGTCCAGTGCCGAGGTATTGCTGGCCAGAATCGCTTCAGGTTTCATCACGCCGTCGAGTTCGCGGAAGATTTTCTGTTTCAACTCGAGGTTTTCGTAGACCGCTTCGATGACCAGATCGACATCGCGGATCGCTGCGTAATCAGCAGCCGCCGTTACCCGTGCAATGCGCGCATCCGCCTCGGCCTGATCGATCCGCCCCTGACGCACGTTGTGGGCGTAAGTCTCAGCCACGCTGGTCAGTGCCTGCTCAAGCATCTGCGGATTGTTATCGACCCATTGCACCGGCACCCCGGCGTTGGCCAGGCACATGACAATGCCACGGCCCATGGTGCCGGCGCCGATCACGGCGGCGCGCTGAATATCGAACGGTGTCTGGCTCATGATTGTTCTCTTGTTAGCGATCCAAAGACAGTCCTCACCATAGTCAGGCGCCGGGCTTTTTTGAAGTTTATTCCTGTGATGAGCGACATTCAGGGGATGGATAAGCTTTCAAAAACACCGATATCCCTGTGGGGCGGGTTTGCTCGCGAAAGCGGTGTGTCAGGCAACATCAATGTTGATTCTGATGGCCCCTTCGCGAGCAAGCCCGCACACATTGACGGTGTTTCAACTTGGCAGGTGCGCTTGAGCCCAGTCGCGCACGTCGCCATACGGATAATCCTCCAACGCCGCAAACCCCGGAATCGAGCGCGCCTTGAGCTTGGTAAACAGCGGCACGCTGATCCCACATAGAAATCTTGTTACGCGCTCAGCCGAAGGGAGGTTGCCCGTGTGCTGCTCGTGCCTGTGGATAAAATCACCACACAGCGCCTCGAAATTTTTATCCACAAGCGCTGGCAATTCCGGTGGCGCTGGCAATCGCGCCACGTGACCGTGACACACGGAACAATGCCCACACTGCCGGGGTGCGTGATCGTCGCCGAAGTACTCGGCCAGGCGGTAACCCAGGCAGTGGTCGGTAGCGAACAGATCCAGCATGGCGTGAATTCGCGCGATCTCGGTGCGCTCGTGTTGGGTGAAGTAGGCGTGCAATTCAGCGCTCAGGGTTTGGGAATCAAAGTCCGCTTGCAGCAGGCTGTAGACCTCGGTCATCTGCTTGCTTTCGACCTCGACCCAGCCCTTTTCCTGAAAATAATCCAGCGCCTTGACCACCCGACTGCGCTCGGCGGAATACTGCTCATACAGCGCATCGAAATTCACCGTGGCCCAGGTCCGTGCGCGGCTGGAGGTCTGGATGATTGCCGAGACGAAGTCCTTTCGTTCACCTTCAAATCGGGCAAGCAATGCTTCGGGTTCCTGCAAATACTTGAAGCGGTATTCGGCGTAATAGGCATAACGCGGGGCGATCATTGCGCGCAGTTCCAGCTGCACCAGCAAAGTCTTGAGCGGTAACTGGCGAATGTTGCTCTGATCGGCCAAAGGTCCCAGCAGAAACTCCCATTGCCCCTCGGGCGCAGTGGCTTGCAACTCGTCGAGCACGCAACGAATGCCGTCCCGTTCCGGCGTGTCGCCATAGACGAAGTTTTCCAGCACGTTGAGGCTGTCGCGGTTGGCTAGCACCAGGCAATCGGATGGCTGCCCGTCACGCCCGGCGCGACCGATTTCCTGGCTGTAGTTTTCGATGGATTTAGGCAGGTCGAAATGCACCACGTTGCGGATATCGCTTTTATCGATGCCCATGCCAAAGGCAATGGTGGCGACGATGCAATTGGATTGCCCACCCATGAACCGCCGCTGGATTGCTTCGCGCTGTTCGTGCGGCAAACCGGCGTGATAGGCCTCGGCCTGAATGCCATTGCGCCCCAGATGTTCGGCGATGTGCTCGGCGGTTTTCTGCAGGGTGACGTAGACAATACTCGGCTGGCCGGGACGCTGGCTCATCCACTCGACAAGGCGTCGTCGCTTGTCCTGGCCGCGTACCGGTTCCACCAACAGATTGAGGTTGGGCCGGTAGAAACCGGTCGTCACCACATCCTCAGGGGCGATGGCGAATTTAGCCTGCATGTCGGCGATCACCTTGGGTGTCGCGGTGGCGGTCAGCAGCAGCGCCTGAGGGATATTGAACTGGCGCTGATAGTCCGGCAGCTTGAGGTAATCGGGGCGAAAGTTATGGCCCCATTCAGAGATGCAGTGGGCCTCGTCCACCACCAGCAGCGAGATCGGCACCTGCTGCAAAAAATGGCGGAAGCGCTCGTTCTTCAGGCGCTCCACGGAAATCATCAAAATCTTCAGCTCGCCGGACTTTGCCCGGGCCATCACATCGCTGGCGTCATCGCGGCTCTGGGCCGAATCGATACTGCCCGCCGCAATGCCGTGGCGCTGCAAGAACGCTAACTGATCCTGCATCAACGCCAGCAAAGGCGAGACCACCAACGTCAGGTGCGGCAGCAACAAGGCCGGCAGTTGATAGCAAAGGGACTTGCCCGAACCGGTCGGGAAAATCGCCGCCGCCGAGCGCCCGGCCAACACAGCACTGACCGCCGCCTCCTGGCCGGGTCGAAACTGTGGGTAACCGAAAACCTGTTCCAGGGTGTTGTGCATAAGCTGTCACTCCGTTGACCGCTGCGAAGCCCAAAGCCTAGCCGGCGAACGCAACGAGTCGAGAAAAGGTCGGGGTAAAAACGATACTGGATGATACAGCGGATAGGTCGGGGAGACTGCACGGCGCAGGGAATGGGGCGGCTGGCAGATCGTTTGCGCGAGCAAGCCCGCTCCCACATTAGACCGAGTTCCTACGTAAGAACGCGGTCAACTGTGGGAGCGGGCTTGCTCGCGAAGAGGCCAGCAATATCACCCAAAAAACATCAATAAAACATTAATAAAAAATCAGGGCACCAACACCGCCACCCGCAACTGCTCATCCAGCGCCTGCTCATGAAACACTCGGCTCTTGCTCGCCCAAACTGCATAAGCCGGGCTGATTTCGCCCGTGAACGCCGCCGCCAACTGACGTAAATCAGCGACGTTGCGCACACGTGGGCAGAAGAGTTCGCCGTCGCAATCCTGACTGGCATTGCGGTAGGTGACCAGCAACCGATCCCACAACCCCTCACGCACTTGTCTGACCGATTTGAGCTTCACAGCCTGCACACCCAGTCGCTGTTTCAGACCCTGTTCATCCAGCGCTTCGCTGGCCAGCAGCGCCTTGCCCACCATCAACACCTCGGCGCGGGATGCCGTGTCGACATCTGCCTGGGTGGTCAGGGCATCGGGCCAACCGGTGTGTTCGAGAGCCAGCGAATGACCCGCATCGGTAGCGCCCGCCATTCGCCAAACACCGGCCCATAACAACAAAATCGAGGCCATACGTAGCCATTGCATACCTAATTCCCTTTAAGAGTCGACTCAGACGTTTCGAAACGTCCTACAAAATCTGGCGCGCACCCTACGGAGGTTCAGTGCGCCACGCCTGACAATCCCGTAGGAATATCGACCTCTCGGGGGAAAAGCTTAAAAAATAGTCGGAACGTGCGTAGGAAAAGGTCGATAGCGCCGGTAAACCCCCTACAAAACCCGTCCATTTACGTCTTATTGCGACGCCTCGCTGCCGCCCTCTATAGTTTCCGACTCGGCTGAAAACACTGTGTCGGCCCGCCGGCGAGCCTGCCCGATTTCCCACAGGACTGACCTCGATGAACACGTTCCAACCGTTAACCAACCGCTATCGCCCGCTCAAAACCAGCTACAGCGAAACCCCCGTGCTGGTCATCGACACCCAAGCCAATCCTCACGAGATTCTCGACGCCGCCCAGCAACGCATCCGCGCCGCCAGCGATTTGCTCGAAACGCTCTATTGCCTGTGCTTCAAACAGGCTGACGTGAAAGACATTCCAAACATCGTCAGTGCGCTGTACCTGCTGACCCAGGATGGTCACGAATTGCTTGAAGTTGCCCGGCAGCGACTGCCGAGAATCACCACCAATTGATGCCAGAGCAAATCCAGAACCACATGAAGATCCCTGTGGGAGCCGGGCTTGCCCGCGATGAACGATAACGCGGTATGCCTGATGAAAAACGAAACATCCGATGCTCAACGACAACTCGATAAAGCGGCCTGCGGCACATGGTTCAGAGCACAAGTACAAGCCAGCCTCGACGACCCTCGTCCCTGCATTCCCAATCAAGAAATCAAACGCGTAATGGCAATTAAACGAGAGAAAATGCGGAAGGGATAAGTCCGTCAGCAACGGCCTATCAAAGCTTCATCCCGTTCCTACAACCGAAGACACCTTGTCGCCTATCGCTGCCCGCAACTCACACCTATAGTCGTGACTGTCGCTGCCAAATCAGCGGCTCGGGCTTGGTCACCCGAATGGATCATACTTACGCGTTCGCTGTATGCTGCCGGCACCTCAAGTGTCTGCACGCTTTATGGTGGCTGTGTTTGGGACGCCTTCGGGCGTGCCGGGTATGCGTGTGATCCTCACCGGTTGACCAACCTGAACACAGTCCACCTCCCATCGCTTGGTCACGATGGTGGTGGCTTCATTTGATGCATTTGAGGATAAACACAATGAATTCATGGAAACCGCTCACCGATCGTTACCGCCCACTCCAAACCAACCTCACCGATTCCCCGCCCCTGATCATCGACACAGAGGCCAACCCCCAGGACATCCTCGAAGCCGCCCTCCAGCGCATCCGAGCGTCCAGCGATCTCCTCAAAACCTTGCACTGCGTTTGCTTCAAACACGGCGACGTAGAAGACATCCCCCACATCACCCACGCGCTCTTCTTGCTGACCCAGGATGGCTGCGATCTGCTACAGGTCGCCCAGCAACGCATGATGGGCTGGAAAGCGCCTGCCTGACGTTAAGCACTAACAGGCAAGCCACGCCCTTGTGAGAGCTGGCTTGCCTGCGATGAATACACGCGTAATTTCAATTCTGAACACAAATCGCCAGACATCTATAAACGAACGTCAATCCAGGTAACGTCATCGTCCATGTCAGTGATAGCAATTTCAGGAGTCCTCAAAACCTCAGCCTGGAAAGCCTCGCTCATATCGGCCCAGAAACCGTCCGTAGCAAAAACTAGCCGCTCACCTGCCAGAGCATTTCGAATCACGATCTCCGGATCAGGCGCTTTGCCTATTTTGTAGCTTCGAGTAATCCGGTTACGCGCTGGATCGCACGCCAGCTCGCGGTGTGATCGGTCGCGCTTCCAATTGGCCAGGCAATGAGGCGTCGTTATCCACCCAATGCCCATCCCCGCATCAACTATCCCGCAGCCGCAGTCACCCTCGTAAGCAATCGTCAGCAAGCCGTTTGCGACAACTGCCACCAAGTAGCTGGTTGATCCGCAGAGCTCAGAAAATAGTGGGGCATGTAGATCAGTGAGCACTGACCGAATCAACTGTGTAGCCAACTCATGAGTATCGTCGCCGCTTCCCTGCTCGACTCTCGACTGATAGGTGTCCATCAGTCTCTGAACCAACCCTTGGGCAAGTTGACCGCTACCGGCCTTCGATGTGCCGTCCACAATAACGAATAGGCCTCTGACCCCATCGAACACTGCATCAGCGTAATCGCGATTTTCTTCCCTGGCCTGCCCTTTTACGGATCTGGTCGCGTAGATCATCCTAGTCGGCTCAACTCTTTCATACGTTGAAAAATGAGCTTGCCGCGTTCCGGGTTGGTTCTCACGGAGCTTGAGCTTTGAATCGCATAGTCAATGCCATTGAGTTTGGCCAGGTCCCCGACACCGCTGGCAATGAACTGCACTAGCTCAGCATCAGCGCTCAAAATCTCTTCCAATAGCTCCGGCCGACCGTCGATTAAAATGACGATATCCTCCACATCCTTGTGATACGGATCTCCTTCGCCACGACCGCTGAAGGCTTCAAGCTTGGTGGCCAGGAAATAGGGTGGCTTGAAAATCTTAATAGCTGTCCCGCCTGGTAACACGAACGTCACCGCGTGAGCGAGCCCCTCTACGAACCAGCGGTTGGCATAGCCAAGCACCGCTGCATCTGACGGCATCACATCGACAATGATGTCGTTGAACCGGAATCGGCAATTGACCTCATCCTCTCCTGTGATCTTGAAGCCCTTAGCGGCCAAGCGCTGCGTTAACTTCTCCCAGGCTGGAATACCCGCAAGTTCAATCACCAAGTCAACGTCATCGGTGAAGCGAATATCGTCGAGCACAGCTTCATCTGTGACCAGCATTGCGGTTGTGCACCCGCCAACAAAGGCCACTTCCGATAAAAACTCATCCCCCAATCCCTGCGCGACGAACTCAATCATCTGGTAGTTGTGGTCAGCATTCGCACTCATAAACCCATACCTGCCTTCAGCAAATTAATGGCTACTTTGCTCTCCCTTGGTCCTCCAACCCTTACCGCATCAACAAGCGCCAGATAGTGATAAAGCGTCCGGTCCTTCTTCACGGCATCAGGCACAGTCTTGTACAGAGGCTCAATGGCTTGACCTCTCTCACTACCGATCGGATCGGGCCAGACGGGAATCAGATCACCTGCGCTTTTAAGGTGCCTGGACAGCGCCGGCGCGGCAAAGCCCGTCGGGATGCCACGGACAATTGCACCCAGCCTCACAGGGAAAAAATATTTGAGCGCATGCTCTGCAATACCCAGCAACGCTCGACGATTGACCTTCGGCAGAGAGGTTTCAAAATCATTGGTCAGAAGTCCTGCTTCGCGGCAACGAGCAATCGAATTTGATACCTCACTCTTGCTAAGTCCTAGTGAGGATGAAAGGGCTCTGAGTGAATAGCACTCGGCCCAACTGGTAATCGGCGTTTCCAGCGCAGGTTCATCCCACCCCTCCCAATCTGCTAGCGACTGCATACCCCATTCGGCCGTGTTCGAACCGAATACCCCCCAATCCGGGTGCTGGTCCTGCTCTGTAGGGCCGGCAGAAGCAGCCTCGGATTTTGAATCAGCGAAGGCACCATGCCCTGCTCCAGACACATTCAGGGCGAAACCTACGTTAGGGATCGGTGCACTGCCGATAGCGAGCGTCGAAACTGGCCCCCCCATTTGGAAGCCTTCTTCCTGCGCGTGGAGACTGACCATTTTGAACAGAAGAAAAATATCTTGACTCTTCATGAACCCAATCACTCCAAGTGTCCACATTCCATAAAACGTGGACACTTGTCGCATGCGTAAACTTTTATAGTCAAGGCATTTTTGTAACAGCACGACACCTATGCACCCACGCGCACTAGCTGACGCAAAGGCTCTCACGCTAACAAATGCGAAAAAACGAAGATGTAGGACGTGGTGTGGGAGATTTCCCAAAGCTGTAACAGCTTCTGAAACGACTGAGCCATTCGAATGCCGTCATGCTCAAGTCCATGCAATCATCCCCCATCGCATGCACTCCACGGACAGCACCATGAACCTCGCCCCCAACTTCCCCGACGACCACACCATGCACCTGCTCATGCAGCTGCTGCACGAAGAACTCGGCCTGCCTGAACGCAAAATGCTCAGCCTCAGCACCTCGATCAACTTCGACCTGGGTTGTGACGGTGCGGATGCGCGGCATTTGATGGAAGCGCTGGAGGAGCAGTTCGGGATCGACTTCGTGGATTACGATGCCTATCGCTACTTTCAGCCGGAAGGGTTTGATGTGTTTCTCAAGCGTCGGGCGAAGGGGCGCGGTGACAAGGTGCCGTTGACTATTGGCATGCTCTATCGAGCGATCAAGGTCCAACGGTGGGATACGCAGGAGTTGGAAGGCATCTGTTCGAACGCGTAAGTGGCATTATTCTGGCTGTTTAGCGCTTTTTCAGCTGGAATAATGGCAGTTGTATTTCTGATGGTCCGAATCGCGCCCACAAAAAAGCCGCCCTCAAAGGGCGGCTTTCTCTTACCTCAAACCACTACCGATACTTACAACTTCGGCCCAGCAGCCTTGATCGCGTCGCTTACATCAAACTTCTTGAAGTTCTCAACAAACAACCCAGCCAACGCTTTAGCAGCTTCATCGTAAGCAGCCTTGTCAGCCCAGGTGTTACGTGGGTTCAACAGGCCAGTCTCAACGCCCGGTACGGCCAGTGGCACGTCCAGGTTGATGGTGTCCAGGTGCTCAGTCTCAGCACCGATCAACGCGCCGCTCTGGATCGCTGCGATCACGCCACGAGTGGTCGGGATGTTGAAGCGTTTGCCGACGCCGTAGCCGCCGCCGGTCCAGCCGGTGTTGACCAGGTAGACCTTGGAGCCGAAGCCGCGGATGCGTTTGATCAGCAGTTCTGCGTATTCGCCGGCCGGGCGCGGGAAGAAGGGTGCGCCGAAGCAGGTGGAGAAGGTCGATTTGATGCCGCTGCCGGAACCCATTTCGGTCGAGCCCACCAGAGCGGTGTAGCCGGACAGGAAGTGGTAGGCCGCTTGTTCTTCGCTGAGGATCGACACTGGCGGCAAGACGCCGGTCAGGTCGCAGGTCAGGAAGATCACAGCGTTTGGCTCGCCACCGAGGTTCTTCTCGGAACGCTTCTCGACGTGCTCCAGCGGGTAGGCGGCGCGGCTGTTCTGGGTCAGGCTGCCGTCGGCGTAGTCAGCCTTCTTGGCGTCGTCCAACACCACGTTTTCCAGAACTGCGCCGTGCTTGATGGCTTTCCAGATGACGGGTTCGTTCTTCTCGGACAGGTCGATGCACTTGGCATAGCAACCGCCTTCGATGTTGAACACCACGCCCTCGCCCCAGCCGTGTTCGTCGTCACCGATCAGGTAACGGCTTTCGTCGGCGGACAGGGTGGTCTTGCCGGTGCCCGACAGACCGAAGAACAGGGTCACGTCGCCCGCTTCGCCGATGTTGGCAGCGCAGTGCATCGGCAGCACATCGGCGGCCGGCAGCAGGAAGTTCTGCACCGAGAACATGGCTTTCTTCATTTCGCCGGCGTAACGCATGCCCGCCAGCAGCACTTTCTTCTGGGCGAAGTTGATGATCACGCAACCATCGGAGTTGGTGCCGTCACGCTCTGGCACGCATTCGAAGTTGGCAACGTTGAGAACTTGCCACTCTTCACGGCCAGCCGGGTTGTACTGGGCCGGGTTGATGAACAGGCAGCGACCGAACAGGTTCTGCCAGGCAGTCTGGGTGGTCATCTTCACGGCCAGGTAGTGCTCTTCGGCAGCACCTACGTGCACGTGGGAAACGAAATGCTCTTGCGCGTTGTTGAAGGCCTCGACGCGAGCCCACAGGGCATCGAACTTGTCGGCCGGGAACTTGCGGTTGATCGGACCCCAGGCGATGGCGTCCTGGGTGGTCGGCTCTTCAACGATGAAACGATCGACTGGCGAACGGCCGGTACGGTGACCGGTGCGAACAACCAGCGCGCCGGTATCGGCAAGCTCGCCTTCACCGCGATTCAGGGCTTCTTTAACCAGATCATCAACACTCAGATCGGTGTACACGGCGTTATTGGCTTGCGTCATGAGGTTCCCCGTCGGCCAGTGGCCGAGTGCTCCAAACGTTTTGTAGTAGAAAGTCGTGCACTACTACCGCGAAAAAAGTGGGCCGGATTATGCCAGAAAAGCCCAAAAAGTGTAGGGTCCTCCCGTCAGAACGGCGTTATTCCGGCGTTAAGCAGTGAATTTACCTGCGCTGAAACGTTTTAGTGACGGGTATCTGACGGCGTATCGACCCCTGCACCAGCAAACAATTGGGTGATATCGGCTGCGTCGAACAGGTAACGTTCGTTGCAAAACTGACAATCGATCTCGATACGGCCGCCATGTTCTACGACCAGTTTCTGAGCATCTTCCAGACCCAAACTGACCAGCGCATTGCCCGAGCGTTCCCGAGAGCAGCTGCAACGGAAACGTAGTTTCTGCACATCGAACAGGCGTACTTGCTCTTCATGGTAGAGACGATGGAGCACGGTTTCGTTGTCCAGGCTCAGCAATTCATCGGCCGTCAGGGTACTGGCCAGGGCGGTGATGTGCTGCCAGCTGGCGGCGCGTTCTTCTTCGTCTTTCAGACGGTCGGCAGGCAATTGCTGCAGCAACAGACCACGGGCACGACGGCCATCGGCGTAGAGCCAGAAGCGGGTATTGGTTTGTTGGGACATGACGAAGTAGTTGGTGAAGCAATCGGCCAGGGTTTCACCGTCGAGATCGACGATGCCCTGATAGCGCTGGCCCTGAGTCGGGTCGACTGTCAGCGCCAAGACACCATTGGGCATCAGGTCGGCGAGGGTCGCATCCGGGGCAATCTGGTCGGCTTCGTAACGAGCCAGGCCACGAATTTCGCGCTCGCTGGAGCACTCGATCATCAGCAACGGCACCGGGCCTTCGGAACGGGCCTGCAGAATCAGCAAGCCATCGAACTTCAAGGTGCCAACCAGCAACGCTGCCGCGGCCATCAACTCGCCCAGCAGTTGTGCGACCGGCTCCGGATAGGCGTGTTTGGCGAGGACTTCGGCATAGCTACGCTCCAACCCAACCAGCTCGCCGCGGGTGTCGCTGTCATCGAAGATGAAGCGTTGGGTGTAGTCGTTATCCGATAGATGGGTCATAGGTCTGGGTATCTGAAAGGGTGACAGAAAAGAAAAATCGCGTCATTTCCGCATTTTTGGGCGGGCAACGTTCAGCCGTAAGGGCATTTTATGAACAATCCGGGGTTGTTCCAAGCAAGGTCAAACCTCGGTTTTCGACGAACGGTATTTTCGTTTTGCCGCTGTCGAGTACACCCATATGGCTGCACAGGTGCGCGATTGCAAGTCTGCGCCAAACGACGGTCACTACTCGTCGTTGCTGTTACCGCGAAACTTGAACAGATCCCGGCGCTGCTTCTTGCTCGGTTTGCCATCGGTGCTCACGCCCAATGCCCCGGCCTTGCGCATGGCCGCAGCCGCCTCGCGTTTGGCAATGCTGGCCTCGGTTTCAGCATAGAGCGCCTGAGCCTCTGGCGCGCCACGGCGCACAATCGACAGCGCCTGGACCACCACCGTGCGCTCCTCGAAGCCGGTGCGAATCTGAAACTCATCGCCGACCCTCGGCTCCTTGCCTGGCTTGCAGCGCTCGCCCCGGCAATGCACCTTGCCACTCTCAATCGCAGCCTTGGCCAAGGCACGTGTTTTATAAAAACGCGCGGCCCACAACCATTTATCGAGACGGACCTTGTCGTCCTCTTCGCTTTTTTGTGCCATTGGATGACCTCATTCTGAAATATCGATGAACTGTACTACCGTTTCTGTCGTGCCATGAATCGCCACGCTGTGGATTAGAATGCAGGCATTCCCCCGCACATTGAGGGATGGAAATTCGGGCAGTAGATATCTGTCGCCTTTTACCCATTATTCTGCGTGAATACCGCGAATTCGGCCGCACGCGGTCTGAGCGGTTTTTGCCGGTTGAGCACTTTTGAAGACATTTGACCATTTGACCGTTATCGGTCTGCGCGAGTGGGTGGCGCTCCCGGATTTGGGAGTCGCTGGCCTTCGGGCAAAAATCGACACCGGCGCCAGCACCTCCAGCCTGCATGCCACCGACATCGAGCCGTTCGAGCGCGACGGGGAACAGTGGGTGCGCTTCACTGCGCACCTGGGCACGGTGGTGCAACTGCGGCACCGGCGCTGCGAAGCCCCGCTGGTAACGAGGAAAACCATTAAAAGCTCCAATGGCCATGCGCAGATGCGCTATGTGGTCAGCACCACCCTGGCCCTCGGTGATCGGGTCTGGCGGGTCGAGTTCACCCTCGCCTGCCGCAAGTCCATGCGTTATCGCCTGTTACTCGGTTCAAAAGCCCTGATCGACGGCCAGTTGGTGGTCAATCCGGGCATTAAATATGTACAAGACAAGCCGGTGTTCCCGGTATCTACCTTCTCCACAGGTGTTGCATGAAGATCGCTGTGCTGTCGCGGAACCCGCGTCTGTATTCCACCCGTCGTCTGGTCGAAGCCGGTATAGAGCGTGGCCATGAAATGGTGGTGATCGACACCTTGCGCGCCTACATGAACATTGCCAGCCACAAGCCGCAGATCCACTACCGTGGCAAACCGCTGGAGGGTTTCGATGCAGTGATTCCGCGGATCGGTGCATCGGTGACGTTTTACGGCTGCGCGGTGCTGCGCCAGTTCGAAATGATGGGGGTGTTTCCGCTCAACGAATCGGTAGCCATTGCCCGTTCGCGAGACAAACTGCGGTCGCTGCAATTGCTGTCGCGCCGGGGGATCGGTTTGCCGGTCACCGGCTTTGCCCACTCTCCGGATGACATTCCCGACTTGATCGAGATGGTCAACGGGGCGCCGCTGGTGATCAAGGTGCTGGAAGGCACTCAGGGCATCGGTGTGGTGCTGTGTGAAACGGCCACGGCGGCGGAATCGGTGATCGAGGCCTTCATGGGCCTGAAGCAAAACATCATGGTTCAGGAATACATCAAGGAAGCGGGCGGCGCGGACATTCGTTGCTTTGTGGTCGGCGACAAGGTGATCGCGGCGATGAAGCGCCAGGCCAAGCCGGGTGAGTTTCGCTCCAACCTGCATCGCGGTGGCAGTGCGAGCCTGATCAAGATCACACCGGAAGAACGCATGACCGCGTTGCGTGCAGCGAAGGTCATGGGATTGGCGGTGGCGGGGGTGGATATCCTGCGCTCCAACCATGGCCCGCTGGTGATGGAAGTGAACTCGTCGCCGGGGCTTGAAGGGATTGAAACCACCACCGGGAAGAATGTGGCGGGGATCATTATTGAGCATCTGGAGAAGAATGGCGGGCCGAATATGACTCGGACCAAAGGGAAGGGTTGAGTCTGAAAAGATCGCAGCCTCGCTTCGCTCGACAGCTCCTACAGGAAAATACGATCCCCCGTAGGAGCTGTCGAGCGAAGCGAGGCTGCGATCTTTAAAGCCGTTAAACCGCATCCCTCGGCAACATCAACCCAAGCGGCAACCGCACCCGCGCTTCCAGCCCACCACCGGAGCGGTTGCGCAGCTCGACATTCCCGCCATGCATCGAAGCGATCCGTTTCACGATCGCCAACCCCAACCCGGTCCCCTTACCACCCCGGGCCCGATCGCCACGGGTGAACGGGTTGAAGATCGCCTCCAGCTCCGACGGGTCGATTCCCGCGCCACGGTCCATGACGCTCAATACCACATACGGCGCACTGGTATCCCCGGACACATAAGCCGCCACTTCAACGCCGCTGCCGGCGTGATGCAAGGCATTGCCGATGAGGTTGTTCAGCAACCGTTTCATCGACACCCGCCGTAGCGGGAACGGCTGGATCGGTTCCAGGCGCAAGCGCACTCTCTCTTCGTTCTGGTTATACGGCGCGGCAACTTCGCGAACCAGATCGCTCAGGTCCACTTCTTCCACCGACTCATCACGTCCGTCACGAATGAAGGCCAGGAACTGATCCAGAATCGCGTCCATGTCTTCGATGTCGCGGATCATGTCGTCTGTCAGGTCACTGTGGGCCCCCATCAGTTCCAGGGACAGCCGCAAACGGGTCAGGGGCGTGCGCAGGTCATGGGAGACCCCGGCCAGCATCAGTTCTCGCTCGCGGCCGGCCTGTTCGACGTCTTCAGCCATTTGGTTGAAGGCGCGATAAACCTCGGTCATTTCGCTCGGTGTATCGCTGATCGGCAGGCGCACGCTGCGGCCCTGACCCAGTTGCCTCGCGGCATAGACCAGGCGTTTTAGCGGTTGATTGAGCTGGCTGACGAAAATCCACGCCGAGGCGGTGGACAGCAGGCCAATGGCGAGGAACCAGCCGAGCACATTCCAGATTTTCTGGCCGCGCAATGGGTGCGGATACAACGGCACTTTCAGCCAGCCATCGCCCAGGCTGGGTGCGCGCACCCACAGCGCCGGCGGTGAGTGCATGCGTAATCGTACTTCGGTGTCGGCGCCCAGTTCGGCCTGCATTTGTCGCTGATAGATCTCGCTGTAGGGCCAGTGCTGTTCGCCTTCTGGCACACCGGCACCCACCACCCGGATCAGGGTCGCGGCATCGGCGATTTTGGTGCGGTTTTCTTCATCGGCGGCCCAATAGGCACGCAGCGTCAGGGCGACGCCATGGCTGTATTGGCGATCCACCAGCACATCTTCGTTCATCAACAGATAAACCAGGGTCAGCGCCTTGGAGAACAGGACGACGATCAGCACCAGCCACAGGGTGCGGGAGAAGAAGCTCTGGGGGAACCAAACAGGGGTTTTCATGAGTAACCGCTACACACTTGCAGGAGCGAGCATGCTCGCATATTGCGGATCACGGGTCTGCGGGAAAGGTCATCTGATCCCTTGCCCGCAAGACCCGCTCCTACAAATCACCGATCACTTCGTGGCGGCGCCATCCGGAACGAACACGTAACCCACGCCCCAGACAGTCTGGATGTAGCGTGGTTTGGATGGATCGGGCTCGATCATCCGGCGCAGACGGGAAATCTGCACGTCGATGGAACGCTCAAGGGCATCCCATTCGCGGCCACGGGCCAGGTTCATCAGTTTGTCGCGGGTCAGTGGTTGACGCGCGTTCATGACCAGCGCCTTGAGCACCGCAAACTCACCGGTGGTGAGCATATGCACTTCGTCGCCGCGCTTGAGTTCGCGGGTGGCCAGGGACAATTCGTAGTCACCGAAGGTCACGCTTTCGTCTTCGCTGCCCGGGGCGCCCGGCACCGGTGCCGCCTGACGACGCAGAACCGCTTTGACCCGAGCCATCAGCTCGTCCGGGTTGAACGGCTTGGCCAGGTAATCGTCGGCGCCCAGTTCCAGGCCCTTGATGCGGCTGAGCTCATCGCCCTTGGCGGTGAGCATGATGATCGGAATCTGATTGTTCGCCGTGCGCAAGCGGCGGCAAGCGGTCAGGCCGTCTTCGCCGGGCAGCATCAGGTCGAGGACCACCAGGTTGAACACTTCACGCGCCAGCAGGCGGTCCATTTGTTCCGTGTTCGGGACGGCGCGGGCACGGTAGCCCTTGCTGACGAAAAAGCGTTCCAGCAGGCTGCTCAGCCCGGGATCGTCGTCAACAATAAGAATTTTTTCGCCTTCAGCAATGTTTGCAGTGCTGCTCATTGGATGCTCCTTTGATCTCGGCGCGCATTATGGCGTAGCTGCCGTTATACGCACCGTGTGCATTGTTAGCAGATTTTTCCTTCACCGCCAGAAAACCGGGCATTGTGCCTACAACCCGCGATGCCCCCGAATGGATAGAACGCTGGTTATAATGCGCGGCCTTTTGTGTCAGGCAACGTCTGATCGTTACTGTAAGCAGCCGCTTTTTTTTTCATGGCACTGGCAGTAATTGTTCGATTTCACGGGTCAACGGGAAGCCTGTTGGCTCAGGTAGCGGCGCTCGCCAGGCCGCTCAACCAGACTCGCCGAGCCTTTATCTCTGCGCCTGCGAGCCTGCTTTCACAATTTGTCAGGTGGTTTTATGGACAGCATCAACAGCCGCATCGCCGAGGAACTCGGTGTACGCCCACAACAGGTCGAAGCGGCCGTCGCGCTACTCGATGAAGGCTCCACGGTGCCCTTCATCGCCCGCTACCGGAAAGAAGTGACCGGCAGCCTCGATGACATCCAGTTGCGTCATCTGGAAGAGCGTCTGCGCTACCTGCGAGAACTCGACGAACGGCGGATCAGCATCCTTGCCAGCATTCAAGAGCAGGGCAAACTGACCCCGCAACTCGAACGCGACATCAAACTCGCCGACACCAAGACCCGTCTCGAAGACTTGTACCTGCCGTACAAGCAGAAGCGCCGCACCAAGGGCCAGATCGCCCTGGAAGCCGGCCTCGGCGAGCTGGCCGACGGTCTGTTCAACGACCCGACCCTGAACCCTGAAGCCGAAGCCGCGCGTTTCATCGACACCGAAAAAGGCGTGGCCGATGTGAAAGCCGCCCTTGAAGGCGCCAAGTACATCCTCATGGAGCGCTTCGCCGAAGACGCTGGCCTGCTGGACAAATTGCGCAACTACCTCAAGCAGGAAGCCACCCTCAGTGCCCGCGTGATTGCTGGCAAGGAAGAGGAAGGTGCCAAGTTCCGCGACTATTTCGAACACGACGAACCGCTGAAAAGCATGCCATCGCACCGCGCGCTGGCGATTTTCCGTGGCCGCAACGAAGGCATTCTCAGTTCCGCGCTGAAAGTCGGCGATGAACTGCCGGGCACCATGCACCCGTGCGAAGGCATGATCGGCCAGCAATTCGGCATCCAGAACCAGAACCGTGCTGCCGACAAATGGCTGGGCGAAGTGGTGCGCTGGACCTGGAAGGTCAAGCTGTACACCCATCTGGAAACCGACCTGCTGGGCGAGCTGCGCGATGGCGCAGAAACCGAAGCAATCAACGTGTTCGCACACAACCTGCACGACTTGCTGCTGTCGGCCCCGGCCGGCCCGCGCGCCACCCTGGGCCTCGACCCGGGCCTGCGCACCGGCTGCAAGGTCGCCGTGGTCGATGCCACCGGCAAGCTGCTGGATCACGCCACGGTTTACCCGCACGTACCGCACAACAAATGGGACCAGACCCTCGCAATTCTGGCGGCCCTGTGCGCCAAGCATTCGGTGGACCTGATTGCCATTGGCAACGGCACCGCCAGCCGTGAAACCGACAAACTCGCCGCTGAGCTGATCAAAAAATACCCAGCCATGAAGATGACCAAAGTCATGGTCTCCGAGGCCGGCGCATCGGTTTACTCGGCGTCGGAACTGGCTTCCAAGGAATTCCCGGACCTCGACGTGTCGATCCGTGGGGCGGTGTCGATTGCCCGTCGCCTGCAGGATCCGCTGGCCGAGCTGGTGAAGATCGATCCGAAATCCATCGGCGTCGGCCAGTACCAGCACGACGTGTCGCAGCTGAAACTGGCGCGCGGCCTGGACGCGGTGGTCGAGGACTGTGTGAACGCCGTCGGCGTCGACGTCAACACCGCTTCCGTGGCGCTGCTGGCGCGCATCTCCGGCCTCAACGCGACCCTGGCGCAGAACATCGTCAGCCACCGCGACGAGCACGGCGCGTTCAAAACCCGTGCGGCGTTGAAGAAAGTTGCGCGCCTGGGTGAAAAAACCTTCGAACAGGCTGCGGGTTTCTTGCGTGTAATGAATGGCGACAACCCGCTGGATTCGTCCGCGGTTCACCCGGAAGCCTATCCGCTGGTGCAGCGCATTGCCGCTGAAACCGACCGCGACATTCGCTCGCTGATCGGCGACGCGAGCTTCCTCAAGCGTCTCGATCCGAAGAAGTACACCGACGAAACGTTCGGTCTGCCAACGGTCACCGACATCCTGCAAGAGCTGGAAAAACCCGGTCGCGACCCGCGTCCCGAGTTCAAGACCGCCGAGTTCCAGGAAGGCGTCGAGGACCTCAAGGACTTGCAACTGGGGATGATCCTCGAAGGCGTGGTCACCAACGTGACCAACTTCGGCGCCTTCGTCGACATCGGCGTGCATCAGGACGGGCTGGTGCATATTTCCGCGCTGTCGGAGAAGTTCATCAAGGATCCGCGCGAAGCGGTGAAGGCCGGTGATGTGGTCAAGGTGAAGGTCATGGAAGTCGATATCCCGCGCAAACGCGTTGGCCTGTCGATGCGCATGAGCGACACACCGGGCGAGAAAATCGACGGTGCCCGTGGCGCGCGTCCGGGTTCGGCACCACGCCCATCCCAGAACACTGCACCGCGCAAGGAAACCACGGCAGCAGCCCCGGCCAACAACGCCATGGCCTCGCTGTTCGCTAACGCCAAACAGTTGAAAAAACGCTGATGGAGATCCCGGCCGGCTTGACCGAAAGCGCGTTTTTCAAGCTGCTGGGATGTCGCTTGCACAGCCTGGAAACCGGGGTGGCGCAAGTCGCCCTGGTGCTTGCGCCAGAACTGCGCAATCGCGGCGGCAAACTGCACGGCGGCGCTTTGTTCAGTCTGGTGGACATTGCCATGGGGCTGGCCTGCTCCAGCACCCACGGCTTTGACCAGCAGAGCGCAACCATCGAGTGCAAGATCAACTACATCCGCGCTGTCGCCGACGGTGAAGTGATGTGCACGGCACGGGTAATCCATCCGGGCCGCCGCACGCTGGTGGTCGAGGCCGATGTGATGCAAGGCGACAAACTGGTCGCAAAAGCACAAGGCACGTTCGCTGTCCTGTAGCCCCCAATCATCAATTTGAGTTAATTTCGGCGCTGTGACTGCAGCGTCGGAGTTTTCTGTGGGAGCGGGCTTGCTCGCGAAGGCGGTGTATCAGGCAACTTCAGTGTTGACGGACACGCCCTCTTCGCGAGCAAGCCCGCTCCCACAGGGGATTGCGGCGATCAATCCCTGGCTGGCTGACAGCAGGCCAGTGCGGCCCGAAAACCAGGCGAAAACGCCAGTTTTAACTTCACCCTTGTAGACCGTCTTGCCCACCCCCATATTGGGGCGACTGACGCGTGAAGGAATCCAACTTGAGCGAACTTCTCAACCGCCGCCTGGCTCTGCTCGGCGAGCGCGCTAACCTCTCTCTGCTCGAACAGTGCCTTCACGGCATCGAACGTGAATGCCTGCGCGTGACAGACGAAGGGCGCCTGGCGCAAACGCCGCACCCCGAAGAACTGGGTTCCGCGCTGACCAATGAACAAATCACCACCGACTATTCCGAGTCGCTGCTGGAATTCATCACGCCAGCCCTGCCAGACCCGGCGGACACCCTGGCGAGCCTCGATAAGATCCATCGGTTTGCCTACAGCAAGCTCGGCAACGAATACCTGTGGAGTCCATCGATGCCGTGCCCGTTGCCGGCCGAGGAAGACATCCCGATCGCTTATTACGGCACCTCCAACATCGGGCAGCTCAAGTACGTCTATCGCAAGGGCCTGGCGCTGCGTTACGGCAAGACCATGCAGTGCATCGCCGGGATCCACTACAACTTTTCCCTGCCGGAAAAGCTCTGGCCGCTGCTCAAAGAGGCCGAAGGCTTTGTCGGCACCGATCGCGACTATCAGTCGTCGGCCTACATCGCGCTGATCCGCAACTTCCGTCGCTATAGCTGGCTGCTGATGTACCTGTTCGGCGCCTCGCCTGCGCTGGACGCCGGTTTCCTGCGCGGTCGCTCGCATCAGCTGGAACAGCTGGATCCGGACACGTTGTACCTGCCGTACGCCACCAGCCTGCGCATGAGCGATCTGGGTTACCAGAGCAACGCCCAAGCCGGTTTGACGCCGTGCTACAACGATCTGACCAGCTACACCGACAGCCTGCGCAAAGCCGTGGCCACGCCGTATCCGCCGTATGTCGAGATCGGAACACACCAGGATGGTGAGTGGGTTCAGCTCAACACCAACATCCTGCAGATCGAAAACGAGTACTACTCCAACATCCGTCCGAAACGCGTGACCTACACCGGCGAACGGCCGATCCAGGCGCTGGTGGCCCGTGGCATTCAGTACGTCGAAGTGCGTTGCCTGGACATCAACCCGTTCCTGCCGATGGGCATCGACCTCACCGAGTCACGGTTCCTCGATGCGTTCCTGCTGTATTGCGCGCTGAACGACAGTCCGCTGCTGACCAGCACCAGCTGCGGCAACGCGACGTCGAACTTCCTCAGCGTGGTCAAGGAAGGTCGTCGTCCGGGCCTGCAGTTGCAACGCGACGGGCACCCGGTAGACCTGAAGGAATGGGCAAGCGAATTGCTGGAAAAGATTGCGCCATTGGCGGCGTTGCTGGACCAAAGCCATGGCGGCGAAGCTCACAGCAAAGCACTGGACGCACAGCTGGCCAAGGTCAAGGACTCGTCCCTGACGCCATCGGCTCAGGTGTTGGCGGCGATGGCCGAGCACAAGGAAAGCTTTGCTCAGTTCTCCTTGCGTCAGAGTCAGGTGCATGCAGAGTTTTTCCGCAGCGAGCCACTTTCAGGCGAAGAACAGGCTAAATTTGAAGAGTTGGCACGTTCGTCGCTGGCTCAGCAGGTAGAGCTGGAACAGAACGAAGTCGGCGATTTCGATGTGTTTGTCGGGTCGTATCAGGCGAGTATTCTGGCGATCAGCAACTAATCTCTGAAGGTCCTTCGGACCTTTTCGCGGGCAAGCCTCGCTCCTACAGTGTCGTGCCAAATCATGCGACACATATAAAACCTGTAGGAGCGAGGCTTGCCCGCGAAGGCGACACCACGGTCTCCCTTAGAATTTTCCGCTCATAAGTTAATTCTAAAAAGTTATTTATTTTCCGGTTCTTATATCATTTAGTCTCCTTTTCACGCCGACACTCGGCCGTCTGACAAGGAGCTTCCCAATGAAACTGACTTCCCCTCTTCGCCTCCTGGCAGCCGCGTCTCTGGCTGCGGCGAGTTTCCTGGCTCAGGCGGCAGACGTGACTGTCGCCTACCAGACCACCGTTGACCCGGCTAAGGTTGCCCAGGCCGACGGCACTTACGAAAAGGCCATCAAGGCCGACATCAATTGGCGAAAATTCGACAGTGGGGCCGACATCATCGCCGCCATCGCTTCCGGCGATGTGCAAATCGGTTACCTCGGTTCCAGCCCCCTGACGGCGGCAATCACCCGCAAAGTTCCGGTAGAAACCTTCCTCATCGCCACCCAGATCGGCGCCGCCGAAGCGCTGGTTGCGCGAGACGGTTCCGGGATCAAGACCCCGCAAGACCTGATCGGCAAGAAAATCGCCGTACCGTTCGTTTCCACCGGCCACTACAGCCTGCTGGCCGCGCTGAAACACTGGAACATCGATCCATCGAAAGTCACCGTGCTCAACCTCGCGCCGCCAGCAATCATCGCTGCATGGAAACGCGGTGATATCGACGCCACCTACGTCTGGGACCCGGCCCTCGGCGTGGCCAAGGAAAACGGCAAAGTGCTGATCACCTCGGGCGAACTGGCCAAGTTCGGCGCACCGACTTTCGATGCCTGGATCGTGCGTAAGGATTTCGCCGAGAAGCACCCGGAAATCGTCACTGCGTTCGCCAAAGTGACCCTCGATGCCTACGCCGACTACCGCAAAGATCCAAAAGCCTGGCTCGCCAACCAAAGCAATGTCGACAAACTGGTGAAGCTCTCCGGTGCCAAGGCCAGCGACATTCCATTGCTGCTGCAAGGCAACGTCTTCCCGCTCGCGGCTGATCAGGTGCTCACCCTCGGCGCGCCGACCACCAAGGCCATCACCGACACCGCCGTGTTCCTCAAGGAACAGGGCAAGGTCGAGGCCGTGCTGCCGGATTACGCGCCGTACGTCAGCGCCAAATACATCACCAATTGATCGGGAGTTAACCGCGATGGCTTTGCTACAGCTGGAGCGCATCTGCGCACAGTATCCCGGCGCAGCGGAACCTGTGCTGGCGGATATTTCCCTGAGCCTGGGGCCCCGGCAGTTGCTGGTTGCCCTCGGCCCGTCCGGCAGTGGCAAGACCTCGCTGTTGAACCTGATTGCCGGTTTTTTCGAACCCAGTTCCGGGCGCATCACCCTTGACGGTGTGCCGGTCAAAGGCCCGAGCGCCGAGCGCGGCGTGGTGTTCCAGGACGACGCCCTGCTGCCTTGGCAGGACGTGCTGGCCAACGTCGGCTTCGGTCTGGAACTGGCTGGTGTCGCCCGGGATAAACGCGAAATCCGTGCCCGGGAAATGCTCGCGCTGGTGGACCTCTCCGGTTTCGAAAATCGCCGAATCTGGCAGCTCTCGGGCGGGCAGAAGCAACGTGTCGGCCTCGCTCGCGCCCTCGCAGCAGACCCTCGGGTCTTGCTGATGGACGAACCCTTCGGTGCCCTCGACGCCTTCACCCGTGAACAGATGCAGGAGCTGTTGCTGCAAGTCTGGCAGCGCACCGCCAAACCGGTGTTCCTGATTACCCACGACATTGAAGAAGCGGTGTTCCTCGCCACGGATCTGATTCTGCTGGCGCCCAACCCCGGGCAAATCGTCGAGCGTCTGAGCCTGGACTTCGGTCAGCGTTATGCCGCCGGTGAGTCGGCACGCTCGATCAAGTCCGATCCGTGCTTTATCGAAACCCGCGAACACGTGCTCGCCAAAGTGTTCTCCCAACGCAGTGCCGTCCAGCGGCAGGAGCGCGCATGAGCACCTATGAAATTCCCGCCGCGACGGTGAAGTCGAGCTCGACGGTCATTGCGCTGCGTCGCAGTTTGAACACACGCTGGATCAGCATGCTGACACTGGTCGCTCTCGTTGCCATTTGGTGGGCCGTCACGGCCACAGGTTTGATCGAACCGCTGTTCCTGCCGCCGCCGTCCGCCGTGCTGCAAAAAGGCTGGCTGCTGGTAACCATTGGCTACATGGATTCGACCTTGTGGCAGCATTTGGGCGCAAGCCTCCGCCGTATTGGCCTGGGCCTGGGCTTCGCCGTGCTGACCGCCGTGCCGGTCGGCATTGCCATCGGCCATAACCGCATTGCTCGCGGCATTCTTGACCCGCTGATCGAGTTCTATCGCCCGATTCCGCCGCTGGCTTATCTACCGCTGATCGTGATCTGGTGCGGCATCGGTGAGTTGTCGAAAGTCTTGTTGATCTACCTGGCGATCTTCGCGCCGATCGCGATAGCCACCGCCACTGGCGTACGCACCGTCGCCCCGGCGAAATTGCGCGCCGCCCAGTCGTTGGGCGCGACTCCGGCGCAGTTGATTCGGCATGTGATTCTGCCCAGTGCCTTGCCGGACATTTTGACCGGCGTGCGGATTGGTCTGGGTGTGGGTTGGTCGACTTTGGTGGCCGCTGAATTGATCGCCGCCACCAGCGGTTTGGGCTTCATGGTGCAATCGGCCGCGCAATTCCTAGTCACCGATGTGGTGGTATTGGGGATTCTGGTGATCGCGCTGATCGCTTTCGCCATGGAAATGGGCCTGCGTGCTCTGCAACGCAAACTGGTGCCGTGGCATGGTCAGGCTCACTGAGTAGAGCGGGTCTATGGCGAGGGGCAAGCCCTGGGGTTGAGCCCACCACAATCTCGCGTAGGATCTGCGTCGCTCTTTAATTGAACGCGATGTAGAAGTAGCCCAGCTGTGGATCCCGCCCCATCGGGGGGACCCTCGACACGAAAATGTCTTTCACCCGGCCCAGTTCCGGCAATTCCATCACACACAAGCCATCGACAAAGTCAGTGGGTTGCAGGCTATTGAACCCGACGCTGAATGGCATGCGCTCGCTGTTTGGCAGCTGTGAGCGGGGCGTTTCTGCAAGGGTGTCGATATGGATCGGCAGTTCACTGCCATCGGGCAGCCGCAGCGTCCCCGTCTTGCCCAGCAGTGCCTGAAAGTGTTGGCTTTGAACCTGTTGCAGCATGGCATCACTCCATCAGCAAAAGTGGCCGGGGGATTTGCATCCCCCGGCCAGACCCTCAGTTGCGCGAAGGGAAAAGACCGTTCAGGGCGATGCTGAAGTTGAGCACCAGGAACGGGTTCATCACCTCCATGGGCAAGCCGTTGCCGGCGGACGAGATTTCCCCCGTTACCGTAGTGGCCACGCCCTTGAGCGGTACGGCCGCGGCACCTTGCTGATCGGAGTAAATACTCGCCGAGCCCGGCCCGCCGCCGGAGGCGCCGATGTAGGCGTTGGTGGCGGTCGGGTTGGTGACCGGGTTGCTCGCCGGGCTGGCCAGTTGCAGGGTGGTGGTGGCCGTGAGCCCGGACAAGGCGTGGGTGTGGTTGGGCAGGTTAGTGATGGTCGCGGTGACGTTTTCGGTCCCGGAGGCTTCGCCGATGACGCGCGGGGTCAGGCCCAAGCCGTTGCCCATGGCGACTGGCATGCGACCTTGCAGGTTGGGCAGCATGAAATTGGTGGTGCCATTGCCTCCGTAGTAGGTTCCCAGCAGTGCGAAAACTGTGTTGTATTGCGCGATGCTCAGCGTCTGGCCGTTGCACAGGGCCCAGCCGTTGGGCGCGAAGTTAAAGGCGAAAGACTGAATAGTGCCGATGAATACTTCCATGGTTCCTCATCCCTCAGGTTAGTGTCTGATACGTCACGTTGCAGGCCCGGTTAACCGGGCAGTTCGCGCTGATCAGCCGACTCCTTTCATCTCCGTGGCTGGGTCACGCCACGCCAAAGCGTAGACGCTGATCGGAATGATTGCCGGACGTCGTCCGTCGCAGGGCCAGCATCGACGTCGGGCTCGCGCCTGTCCTACAGTGCTGGGGAAGCTTCGGTTTTCACATGGCCGTTGCAAGGGGAGGTAATGGAGGCGCGCAGAGAAACACCGCTGGGCGATACCCAGGACCCGCATGCGATGCCGGGGTTGTGGGCGGCTGTCCGTCGCTTGCTGCAATGGGCGCGGGAGCACTGGCTGTTGCCGATCCTGGTATTGGCCGCGCTGGCGCGTTTTTACGACCTGACAGCGGCGGCGATCTGGGGCGACGAAGGGTCTAGCCTGTTGCTGAGCCAGTATTCCCTGGCCGGGATCTGGGAACATGCGGCTCATGATGTGCATCCACCCCTGTATTTCATGCTTCTGCACGGCTGGATTGGCCTGTTCGGCGACGGCATTTTTTCGATTCGCTGCCTAAGTGCGCTGCCGGGGATTACCACGGTGGGACTCGGCGTCTGGCTGGTGGACCTGCTCGCGACCCGCCGCGCCGCGTTGCTGGCCGGGGTCCTGCTGGCGCTGCTGCCCACGGCGGTGCGTTACAGCCAGGAAGTGCGGATGTATTCGCTGCTGGGCCTGTGGCTGATCGGCGCCACGATCGCCTTGATGTACTGGATCAGGCGGCCGCAACGCACGCGCTATCTGGTGATGTACACCCTGCTGATGAGTGCTGCGTTCTACACCCATTACTTCACGGCGCTGTGCGTGCTGTGTCACTGGCTGTATCTGGGATTGATCCGTGTGCAGCCAGGCTACCGATTGCGGCACATTCAGCGCTCTGGCTGGTGGCTGGCCAATGTGGCCATTGTGCTGTTGTATTTGCCGTGGGTGCCCAACCTGATCGATTTGCTCCAGCACATGGATCAGCTCAAGGCCAATGGTGATGTGGGATGGGAGACTCCTGTCACGTTGGGCTCATTACCTTCGATGATCTGGTCGTTCCTGATCCAGGATGACGGCGAGAACCTGCCTACGCTGGTTTTTATCGCGCTGCCACTGGCATTGCTGGCCCTGGCGGGTGCGGCGCTGGCGCGGGACCGCAGTGTTTTCCGTGGCAGTGCGTTGGCGGTGATCTACATCGCTCTCCCGTTGTTGCTGGTGTTTGTGGCGTCGTTCATATCGCCGGTGTTCATCGAGCGTTACCTGACCGCTTATGCCCTGGGCCTGCCGATGTTTGTCGCGCTGGCCATCGATCGCTTGTACGCAGGCTTCAAGGTATTGGCGCTGGCCGTGCTGATGTTGTTTGTCGGCGTCGAACTGGTGGGCCTGAAGAACAATGCCACGGTGGACACCGACGATCAGATCAGCGTCATGGTCAACTACGTGAACCAACACTTCACGCCCGGCGACCGGATTGTCACCAGCGACATGCTCTGGTACCTGAGTTATGTCTATTACAACCGGACTGACGCCAAACCGATGCTCTATACGCCACCGCTGGCTGATGGCAGGTCGGGCCGGCCGAACGCTTACGGTTTCGGCACGCTGGTGACCAATGACATTTACCTGGATAACCTCGGCGGCTTGCCCAAAGGCAATGGTCGAGTGTGGTTGATCGGTACTGTCGATGTGCCGGACGAATTCGCTCCCTTGCCCGAGGGTTGGCAACGCGTCAGCGAGACCCAGGCTGGAGGCGCGAAGGCACGCTTGTATGTGCTGAAGTAGCCCGTCATTCAGAGCTAAAACGATTCATCTTTCAGGTCGTTATATCTGGCGTGTTTTCCAGTCGATTTAGCTCCGATTTGATATCAAAGCACCACTAGTCGCAACACCATTCATGGTCTACGCTCGTCATACAAAAGGACTTATGACGGGTGAATGGATGCAGCACTTTCACTTTATTTCCGGCTTGCCGCGCTCAGGCTCGACCCTGCTTTCTGCCATTCTTTTGCAGAACCCGCGCTTTCATGCCGGTATGACCAGCCCCGTGGGTGCGCTCTTTTCCGGCGTTCTGGAACAATGCAGCGCTGGCAGCGAATTCGGCGCGGTGATCGACACCGACCTGCGTCGCCGTCTGTTGCGCGGCCTGTTCGATTCTTTCTACGCCGACAAGGCCGACAAACCGGTGGTGTTCGACACGAACCGCCTGTGGAGTTCGCGCCTGCCGGCGATCAGCGATCTGTTCCCTCAAGCCAAAATCATTGCCTGCGTGCGCAATGTCGCTTGGGTCATGGACAGCATCGAGCGCCTGTACCGCGCCAACCCCTTCGAAAACACCAAGCTGTTCGGTGATGCGGTCGAACGCAACACGGTCTATAGCCGCTGCGAAACCCTGGCCCAGCGCAATCGGCTAGTGGGGTTTTCCTGGGCCGCCCTCAAGGAAGCCTATTACGGCGAACACGCCGACTCGTTGCTGATCATCGATTACGACCTGCTGAGCCAGGCGCCTGAGCGGGTGATGCGCCTGGTCTACGATTTCATTGGCGAACCCTGGTTCGAACATGATTTCGATCATTTGGCCTACGACGCCCCGGAATTCGACCAGGCTCTTGGCCTCTCAGGGCTGCACAAGGTGAAGGCCAAGGTCCAATTGCAATCCAGGCGAACGATCCTGCCGCCGGACCTGTTCAAGCAGTACGCCGAGTTGTCCTTTTGGCTCGATGGCTCAGCCAGCGCCGCCAATGTCATTCGTATGAAAGCCGACGCCGCGATCAGTTGATCGCGGCGTTTTCATTGATGCGTCTAAAAGTTCGAGTCCGGGTGAGCAGCATGTGGTGGAGCAAAGGCAAGTCGCGGGTTACCGAAGGCGCACGAGCGCTGGCCTCGCCAATGATCATGTCCCTGGAGCCGCGCATGCTGTTCGACGGCGCGGTGGCCGCCACGGTCGCCGCCACGGTCGCCGACACGGTCGCCGACACTGCCCAGGCCGACAGCCATGCCACCGCCGAGGTGGTCAAGGCACCGACGGCCGATCAACCGGTCGCCAGCAAGGACACCCACGGCCAGGCCGATGCCACACCGGCGCCAGCACCCGCCGCGGTGCCGGGGCAGAGCGTGGTGTTCGTCGATTCGCGGGTCAAGGACGCTGGCAGTCTGCTTCAGGGTATTGCTCCCGGTACCCAGGTGGTTCAGCTCGATGCCAGCAAAGATGGCCTGCAACAAATCGCTGACTATCTGGACGGCCATCAGGGCATCAGCTCGGTGCAGATTATCGCCCACGGCAACGCGGGCGATTTGTGGCTGGGCAACAGTTATCTGTCGGCCGACAACGTCGCGGCCCGCAGCGCGGTACTGGCGGAAATCGGCAAGGACATGAACGTTGGCGGCGACATCCTGATCTACGGCTGCTACACCGCCGAAGGCGAGCGAGGCTTGAATTTTATCGACTCGCTGGCTCAATTGACCGGCCGCGATGTAGCCGCCTCCAGCGATCGCACCGGGCTCGGTGGCGACTGGGATCTGGAAATTGCCACCGGCAACATTGAAAGCGCCAATGTCCTCTCGACCACGGCCATGACCGACTATCAGTGGGGTCTGGCCACCTGGACCGCCACCAACAACGCCAACACGGGCGTCGGTTCGTTGCGTGCCGCCATCGCCTCGGCGCAGAACGGCGATATTGTCACCTTCAACGGCAGCATGACGGTGCAGCTGACGTCCGAGCTGCTAATCAACAAGAACATCACCGTTGATGGCGACTTGAACAACGACGGTGCGGCTGACGTGATTCTCGACGGTCAGTACAGGACCCGAGTGATTGAAGTGTCGTCTGGCAGCATCGTGACGCTCGATGGCCTGGTGATCACCCGTGGCTTGGTGTCGGGCAACGGTGGCAACGGTGGCTACGGTGCCACGGGCTCGATGGCCGGGGGGATTTTCAACGCAGGGATTCTGACCCTGAACAACGTCAGCGTGACGTCCAACGGCGCTTCCGGTGGCGGTGGCGGCGGCGGTGTCACCGGCGCTTTTTACGGCGGTGGGGGGGGCGGTGGCGGTGGTTTGGGCGGCCAGGGCGGCGGGCATGGCGGTTCGGCAGGGCCGGGCACCGGCACGTTGGGCGGTCAGGCGGGCGGCGGCGGTGTCGGTGGTTACGGCGGCGGTTATGACGCCACCCACATGGGCGGTCGCGGCGGTACCACCACTGGCGGGGCTGGCGGCGTAGGCGTTTCCTATTACAGCAACGGCGGTAACGGTGCGACGGCCACCAATGGCACGATTTCCATTGGCGGCGGTGGCGGCGGGGCCGGTTGGGACAAGGTGGGTGGCGCCGGCGGCAACGCGGTGGGCGGGATCTACAACGCCAGCAGCGGCACCATCACCATCGTCGGCACCTCGACCATCAGCAACAACATTGGTGCCGGCGGCGGTGGGGGCGGTGGTGGTGGCCAAGGCAGCAATGCCAGCAATGGCGGCATTGGTGGCCGTGGCGTCGGTGCGATCTGGAACAAAGGCACGCTGCTGATCACAGCCGCCAACTTCGCGGCCCTGGCCGGTAATGCCGCGGCCAGTGGTGCCGGCGGTACCGCGCAGGGCGGAGGTACAACCGGCACCTCGCCGACCTCTGTCGCGACAATCTATAACGACGGCGGCGTACTCAACACCGCGTATTCGCCGCCACCGACCGCGACCATTGTGGTCGCTGACACTACACTGAGCATCGGCGAAACGTCCCTGGTGACCATTACCTTCTCCGAGGTGGTGACCGGTCTCACCAATGCGGATCTGACCATCGCCAACGGCACCTTGACCGCGGTAAGCAGCGGCGATGGCGGCATTACCTGGACGGCAACCTTTACCCCATCCGCCAGTATTTCCGATACGACCAACGTCATCACCCTGGACAACACCGGGGTGATCAACATTCTGGGCACCGCCGGCGTAGGCACCACCAACTCCAACAACTACACGGTCGACACCGTACGCCCGACCGCCAGCATCGTGTTTACCGACACGGCGCTGAGAATCGGCGAAACCTCGCTGGTGACCATCACCTTCAACGAGGCGGTCACCGATCTCACCAATGCCGATCTGACAATTGCCAACGGCACCTTGACCTCGGTGAGCAGCGGCGATGGCGGCCTCACCTGGACGGGGACTTTCACGCCGAGCGCGAGCATCACTGACACGAGCAATCTGATCACCCTGGACAATACCGGGGTCAGCGATCTGGTGGGCAACGCCGGCAGCGGTACCACCGATTCGAACAATTACGCCATCGATACCGTGCGGCCAACGGCAACGATCGTGGTGACAGACAATGCGCTGAGAATCGGTGAAACCTCGCTGGTGACCATCACCTTCAGCGAAGCAGTCAGCGGTTTCACCAACGCCGACCTGAGCATCGCCAACGGCACCTTGACGGCGGTCAGCAGCAGCGACGGTGGCATCACCTGGACCGCCACGTTCACCCCGAACGCGAGCGTCAATGACACGACCAACCTGATCACCCTGAACAATACCGGCGTGGCGGATCTGGCGGGCAACACCGGCAGCGGCACCACCGACTCGAACAATTATGCGATCGATACGCTTCGTCCAACCGCAACCATTGTGGTGACGGACAATGCGCTGAGAATCGGCGAAACCTCACTGGTGACCATCACCTTCAATGAAGCAGTCAGCGGTTTCACCAACGCCGACCTGACCATCGCCAACGGCACCTTGAGCGCGGTGAGCAGCAGCGACGGCGGCATCACCTGGACCGCGACCTTCACACCCTCCGCGAGCACCAACGACGCGACCAACCTGATCACCCTGGACAACACTGGCGTGGCGGATCTGGTGGACAACGCCGGCAGCGGCACTACCGATTCCAACAACTTTGCGGTCGACACCGTACGCCCGACGGCCACCATTGTGGTTGCGGACACCGCGCTGAGAATCGGCGAAACGTCGCTGGTGACCATCACTTTCAGCGAAGCGGTCAGCGGCTTCACCAACGCGGACCTGACCATTACCAACGGTACCTTGACCGCGGTGAGCAGCAGCGATGGCGGCATCACCTGGACCGCGACCTTCACGCCGAGCGCGAGCATCAACGACACCACCAACCTGATCACCCTGGACAATACGGGCATCGCGGATCTGGCGGGCAACGCCGGCAGCGGCACCACCGACTCCAACAATTACGCCATCGACACCGTGCGTCCGACCGCCACGATTGTGCTGGCCGATTCAACACTGACCGCGGGCGAAACCTCGCTGGTGACCATCACCTTCTCCGAGGCGGTCAGCGGATTTACCAACGCCGACCTGACCATTGCCAATGGCACCTTGACTGCGGTGAGCAGCAGCGACGGCGGCATCACCTGGACCGCCACCTTCACGCCAACCGTCGGCGTGAATGACCCGAGCAATGTCATCACCCTGAACAATACCGGTGTGGCCGATCTGGCCGGCAACACGGGCAGCGGCACCACCAACTCCGGCAACTACACCCTCGATACGGTGCTGCCGACCGCCACTATCGTTGTTGCCGACAATG
>NZ_JAHUWR010000011.1:0-170416 GCF_019218905.1 Pseudomonas sp. PDM24 | reverse complement strand
TCGTGGGCTATCACGTCCATGAAAGCCTGCACACCGAGTCGGTAGCACACGCACTGCGCCGGGCGGTAAAGCACCGTCGAACGGAGCAGTCGCTGGTTCATCACTCGGATAGAGGCAGCCAGTATTGCTCGGGGATGTACCAGGAACTGCACGCGAAACACGGCATCAGGTGTTCAATGACGGACGGCTATGACTGCTACCAAAACGCCTTGGCGGAGCGGGTCAACGGAATATTGAAGACAGAGCTTTTGCTCGAGAGGCCACAGGATTTAACGCAGGCGAAGAAGATGGTGAGTGAGTCGGTATCGATCTATAACGGTGAGCGACCGCATCTGTCTTTGAAATACAAAACGCCCGATGCGGTGCATCGGGCGTTAGGGTGAAACAGGTGTAAACCTATTTCAGGACTAGACAGCACATGAAAATAAATCTGCTCCTTTTTTTTGCAAGCAGATACAAAAATGAAAAATTTTTCGCTTGACAGTTATTATATATACAAAAAAACTCCATGGTTAAATTGGAAAGAGCTTCTATATGGATTTGAGCACGGCTTTATAGATGAAAAAGGAGTATCGGAATACGCTTATAAAACCCTAACAGAAAAATCTTCACAAGAGGCCATTGAACTCGCCTCATTGCAACCTCAAGAAAATTATTTGGCAAGTGACTTACTCCAATCACTGGCAGATAAGGACCACTCACCAGTAACAGACACCACCAAACCTTGGATTTTTTTATTGCTTTCTTTTTTACTTGAGCATCAAGAAGACTATGAAGATCCGCTTGAAATAGTTGAAGAGCTGTACGCAGACTTCGACTACCCAGAAGAAATTGCCTCTCTAGTTAGATACATGCCTGCCCCCGAAGGAGTCGAAGGAGTCGAAGGATCCGAAGAGAGGCTATTTGAAAATTGGAAAATGACCTTATCAGCTTATAAAAATTTCTTCGAACAACAGAACAGATCCATAGCCCCACCTGGAGATTACCCATAATGAAAGTCGTCTGTAAAATAAACAATCTACACGACATCTTAAACCCATACACTCTAACTAGATTAAAGCACTATATCTCTATATCCGACGGCGAGATAGATCTAGACATCGCCAGAGAATACACGGTCTACGGAATTGAGTTCTGGGATAACTGCCCATGGTTCTATCTTTGTACTGAAGTGGACGACGAGTATCCAAAACCCTTTGCTGCTGAATTTTTTGAGGTAATAGACGAACACATTTCACAATACTGGAGATTGGGCTCGACCCCGTCAGGGGAGAGAGGAAACTCAACTTCACTAGTATTCGAAGAATGGTCGAAGGACCCAAGTTTTTACGAACGTCTAATTGATGGCGACGAGCAAGCTATCGTTACATTTGCAAAATATAAAAAACTCATTGACTCAGAATAATTTAGCAACCAAAAAAACAGGGAAGTAGACAGATTTATTTTCTATGCATATGAAAACCTGGTCATGTAAAAGCGAATGAGGGCCCACACATACCTACTTCAAGAAAAGAAAAATCATGAGCACATTTTATATTTGTGAACCAGGAATAAGACTATGGGAGCAATCCATTTACACTACTGCTCCCGGCATCATAACTTTTTCATTTTTTGGCCCGTCCATTTTGGAAGTATGGGCCACTTGGAGCAAAGTCACTAATTCTTTGGCACCCGAATGGCCAATCGTGATGAAATGGCGAACAGTTGGCTACTCCTTGGAGCCACATAAAACTCAAGAGATACGTCTACGCAAAGAAATTGAAAAAACCTTAACCGACGAAGATTTAATAAAAAAAAATGAAACATCAAAAATATATTCATATATTCAATCCAACAATAGCCTAGACAACAAGTTCGAACCAAACGAGTTAACACAGCATCGAAATATAATTCTAATCTTCAAAAAGCGCACCCCCAACCTCAACCTCATATGGGAACAGCTTAGTAAAGCAGACAAAGGCATCACTTCGCAAAACATCTTTGACATCTTAACAAATAGTCGAGAAACCCTCATAGGCCGCTTCATAGAAAGCGATACTCATTCAGCCGCACAACTTATCGCCCCAATAGAATATAGCGATAAAATAAAATCCTTAATTGAAATGTTAGACACCATAAAAACAACCGAAACTGAAGTGCCAGACATCATTCAAAGCTTTTTAAAACAAAACCCAACATGAATGGCAAGTGATCCAAGAAAGCGGCGCAGTGACTTCATCTTATCCAACAGGAGCCACCCCATAAAAAATTGCCAAAAAGACGAGACTTATGAAAAGCTTCACTCATGGATCGGTGACTCAGAAGAATCAAACTGGACTGAGTACAGTACAGAGCTTGTTGCAAAATCAGTCCTTATAGACTTCAAAAATCAGCAATGGGAACGACTAGAGCAAGAAGTACTACAAAAGCCTGAGTATTGGCAACAGCGTTGCGCTGTTTCATTGGGAGAAGACAGAACAGAGCAAGCGATTAAACTCCTAAAACTATTGCTTTCCAGCTCCTGCTACAAAGATGTAAAAATCATCGCGTACTCACGAAAATAAATCCGCCTCCTTCTTGCCGCACAAACGGGATAAAAATATCAGCAACCACTGCCGAAGGGATATAGCATGATAATAAAAGGCATTAAATGGATATCGAAGTCAGCTGAAGAAGCGGAAGTTGAAATTAGTGATGGTGACTTCACATGCATCGCCTTCTCTCAACCTTGCAATGAAATAGTGGGCGAGCATTTAACTCAACCACTCCACGTTTTTTCTGTAAAAAACGCAATGATCAGTGATCAGTCGGCTGTAGGAATATGGAACTTAAGCGACACAAAATTTGAGCGAAAAATCGTTGCCAAAATTATCGACACTACTAACCAAGTGGTTGCCGTTGGCGACATACATATGGTGATCGATGATTTTTTACCAGGAGGATTAGAGATTGGGAACATCATTGAATTCGAGTGTGCAAGAATAGATCTATGGTAGTAGAGAATCATGATGGGGACAGATTTATTCTCTCCTCGCTCATGAGTACAACTCTGCCCCACCTTTGAGCAAAGACGAAGAAAAATTGAATGGACACTAAAAAAATAATTGAGCTTGGCGGAACAATATCATTTGATGATATATCCCACATCAATCAGCTTGCCGACACTTCGATGATCGTTGATGAGTTAAAGGAGGACCTATTCCAAGCCGTCTTCCCCCACAATCAACTTATTGATATAGGTTGGCACCCTGAATTCTCTGAAAAAGGCACATTTAGAATTTCTTTAATTAAAGAATATGACTGGGAGCACCCAGTTTTTAGCGAAAAAGCAAAAAGCTGGACAGAACTAAACAAGGCTATTTCCAATGCTTTAAACAAACTGAAAAATGACAATCCGATAAAAGCAAGCACAGGTATCTACGATTCCCAATATAGCTAAACGCACAACCTTGCGGTTCCCTCGATACGCCTTATAGAAGCATCGGACACTTCCCACAAAACCCATCGACCCCCATGAACTTGTACACCCCATCCTCCCCAGATAACCTCCTCCAGCCGCTGCAACCTCAGCGACCGGTTTTGACAGACTGAACACGATCAAGGCATGCAAATGCCGCTTTGCGGCTCCATTGTTTCAGGAGCTTCACGATGAAAAAATTTCCACCCGACTTCTTCGACCCCAATCAACTCAGCCAAGCAACCCAACGCACCATCAGTACCCGCCTCCGCCCCCCAAAAATCCCGACCCCATCAGCCACGTTTTCACCCTGCTCCCCAACATCGACACTGAAACCCTGCTAGGCCACGCCTGCGAAACCCTCGCCTCGCTCAACGTGCTGACGACCGACTTTGCCTGCGAGCTCGAAGGCTCGCACCGCAGCCTGGCATTATCGATTCAGTAATTGGCCGTGCTGGGTGAATTGTTGGTAAACCGGGCGCTGGACAATCTCGATCCACCGGGTGGGGCGTCCAACGCTGAGGAGGCTCAACCATGACTCGATACCTGCCGATTACCGGCATCGATTGCGCGATCCCTTCGTTGCTGATCGACACTGAAGCGCCTATTGACGTGTTGCATGACACGACGGCGTATCGCATTCACAGTGTCACTCAACTGTTGGAAACGCTGTCCCTGGGCGAGGCGTTTGGTGGTGATGCTGCGCTGTTGCGAGAGTTTGCGCGGGTGTTGTTAATCCCGTTGCGGGGCGGTTGTGATTTGCTGGATGTTATCGGGCGGCGGTTGTGGGCGCAGCTTTAACCCAGCCAATAAAAATGGGCGACTCCAAGATCGCCCATTTTTTATATCCGAAACTTTTAAACATTGCATTCCAGAGGAGGTGTTCGCCCAGTGTAATGGCCTGGCAATCCATGCACCGGTAAAGAGCCCTGACACCGGGCGAACGGGAAAGATTTTAATAGAATTTGGCGGATATGTCCTCGGTATAAACATGAAATTTATGCACGTAATATCTCGTAAGTTTTTGCTAAAAAACCAGATACAAACTTTTAAAACTCACCAGTTCGACCATTAAAACTGATTGTTCTTATACAACTTTCTGTACAAAAACAATCAACGGGTACAAGTAATGATCAGCTTGGGTGGTGGCTGGTGACTTTCAGCACATCGGTATAGGTCACCACAACGCTCTGCCCAACTTTCAGATCTTTCAGTTTCGCCTGGACTTCAGGCCTTTCGACGTTGACGGTTTTGGATTGGCCGGCCGGGTTTTGGAAGGTCACCTGGTTTTTCTTCAGGTCGATGTGGGTGATTTTCAGTTGGACCTGTATCTGACGGAAGGCTTCGCCGCCGGGGTTGGGATTGTCTTTGGTGGCGCGGATTTCGCCGGTGTGTTCGATGGAGCCTGGCAGGCCTTTGTCGATGTTGGTGTCGAGGTAGGCTGCGACCGAGCGGATGACTTCGACGTTGACCTGATCACCGACTTTCAGTTTGCCGAGGTTTTTGGCTTTGTCGCTGAGTTGTACATGGACCTGCCGACCTTCCGCGCCTTCAAGGACGACTTGATGTTTGGCGGCGTCGACCGCCAGGACTTTGGTGACGACCTGATCGGCTTCCACGACGGCGGACAGCGGGATGTCTGCGGCAATGGCGCTGAGGCTGGCGGCGGACAGGAGCGTGGCGAGGGCGATGGCTTTTGTCAGTGCGTTGAGTTTCATAAGCGATACTTTCCCTGTAATGGATGGCAGCAGACAGCTCTTTATCCAAGTTCGGGGCCGTCTGTGCCGATGAGCATAGACGCTGATCAGGGGGTTTCCGCAGTTTCTTGCGCGGTGGATTCTCCGCTGTCTGTGCCCTTGCCGCTTTCCTTGCGCCGGGTCGGGTCGGTGGGTCGCAGGGCGTCATTGTCGCGCTCGACTTCGCCTGGTGGCCGGGGTTCGTCGGGGTTTTCCGAGGGACTGGTCGGTTTGCGATTCATGGGGATGTCCTCAGGTTTCGGGATCGTCGACTTCGTGGGCGACATTCACGGCGGGCGAGTCTTTGTGGGATTGATCGGCCTTGGTTTTGAGGATCTGCCATTGAGCGAGGTCGATGGCGCCCTGCCCCAGCAGATCGTCGGCGATGCGCAGCAATTCGCTGTAATGCGCGTCGGGGGATTGCTGCCAGTAGGCTTTGTCGTCGAACAGCCGCTGCCAGGTGGCAAGGGTGGGCGGTTTGAGGTCGTCGCTCATGGCGGGCTCCTGCCGGTATTATTACGGTAGAGAGATGGAGGTCTCTGGGAGTTCCTGTGGATTGGACGCATTAGGAGCAGGATCAAAAGATCGCAGCCTTCGGCAGCTCACACTGACCGAGTACACCCGCGACATTGCGGCATACGCATAACCCTCTTTTGATCTTAATACCCGGTCATCTCCAGATACCCCTGCCCGCCATGGCTGCCGCTCAGCCGCACCGGTCCTTCCCAATAGGGAATGCGCAAGTCCATCCAGGCCTTGGGGTTGAGGGCGTTGATGGTGATTTCGAGGTGTTTGGCGGGGATTTTTATCGACCAGCTCACAGGCATTGAGCGGCCAGCGACTTTGGTCTTCTCCTGAGGCGTGAGGCTGATGTCGTCGGCGTGCAATAACTGCGTCTGCCCTTGGGCGTCGATCCAGGTGCCGGTGAGGTACGGCGCGCCGTCCTTTTGCCGCATGCGGTAGAGCATGACCTGTTCGCCGCTGTCCAGGTGCAGGGAGAACCAGTCCCAGCCGGTCTGGTTGGCGGTCAGGGGTTGGCTGCTCCACTCGCGGTCGAGCCAGGCCGGGCCGCTGACCGTGTAGGTTTTGCCATCGATTTCCAATGTGCCGCTGGCCTGGAAAAACGGTTGGCTGTAGTAATACGAAGCCTGGCCTTGTTCGGATTTCTGGCTGAAGCCTTTGTCGCCCTGAAGCACCAGTGGGCGTGTGGAGGTCAGTCGCAATTGGTAGCTGAAAGCCTTGTCGCGAGCGCTGAGTTGCAGGTCCGCCAGCGGGTTTTCATCGGAAGCCTGACTACTGAAATGCCAATCGTCGATCCATGCCTTGAACGGCACCAGGCTCACGCCGGCCTGGCCGACGCCGCCTCGGGCGTAGCGTTCGGCGGCATGATGGGCCGTGGCGGAAGTCACGGCCGCGTGGCCCAGCCAGATGGTCTGATTGCCCCAGCCGGGTTGCTCGGGGGACGCTTTCAAGGCGCTGCGAAACAGCGTCCATTGCGCACCGAATTCCCGGCCCTGAGCGTCCTTGAGGTTGGCGGTGACGTACCACCATTCGATGCGAAAGCCATCGTGGGGGCCGTGATCCGCCGGGAAGCTGAATACCCGGCCGGGTATCACCGGGGTAAATGCGGCGGCCTGATGGCCGAGGCCGGCGAAGCCTTTTTCCGGTGCAGGCGTGTTGTCGCATCCGTTCAACAGCGCGGCCAATAACCACACGCCAACCTTAATCCTCATGAGCAAACGTCCTCAGCAGATCCGCCGGTTGCGTGCGATACAGCGAGTACAACGGCCATGCCGATGCGAGCAATGTTGCAAGCAACGCCAGGCCCATCAACTGCAACAGTTGCAACGGAAACACCCGCAACGGCAAGCGCCAACCGAAGGCCTGAACGTTGATCACCGTGTCCAGGCACCACGCCAACGCGATGCCCAAGGGCAACGCCAGCACCAGCGTCAACACCGCCAGCAACCAGGTTTGCCCGAGGTTCAGCAGCATCAATTGGCGCCGAGTCACGCCCAGCGCCCACAGCGGCGCGAGTTGCCCAAGGCGGCTTTGGCTTTGGGTCAGCAGGCTGATGAACAGCGCCACGCCCGCGACGCAAAGCGTCAGGCTGTTGAGCGCGGCGGTGGCGGCGAAGGTGCGTTCGAACACTTGCGTGGACCAGCCCTTGAGCCGGGCCTGATCGACGATACGGCTGTCGTCCAGGGCGAAGCGTGCTTGCAGCGCGGTCAGGAATCCGGGGATCGATGCCGGGTCGATGCGCAGGTTGAAACGGTTGGGCGTCAATTGCGGCCAGCCGCGCAGCAGATGATTGATGTTGACCAGCAGATGCCCCTTGGGATTGCCGTAGTCGGCGTAGATCCCGACGATTCGCGGCGACCATGGGCCATTCGGCGTCGGGATTGTCAGGTGATCACCGAGCCGTACCTTCAACCGCCGGGCCAGTTGTTCGCTGAGCATCAGCGCGTCGTCCTTGGCCAGTCGCTCCCAAGGGTTGTCGCCCAAGGCTTCCAGCAGCGGCCAGTGCTGACGATAAGTCGGGTGGTCGATCACGCCAAAGACGTCCGCCGGCCAGCCCTGCAACTGGATCGATACCTGCCAGTTCGGTAGCACTGCGGTGACTTGGGGTTGTTGTTTGAGCCAGGTGTGCAGCTCTCGAGCCTGGGCGGGATTTTGCGGATTGAGGTACAGCTCGGCGGTCAACCGTTGTTCGAGCCAGTTGCTGAAGGTCTGACGGAAACCGGCGGTCATGCTGCCGGCGCCGATGTTTGCCGCCAGCGCCAACAACAGCGCCATCAAGGCAAGGCTCAGGGCCGGCAGTTGCTGGCGGCAGTCGGCGAGAAACCATTGGCCGAGCACCGAACGACTGCGCCCAAGCACCCAGTTGAGCACACTGTTCAACACCACCGGCAAGGCCAGTGCAGCGCCAATCAACAACGCGCCCATCAACACGAAGCCACTGCTCAGGCTGTCGCCGAAGATCAACGCCAATAACGCGATCATCGTCGCCATCGCCGCGACCCACCCCTGGCGCCGCAACCAGCGCGCGTGGGCCAGGTGCCAGGCTTGCGGATTGGCCAGCGCCAGCAACGGCAAACGCGCCGCCCGCAGCAAACTGTTGGCACCGGCCAGCAAGGCACCGAACAGGCTCAGGCCGATACCGCTGAACCACCACAGCGGACTGAGGTTCAACTGCCCCGGCACTTCGGCGCCGTACAAGCCGCGCAGGCTGGCGGCGACATCCGGCAACAGCACGCCGGCCAGCAGGTAGCCGCTGACGACGCCGGCGATACCACCGATCAGCGCCAGAGCACCCAGCTCGACGGCCAGGCAGGCAATCAACAGGCGGGCACTGACCCCGCAGGCGCGCAGGGTTCTGAGCAAGCTTCGGCGTTGCTCCAGCGCTAGGCCGATCGCCGCGTGAACGATGAACAGGCCGACCACGAACGACAGAAAACCCAAGGCATCGAGATTCAGGTGGAAGCTCTCGGTCAGGCGCGCGAGGTTGTTTTCTTCGCCGCTGCTTTTGAACTGGAGTTGGCCCTTGAGCTCATCAGGCAGGGTCGCGCTGAAATCCTTGGGCAGCAGCAGGCGTGACAATTGATCGGGCAATTGCAGAGTCTGTTGGGCGAAGCCGATGTCCACCAGCAACACGCCGGGCGCCATGTCGGTCTGGGCACGCAGCGGCGGCAAGGTGACTCCACTCTGGGCCATCGGGGTTTCGTCTTCGCGCAAGCCCAACGCCTGCAAGGTCTGCGGTGAAATCCAGGTGCTGCCCGGCGGGGTGAAAAACTCGACGATCTGCTCGATCGGCAACGACCGCCCGGCCACTGCGGAACCAGCCGGCAGTGACACCGGCTCAATGCCCATCAACTGCAAGCGCTGGTCTTCATGGCCCTTGAGCGTCACCCGGCCTTGCAACACCGGCGATACCGGCCAACCCGCACGACGCAGGTCAACAAACACTTGCTGGGAAAACACCCCACCGCCGAGTGCCGTGAGACTGGCTTGCGGTTCGCCGCCGATCAGCTGACTGGCCCGGGCGTAGCTTTCTCGCGCCTGGCTGTTCAGCGCTTGCACGCCGGTCAGCAGGCTGGTGGCGAGCCAGAGCCCGGTCAGCACACTGAAAAATTGCACCGGGTGCTGTCGCCAATGGCTGAGCAGCGCCCGCAGCGTCTCACGAAAAACCCGCACTTCAGCGCTCGTCCGCGCCAGCCAGACGGCCACCGTGCAGCACCACTTTGTCTGCCAGCCGCGCGGCGACCCGTGGGCTGTGAGTGACCATCAACAAAGTCGTCGGGCTGTCGTCGAGCAGCTCCAGCAACAACTTCAACACCTCATCGCTGGTGGCTTCATCGAGGCTGCCGGTGGGCTCGTCGGCCAGCAGCAGTTTGGGTTGCGATGCCAGGGCGCGACCTAAGGCGACCCGCTGCTGTTGCCCACCAGACAGTTGCTCCGGATAACGCCGCAGCAAATCTCCCAACCCAAGACGTTGCACCAGATGCGCCTGCCAACGTGGATCGTGGCGCCCGGCCAGACGTGCCTGAAACGCCAGATTGTCTTCAACGCGCAAACTGCCGATCAGGTTGAACTGCTGGAACACCAGACCGATTTCGGTCCGCCGCCAGTTCGCCAATTGGCTTTCGTTCATCTGCTCCAGCCGATGTTCGCCGCTGCGGATGCTGCCGCGATCGACCTTGTCCAGCCCGGCGATCAGGTGCAGCAAGGTGCTCTTGCCACTGCCCGATTCCCCCATCAACGCCAGGCTGCTGCCGGGTTTCAACGTGAGGTCGACGCCTTGCAATACCGGCAGCGGGCCTTGGGGGGTGGCGTAGCTTTTGAAGACGCCCTGGACCGAAAGCATGAGGGGAGACTCGTGAAGGCAGTGGGCCTAGGATAGCGGACGGCAGCGGGACCGCGTTATCGTTCTTCGCGAGCAAGCCCGCTCCCACAGGGATCGCCGGTGTACACAAAATCTGTGTTCACACCCATCAAATGTGGGAGCGGGCTTGCTCGCGAAGAGGCCCGCTCAGCCAACAAACCACCTCACTGCCCCACCGCCACACTCGGCACCACCCGCCCCGGCGTCACAATGCTGTTCAGATCAATATGCTTCCACTCCGGCTTGGCCCCCAACCGCGCATTAAACCGATAGTTAAAGGTGAAATCGTCCCCCGTCGGCACACTTAGCGGTTTGCCATACACCGCCTCAATCCCCGCCAGGTCATAACCCATCACCTGCAGTAACGTCGGGAAGATGTTGTAGTGACTGGAGCGATCCTTGTTGGCCGGCAATTGCGCCTGCCAGTCCAGGGTCTGCAAACCGCTGCCCGAAATCACCACCAACGGCACCAACCCCTCCTCCTCCACTGGATCACCACCGCAGTGAGTATTGAGCCCGGGGTTACCGCGCTCATGCAGATCCTGCCCGTGATCCGAGGTGTAGATCAGTAGCGCATGGCTCAAATCCGCCTGAGCAAACACCCGCGCGAAAAACTCGCCGACATTCCACAGCACGGTATTTTTATAGGCGTTGCGGTACAGCAACCAATCATCCGGCTGACCGTTGAAACCATCGCGTGTGCCCGTGTCCGCCACTTCGACAAACTGCCCACGGGGCAATGTCGGGCGGTAAGCCATAAAGGCGTCCGGGTACTTGTCGTGCACCGGAAAATGCGCACCGACCTTGTTGATCACTACCAGCTCCGGCTTACCGTCGTTGAGCAGCTCGATCAGCTTGGCCGCCGCTGCCATGTCGCGCTCACGCACGCTGGTGCGGTCGAATTGCACGAACTCGTCGATGTCCTTTTGCTCGGCAGCATTCATCAGGTTCTGCAAGTTGCCGCCGGTGCGCTGGGAGTCGATGTAAACGGTGCGCAGCCCGGCTTTTTTGGCGTACTGCCAGATCGACGGCAATGTGCTGTTGATCCGCATGTAGTCGGCGCGGGTGCCACCGTAGCGCAGCGTGACATTGGTGTCGGCGCTGCAATTGGCGATGGACGCCGCGTAGCCATAATTGAAGATGTCCACGCCCGGGCGCGGTTCCTTGAGGTTGCTGTGCACACCGAACGGCGTGTTGATGTCCAGGTAGTTGCCGGAAATGCTCTCGTCGATGATCAGCACAATGTCGTGCCCCACCGGCTGATCGACGCGCGGCAGGCTCACTGGCTCACGCGGGCCGACGGTGTTGTGCAGCGCTTCATAGGTGAACAGATTCAGATAGGCCAACGGTGTGTACATGATCGGCAAGCCACGGGCCCCCTCGCCGGCCCGCACGAACAGCACGGTGCTGAGCATCAGTACCCCGAACACTGGCGCCGCCACCAACAGTGCCCCCGGTAATGGCGCCCGTCGCCGCGGCTTGAGCCCGATACCGAACAGCAGCAACAAACCACTGACCATCGCGCTGATGATTGCATCGCGGTACTGGTACGCGGCCTCTTGAATGAACCCACCGGAATACACCAGCGACACAAAACTGCTGTAGGTCATGTAACCGGCAGTCACTTGCGTATAGACGTCGAAGAACACCGCCGAGCCAGACATCACCAACGCGAACAGATGACGGATCAGCGTCTGACGGATGTACGCGGTCATGAACAACGCCACTGTCAGCAAGACGAACATTGCGCCATACAGCAGCATCGGAAAACCGATGCCCAGCGCGTCAAGACGATCGAGATAGTCGTCGTAATTCTTGAGTAAATACAGAACCAGCAACAGTTCCTTGAGGTAACGGATCATGGTGATTACAGCACCTCCGTGGCCAATGGATTGTCGGCCATTTTCTGACACTAGCACCGAGCCCTCGAAGCGCAAGAAATGCCGGTTTTTTCCCCAAAGCGTCAAAAAAACGTTGCCTCGAATCTGACACACTCAAGCGTCTGTAACCCTTGTGTTTCAAGCCCTACGACCGTTTATCGTTTTCTTAAAACCCTCACAAACCCCTCAAAACCGCGGCAAATCCAGCAGCGGCAAGCACTTGATGGCAAAAAGCCCGTGAAACCGGGGTTTTCCCGGTCGCGTTACCCGTCATTTTGCTGACTCGCTTTCCCACGGCTGGGCTATACCCCTTTTGACAGTCTCATTTCAGTTACATCCACCGTTTTACGAGGCACGCCAATATGGACGTGAGCGTATTTGGTACGGGTTACGTCGGTCTGATACAAGCTGCGGCATTGGCCGATGTCGGACATCGCGTGCTGTGCGTCGACATTGACCTCAACAAGATCAAGCAACTGCAACAAGCCGTGCCCCCGATCAGCGAACCGGGACTGTCCAGCACACTGGAAGACAACATCAAGGCCGGTCGCCTGCTTTTCTCCACCCAGGCCAGTGACGCGGTCGAACACGCGGAGCTGATTTTCATCGCGGTGGGCACTCCCGCCGATGAAGACGGTTCCGCCGACCTCAGCCATGTGCTGAATGTCGCTCGGCAGATCGCCAGTTTCATGGAGTCCGATCGCACCCTGATCATCAAGTCCACCGTGCCGGTGGGCACCGCGGACCAAGTGGCGAGCGCTGCCAACGAAGAACTGCAACGCCGTGGCAAACAAGCATTGAACGTGCGGGTGGTGTCCAACCCGGAGTTTCTCAAGGAAGGCAGCGCCTTGGCCGATTGCATGCGCCCGGACCGGATCATTGTCGGCACCAATGACGATGAAGCGCGCAACCAGTTGAGCGAACTCTATGCACCGTTCTGCCGCAACCGCGAAAAGCTCATGTTCATGGACAACCGCAGCGCCGAGCTGACCAAGTACGCCGCTAACGCAATGCTCGCCACCCGCATCAGTTTCATGAACGAACTGGCCAACCTCACCGAGTTGCTGGGAGCCGACATTGAAGCGGTGCGCAAAGGCATCGGCTCGGACCCGCGCATCGGTTACCACTTCATTTACCCCGGCTGCGGTTTCGGCGGCTCATGCTTTCCTAAAGACCTGCGCGCCCTGCTGCACACCGCCGAACACAACGGCATGTCATTGCGTCTGCTGCGTAGCGTCACCGATGTGAATGACAGCCAACGGCACATCCTCTTCAGCAAACTGCAGGCGCTGTTTCCCGATGGCCTGGTCGGCAAGTCCATCGCGATTTGGGGCCTGGCCTTCAAGCCCAATACCGATGACATGCGCGAAGCCCCCAGCCGTTATCTGATGGAGGCGCTGTGGGCCGAAGGTGCGAGCGTGCAGGCTTACGACCCGGAAGCCATGTCCGAGTGCCGGCGCATTTACGGCTACCGCAATGACCTGCACCTGTGCGCCACCCGCGACGACACCCTGGAAGATGCCGACGCGCTGGTGATCTGCACCGAGTGGAAGAACTTCCGCGTGGTCGACTTCGATCTGCTGGCGAGCAAATTGCGCGCGCGGGTGATTGTCGACGGGCGCAATCTTTACAACCCGGAGCACGTGGCGGCGGCCGGTTTGCACTACAGCGGTATCGGGCTTCGGCACATCGTTCCCGAGGCGCCACGGCCATGAAAATACTCGTCACCGGAGCGGCCGGTTTCATTGGCGCCCATTGCCTGTTGCGGCTGTTGCGCGACGGGCATGAGGTATGCGGCCTGGATAATTTCAACGACTTCTACGACCCGCAACTCAAACACGACCGCGTGGATTGGGTGCGCAAGCAAGTCGGCGATTTCCCGCTGGCGAAAGTCGATGTGGCCGACGCCACGGCCCTCGACGCACTGTTTGTCGCTGAACAACCGGAGGTGGTGATTCACCTCGCGGCCCAGGCCGGGGTGCGTTACTCCCTGGAAAATCCCCGGGCCTACGTCGACAGCAATCTGAGCGGGTTCCTGAACATCCTCGAAAGCTGCCGCCACCACCCGGTCAAGCACTTGATCTATGCCTCGTCCAGTTCGGTGTACGGCGCCAACCAGCACACGCCTTACTCGGTCAAGGACGGCGTCGACCACCCGTTGTCGCTGTACGCCGCCACCAAAAAAGCCAACGAACTGATGGCTCACAGCTACAGCCATCTGTTCGGCATTCCCTGCACCGGTTTGCGTTTTTTCACGGTGTACGGGCCTTGGGGCCGGCCAGACATGTCGCCGATCCAGTTCGCCCGGGCGATTGCCGAAGGCCAGCCGCTGAAGCTGTTCAACTACGGCCAGCACCAGCGTGATTTCACCTACATCGACGACATCATCGAGAGCATCGCCCGTCTGATCGAGCGCGCCCCCCAACCAGCACCGGAGTGGAACCGCGAACAACCTGACCCGGCCAGCAGCATGGCGCCATGGCGCATTTACAACATTGGCGGACAACAGCCAGTGGAGCTCAAGGACTACCTGGCGCTGCTGGAAAAACACCTCGGACAAAAAGCCCTCGTCGAGTTGCTGCCCCTGCAGCCGGGCGACGTGCTCAACACCTGCGCCGATGCCAGCGATCTGGCCCAGGCCACCGGTTTCCAGCCACGGATCGAGCTGGATGAAGGACTCGGACGATTCATCGCCTGGTTCCGTGACTACTACCCACTGCGCAACGCCCACTCGCCACTCGCGAAAGGGCTTCAGCGGAGGACTCTATGACTGGACATGAAAAAGGCGTGTTGCTCAATCACATGCTGCGTGACAAACGCCTGGACCCCGAACACCGAATGCGCCTGGACACGGCGATCCACATGCAGGGCCGCGGCTGGATGACCGGCCGTGACGGTGGTCGGCCCTGGACGCTGTCGCGAACCAACCGAGTGGTTGCATGCCTTGGCGCGCTGGTGATTCTGCTGCTGCTGTCCCCTGTGCTGCTGGGCCTGGCGCTGGTGATCAAGTTCAGCAGCCCGGGGCCGGTGATGTTCGTGCAGAAGCGCACCGGTTACCGCGGCCGCCTGTTCGGCATGTACAAGTTCCGCACCATGGTGACCAACGCCGAAGAGCTCAAGGAATCCTTGCGGCATCTGAACAAGCACGGCGCCGATGCCATCGATTTCAAGATCGACAACGACCCGCGGATTACCCCTATCGGTAGCTTCCTGCGGCGCAGCAGCCTTGATGAGTTGCCCAACCTGATCAATGTGGTCAGCGGCGACATGCGTTTGGTTGGTCCCCGACCGACCTCGTTCAACGCTTATCGCTACAAAGACAGCCACCTTGCACGCCTGAGCATCTACCCCGGCATGACCGGCCTGTGGCAGATATCCGGGCGCAGCAATATCGACTTCGACCAGCGCGTTGAGTTGGACCTCAGCTATATCGCCGAGCAGAGCCTCTTGCTTGATCTGAAGATCCTGTTGAAAACCCCCTTCAAAGTATTCAGCGGCCACGGAGCGAGTTAAATGGACGGTTCATCGAACAAAAGCCTGACCATCGCCAGCCCGAGCGAGTCCAACCTGACCTCGACCGTGCTCGACCTGGATCTGCGGATCCTCTTCCTGACCGCTGCCAATCCAGGCGCCGGCACCACCACCAGCGCCCTGGCGCTGGCCAGCCAACTGGCGTCAATGAGCAGCGGCCAAGTGCTGCTGGTCGACGCCAGCCAGTCGGAGGGCAATCTCACGCAACAGCTGGGGCTGACCAAAGAACGCGGCTTTCGAGACCTGCTGTTCAACGACTCACCGCCGCTGCTGCAGGACTGCCTGGTGAACGTCTCCAGCCTGCCCTTCCACATCCTGCCGAACGGGCGGCACATCCGCGGCGCCGAGCACCTGACGACCGAACAGCTGGCCCCGTTGCTCAACCAACTGGGCGATCGCTATCGCTTCGTGGTGATCGACGGCGACGCGGTGTATTCGGCCGCCGACACCCTGGTCATCAGCACCTTGGCGGACGGCGTGATCATGGTGGTGCGCGCCGAAGACACGCGCTGGGAAGTGTCCCAGGCCGCAGCCCAGCGCCTGACTCAGGCTGGCGCAAAACTGGTGGGCAGCGTCTTCAACCGGCGCAAGTACTACATGCCCAAATGGCTCTACAAAAACCTGTAAGCAACCGCAGAAAAGGATGACGCCATGAACGCCAAAATGCTTCTCCTGCTGTTGCTACCGCTTGCAGGTTGCTCCAGCACCAGTGAAACCCAGCAGATGCCGGTGCAGATCCTCACGGCCGAGCCGGCCAATGCCCAGGCCACCGACATGCCCAAGGTCGAACAGACCCTGCGGCCCAAGGACGTGCTGGATGTGATCTTTCACATCAGCACCAGCGGCTCGCAGGCTTATCGGATTCAACCCGGTGACCAGGTCGCCCTGAACTTCACCGCGGCCAGCCAGCTCAACGGCACGCAACTGGTGCTGCCCGATGGCACCATCGAACTGCCAGGAGCCAACACCGCGGTGAAAATCGGCGGGCTGACGTCGGTCGAAGCCCGGGAGGAAATCCAGCGTGTCTATAACCGTAAAGCCCTGTTCCAGCCCAACCGCAACCAGCTGTCCGTGCTGGTCACCAGCCCGCTGAGCAACGAGCAGAACCTCAAGAGCGCCCTGAACCACCCCGCTACCGGTATGAGCCGGGAGATCGTTGTGGGCAACGACGGCTATGCGAGTTTCCCGGAAATCGGCTCCGTGCCGCTGCAAGGCATGACGGTCAACCAACTGGAAACGTTCCTCAATCAACGCTACGCGCAATTGCCGGGGCGGATGACAGTCGACGTCATGCTCAAATCCACCTCGGGCAACGAAATCTATGTGCTGGGTGAAGTCGCGCAACCGGGCTCCTACCCGATTCGCCGACCGGTCTCGGTGCTCGAAGCCTTGACCCTGGCCCGTGGCACTAACGTCAAGGCGCGGCTCGATTCGGTAGTGATCATGCGCCGCACCGGCAACCATGTGCAGGCGGTGCACTACGACGTGGAAAAAGCCTTGTCCGGTGACGCGTCACAGATTGCTTACCTGCAACCGGACGACATGCTCTACGTGCCCAAGACCAAACTGGCCAGCGCCGGTGAGCTCGCACGGCAACTGGCGGACGTGGTGTTGTTCCAGGGGGTGGGCTTCACCTTTGGCTACCGCGTCGATAACAAAGGCAGCGACAACTAACGCTCAGGTGACCGACCATGAACCCAAAGGAAAACTACCTGCATGAGTTCTTCAGGATTTTCTTCGCCAACAAGCAGTTGGTGAAACGCGTCTTCCTGATCTTTGCAGTGATCGCCCTGATCTTGCCGCTGATGCTCAAACAGAGCTTCGACATCACCGCGCAGGTGATCGTGCAATCCAAAAAACTCTCCCAGGGAGACGCCACCACGTCCCTGACCCAAGGTGATGCCTCGTTCATTCCACCGTCACTGGCGGACATGGAAACCGAGAGCAATATCCTGCGTTCCCCGGCCCTGATCCGTCAGACCATCAGCGACCTGCGGGCCAAAGGCGAGTACGCGCCCAACCCCGGGATCTTCAGCAAACTGGTGACCGAACCGATCAAGCGTTTTGTGACCACCCCCTTGCGTGAATACGTGGTCAATCCGGTGCGCGATGCATTCGGGCTTGAGACCGATCCGGTTCGGGACACCGCCCTGGATACCTACACCCAAGAGGCCGTCGATAACCTGAAAATCGAAACCCTGCCGGGTTCCAACGTGATCTCCATTGTCTACAGCTTTGGCGATCCCGCCCAGGGCACCCGGTTTGTCGCGGCGCTGCTGCAAAACTACCTGGCCAGCCGTCAGGAACTGCAATCGATCGACCTGCCGCAGAGCTTCTACGAAACCAAGAAGAAGCAGTATCAGGTGCGTCTCGATGGCCTGGAAGGCACGCGGCTGGCGTTGCTCGAAGGCGTGGCTTCATCCGATCCGAAGGAAGAAATCACCTTCCGCCTCAATGCCATCAACACCGAGGAACAGGCCCTGAACCTGTATCAGGATCGCCTGTTGCAAAGCCAGCGCTGGCTCGACTACCTGAAAACCGCCCTGACGTCTGCCACCAATACGTCCCGGCTCAGCGATTACACCTTCCCCTTCACCTTCACCACCACGGTGGACAACATTGCCTTCGAAGACCGGGAGATCAGGCAGCTCGGTGAGCAACTGACCACTCAGGTCAGCCGCTACATGAACGACCTGGCCGTCTTCCAGCCGGGCAGTGAACCCATGCTGTTGACCCGCGAGCAGATTTCCCGCACCCGTCAGCAGTTCCTGAAAATCGTCAGCAACCGGATTCAGGAGCGCACCAACGACCTGGCGATTGTCACCTCGGTGATCAAGCAGAAAACCGCACGCATCGCCGACTTCAAGGAGCGCATCCATCAGTTGCAAGTGGCTCAAAGCAAACTGGCGCAAATGGACACCGAGATCAATGCCCTGCACGCAGCGTTCTCCACCTATGCCCAACGCTTTGCCGAAAGCAGCTCCGCCGGTTTGCTGGACAACGATATGTCCAACGCCCGGGTACTCAGCCCGCCGTATGAACCGACCGATGCAGCGTTCCCCAAACCGCTGCTGATCATTCCGTTCGGGATGCTGACCGGTCTGCTGCTGGCGATTGCCTTCGTCTACGTGCGTGAGTTCTTCGATCACCGCTTCAAACACCCAGCGCAAATCACCCATGAACTGGGCTTGCCGGTGCTGTTGGTGATCAACGAGCAAGACGTTATGCCGACCAACCCGCACAAAAACTGGACCGTGGATAGCTTCGTGCATTGGGTGCGCCATTGAACGGGCCGCTCAGCGCCAGCGCTCTGCCGATCATGCATTTGATCAGCAGCGGCGGCTTCTATGGGGCTGAGCGGATGCTGCTGGACCATTGCCTGGCGACGCCGGGGCAGCACCAAGTGCTGTTTCTCGATGCGCCGCCAGCGCTGATCGCGCGATTTCGCGGGGCTGGGGTCGACTGTCGTAGCTTCACGGGTTTGAGGGGATTGCTGCGTCATTTACGTCAGCGGCGAGCTGAACAGCCGCTGATCAACACGCACAATTTCAAGGGTCTGTTATTTGGCTGGGCGGCCGCCACGTTGTTGGACTTGCCGTTGGTGATTACTCAACACGGTTTCACTCCGCGCAGTCGCAAGCAACGCGTTTATGGCTGGCTGAGTTTGCAATTGTGTCGCACGGCGTCGGTACACCGCGTGGTTTGCGTGGCCGAAAGCATCGCCGTGCTGCACCGCAAGGCCTGTGTCCGGACGGAGAAACTGCAAGTGATTCCCAATGGTCTGCCAAAGGCCTGCGGCCTGCTACCTCACACTGCCACACACCCGCGCTGGCTGGCGGGTTACGTCGGTCGGCTGAGCAATGAGAAAGGCCCGGACCTGTTTCTCGATGCCCTGATTCCGCTCTGTCAGCAACACCCGCAACTGGACGCCGTGATGCTCGGCGACGGCCCGGAACAGAAAACCTTGCTGGCGCGGATTGCCGCTGCCGGCTTGCACAAACGCATCACCTTGCCGGGTTATCAAACCGACATGAACCGGTGGTGGCAGCAACTCGATGCGCTGGTGATCAGTTCGCGTACCGAGGGCACGCCGATGATTTTGCTGGAGGCCATGCAGGCCGGAGTGCCTGTGGTGGCGTTCAGCGTCGGCGGGATTCCCGATGTGCTGGAGGACCGGCACAACGGCCTGCTGGCGACACCCACCGACAGCGCCGCCCTCGCCCGGCAGATCGACACGCTGCTGAGTGAGCCGGCCCTGGCTCGCGAATTGATCGACAACGCAAGACGTACGCAATTGGACCGTTACGACCTGAAGGCCTTGGCCGAACGCTGGTCGCAGCTTTATATCCGTACTGCACGGGAGGCACGCGCGTGATCTTTCCGCTCTCGATCGTCAGTCTGCTCGCCCTGGTCTGCCTTGGTTTGCTGGCCAGCCCTTATCCCTATCTGGCGCCAGGCGCAGTACTGGGCCTGGTGGCTATCGCGGTGCTGTACCGAAAACCTGCCTGGGGTTTGTTGGCCATCGCGGCGCTGGTGCCGTTCGAAGGTTTCTTCAAGGGCAGCGCGCTATCGGGCACCAAATTCATCGGTGCGTCACTGGCGCTGATCGTGATGTTGCAACTGGCTATCCACCAGATTCCGTCCGAGCGCCTGCGCAGCAACATCTGGCGCTTCCTGATCTGGTTCATGGTGTTGTACCTGTTGAGCATGATCAATACCGATAACCTGGACATGTCCCAGAGTCATCTGCGGGATCTGAGCGTCGGCCTGGTTCTGTTTGTGATCACCTTGCTGATCGGCCGTGAGTTGAACCTCGATATGTTCGCCCGGCTGGTGACCCTCAGCGTCAGCGCGACCAGCGCGCTGGCCATGTTCTCCACCAAGTATCAGGACCAGGGCCGCGCCTCCGGGCTGCTGGAAGACCCGAACTCGTTTGCCCTGCTGATTGCCTTCGCCGTGCCATTGGCGCTGCTGCTGGTGATCCGCGGCCCGAACCTGTTGCACCGTTTGTTCTGGGGTGCCTGCTGCATTTTGCTGCTGGGCGGCATGACCAAGACCGATTCCCGTTCCGGGCTGGTGGTGCTTTTTCTCAGCTTGATGATCGGCGCCTGGCACTACCGTGCGCAGCTGCCGCGCATCCGTCCGCGCCACTTGGGTTTTGCCATGCTTGGCCTTGCGATCGTGATCCCGCTGGCCATTTACTCGATGCCGGCCGGTTACATCGCGCGTATCCAGTCCTTGAGCATCTTGAAAGCCGGTGCCAAGAGCCAGGACGAATCCCTCGGCCGCCGCGCGTCGTATATCCTGGTCGGCAGCCAGATCATCCAAGAGCACCCGTTACTCGGCTCCGGCCCCGGCACCTTCCCGCTGCACTACGCCACCACCGGTTACGCCAAGGTGTTTTCCGCCAACCGCAAGCCCGGCGACCTGTATCGCCGCGCGCACAATACTTACCTGGAAATCTTCAGCGAAGTGGGGATTCCCGCCGGCCTGTTGTTCGTCGGCATGCTGGGCCTGGGGATGTACAACCTGGTCCGCGCCCGTCACGCCTGGATGCTGCAACGAAATTGGGAACAGGCCGACCTGATCACGCACCTGAGCATGAGCTATCTGTCGTTGCTGCTGTTTTTGATGTTCCTCAGCGCACCGAATCACAAATACCTGTGGATCATGCTCGCGCTGACGTTCGTGTTGCGCCTCAAGGCTGAAGAACGTCCGCCGACGGAGACCAGCGCATGAGCCGCATCAGCCTCGTCATCCCGATGTACAACGAGGCCCGACACATCGGCCGTACATTGCTTGCTGCGAAAAAGGCCGTCGAGGCTGCCAGGCTGGAATGCGAGTTGATTGTGGTCGATAACGGCTCCGACGATCAGGGACCACCCATCGCTTGCCAGTTCGGTGCGCAGGTGCTGGTGCTGCCCGGCTTGCTGATCGGCGCCTTGCGCAATCGCGGGGCGGCGGTGGCGACAGGTGAATGGCTGGGCTTCATCGATGCCGATATCGAGATGCCCGAGGATTGGTTGACGCAACTTTTCGAACTCGAGTCCGGCGGCCAGGCCGATGTCCTCGCCCTGGACTTGCACACCCCTGTCCAGGCGCCATGGTTTGCCACGGCCTGGCAACGCCGCATGGCCCGCCCGACCACTCACACCTTGCACCCGGTGCAATGGCTGCCCAGCGCCAACCTGCTGATGCGCCGCACCTGGTTCGACAAGGTCGGCGGCTTCGACGAAACCCTGCGCACCGGCGAAGACAAGGCGTTCACCTTGCGCCTGAGTGAAGCCGGCGCGCGATTGCTCGCGGTCAATCAAAGCGTCGCCCTGCATTGGGGTTTCGAAGGCAGTTGGCGTGAATGGATGGGCAAGGAGTTGTGGCGCCAGGGCAGTCACTTGCAACTGCTGCGCACCCAAGGGATGAGCCTGCGCTTGCTGCGATTCCCGGCCTTTTCGATGGGCGTCTGGGCACTGGATTTCATCGCTCTGTCGGCCCTGCTCAATGGTTTTCCCAAAGCGGCGTTGTTCATCGTATTCATCACCAGCCTGCCAGCGCTGGTGCTGAGCCTGCGCCAAAGCCTGAAACACCATGACATAGGCCTGATGCTGCAACTGTGGGGCCTTCACTGGGTGCGCCTGCACCTGGCCGGTGCCGCGCTCATTTTGAGCCTGTGTCATTGGAATGCCAGGAGGCCGGCCCGTGGCTGAATTCATTTTCTGGCTGTGCCTGTTATTGCCGGTGTATGCCTGGCTGGGCTATCCACTGCTGCTGACGCTGATCGCGCCGTTGTTCCGCGCACGGCGTCATGCGCCAGCCCCACCGATGAACGTGAGCATCATCATCGCCGCGCACAACGAAGCCCGGCATATCGAAGAGAAATTGCGCATCCTGCTCGCCCAGGATTATCAGGCGCGCTCGCTACAGATCATTCTGGCCAGCGACGGCTCCACCGACGACACCGTGGCCTGCGCCCACAAGGTCATTGACCCGCGCATCAGCGTGCTTGACCTGCCTCGTCAGGGCAAGGCAGCCACCTTGAATGCCGGCGTGGCCCTGAGCACGGGCGAGATTCTGGTGTTCACCGATGCCGACAACCAATGGTCGACCGACACCCTCGGCCAGTTGCTCGCGCCCCTGGCCGATCCACAGGTCGGGGCCTGTGCCGGGCACATGCTGATCCCGGTGCCGGGCAAGGGCCTGAGCCTGGGCGACAGCCTTTATCGGCATTACGAAGGCTGGTTGCGCAAGGTGGAAAATCGCACCGGCTGCATGGTCTCCGCCGACGGCGCCCTGCTCGCCCTGCGCCGCGAGTTGTTCCAGCACGTGCCGGCGGAGGTCAACGATGACTTCTTTATCAGCACCTGCGCACCGGTGGCGTTCAAACGCATCGTCTATGTGCCCCAAGCACAAGTGAGCGACCAGGGCGTCGACGAAATCGCCAAGCAATGGCGCCGCCGCCAGCGCGTCACCGTCGGCGGTCTGCAAAGCCTGGCCCAGCGCCGGGAGCTGCTGAACCCTTGGCGGTATGGCCTGTATGCGATTGCACTGATCAGCCACAAGCTGATTCGACGCCTGGCACCGATCCTGTTGGTGCCGTTGCTGCTGAGCAATGTCTGGTTGTGGAATGTTCATGGCTTCTATCGCCTGAGCCTGATCGCGCAACTGCTCGGTTACGCGATGGCTATCGTCGGCCTGCTGGATGTGCAACACCGTTTGCCCAAACCCTTTCGCCTCGCCGCGTTTGTTCTGGTGACCCTGGCCGGGATGAGTATCGGTCTTTGGCAGTTCTTGCGCGGCCAGCGGTACGCGCAATGGAACCCCGAGCAAAATCGTTGAAAGGACCGTGCCATGGCGATCAAACAATTATTAAAACGCACCAGTGGCTGGCTTTATCTCAACTCGCCCGTAGGCCGTCATCAACTGCACGGTGCCGGGGTGATCCTGATGCTGCATCGGGTGCTGGCCAATGACCGCGCCGCCGACCTGCCCCATCGCAATGAACTGTGCGTCGGGCCGAAGGCATTCGAACATCTGCTCGCCTGGTTGAAAAAGAACTTCGACTGCGTGCCTCTGATGGAGATCTTGCAACCGGGCGCCATCAGGACCGGACGACCAAAAATCGCGCTGACCTTCGACGACGGCTGGCGCGACAACGCGCTGAATGCCTTCCCGTTGCTGAAAAAGTATCAGGTGCCGGCGAGCATTTTTCTCTCCACCGATTTCATCGGCAGCCGACAACGCTTCTGGTGGGAAAGCCTGGGAGAAACCCTGTGGCACAGCCACGGTGAAAAAGCCCGGACGCATTTGATTGAATGCTTGCAACAGATCAGACGACCGTTACCGGTGCTGCTCGATGATCTGGATGTGCAGCGCCGTAGCCTGGCGCTTTTGCACTTTCTGCACAGCCTGAAAAACCTGCCGTTGGGCGAACTGAATCGGCTCAGCGATCAATGCCCTGAAGAGTCGTTGCCCCAGGCCCTGGACTGGCATCAGGTACGCGCGCTGGAAGCCAGCGGGTTGATCCGCTTCGGTCCGCACGGCGCCAGCCACGCGATTCTCACCGACCTGGACGACCAACGTCTGGATGAAGAACTGAGCCGCAGCCGCAATGCCCTGCTCAACGGTTGCAACCGGCCGCTGCCGGTCTACTGCTACCCCAATGGCAACCATGATGCGCGGGTGCGCGAACACGTGGCGGATCATGACTTCCCGTTTGCCCTGGGCACCGACCTCGGGATTTATCGGGGTATCAGCGATCCATTGGCCTTGCCGCGAATCGGCATCAGCCATCGCACGGCGCGCAATCCGGAGTTGCTGTCCTGGCGCATCTACCGCGGAGCCAGGCCATGAGTCGTAGTCATTACCTCAAACACCTGGCCCTGAGCATGGGCACCAAACTGGCGATGATCGGCCTGCGGCTGCTGCGCAACGTATTGCTGGCGCGGATTCTGGGGCCCAGCGAGCGCGGTCTGTTTGCGTTGCTCAGTACCCTGCCCGATTTGATCAGCGCCGCCACCAGCGGCGGGCTGAATTCGGCGGTGGGGTATCAGGCGGCCAAGCAACGGCCCATGGGATTGTTGCTGAGCCAGGTGCTGGTGTTCGGTTGCCTGCTGGCGGGTTTGCTGACGTTGCTGGTGGTGGCGCTGGTGCGCGAGTTCGGTGGTGAACTCGACATCACCACGCAACTGGGATTGCTCGCCTGGCTGTTGCTGCTGGCGGTGCCGCTGACCGTCCTCAAGAGCGGTCTGCTGACCTTGCACAATGCGTCGGGCGGTGTAGTGGCGTTCAATGCTTTGCGGCTGGTGGAATCCCTGGCGCCACTGCTGCTGTTTCTGGCCTTGTTCTGGATGTGGAAAGACGCAGCCCTGGAAGCGGCGCTGATCAGTTGGCTGGCCGGCCTCAGCCTGGTGGTGCTGGCCGGGTGGTTCTGGCTCAAGCGCGCTCAGCCCTTGAAGTTGCAGTGGGACCGTGCCAGCCAGAATGAACTGCTGCGCTACAGCGCTCGCAGCCATCCGGACCTGTTATTCCAGCAAGTGATTCTGCGCTCCGATTACCTGTTCATCGGCGCCCTGCTCGGCAGCACGGCGTTGGGGCATTACGCCATGGCCAGCGCCGCCGCCGAGTTGCTGCTGATCGTCCCGGAGGCGGTGACCACGCCGCTGATGAAACGCCTGCTGCAACAGGACGAAGGCATGGATCGCCTGACGCCGTTGGCCCTGCGCCTAACCGCCACGGTGATGCTCGGCGCCTGCCTGACCATGGCGGTGATCGGTGAATGGCTGATCGTCACGCTGTTTGGTGTTGCCTATCAGCCGGCTTACCCGGCATTGCTGGCGCTGCTGCCCGGGCTGCTTGGCCTTTGCTATGCGAGCATCTTGCGCCTGGACTTGCTGGGCAAAAATCGCCCCGGCACGATTTCGCTGTTGATGGGCCTCGGCGCGTTGCTGAACCTGGCCCTGAACCTGTTGTTGATCCCGATTTACGGCATCGTCGGCGCTGCGACGGCATCGTCCATCGCCTACCTGGCGGTAACCCTCGCGCTGCTGGTGATGTATTGCCGGTTGAGTGGCGTACCGGTCTGGCAAACCCTGATCATCCTGCCCAGCGATGTGGCTCCGATGCTTCAGATGCTGCAACGGAAATCGGCATGAAACGCCTCATGCTGCTGTTGAGCCTGGGCCTCGGTTTGAGCGCCCAGGCGGCGCCCATGCGCTGGGCTGATATTCGCGACGGCAGCCTGTACCTGCAAACGGATCGCCCCGACACGCTGACTGTTCGCTGGGCTCCGGCGTGGCAGGCCGATGCCAACGAAGAACGCCTGTACCTGCTCGACGGCAATGGCAACCTCAAGGGCGAGCGCCTGATCGCCGCCAGTGAAACCCGAGGCAAGCAGAGCTGGCCGCTGGCACCGAGTGCCGCCAGTTATCGACTGGAAATTCCGGGCTACAGTTTCCGCCGCTACACGATCGAACACGATGAACACACCGTGGCGTTGTTCGCCCCCGCCAAGGTGCATTTCAGCGCCGAAACCCGCGGCGGCGATGAGCTGTATTTCAAAGTCGCACCCGGGGAACACGCCGTACTGGCCGGCAAGTTTCACGGTGGGATCAACGCCCTGCAGGCCCAGCGCGTGGGCGACAACAAACAGTTGTCCCTGACGCTGAAACCCTATCGCGCCTATTGGCAGTTCGATCAGGTGGCATTGCCCGTCACTCAGGACGAACAGGTCTGGCGCCTGCGCCTGCAAGGCAGCGGCAAGGTCGCGTTCTGGCTCGATGGCACGGCGAATCTGTTTGCCCAGAAACCGCAGCAGCTCAAACCGCTGCGCGAGGACGATGGCCAGACCCGCTTGACCCTGCATAAAGAAATGCTCGGCCCCACCCCGAACCTGGGCATTTATTTGCCCTACGTGCTGCCCCCTCAATCCAGTTTCGCAGCGCTCGACGCCCTCAAGCCTCAGGCGGGCACCTATTACAGTTTTGTTGACGTCACTGCGCAAAATCCGCACCACGAAGATGCGTTCCGCCAGCTCTATCAGAACCGCTTCGGCATCACCCAGGACCTCACGCTGTTGGCCGGCAGCCAGCGTCAGGCGGATTTGCGCGCCGACACCCAAAGCAACGCCGGCCTCGATGCCTGGCTCGCCGCCACTCGCGCCCTCGGCGGCACCGGTACGCACTACATCGCGTTCGCCGACGAGCCGAACCTCAACTACCCGAGCTATGCCGACTACCAGTCGATTTTCAACAGCATGGCCCGGCAGGTACGCAGCGATCCGGCCAATGCCAAGGCCGGTGTGCGCATCGCCATGCCCGCCACTTCACGCTTCGTCAACGGCCCGTTCGCCGACAACGCCGTCGACAAGCGCGGGATCGATTGGGCGCGGCGTCTGCTGGCCGAATCCGGTGAGCAGATCGACGCCCTCGCCTGGCACGAATGGATGATTCGCGATCTGCTGGCCACTCGGGTCTACCGCGACAGCGTGCGCCGTGCCGCCGAGCTGGTGGGCCTCGATGCCAAAGGCCGGCCACGCAAAGCCTTGCTGCTGGATCAGACCAACCTGTCCAGCGGTTCAAGCCTGAGCCCCTATGATCAGGAAACCCACTTTGCTTCGCTGTGGTGGACTTCGGTGGTCATCAACTCGGCGCAGGATGGGTTGCTGGACATGCTCAACTGGTTCCAGGCCGCCGACGAACCGACCTACCCCAAAGGCATGGTGCGGGTGCTGGGCGGCGATCGTTTCGAACTCAAGCCGGTGGGCCTGGCCCAGCAATTCATCCAGCAGCACTGGCTGAAAAACGTCATGCGCCTGGACAACGACGCTTTCGAAGTCGATGTGTTGGCCATGGCCACCGAGCGCCAGCGCAGCCTGTTAGGGGTCAATAAAGGGGAGCGCTTGCAGCGTGTCGATCTGGGCGGCGCGACGTGCCCGCTGGCCAAGGGAGCGCTGGTGTACTTCGGTGCCGACAACCGCAGTCGTAGCGCTCAGTTCACCTGTCACGACGGTCGCGTCAGCTTCGACCTGCCGGGCGAAACCCTGTTCGCCTTGAGCTGGAGCGCCTCATGAACGCCGCCAACTTGCATCACCACGACCGTGCCGCTCTCGACCGCGCGTTTCACCACGCCAGCGGCGACCGGTCTCTGTCTGGAGGCAATGATATGAATGCCTTGGAAAAACTTCGCCAACACATCAAACGAAAAGGCCTGCGTGCAACGGTCCGGCTCCTTTGGAGGCGCTACATGTTCGTTCACTGGGAGCTTCTGTGGATGAAGCGTGACTTGGTCAGCCCGGTACCGCCCCACCAGCTCAAGCCTTACCCACCGCTGCAAGTGAAGACCATCACGGTGCACAACACCGCAGCCTTTGCCCGTCACTTTGGCGACCGGGTCAACATCATGGAAGAACTGGCCACCGAGGGTTACACCGGGCACATGTATCTGGATGGCAAAGGCGACGCGGTGGCCTTCATCTGGGGCAGCACCCGGGAGTACCACGACCGCCATTTCTATGGCTGCAGGTTCCCGGTAAAAAAAGGCGAATTCTTCGAATTCGGCGGCGAACTGGCTCCCGCGTATTGGGGCACCACGCTCTCGGTGGACCTGCAACTGCGACTCTGGAAAGCCATGCAGGCCCAAGGCTGCCACACGGTCGTGGATGTCTGCGACGCCCACAATATACCGGCGCTGAAACTGCACATTCGCATGGGCTATCAAGAGCAAGGACGCATCCAGCACGTCTATCGATTATTCGGTCGCTGGCGTTTCTTGCGTGAAACCCGTTACAGCGACTCACGCCTGGATGCGCTACGCAAACCGTCCCGTTCACCTGTTCCTGAGTCAGTGGCGTGAAAATATGATGGCTCGATTCGAATGGCGCACCTCGCTGTGCGCCCCGGACTTTCCGGCAGCTGCTTATGAGGGGTTGCGCAGGCGCGTGACGGACCATACGCCGTTCAACACCCTCGCCTGGCTGTGCGCATCGGAACAGGCACTGACCGCCGGGGAGCGCTTGCACGTTCTACTGGGCTGGCAAGGTGATGAATTGGCCTTGTGCCTGCCGCTGGTGGCGTCCGTGGAGCGCTTTGGAAGGCTGCCATTTCGGGTCTTGCGTCACCTTGGTTATCCCCTCACCGATCGCCTGGCCCTGCTCACCTGCCTCGATGCCGACAGCATGCGCAAGGCGCTGGTGATCATCCGCCGTCACTTGCCCCATGCGATGCTGCAACTCAACGAATTGTCCGAACCCATCGGCGAAGAAAGCACGCTGACCGCATGGATGGCCCACAGCTCCACCGGCGAACGTCGCATCAGTTGCCGGGTGCCGGTGCATTTGATCAGCGATATCGACCGCCAGGAAGTCTCCGGCGACCCGCGCTACAAACTGCGCCGGGCGCGTAAACGCATCCTGGCCTATGGCGCTCAGGTCCGACGCATTAGCCCTGACGCAGCCACCATCGGGCCTTTATTGCAGGCCCTCAGCGAAGTCGAAGCGCAGAGCTGGAAAGGCGTCGAAGGCGTGGGGATTTTCACCAGCAACCGTAGCCGACAATGGATCAACCTGGCCTTCACCGCCCTCGCCAAACAGGGACTGCTGCGGGTGGTGCTGCTGGAGGTGGACGGGCGCTGCATCAGCTACCGGCTCGGGTTGCTGGAACAGGGCCGGCTGTACGACTACAACCTGGCGTTCCTGCCCAAATACGCCGATCTGGGCAGCGGTCGTGTGTTGCTCGAAGAGTGGATTCGCTGGGGCCTGGACGACAACTGGCACTGGATCGACGCTTCGCGGGTCAGCCTGAAGAACTCCAGTCATCAACTCCAGGAGCGCATGACCGGGCAACTTGAGCACTGGCGCTGGAGCTTCTACTCCTGGCGCCCCAGCGGCCTCGCCTTGGGGCTGACCATGCGACTCTGGCATCAATTCAAACCGTGGTTGAAAAAATGGCGGGCCTGGCGTGCATCAGTTGCTCCTGCATCCCCTCCGACACCCACTCGTGTCGACAAAGGCCCTGCGCCCACCGAAAAAAACAGGGAGGGCAAACATGCCTCGCCAAGTCATAGTCAACGCTGACGATTTCGGCCTCAGCCTGAGCGAAAACGCAGTAATCCTCGGTGCCTTTCAGGCCGGGGTCATCAGCTCCGCCACCGCCATGGCCAATATGCCGGCGTTCGAGGAAGCCTGCGTCCTGGCCCGGCAGCCGTTGCTCCAGGGACGAATCGGCTTGCACTTCAACCTCACCTATGGCCGACCGTTGAGCCCGTCGATTCTCGCGCGTTCGACGTTCTGCGACAGCCAGGGCATGTTCGATCTCGACCTGCCCCGCCACAGCCTCTGGCTCAACCGCCTGGATCGCGAAGCGGTGCTGGAGGAACTCCAGGCCCAATGGCAACGTTGCCTGGACAACGGCCTGCGCCCCAGCCACATCGATTCCCATCAGCACGTGCACAACATCTGGCCCATCGGCGAAATCGTCGCGCGCTTTGCCGCCTACCAAGGGGTGCCCGTGCGACTGGCGCGCCATCTGGGAAATAACCTGAGTGTGCGCAAGCGGGTGTTCAAGACATTGCTCAATCATCGATTGAACCGCCTCGCCGGAGCGACCGCCCAGTACGTATGCACCCCGGTAGACCTGCGCAACGTGGCGATGCCGATCGACGGACTGCTGGAGATCGTCGTCCACCCGACCCATATCGGCGCCGATTTTGGCGATATCTATTTAGACCCCGGAGAGTCTCTGGCTCACATGCTGGAGCTGCGTCTTCCGGGCATTCCGAGAGTGTCCTATGCCGCAGTGCCAAGGACGTTCGAAGAGGAACCGCAGTACTCGATTGACCTACGAACGTTGCAACCTTGATTAATCGCCATTGAAAAAAACGTTCCCCACCCAACCCTGGCTTCAGCCACGGAGGACTTCATGAGCGCCATCGCCAAGCTTCGCGAACGAATCAAACAAAAAGGCCTGCTCCACACGCTCCAGACGCTCTGGAAGCGCTATGTGTACTTCCACCGAGAGCTGTTGTGGCTGGGGCGCGATCTGGTCACCCCGGTGGCGCCGCACAAACTACGGCCCTATACGGGTTTGAAGCGGGTGACGATTACCCGGGAGAACGCCATCGCTTTCACCAAGTATTACGGTAACCGCGTCAAGGCCATGGCCCAGATCGCCTCCGAAGGTCACACCGGGCACATGTATGTGGACGAGGCAGGTGATGCCATCGGATTCATCTGGGGCAGCCTCAGTGACTACTTTGACCAGCATTATTATGGCTGCTGGTTCCGGGTCAAACCGGGTGAGTTTTTCCAGTTCGGCGGTGAAATGATCCCTCTCTACTTCGGCTCCAGCCTGTCGGTGGACGCCCAGTACAATATCTGGGGTGCGATGCGGGACCAAGGTTGCGACAAGGTCATGGACGTCTGCGATGTCCGCAACATCCAGGCCATGAAAATGCACCTGCGCATGGACTACCAGGAACAGGGGCGAATCACCCACGTCTACGACCTGTTCGGCCGCTTTCGCTTCTTCCGCGAAACCTACTACAGCGGCTCGCGGCTGACTGCGCTGCGCAAACCGGAACAGCAGACAGTGACTGCGGCGCAGGCGTGATTGGTTTTGCGTCCGACTCAGACCAATGTGGGAGCGGGCTTGCTCGCGAAGAGGGCGTGTCAGTCGATATTAATGTTGTCTGGCAAACCGCTTTCGCGAGCAAGCCCGCTCCCACATTTGACCGCATCTCCCTGTGGGAGCGGGCTTGCCCGCGATAGCGTCAGTCAATGCAACTCATTTCTCAGATCCGACACTCAGCGCTTCACCGCCACCAACGTGTAACACAACGGCAACTGCGCCTTTTGCTGCTGATACCGATCGTAGAGTTCTTCGCGGTTGGAATGCGGGTATTCCTTGAAGTGGCTGATCTGCAACCCCGCCTCAACGGCACCGGTGAAGATGGCACCCAGGGTGTGGACGAACCAGTAAGACGCTGAGGCGGGCTGTTCGACTTTGCCCTCGTAAACGATCGGCTGGTTCTGGACGAAAGGTTCACTGCGAAAATACGAACTGTCCGGGCGATAGGGATCGGCTGACTCGGGGTCGAACATTTCCAGGAACGGGTGGGTTTCGTACACCACCAGAGCACCGCCGGGCTTGAGGGTTTGCGCGGCATGGCGCAAGAATTCAGCGATGTCCGGCATCCAGTTCAATACGCCGATGGTAATCAGCGCCACATCGAAGCACTGGTGAAGATCAGTCGGCAGGTGATGGATGTCCGCCTCGATGAATTCGGGCTCATGGGGCGAACGGGATGCCAGCTCCCGGGCCTGATCGAGAAAGGCCTCCGACTGGTCAATGCCGACGACACGACGGGCCCCCAGGGCAAACAGCGAAAGACTTTCGCGTCCGTTGTTGCAGCCGAGCTGCACCACATCCTTGCCGTCGACGCCGACCTGTTGAAGCAACCCGGTGAGGGTGTCATCCAGGCAGGAAAAATCGCCATGGCTCACGGCACTCAAACAGGCCCGCCACTCCGGGGTGTCTTTGTGGTGTTGGGCGGAGTCATTCCACGCATCGCGATTGCTGGCGATGGCTTTTTCTTTTGTCGGCATTTCCATTGCACACTCCAGAATTCAGGCCTTTGATTGGCCGGCACGAGTCTGGATCAGCATCAGAAAAACTACCATTCGAGCTTTGTTGTGATCTTGTAATCACCGGTGGGGCGAAACCTCTTCGCCTTGATTCAACCGCTCACGCAAGAACTCGATCAGCGCCTGCACCGGTCGTGACCTCTGGCGATGCTGCGGGTAGACGGCCGACAAGGTCAGCGGCTTGGGGCGCAAATCATCCAGCACCGGCACAAGTCGGCCGTCCTCCAGGGCCGAACCGACGATGAAGGTCGGCAGGTACGTGATGCCCATACCGGCGATGGCCGCGTCCTTGAGCAACTCACCATTGTTGACCCGCATCCGCCCAGTGACGCTGACGTTCAGCGGCTTGCCCTGCCCCTCGAAACGCCATTGCACCTGACGACCGTGGCCGTAAGGCAGGCAATCATGGGTGTGTAAATCCTCGGGTTTAAGCGGCGTACCCCGCTCGGCCAGATACACCGGGCTGGCACAGTACAGCCGCTCGATGGAGGCGAGACGTCGGGCGATCAGTGTCGAGTCTTCCAGCACGCCAATGCGCAATGCCAAATCGTAGCCCTCACCGAGTAAGTCCACTGGTCGATCACTCAGGTCGACTTCCACGGTGACCTCGCGATAACGCTGCAAAAACTCCGGTAACAGACAGCCCAGATGCGCCACGGCAAACGACAACGGTGCGCTCAGGCGAATGGTGCCGCGAGGCTCGGTGGTCTGGCCGGCGATGCCCTGCTCCACTTGCTCGACTTCGCTGAGCAGGCGCAGGGCTGATTCGTAATAACTCTGCCCCAGCGGCGTGACGTCCAACCGCCGGGTCGAACGGTTGAGCAGGCGCACGCCGAGGCGCTCTTCCAGTTGCATCAGGCGGCGGCTGACAAACTGCTTGGACAACCCTAATTGATCGGCCGCCGCAGTGAAGCTGCCAGAGTCCATGACCTGGCAAAACATACGCATATCTTCGAACGGATTCATTGTCGCGCCCTGGTTGACAGCCAAACGCTTTATAGCCGTTTTTTTTGCTTCTGACTCCCCAAATCTAAAGATCAAAAGATCGCAGGCTTCGCCAGCTCCTACGGGAATTGAGTACAGGCGGGCGTACCCAATCGTAGGAGCTGGCGAAGCCTGCGATCTTTTCAAGCAGCCGGCCGAGACCGGCAGCCATACCTCTTACTTCGCGGTGAACGTCGTGTAGCTGTTGATCAGGTTGCGGTAGTTCGGGATGCGCTGGGACAACAGGTTGGCCAGGCCTTCCATGTCGTTGCGCCAGTCGCCCTGCAACTCGCAAGCCACGGAGAACCAGTTCAACAGTTGCGCACCGGCAGCCGACATGCGAGCCCACGCCGCTTGTTGCACCGTAGTGTTGAAGGTGCCGGAAGCGTCGGTTACCACAAACACTTCAAAACCTTCAGCCAGTGCCGACAACGTCGGGAACGCCACACACACGTCAGTTACAACACCGGCAATGATCAGCTGCTTGCGGCCGGTGGCCTTCACGGCTCTAACGAAATCTTCGTTGTCCCAGGCGTTGATCTGGCCCGGGCGTGCAATGAACGGAGCGTCCGGGAACTGCTCTTTGAGTTCCGGCACGATCGGGCCATTCGGGCCGCTGTCGAAACTGGTGGTGAGGACGGTCGGCAGGTTAAAGAACTTGGCGATGTCGCCCAGGGCCAGCACGTTGTTCTTGAACTCGTTAGGCGAGAAATCCTGCACCAACGAGATCAGGCCAGTCTGGTGATCAACCAGCAATACCACTGCATCATCTTTGTTCAGACGTTTGTAAGGAACGTTGCTCATGTGAAACTCCTCGGGGGATGGACTTACCTCAGGGGCGCCGACACACCAGGCCGGCGCATTGTTTAATCACTAGAAGGCAAAGCACGAGCAGCCAAACGCGCCCCAGAACCCCTGGAAATCGCTGACCGGCGCGTTCGACAAACGCGCCCGCTCATGGCTGTGGGAATGCACCGCGCACGGCCCGCTGCACTGGTGAACCTGTGCCTGCATCGGTGAAGCCGGACGCCAGTGACCCGGCACCTTGACCACCGGCGACCAGTCCGGCAGCACCGGCACGCTAGGTGGTCCAAGCTTTTCGAATTCGCCGGCGGCGTACACCACCTTGCCGCCAACCACGGTCAACACCGATTCGATCCACTTGATGGCTTCTTCCTCGACACTGAAAAAGTCCGCGCTCAATGCCGCCACGTCGGCCAGTTGCCCGACCTTGATCTGGCCTTTTTTGCCTTGTTCGGAGGAAAACCAGGCACTGCCGTGGGTGAACAGTTCCAGCGCGGTCTGCCGGGGCAGGCCTTCGCTGTGCAGCGCCAGCCCACCGACGGTGCGACCGCTGACCATCCAGTACAACGAGGTCCAAGGGTTGTAGCTGGACACTCGAGTCGCATCGGTACCGGCGCCGACCGGTACACCCTCGGCCAGCATGCGCTTGATCGGTGGCGTGTTTTCGGCGGCCTTGGCGCCATAGCGCTCGGCGAAATATTCACCCTGGAATGCCATGCGATCCTGGATCGCGATACCACCGCCCAGCGCCCTCACCCGCTCGATGTTCTGCGGGGTGATGGTTTCAGCGTGGTCGAAGAACCATGGCAAACCATTGAAGGGAATGTCGCGGTTGACCTTCTCGAACACATCAAGCATGCGGCTGATGGATTCGTTGTAAGTCGCATGCAAACGGAACGGCCAGCGCTGCTCGACGAGGTGGCGAACCACCGGTTCCAGCTCGTCTTCCATGGTTTGCGGCAAGTCCGGACGCGGCTCGAGGAAGTCTTCGAAATCCGCCGCCGAGAACACCAGCATTTCCCCGGCGCCGTTGTGCCGCAGGAAGTCGTCGCCCTGATGCAACTTGACGCTGCCGGTCCAGTTCTTGAAATCGGTCAGTTCTTCCTTGGGCTTCTGGGTGAACAGGTTGTAGGCGATGCGCACGGTCAGTTGCTGGTCCTTGGCCAACTGCTCGATCACCGCGTAGTCGTCTGGGTAATTCTGGAAACCACCGCCCGCGTCGATGGCACTGGTCAGGCCGAGGCGATTGAGTTCGCGCATGAACTGGCGGGTCGAGTTGACCTGATATTCCAGCGGTAACTTCGGCCCTTTGGCCAGGGTCGAGTAAAGAATCATCGCGTTCGGCCGCGCCACCAGCATGCCGGTCGGCTCACCGTTGGCATCGCGCACAATCTCGCCGCCCGGCGGGTTCGGCGTGTTGCGTGTGTAACCGGCAACACGCAACGCGGCGCGGTTGAGCAAGGCGCGGTCGTACAAATGCAGCACGAACACCGGCGTATCGGGTGCGGCCTGGTTGAGTTCTTCCAGGGTCGGCATGCGTTTTTCGGCAAACTGAAATTCGTTCCAGCCACCTACTACCCGAACCCACTGCGGCGTCGGCGTGCGGTCGGCCTGATCCTTGAGCATGCGCAAGGCATCGGCCAGGGATGGCACACCTTCCCAGCGCAGTTCGAGGTTGTAGTTCAGGCCCCCACGGATCAGGTGCAAGTGCGAGTCGTTGAGGCCGGGGATGACGCAACGGCCCTTGAGGTCGATGACTTGCGTGGCCGAACCGCGCAGGGCCATGGCGTCGGCATCGGTACCAACCGCAACGAAGCGGCCGTCGCTGATCGCCACGGCGCTGGCGAGGGGCTTCTCACGGTCAACGGTATGGAACTGGCCATTGAACAGAATCAGATCGGCGTTCATCGCGTTTCCTTAAGGCTGTGTGGAATGGGACTGGCCGGCTTCCAGCCACGGCGCGAACAGGCGCGTGGCCAACGGCATAAAGACGTACACCACCGACAGCACAATGGTCAGGGTGATCAGGAAAGTGGCGACCACGTAGTTGGACAGGAAGGCATTGAGCTGCAACAGCGGCCCCCAGATCAGCGGCACCAGCAAGGTGTGCGGCAAAATCACCAGTAACGTCACTACGGCCTGCTTCCAGCGCGGCGGTGGCGAACCGGCCTCAGCCAGTGGTGAGAACCAGAACTCATTGACCGGGTTGACCTCGGTCTGGTCGCCGTCGGCCAGCATCGGCGCAGCTTCGTCGACCAGCGCCTGGCGTTGCGGCGAGTCGAGCCAGCGCTGCATCGCGTCAGTGGAGCAAAACCGCAGCACGCAGGTGAACAGGTCGAGGCCACCGCTCTTGCCGCGAATCACATCCACGCCCAAGTGTCCTTCGCGTTGCCCGGCCACGCTGACGATGTTGCGCAGCCAGGCTTCATAGGCCGCTTCAAAACCGGCCTTGACCCTATGTTTGACGATCAGCGTCACGACTTCTTCGAATCGATTGGAATCAGGCATAACGGAGGGCTCCAGCGAGACGAACATTGAGCGCCAGCCGTCCGGGCCCGGCGATGAAGAGGCTGGTGAAGAGGATCAGCAGCAGCCAGCCGAACTGCCCTTCGGCCACACTCCATTGCGGATGCACGATCAGCATCGCCACCAGCAGCACAAAGAGAATAGGCAAGCACGCCAGCCGCGCCAGCACACCGGCGACAATCAACAACGGGCACAGCACTTCAGCGAAGATCGCCAGGCTCAGGGTGAGGTGGGTACCGAGGTGGAAAGGGTCTTCGATCAGTTGCAGCTGCGCACTGAAGTCCAGCAGCTTGGGCAAGCCGTGAACCCACAGCAGAAACAGACCACCACTGACCCGCAAAAACAGCAGCCCGAAATCTTGAGCCCGTTCATTCCATTGCGAAGCGTTCATGGCCCCTACCCTTGATCAATCATTGCCCTGAATAGTGCAGCGACGGGGTAGGGAAAAATTGAATGTACGTGCTCTCTTTGCTCAACACGCTGAACGCCCGCTCCCACAGGGTTTTGTGCGTGTTCACTTACTGCTCAAGCACAAAAAACGGCCCGAAGGCCGTTTCGTATTCAATCCGGTCAGACGGCCGGGGCTGCCTTCAATTCCAGACTATCCAGCGCCCGACTCACAGCCAGTTCACCCAGCATGACGAGCTGCGCGACGCCCAGTATCGTATTGCGCTGCGACCCCTCCAGAAACCCGGCACAGTCACTGGCGATCACCTTGGCCGAGGCAAAGGATTCGCAGGCATTGGCCAGTAGCTCTTCGATGTCGATGCCCGGAGCGACGGTGTAAATCGTGCTCGGTTTGCGCGAAGTCTTGGCGGCGGACGGTTTGAGGTAGTGATCAAGAGCACGCTCGGCGGCTTCATTGAGTTTTTTGGGATCGAGGGGATCGTAGGGGGAAACGTCGTCGGTTTCTGGCGGGTTAGGTGTGGCTTTGAACATGGTGAATCTCCTACAAGAAATGGAGCCACCAAGACCTGTCGCTAAACAGGTAAGGGTGGCGGCTGCACGCAGGTTAGCGAACCGGGTGTAGGCGCCCGGCAGACCCGAAGATCTCCCGCGCACAGCCGCCATGACATCAATCGCAGACATGAACAATCTGCAAGAGAGTTTGGAGCGCTGTTGCGCCTACAAAGGTTCGGGTCGCTAAACCCGATCGCTGATTCGTCAGCGACCGGGAAACAATAGAGCCCGGCCATTAGGCACACAAGCCGGCGGATTCTGGCGCAGTCGTAGGCAACGGCGCAAGGATCTGTAGCTTTCAGGAAGTAACGCTAAACACCATTAAACACAGCCCTCGAATCAACACACATTCCCCTGTGGGAGCGGGCTTGCTCGCGAAGGCGGTGTGTCATTCAACGGTGATGTCGACTGGCCCACCGCCTTCGCGAGCAAGCCCGCTCCCACAGTTGGACGGTGTGGGTATGCAAGATGGGTCGTCTCAAAAGATCGCAGCCTTCGGCAGCGCCTACGGGGTTGGTATGTTCAGGGGCTCGGACATGAACTGACTGATCCGCGAGCGCAGCCATTTTTCGGCAGGATCGTTGTCATGCACCCCGCTCCACGCCATCGACAACTGCGCGGCGTCGATAGGAAACGGCGGATCTTCGGCGCGCAAGGTACATCCCTCGACCAGCGCACACGCAGCGTAATCCGGCACCGTGGCAATCATCTCGGTACCGGCCAACAACGCCCGCAAGCCACTGAATTGCGGCACGCCCAGCACCACGCGGCGAGAGCGGCCGACCTTGGCCAGATCCATATCGATGTTGCCGCTCAGGTCACCGGAGAACGACACCATCGCGTGCGGCCGTGCGCAATATTCGTCGAGGGTCAGCGGCCCTGGACGATCGTCACCGCGCAGCACTTTGCAGGGAATGTCGCGCAGGCGTTTGCGCTTGGCATTGGCCGGCAGGTCGGTGGTGTAACTCACCCCCACCGAAATCTCGCCAGACGCGAGCAACGCCGGCATCAGCAGATAATTGGCGCGGCGCACCACGACCACAATCCCCGGCGCTTCTTCTTGCAGTTTGCGCAGCAACGGAGGAAAGAGTCCGAACTCGGCATCGTCCGACAGCCCGATGCGAAACACGTCGCAGCTGGTCGTTGGGTCGAATTCCTTGGCGCGGCTGACCGCCCCCGAGATGGTGTCCATCGCCGGTTGCAGTTCCTTGAGAATCGCCAGCGCCCGCGCGGTCGGCTCCATCCCGCGACCGTTGCGCAGCAACAACGGATCGTCGAACAAATCACGCAACCGCCCCAGCGCAGCGCTCACCGCGGGTTGGCCCATGAAGAGTTTTTCGGCGACCCGGGTCAGGTTTTTTTCGAACATCAGGGCTTCGAAAATCACCAGCAGGTTCATGTCGACGCGGCGCAGATCATTACGGTTCATATGCACAATCCCATGGTGTTTTCGGCCAGGCACGAAGGTTGACGAGCATCTGACTTTACTCGAGACGGCCCGCCCGGATCGAGGAATTAACAACGTTTAACTCGCAAGCCAAAGCCCCCACGACCAAGAATGAAGCCCTCTGCGCAGACCTGTTTTTTTTCAGAAAAGGGAACGTGCTGACCCACCGTGCAGTGCACCAGCGCGCTCCCACCGACACGGACATTTGTCATGGCTCACTTCCAGCAGAACGCGGTCAGCGCGTCAGCCACCCAAACACGAAAAAAACCCGCAGGCGGGCTCAGCCCCTGGCGTGAACATCTGGCCAAGCAGCTGATCCTCGACCATCTCGATGAACCCCTGGAAGTGACTGAACTGGCACGGGCGTGCGCCCTGTCACGCAGTCATTTTTCCCGTGCATTCAAGTGCAGCATCGGTGTTTCACCGCAGGACTGGATCCGACAGCAACGCATCGCCCGGGCCAAGCAGCTGATCCAGAACACCGACCTGACCCTGACGCAAATCAGCCTGGAATGTGGCTTCTGCGATCAGGCGCATTTTTCCCATATCTTCACCCGCAGCGAAGGCATCACACCGTTTGCCTGGCGCTGTCGAACGGTGCGTTCTCTTCCCTCTCTCAACAGCAAAAGATCGCAGCCTTCGGCAGCTCCTACAGGAGTTCACTTAACCCTGTAGGCGCTGGCGCAGCCTGCGATCTTTTGATCTTGATCAGCCCTTGATGAACGCCAGCAGATCTTCGTTGAGTTGATCCTTGTGGGTATCGGTCAGGCCGTGGGGTGCTCCCGGATAGACCTTCAAGATGGAGCCCTTGACCAGTTTTGCCGCAGCGATACCGGCGGCGTCGATCGGCACGACCTGGTCGTCGTCGCCATGCACCACCAGGGTCGGTACGTCGAACTTCTTCAGGTCTTCGGTAAAGTCGGTTTCGGAGAACGCCTTGATGCAGTCATACGCGTTCTTGTGGCCGGACATCATACCCTGCAGCCAGAACCAGTCGATCATGCCTTGGGACGGCTTGGCACCCGGGCGATTGAAACCAAAGAACGGACCGCTGGCCAGATCCTTGTACAGCTGCGAACGGTCGGCCAGGGACGCCTGACGAATACCGTCGAACACTTCCAGCGGCAAGCCGCCAGGGTTGGCTTCGGTCTTGAGCATCAACGGCGGCACCGAGGAAATCAGCCCGGCCTTGGCCACGCGTCCAGTGCCGTGGCGACCAATGTAGCGCGCCACTTCGCCACCGCCGGTGGAGAAGCCGAACAGCACGGCGTTTTGCAGGTTCAGATGCTCGATCAGCTGCGCCAGGTCATCGGCGTAAGTGTCCATCTCATTGCCGAACCACGGCTGGCTCGAACGCCCGTGACCACGGCGATCGTGGGCAATGACCCGGTAACCTTTCGAAGCCAGGAAGATCATCTGCGACTCCCAGCTGTCAGCGTTCAATGGCCAACCGTGGCTGAAGACGATTGGCTGACCGGTGCCCCAGTCCTTGTAGTAAATCTCGGTGCCGTCTCGGGTGGTAAAGGTGCTCATGGTGATGTCTCCTCATGCATGGTTTTTGTGGCGGTTAATAAGAGGTGCGGACCATTCGTTCAGCCAGGCGTGCCACCCGTTCGCCCAAATGCGCGGCAGTGCGGCGGTCTTCGGGCGGCGGTGCAAGGTCGGGGGACTGTTCGACGTTCGATTGGGCCATGGCTCCCAGCGAACTGCCGAGCCGATTCAACTGCCCATCGAACAGGCCAATGCTGCTGCGCGCCGGCAGCAGGTCGAGGCCGACCCAGATCATCGAGTGCTGGGCGGCGAACACTGCCATCTGCTGCAAGGTGTTGAGCTTGTCGCCGCACAGGCAGCCTGAGTTGGTGAAGCCGGCGGCAAGTTTGTCGCGCCAGGGCTGGGCCAGGTAGAACGAGGCGGTAGCGTCCATGAAGCCCTTGAAGGCTGCCGAAGCACTGCCCATGTAGGTCGGGGCGCCAAAGATGATTGCATCGGCGCGGTGTAAGCGTTCCCAGTGATCGTCCACTTCTTCGACCGGAATCAGCCGACAGGTGCTGCCCAGGTGCCGTTCCACACCTTGGCCCACGGCCTCGGCCATGACCCGGGTGTGCCCGTAGCCACTGTGATAGACAACCACCACGTTGCTCATTCCGGCTCCTCCAGAAGGGTTCATCCTTTTTGCGGCACGCTTTTTGTTGCAAGAAGGCCGGTGCCTTCGGTTGAACTTGAAGGGATGGATTTTTGAGCGTAGACCGGACACACGACGAGTTAAACGTTGTTAATTTTCAACGGGGCGCCCACGCACCCGGCCAACACCGCACCCAATAAATACGGGATCGACAAGCGCTGACGGGAATCCAGCAGCCGATACACACACCTACGAGGTGCACGACAGAGCATTGCACTGCCGAAAAAACCTGAGGAATATGCCCCGATACCGTGCGATAGACGGATGCAAGCAGGAGTGACCCGTTGACCCTTTCTCCCGAACAGGCCATCCATTTCGGCCCTTACCGGATTTACCCCGGACAACGCCTGGTGATGGAGGCCGACCAGCCCTTGCGTCTAAGTCGGCGGGCCATGGACATTCTGTTGATCCTGCTGGAACACGCCGGGCAGGTGGTGAGCAAGCAGCAACTGATCGCCCGGGTCTGGCCCAAAAGCGTGGTGGAAGACATCAACCTGCGGGTGCACATGGCTGCGCTGCGCAAGGCCCTCGGTGATGGTCAGGCCGGCCAGCGCTACATCATCACCGTTGCTCAGCGCGGCTACAGTTTTGTCGCGCCGTTCTCTGTGGAGCACATCGAGCAAAGCCCGAAAAGCGCCGAAAATGGGAGCCGGCATAACCTGCCAATCCGTCGGACCCGCATGATTGGTCGTCAGGCTCTGGTCGACAGCGTGATAACGCAATTGACGCGGCAGCGTTTCATCACCCTCGTGGGCCCCGGCGGAATCGGCAAGACCACGGTGGCGCTGCGCGTCGCCGAGCAATTGATCAGCCACTACCGAGACGGCATTCGCCTGCTGGACCTGGCACCGATCAACGACCCTTTGATGATCACCACGCACTTGGCAACGCTGCTGGATTTATCCTTGCACGACGCCGAACCCATGAGCGGTCTCGCCACGTTCCTGCGCGAACGGCAGATGCTGCTGGTCATCGACAATTGCGAACACTTGATCGATGCCATTGCGTTGCTCAGTGAAAGCATCCTGCGCGCGGCGCCCCAAGTGCACATTCTGGCCACCAGCCGCGAGAGCCTGCGGGCCGAAGGCGAGTTCGTGCAGCGCCTGGAATCGCTGGACTGCCCACCGCCCATCGCCGTGCTCGACCGCGCTCAGGCGCTGACGTTTTCGGCGCTGCAATTGTTTGTCGAACGGGCGATGGCCAGCCACGACAGTTTCGAACTGAGCGAAGCCGAACTGCCGCTGGCCATTGAAATCTGCCGGCGTCTGGACGGCATACCGCTGGCCATCGAACTGGCGGCAGCGCAAGTGGGCAGCCTGGGTTTGAGTGGGTTGCTGTTGCAGCTGCAAGGCAACTTTCGCCTGCTCACCCAAGGCTGCCAAACGACCTTGGGCCGCCATCAGACGCTGCGCGCGACGCTGGACTGGAGCTTCGAACTGCTCAATGCCTGCGAGCAAATCTGCCTGCGTCGACTGGGTATTTTTCGGGGCGCCTTCACCCTGGAGTCGGCGGCCGCCGTGATCGTCGGCGAACACCTCGAGCCCGATGTGGTATTCGGTTCAATCACCCAACTGGTCGCCAAGTCATTATTGAACGTGGAAGTCGGCGACGAAGAAGTGTTCTACCGGCTGCTCGACACCACACGTGGCTATGCACTGGAAAAACTCGCCCAGGCCCAGGAATTGCCGGACACCCGCGAGCGCCACGCCGAACGCTGCCTGACCTTGATGCAGCAAGCCCAGAACGACTGGGAGCAGATCTCGAGCGAGCGCTGGACCGAGCGTTACGCCCGCAACCTGGAAGACATCCGTTCTGCACTCGATTGGGGCTTGAACGCTCAAGGACCGCAGGCCTTGGCGATCCGCCTCGCTGCAACCTCGACGCCGCTCTGGCAGGAACTGTCGCTGCTCAAAGAGCACGGCGTGTATGTGCGCAAAGCTTTGGCGTTGCTCGAAGCGACGCGTCAGCCCTGCCCGCGTGTGACCATGACCCTCAAGCTTGCCCTCGGCAGTTCCTGCTACCACACCCTGGGCAGCAGCGACGAAGCCGTCGAAGCGTTTGTCAGCGCCAAATACCTGGCCGAACACTGCAACGATGTGGCCGGTCAGCTCAAGGCGATTTCCGGGCACTTGGCGGTTGATCTTAGTTGCGGCCACTACCAACAGGCCCTGGAGCAGAGCCGACAATTTGAGCAGTTGGGGCTGCACGGTGATGCGGTGTTGGCCCTAAGCACCCAACGCTTGCGGGTTCTGGCGCTGCACTTTGCGGGGGATCAGGCTCTGGCGCGGGAGAATGTCGAACAGGTTATTCAATGCCTGGCCCAGAGCGGGCACCTCAACCGCTTCACCTACTGTTTTGGTGTGCATTACGATCAAAGCGTCGCAGCCCTGACGATTCTGGCACGCATTCTCTGGTTACAAGGGCACCCGGAAAAAGCCTGGCACACCGCACGACAGGCGCTCGACATCGCGATGCAGATCAATCATGGCACGTCCATCTGCTACACCCTGGCGCTGGCCGGTTGCCTGATCGCTCACTACAACGGCGACACCCCGGTCGCCCGCGAGCTCCTGAACCTGCTGCTTGAACAGGCGAAGAAACACTCGGTGCTGCTGTTCTACACGTGGGCCAAACATTACGCGCAGGTGATCGAGGGGGCCGATGCGCCCTCCTCGCCGCAAGCAAACAGCGGGTTGATCAAGGAAATCATGGTCACGCTGGACAGCCGCTTCATCGATGATGCGCTGCTGGAACGGGCCGAAAACGGCACGGCGGGTTGGAGCACCGCGGAAATTCTGCGAGCCCGGGCCGACGCGTTGCTGACCGAGGATTGCCCGACCGGGGTCAGTGCGGCTGAGGCGGTGCTGTTCAAAGCTTTAGCCGTGGCAAAAACCCAGGGAGCGCTGGCCTGGGAACTGCGTAGCGCCACCTCATTGGCCCAACTATGGCAGCGTCAGGGTCACTTTCAGCAAGCCTATGAGCTGTTGGCGCCGATTTACCAGCGCTTCACCGAAGGCTTTGCCACACCGGACTTGACGAAAGTCCGTCGGCTACTCGACGAGCTGCAGCGACACCTGCCCGGCTGATGTCCAGCGTGCCCGGCTGATGTAGCCCTCATAACGCAGTTCACAGGCGCGCAAGTAGCCACTGTCGTCGAGTTTTTCCAGGGCATAGGCGCGGGTGGTGTTGAGGAAACGGTAACGGGTCACGCCGCTGCTCTGCTCCACCGACAGCAGCGATTTGCGCGCCAGGCTTTCCACCCCTTTAACCAGACTGGCAGGCAACAGCACCGCGCAACTGATCACGCCAATTGCCGCGTCCAGGGTGAACGCCATTTTGAACACTGCCAGCCGCTGCAGCACGGTTTGCTCCAACGGGCTTAGCTGTTCATAGCTCCAGTCCAGTGCGGCTTTCAGGCTCTGATGCCGTGGCACGGCAGTGCGCCGCCCCTGTGTCAGCAGTTGAAAACAGTTACCCAGTTGCGCTTGCAACCCCACCAACGCCAACGCATCGATCTGCGCCGCCGCCAGTTCAATGGCCAAGGGCAGGCCATCCAGGCGCCGACAGATTTCGCGCACTGCCTTGAGGTCCTGTTGGCGCAGGGCAAACCCTTGCTGACGGGCTCGGGCGCGGCTGACCAACAGCTGCACCGCCGAATAACCCATGGCCTCGGCCACGTTGTATATCGCTGAGGCCGGCGGCACCGCCAGGGCCGGTATATGCAGCAGCGTTTCTCCCGCCGCTCGCAGGGGTTCGCGGCTGGTGGCCAGGATCGACAGCCGTGGCGCCGAGGCCAACAGATTGTCTACCACTGCCCGACAGCATTCGAGCAGGTGATCGCAATTGTCGAGCACCACCAAGGCATGCCGCTGCTCCAGCGCCGCCCCGCCGACGTCCAGTTCCAGCGTGCGCGACAGATGCTCGACGAGTTGCCCCGGGTCATCGATGGTCGCCAGATCAACCCTCCAGACACCGTCCTGATAGTGCTGCAACAGCAACTCGGCCACGCGCAGCGCCACGGTAGTTTTGCCAATGCCGGCGGGACCAATCAAAGTCATGAGACGTCGAACCGGCAACTGCCGGGCCACACTGCCGACGATCGAGTCGCGACCGGTCACCGGTGTGAGCCGCGCAGGCAGGTTGTGCTGAGGCTTGTGTTCCGTCTCGACCGGCACCGGCGAGCCTGTCCCGTCGCGTTGTACCGGGGCGATGAAGCTGTAGCCGCGCTGGGGAATATTGACGATGTAACGCTGGCCGTTCTGGCCATCGCCAAGTGCCCGACGCAGGGCGGCGATATGCACACGCAGGTTGATTTCCTCGACCACCGAGGTCGGCCAGACATGCGCGATCAGGGCATCCTTACTCACCACTGAACCGGCGCGCTCGAGCAGCACCTGCAAAATATCCAGGGCCCGCCCGCCCATGCGCAGCGCTCGATCACCGTCCAGGATCAGTCGCTGATGCAGGTGGAACGCGTAGGGCCCGAAGCGCAGCACCGCATCGCTGTTTATATTGCTGAGGCTGTTCATGCACGTTCATGCGCTGAAAACCTGGGCCGGCTCAAGGCACTGCAAAATCCATCGCCCCCGTCCATCCAGGCTCCCGCATCTCCATGGCAAAGAGTTCATAGGTATCTTGGCAGGCATGGGTGACGGTACAACGGCCACGGGAGGAGCATCACGGCCATCACGGTGCGCGTGACGGACAACGCCCCCTAACTGAACTGTTCGCGGTACTGAGTGGGGGTCAGGCCGAGCTTTTCACTGAACAGAAAGCGCATATGCCGCACGCTGCCGAAGCCACTTTTATAGGCCACGGTCTTGAGCGGCAGGTCGCTGGTTTCCAGCAGGTTCCTGGCACAATCGATGCGCGCACTTTGCAGAAACTCCATGGGCGTCATGTTCACTTCCCGGGCGAAAACCCGGGCAAAGTGCCGCGCACTCAAGTTCACCAGGCTGGCCATGCGTTCGATGCTGAACGCTTCATCAAGGTGTTCGAGCACATGGTTCTGCACCCGGGTGATCGGCGTTTCATGGGGTGCCACTGCCGCCATCAACGGGCTGAACTGCGCCTGCCCGCCCTGGCGTTTCATTACCACCAACAACACCTTGGCGACGTCCTGGGCGACCTTCTTGCCATGGTCTTCGGCAACCACCGCGAGCGCCAGGTCGATGCCAGCGGTGACGCCGCCAGAGGTGATGAGATTGCGGTCTTGTACGTAAATCTGATCGGTCTCGACGGTGGCCTTGGGGAAGCCTTTGATCAGACGTTCGGTGTAATGCCAGTGAGTGGTCACGCGATAGCCGTCCAGCAGCCCGGCATGCCCGAGCACGAATGCGCCAGTGCAGATCGACCCATAACGGTTCGCCCGGGTGACAGCGCCCTGAAGCCAGGCGAGCAATGACGGATGTTTTTCGTTGTAGGCTCCCGGCCCGCCCGGCACCAGCAACAAGTCATAGCGCTCGTTCGCCTGATCGATATGCAAATCGGCCTGAACGTTAACGCCGTTTGAGGCTCGCAGCGCGCCCGGCTCGGTGCCGATGGTCGACAGCTCGTAACGGTCCGCCGAATCCAGATAACGATTGGCGATGGAAAACACCTCCATGGGACCGGCCATGTCGAGCAGAAGAAAGTCGGGGAACAGCACCATTGCCACGGTTTTCATGGATTGGACATCACTGATATCAGAGAAGAAGGAAAATAGCGTCAGCAGTGCTGAGCATTATGGCCAAATGTAACAACAAGGATACGCGAACCAGCACCAAAAACTGTCAACCTGAAAGAGACAGTATTTCAATTTTCATCTACTTATTGCACCAAACGGTAAACATTAACCTTCTCCTCACTCGGACGAATTCACGTCCTGACAGGAGATTTCATCATGCTGACCCTTCGTAAAGCTTCGGATCGCGGCGCGGCCAATCACGGTTGGTTGAAGTCGTTCCATACCTTCTCCTTCGCCAACTACCGCAACCCTCGGGAGCAGGGTTTTTCAGACTTGCTGGTGATCAACGACGACCGTGTGGCGGCTGGCAAAGGCTTTGGCCAGCACCCTCACCGCGACATGGAGATTTTTTCCTATGTGCTCGAAGGTGCCCTGGAACACAAGGACACCTTAGGCACCGGTTCGGTGATCCGTCCCGGTGATGTGCAATTGATGAGCGCTGGCAGCGGCGTGGCTCACAGCGAGTTCAACCATTCGACGAGCAAACCGGTGCACTTCCTGCAAATCTGGATCGTGCCAGAGGTTAGCGGCGCCAAACCGCGTTACCAGCAAGAGCACTTCAGCACGCAGAAAAAACGCGGGCGCTTGCAACTGATCATCTCCCCGGATGGCGCCAACGGTTCGCTGAAAGTTCGCCAGGATGCGCGGGTATATGCCGGCCTGATCGACGGCAAGGAAAGCGCCACCCTGGAACTGGCCGCCGATCGTTACGCCTATGTGCATGTGGCGCGCGGCAGTGTCGAGTTGAACGGCATGCCGTTGCAGGAAGGCGATGGTGTGCGGGTTCGGGAAGAACAGGTGCTGAGCTTGAGCAACGGCGTGGATGCCGAGGTGTTGGTGTTTGATTTGCGGCCGCAGGAGATGCCGCAAATGCCGTGAAGCCGGTGTTTCAATGCGCAAAAAAGCCTGCGGGCTAATGCTGGTCAGTTAAACGCAATCCCTGTGGGAGCGGGCTTGCTCGCCAAGGCGTCGGGTCAGCCAGCATCAATGTTGAATGACACACCGCCTTCGCGAGCAAGCCCGCTCCCACAGGGGATTAAGGCGCTACCGGTAACCGCGAGCCTGCACGCTGAACAACTGCGCATACCGCCCGCCCGCCTCGACCAGGCTGTCGTGATCGCCTCGCTCAAGGATCGAGCCCTGGTCCAGCACGATGATGTGATCGGCATTGCGCACGCTGGAGAACCGATGAGAAATCAGCAACGTCATGCGGCCTTCGGTGTGTTGACTGAAATGCTCGAACACCGCCGCTTCCGCCGCCGGGTCCAGGGCCGAGGTTGGCTCATCCAGAATCAGGATATCGGCGTCGCGGCGCATGTAGGCGCGAGACAAAGCGATTTTTTGCCATTGTCCACCGGACAACTCCTGCCCACCGGCAAACCACCGCCCCAATTGCGTGGCATAACCGCGATCCAGACGCTCGATGAAGGGCGCGGCCATGCCCTCGGTGGCCGCTTGCTGCCAGCGCGTTTCATCGTTGAACGCCAAGGTATCGCCCACGCCGATATTCTCGCCCACGGAGAACTGGTAGCGAATGTAGTCCTGGAAGATCACGCCGATGCGTCGTCTCAGCGCTTCTTCGTCCCAGGACTGCAAATCGCTGCCATCCAGCAAAATACGACCCTGATCGGGGCGATACAGCCGAGTCAGCAACTTGATCAGTGTGGTTTTGCCCGAGCCGTTTTCCCCCACCAGGGCGACGCTGTGGCCAGGCATCAGGTGTAGATCGATACCCTGCAAAGCGGCGCGGCTCGCTCCCGGATAACGGAAACCGACGTTCTCGAAACGCAAACCGTCGCCGGGCACCGCGCCCACGGTAAGGCTTCCGCTATCGGCAATAACCGGTTCGGCCAAATACTCGTAGAGGCTCGACAGGTAAAGGCCATCCTCGTAAAGACCACTGATCGCGCTCAAACTGCTGCTCACGGCGGCCTGCCCCTGCTTGAACAGCACCAGGTACATGGTCATTTGCCCAAGGGTGATATTGCCGTGAACGGTATCGACCACGACCCAGGCGTAGGCCAGATAAAACGCAGCGGTGCCGAGCAGCCCCAGCACAAAACCCCAGCCATCACGACGCAATGTCAGGCGCCGGTCTTCGGCGTAGAGACGCGCAAACGTGTCCCGATAACGCTGCAACAGCAGCGGCGCGAAACCGAACAGTTTCACCTCTTTGATGTAACCCTCATGGGAGAGCAGCGTCTCGATGTAATTCTGCTGCCGGCTCTCCGGCGCCCGGCGCGTGAACAGGCGAAAGGCATCCCCGGAGAAATGCGCTTCGGCAAAGAACACCGGCAACGCCCCAACCACCAGCAGCACCAGCGCCCACGGCGAAAAATGCACCAGTAACACACCGAAACTGATCAACACGATCAGGTTCTGGATCAGCCCCAGCGACTTCATTACCAGCGCCAGCGGCCGGGTCGATGCCTCGCGTCGCACCCGTACCAGCTTGTCGTAGAACTCGGAATTCTCGAACTGGACCAGTGATAAGGTCTGGGCCTTCTCCAGAATCATCGTGTTAACCTTCTGCCCCAGCTGCACCCGCAACAGCGATTGCTGAACCGACAATGCACGCTGTGTCCCGGACAGCAACGCAAGCACGCCTGCTTCAAACAGCACATACCGCACAACCGGCCATAATGGCGCACTGCCCTGTTGGGCGTGCAATTGCATGGCGGTGACTACGGCATCAACAATCCGCTGCCCCAACCAGGCCGCCAGCGCCGGCAGCACACCGGCAACCAGAGTTGCCAGCACCAATCCCAGAAACAGCCCGCGGGACGTTCCCCAGACCAGCAACAAGGCACGTCTCGCCTGATCGAGCAAAGAGGCGAAGCGGTTCAGGACGGGCATAGGACGAGGGACTCGCTGGCAGATGTCAGAGAAGCGCGGCGGTTCTACAGTACGTGAAACAAGCCATCACAAGGCGATAAGCCTCGCTTGGCCCATAGAAAAACACCTGAAAAATACCACCGCTCGCCAGGTTTTAGCGCTTTGCTATCTGGAGTCAATGCCCACCGGCATTCGAGCACGAACCTGAACGTCCCCCTCTCAATAACCGCCTGATCTTCAACGGCGACTGCGAGGCCGCTTTTACGAAATGTCGACAGTGTGGTGGAGGCAGAACGGTTTTTTGCTGCCGCGGGAGGCGACGTTCTGGGCGGTCCGTTTCGCAATGCTGGTCGATCGGTTTGGCGTTGCGTGGATGGTTAATTGCAAAAAGGACGGTTAGTACTAAAATTTAATGGCGCTTTAATATCAGCTTTTGGATTTTTTCAATAGCCAAACAGAATAACTACCCGCTGACAATTATCCTTTCGGACATAAATATTACTAATATAATGCGAAAAGCCTCAATTAATATGGTCATTCGCCCTAAAAAGAGGCGATCGCTGTACTAATCGCCATCCCAACGTGCACCTACATGACCCTAGAACACCGTGGAATATCCTTATAAATCAACTCCAATTTTCAAAAATGCGGACATCCGCACCGTTCATACGCAAGACTCCGCAGTTGTGCTTCGTTCTGCAGCCAGGTGGGCAATTAGCCATCGCATCTGTATTGCTGCTCATAGAAAAGTCAACCTAAAAAGCCTGGTCCGACTGAAAGGGGCCACCAACTAAGTCCGATCACAAACACCAATGGGCTTAAGCCTCGGCATTTGCCTATGTCATTGAATCAGCTAAAACTACAGGGCATGGAGTACGTGTGTTCCAGACGGGAAATGTTATAAAAAGTCAGATAACGTCAGTATTTTGTGTATTAAGATTGCAACGCCAGCACATATGAGTAATTTGCACGATGAGTACTGAGAGCAAAATCGAAAATAGCCAGAGAGGTATTCTCGCTATTGGGCGCACTTGGCGCTCGACAGAGAAACTTCGCCAACTATTTGTACCTAATCTCACACATGTTTATACATTAGATTATCCAAACCCGGCAAGCATGGATATCGAAACGCAAACACTCGATACCGTACTGATCGATATTGAAACCCCCTCCATATTTAATGATAGCCTGGCACTGATCAAGAAGTTACGTACGAATCCGACAGAACTGGCCATTATCGTTGCAATCAACTATCGCTCTCCGCACGCTAAAATTGAATGTTACTTGGCCGGAGCCAATCACTGCATCAATGTACCTAACGATCAGGATGAAAAAGCCAGGTTACTCTCAGAACTGCTCGAAACCCCTGAATGGCAGCCGAGTATAAAGTTGACTCTGGACCAAACATGCCTGCACTTATACAACGATGAATACAAACTGGATCTAGCCTATCAGGAAATGAAAGCCCTGGATGCGCTTATCAATGCAGAAGGCAATATCCTGCACCATGATTGCATGGCCGAATCCATGGGTTTGAATATAAAACTCTACGACTCACGCGTCCTGGAGAAATCCATAAGCCGGCTTCGAAATAAAATCAAAAAACACTTTGGCATTAACATCATTCACAGTGTACGTGGTTATGGTTATCGACTGCTTCGAGGGGTCGTCTCAGTCAATCAAACAAATTTTCACTCTTAAAGGACTAGGAAATGGAGCCCGGCAGGCAAGCTATAGCGCACGAAAACTTCGCATTGGTATTCTTCAGGCAATCGATTCTGAAACGAAACGATGAACTGTTCGGCAGCGAAATCTATGCCAAGGCGACCAAACAGGAGACACCTCTGAACAAGGGGTATCAACAACTGCATTCCGATCATCCACTGGCGACTTATTACGAAGTCCTGACACGGATCCAATTGAATGCCCTCTCACAGATTGAGGCGACACCTTCCCATTCCGTACCGGCGCCAAACAAACTGTTCGTGACCATGAATCAATCTGCTTTATTGGATAAAGCGCTGATCAAGGAAATGAACGATGCTCAAGCGATACTCAAAAAACATGAGCAACAGCTAATCCCCAGCATTAACAGCAGTTCGTTCCTGTCGTTCAACCTGAAAGAAAAAAGAACTATTATCAATCATATTCACTTATTGAAAGACAATGGTATCGAGATCGCTTTCGATGGCTATGATTTAAGCGACGACAGCACCGAAAAACTGATCAGCCTGGCCCTCTTCGATTACATAAAAGTGGACCTGACCAAATCCAATTTCGACATCATGGTCGAAAACAGCCAGGATTTTTTCAACCGGTCTTATGACTGTCTGAGCGGCATGATCCATGACAGCAAGATCAAATTCGTGGCGGACAGGGTGGAGCACAAAGCGCTACACACACTGGCTCGCAGCATGCCCTTCGACTTTTTTCAGGGGAGGTACTACTCGCCGACTGAGCTCATTTAAGTTTTGAAAACTTCACCAGACTAGGAAGGAACCTTATTGTGAACACGCCGAATAACAGCTTTCTGATTTTCACCCGGGATCAACTGGCCCGACAAGCAATCGAATCGCTTCTCGCGCAACGCCTGTATTTATCTTTTGAAATCGAGTCAGGTAAACTCAGCAGCGAACGCATCCGAAAGAGTCGATTCACGCACATCCTGCTCGACCAGGCGGACATATCGCTAAGCGATGTCAGTTTCATCCGTAAAAATCAAAAAGATGCGGAAATCATCCTCATAACACCCAACTCTGAATCTTCAGAACTCCATCACTTTTCGCACTTCGGTGTTGATGGCTTTCTCAAGAAGCCGGTGGCTGACGAAGAGTTCATCTCGGCAGTCAGTCGGGTTAAAGAGTCCCAGGGCAATCCTGATATCTGGTGGTTTAACGCTGACGATCGAACACTGGCCAAAGAAGACATCACTATTCCATTGACCGGTACCGAATCGTTAATGCTCACCCAACTGGTACTCAGCGATCGACGTGTACTCAGCAAAAACGATCTTATTCTACGCATCGACAAAGACCCGGAACAATATAGCGGCCTTGAAATGTGCCTGAGCCGATTGCAGAAAAAGTTCAAGACGGCAGCCAATGGAGAACGGCTGATCCGCTCGGTTAGAAACCGTGGTTACTGCCTGGCACAGAGGATAAGAGTCGCCTACTGAGCGAAAGATCGCAAAAAACAATAACAATAAACGCGATTCTCCGCCCCACTTGATACACCTCCCACACCCACCACCTGCCTCTTCGCACCGCATATCCTGACTATCGCCATAAACTCTCCTATGGCGCACGCTCCGCTTTCCCCTCGCCTAGCCGGCAAACGTTTTTCGAATGCCGCAATTATATAGATGATTGAGCGATATCCTCCTAACAAAACAGCACGACCTTTTATAACAAGGCCTCTAAAAGTGTGGCCGTTATAATTCGTCAGACACCCACGAAGATTTAGGTACTAGTATAAAAACCTGACACTGAGACAACCGTATCAGCTGACTTTAAAACAAAGCCTGGATGGCCAGCCATAAGCCCCGTTATTCCCTTCTAATAATAAAAACATTTCCTGACTGACGCGCTCGCTCAGCCTTTGTGCGTGGCTGCCATTTATTAACCGTCGACTGATACACAACGTGGCGCAGGCCCGAGGGACACCGCGATGGTACATAATCGTATTAATCGAAATAACATAACCAAAGGACTGACCTTCTGGGGGCAATGGATAATTGCCATCACTTCGGTCAATACATTGTTATTTGGTCTGGCGTTGTACCAGACAGGAGAAATCGACGCCCATTATCGTGTGCTTGCAGTACTCACGTTCCTCGGTTCGGTCCCTTCCTACTCCCTGCTGCTGGTCTATCACAAGCAGCATAGTTACCTCAGCGGCTTGGCGCGCCTGCTACTGGGATGGCTGCTGCTGCTGGCCGGACTGACCAGTATTGGTTTTTTCAGCAAGACCAGCGAATTGTTCTCCCGGGAAATCATCGTGGTCTGGGCCGCGGCCGGTTATTGCATTCAGGCCTTGCTGTACCTGCCATTGCACAGTTTTTCCAAGCACTACCAGCGGCAATTGCACAGCCAGTACAACACCCTGATTATCGGCACCGATCAACTGGCGGTGAATCTGGCAGACAAACTGACCAAAACCGAGTACCCACCGCTGGTAGGCCTGATCAGCTCAAATCCAAACGAGCTGTCTACCCAGGTCAATGCCCACCGGGTTTTGGGCCCATTGCAGGAACTGCGTGAGCTGATCCAGGTGCACGACGTCCGGCGGCTGTACATCGCGCTGCCCTTGAGCGAAGCCAAACAGGTCGAGGCGCTGTACATCGACCTGCTCGACGCCAATGTCGATGTGGTCTGGGTTCCCGACCTGGGCAGCATGACGCTGCTCAATCACTCCATCAGCGAACTGGACGGCCTGCCTGCCATCCACCTCAATGAAAGCCCGCTGACCAGTTACCCGACAGCCGCGCTGAGCAAGACCTTGCTGGACAGAAGCCTCGCCGCCCTCGCGCTGATCGGCTTCAGCCCGCTGCTTTTGGTGATCGCCGCCGCCGTGAAGATTTCTTCCCCGGGCCCGATCATCTTCAAACAGGAACGGCACGGCTGGAACGGCAAGATCATCAAAGTCTGGAAGTTCCGCTCCATGCGCCTGCACGACGACCACCAGGTCCGCCAGGCCGGCCGTGAAGACCCGCGCATTACTGCGGTCGGCCGCTTCATTCGACGCACCTCCATCGATGAACTGCCGCAGTTCTTCAACGTGCTGCAAGGCCATATGGCGCTGGTCGGGCCGCGGCCCCATGCGATCGCGCATAACGACTACTACACCGGCAAGATTCAGGCTTACATGGCCCGCCATCGAATCAAACCGGGCATCACCGGGCTCGCCCAGATCAGCGGCTGCCGTGGCGAAACCGAGACCCTCGACAAGATGCAAAAGCGTGTGGAGATCGACCTCAACTACATCAACAACTGGTCGTTGTGGCTCGATATCAAGATCCTGATCAAGACCCCTTTTACGCTGTTTTCCAAGGACATCTATTAATCCCCGCGACTCCCCCCCGCCTATTATCTTCACCTTGCGGCTAACAACGCTGCAGCCTGGGCAGTCAGACCTCTGACTGCCCAGAGCCCCCTCCATCTCATTTCATTTCTTTTTTTTGCCGCTGCCAAAGGCTGCGTTCGGACGAAGCAGTCGTGAATTTTGAGGCCAGTGATACAGGAGATTTTTCAGCGCTACCCAGTGTTTAAGCGATCCATAAACCCCACCTACCGTATGGCCGGGGTATGAAGTCAGGCATCCGAGTCGGATATATGCTCCACTTGAGTTCTTATCCCAAACAACCGGTCGGCGATCTGCCGACCTCGCTCCAGCCCTTCAGCTGTCAACCAAATCGATTTGTTCTTGTTCACCGGATCGCTGATGAAACCCTGTTCATGCAATCGGTTCATCGTCTCGAAGTCGAACCCTTTCCAAGTATTGCCGTTATCGAAACTGAAGGCTGCCAACAGGGCAAGCACGGCTTCTTCAATCAGTTTATCGTCGTATTCCATGATTGTTGCTCCGGGTTTATGGCGCGCCTACCGTGAAAACGCCTTCGCCGGCAAGCCGGCTCCTACGGGGTTCGTGTCGTTCACGGTGTCTGTAGGATCTTCTATTAAAACGCGATAACTTTTAGAGCTCCAGTATCAACATCCAATTCAGAACTACAGGTTCGACTGTATGACCATCTGAAAGTATCTGAACGAGCTCCATGAAAGACAGAACACCGCTTCCCTTACGATAAGGGATAGGCAAACGGTTATGTTTATGACTAGTGGGGAGCTTTTAGGCCGGGAGCGGCAACGCCGCTGGAACTCGAAGCAAAAAAATTGCCCTGGTTCGCGAGAGTCTTGAACCAGAGCAAAGTGTTTCGGTGGTGGCTCGGCGCAATGACACCAATGCCAACCAGCTGTTCCTGGGGTGCAAGCTGTATCAGGACGGCAGCTTGTCGTGTCAGTGAGCGGTGGTGGCTTCCGGGCGGTACGATGCGCTCAAGCAGATCCGTGAACTGCAACGGATGCTGGGTAAGAAGACGAAGACGATCAAGCGTGACTACGTGGCGCACATGTCACGACTTTTCGCGAGAAGCATATCGCCCCCCCTTCGTCACACAAACCAGATTGACAATGACGCGACTATCAACATCCTCAAACGCCAAATTAATCACGCACTGAGGAGTGCTGCCTGCTGATACAACAAAAATAAACGTTTAACATATAAGCCATGCCCGTAATCATTCGGATGCCAGCGCACCCCATCAGATGAACCGGCACCATGGGCTAGTGGAAGAGCCGCGATATCGGCTACTGAAGAGTAAGGCACATGCTCTTCAGAGGAGACCGACGCCATAACTCTATCGACCTCCCCGGACCAGCCACTGTAACGCCCAAGGCCATTCTGACGAGACAAGGACCATGGGCCCACGGCAATGATACTCGGACGACTATCGAGTCGACGGAGAGCAGTAATTAACTTTCTGTAATTTTCTTCTAAATTACCAATTCCGCTTCTAATATCTTCGTGCTCACCTAGCTGAATAACCACAAGATTTGGGCGCGTATTAATTACAGAGTCCAATGCTCGGAGTCGCTGGTCAACTGTGCCACTTCCTCCTGCAGTGTGAAAACAAACCACCGTCGGCTGCTCGCGGGCGTCACTAATTTCTCGGCTTAAAATACTTACATAATCATATTGCCTAGAGGATGCAGCCATACCACTTGTATGACTCCATCCTAAATTTTTCTTTGTAGTTTCATTGAAGCCATGCAAAATAATACTGTCACTGACAAACAATACCCGGCAAGCCTTAACATTTTCAATATCACATTGCGTAACAGCATCTAGTTGCGACAACGGTGCAGCCGCCAAGAAAGAGCAACCAAGGGCAAGAACACTCCCTACCAACACTCTCATTATAACTTTAATTTTTCACCTGCCGGGAGAGCAACTAACCATCCATCTTTCACCTTTAGCATTGCCAACGATTACCTAACGGTAACTCCCGTGGTTGCGACCACTGGGGCATTCATATTCACCATTATTGCGCTGGGTGGTATCGGTGTGTATGCCTGAGGGTCATAGCATGAAGCGCCCGCACGGCTTGGATCGCAAGCCGTGCGGGGAGGAATTTAGGCGGGTGTTTTTATGGCGGGCGCAGTGTCGGCTGTAAGTTTTGCGAGGCGTCTTTTAATCAGGGCGTTTAGCCGCGAGGTCGCGGGCGTCTCTATCAAAACATAGAAAATGCTGCCGGCCACAATGGCGATCAGAGTGCTGAAGATTACTGAGATCGAGGGAATGATTAGGCCAATACGCTTCAGGATTTCCGGCGCCGCGGGCGATAGCAGCGGGTGAAACAGATAGATGGAATAAGAGGCGGCCCCAAGAAAAACAAGTAATTTCGGTACAGTAACGTTACAGGTTTTCTCGATGGACGCGCATCCGTATACCGTGAAAAGCGAGGCGATTCCGTAGAGTATTGTTTCGCCCCAAATGGTGGTGCGTGGCAGGAAAAGATAAGCCAATGACAATACCACTAAGATAACGGAAATAGATGTAGGCATGTAAATACGCTTCTGGATAAGACGCGCGGCCAGCATTCCCCATAGAAAATTAAGGACAATCGGGTCTGCATAGAATTGCATCGCCGGCGACCAGTCTTCTGTTTTAAAGAATGAGGCGACGGTCAATAAACCGAATAGCCCGGCGCACCAGCGTATGGCGCTCAACTTTAGCAGCAGGCAAAGGGTAAACACGGCATAAAAGAACATTTCAAATAGCAGTGTCCAGCCTACGCCCAGTAGCGGCTTGATGTCGCTGTCAATGTTTACGGAAGGAATAAAAAAATATGATTTAAATATATAGACCCAGTCAATTTCAGCGTGCAGCACTAAGTGCGCGGCTGAGAGTAACACGAGCAGTTTTATGGTAGTGGCAGCCCAGTACAGCGGAACAATACGGGCAATTCTGCGGGCGGCGAAGTGTTTCCAACCATTGGCCGTTCCGTGCAGCTTTTCAGAGGCGAGAATCATGACGAAGCCGCTGATCACAAAGAATAAAGAAACGCCATGGCTTCCGGGCGCGTAAAAGGATGCGTCAGGATCTAGTCGTTCTTTCGTATAAAACGCGGAATGGCATAGGACGACGGCTAGCGCTGCGATAAAACGTAGTACCTGGATTAGATCGTATTTTTCTGATCTTTCCGGTGGGTTGTATGTTTCGCGCAGCATAGTTAATAGGTTCTTCATGAGGTCCATCTCCTATAAGCTCTGTTGTGATATTGATTTAGCGTCGCAGGCGTATTCGCTGCCAGCCGTTGTCGCCGATGAACGAACCAGTGTCGCCAGCGGTACAACATGCCAGCAGACTGCTTAGTGCTTAAAGCCTTTTCAGCGCAGCCAGTATCTCGAGACCAGCAAACCCATCAACACGCCGATACTATTTGCCAGCATGTCATAGGGCGAGGCCGTGCGTAGCGGCATCAAATCTTGTGCGAACTCGATGAGCACGCCAGTGAGCAAACACCCCAAGACTATCCAGCGTAACTTCACATTGGGAAAGGCCAGGCGGCAGCTGAACGCAAATACCAGAAAGCCGATCCAGTGATGGAGCTTGTCCTCTTCGACGAACAGCTCCGGGACCGGCTGAGAGCGTAACCCCGCGAACAGCAGAATCCCGGTCACCACAGCAAAGACCAGACCCCGAAGCCAGAATGGCAACTCGACCAAGCCTTTGAGCCACGTGATCATTCGGTAATTTTCTCGAAGTTGTTGTAAAACAGGTCGCTGTCACGTCCATCGGTCATGGTCTGTAGCGAGTAGGCACGGCTCAGGCGTGCACCGCCATCGCGGGTCAGTGGCGCCCAGACGATGTTGGCCCGACGCATGGTGGAGGTACTCATCAGTTCGTCGAACGGGATGGAAACATAAATCCCTTTGTCGAAGCTGCCCTCGCCATACTCCTCCTTCGACGCGCTGGTCAGCGTGACCCAGGCGCCAAACTTCACGCCGTTCTTGAACACCCGCGACAAGTCCACGGTGGTGCCCCAGTCCCGCGCCAGATAACGCCCGACACTGACCGCTGCAAGCATGTCATTGGGCAGTTCAGTATAGCTGGTGACATGGCCCGTCACGGTCTTGTAGTCACGCAGGCCAAAGCCCTGATCATAATCGCGCTGGCGCACGAAGTTCAGGTCAGCGCCCACCGACCAGCGTTTCCCCGTGGGTCGATACAGCACTTCGCTGCCAACGCCAGCGTACATGGATTCCAGATAGCCGCCGTAGACCATGCCATACAAGTCCTGATCCAGCTGTTTTGCATGGTTGAACTGGAACGTCGGCATCGTCACATCGGAGGTGGTCATGTATTGGCGCAAATCAGTGCGCACTCGCGGCAGCCCGCTCGGCGCGTCGTAGGTGAACTTGTCGTAGTTGTTCAGCAGGTTGACACTGAGCAAACCGCTCCACCAGGTATTGCGAGTGAAACGGTACTCCGCATCGGCATCGGCGGTGAACTGATAGATCAGTCCGTCGGGGCCACCGATGTTCTGTTTGTAGCCCAGGCCGAAGCCGTAACTGAACGGTTGCAGCGCCTGGGTGTAGAGCGTGGTTTCCCGGTGCGCCATCGCCGGGTTGACCTCGGTCGTACGGTGCAGATCCTTCAACGGCTGGTCGTTGTTCACGACCGCGCGGAAGGTTTCGCGCGGCACGCTGGTTTCCTCGATGGACATGTCATAACGCTGATTCACCAGGGTGAACCAATCGATGTCTTGATTAACGCTGTTATCGAGAATCCGGCTAGCCCGCCCGACGGCTTTGGACGGATAAAAATAGCGGGACTGCTCGCCATACACCATCAGTTCCGAACCGCGCTGGGTGATGCGTTTCACCTTGTAGCCGGCATTTTCCTGTAGCCGGTCGGAGACATCGGCCCAATTGACCTGATCAGCCGGAGTCGACGGTGCCTGCACCGGCAATGGCTCGGCGGGAGGGTCATAGGTCTTGACCGGTGCCTTGCGGCTGACAAAATTGGTGTGCAGGGTGATGCCGAACATCGCCGTATTGCCACGCTCCCAGCCAGCACTCAAATCGACGCTGTCGGCCAGCTTGTAGACCACGCCGATGTTGATCGGCAGGTCTTGCTTGATCGAGTTGTCCAACGGCTCATTTTTATAATCGTTGCCCTCATATTCAAGCTTCAGGCTCAGCGGTGCCCACGGCGTTTGATAGGCGATCCCGCCAAACAATGAAGGATGACCCCTGAAGTAGGCATTGGCGTTCACGTCCCCTGCCCTGGCGACAACCGCCGTGCTCTCTGGCCGGTCGTTGAACTTGCTGCCGAAGACCGCCAGCGGGTTGCTGAAATCCCCCCGATTACCCAGATAGCCCCAGGCAATGCCGAGGCTGAAATCCAGGTCGCCATAACGCTTGTTGGCGACGAAATATTCGCTGGAAAACAACCCGGTACCGCCAATGTCCCGGGCACCGAGGGCGACCTGCGGTGCCCAGTGACTTTCTTCCCAAAGCCGTGCCTTGACGTCGATAGCCTTGTCTTTGAAGCTCTGATCGCCACTCAGCTCTTCGGTGCCGTACTTGCGGTTGGAGATCGCGGTGTAACGAAACGAGCCCTCCAGCCAATCGAGCGGCTGCAAGGAAAAACTGTAGCGCGAATAAGGGTCAGTACGACTGGCCGTGACGCTCAACTCCCCCGCGGGAGCCATGCGTGCGGTGGGGGTCTGAAGCAGACCGACGCCACCAAAATCACTCTGGGTGTAGCGCGGTTCACCGTGAGCAAATCCGCAGGGCAGGAGCAATACAGCAGCAAAACGTAACTTAAAGGGGCACTTCAAGGGGCCACCTCAGCCAAGGGTTGAGTGGCGAGAAACTCGGCCAGTTGTTGATTGAGCTCGGGAGTCGGCACCTCAAGGTCGTCGTTCCTGATCGGCACCAGGATCTTGCTGCCAGGAGCAGCCACGACGCCCTCCTCACGGTTCCATGCCGCCACGCCCACACGCCGCACCTGGCCGTCGGGCTGAATCAGCCATAAATAATCGCGTTCGGCATCGTCGAGAATGGTGCAGTCCAGAGCATAAGCTCGGACTTCCTGCAGGCCGCGGTAAGGCACATGACAGGGCTGCGCGACTGCCCCAAGGACTTCAACAGTGGACGGCCGCGCGGGATAAATAAGTCGGTCACCATCATCCAGCAAAGCGTTGCGGGCGAAGCCCACTTCCACGGCGATCGGGTCGAGCACCGCGACCTGACGCCCGGTGACCGGCAGCCGCTCGATCTGCTCATACAGGCGCTTGCTCAAGTCTGCTCGCGTGCCCTTGCCATCCAGCAAGGCACCCCGTTGTAGCAACTTCAGATCGAACAAGACGCCGGCCTTCAAACGCGTTTGCTGATCCTCCAATGAGCGGTGCAGCCACGCAGCACCCAGCCAGTAACTTTCGGCGTTAGGTTGGGCCTCTCGAATGACGTCCATCAAACGTGCACCGGGTTTGACGTCGATGGGCCCGGGGCTGCGCACATCACCACTCACCGTGACGGCTGCCTGGCTCATGCCCGGACCGATCAAGAACAAACCCAGCAACAAAAGGTTCGGACACTTCAACGGGCAGCCCCCCGATCAGGGCGTAACTGCACGATTTTCAGGAACAATTGCGGCGTCAGGTGCTGCTCGCTGCGCAAGATGAAACCGTCCTGGGGGTCGACCCAGTAGCGGTTGGTGGCGTGGAAATTCAGGGTGGGTGCATCCACCTGCTCGTCGATGCGCAGCAAGGCGTAATCCTTGTCCAGAATGCTGATGGTCTCGATGCCTTGGGTGCTGAAACGGCTGTCGACCGCAATGCCGATACGGTTGCCGTCATAGATGTCTATCCAGCGCGTGCTGGTATAGCCATCAGGCAAATGCTGAAGGCCGCGCTTGAACGGCGACTCTTCATTAAAGCGAGTGCCGTCAAGAGAAACGCCCAGCCCGACGGTGCGTACCACCAGACCGTCGCGCATCATCAACACTTGCTTGCCGGAAGCAACCCAGAACTGCAGGTCACCGCGCCGACGGGCCATGGCCATCACCCCCTCGCTGGAGGTGGTGGTGACCAGGATCTGCGGATACGGCACGGCGTCGACCTGAGCGCGGGTCAGGTTGATGGAGGCAGGTCCTGTGATGGAGGATTCCAGGGTGTGCCAGGAGGCCTTCATCAACGGGTTACACCCGCATAGCAAGAGCGCCATCGACAGACAGGCACAGGTAGGCAAAATTTTCACGGCGGGATAGAGCCTTATCTGCTGTTGGCTTCGCTGAGATTATTAACAGAGCTGGCGCCGGTCCCGAGGACTGCGGCCGTGGGCAGAAGCTGGCTGATCAGACGGTTCCAGCGCGTCACGCCGGCCGGGCCGACATAGACGATGTCTTGCGGCTGCAAGTCGAAACGAGTGGCCAGCACTAGGGCCGAAGGGGATTCGGCATCGAGCTGGAACACTTTGGCCGGTTCGGTTTCCAGGTTATCCGCGCCGCGAATCACGTACACCGCGTTGCCATTGGAGGTGGTCTGGTTCAAGCCACCCACAGTGCCCAAGGCATCGGTCAGGTTGATCGATTTGCTCTTGAAGCTCAGCGCGCGAGGCTGGTTGACCTCACCCATGACATAGATTCGCTTTTGGTCGTTATAAGGCAAGTACAACCGGTCGCCACCCTTGAGGTAGACGCCCTGCAGCTCTGAGTCCCGGCGATTGAGGGTGTCCAGATCAAGCTTGTATTCGCGCCCGTCCCGGGTCAGCGTCAGACCCGACAAGTCTGCGTTCAAAGGGTCCACCCCGGCCGCGCCAACGGCCTCCACCACACTCAACGGGTTGGTGGTGATCGGTTGTTGACCGGCTTTGAGCACCGCGCCAGAAATCACCACGGTCTGGCTGGCGAAACGCAAAACACTGACGTCGACCTGAGGGCTTTCGACAAATTGCGACAAGCGCTCGGCGATAAAGGCTCGCAACTCTTCGATGGTTTTACCCGCGGCCGGAATATTACCGATGTAGGGATAAAACAGCGTGCCGTCCGGGCGCACCAGACGACCGTTGGCATCGAGTTGCTGTTGCGGCCCTGAAGGCGCCGTCAATTCGGGGTGATCCCAGACCGTGATAAACAACAGGTCATTGGCACCCACGCGATAACCGCCCGGAACATAGGACAACAACGCAGCGGGGACCGATTCGCGAACTTGCGTGGCGGCATCCATGGCAATCAATTTAGGCGTGATGGGAATAAGCTCCACCCGGCTACTTTCCCCAGAGCCGTCACTGACCATTTGACTGGTGTCCATGTGTTGACCAGGCGAAAACATACAGCCGTGCAAGCTGATACTTGCCAGCATAACAACAGATAATCTACGGATCATAATGGCACTACGCTAGTCGAGGGCAAATCTAAAACAAGATCACCCAGAAAGTTCTGAGTGATCTTGAACAACACACTTCGCGGGGTATTAGTTGGTGGTACCGGTAGTACCACCCGTACCGGTGGTGCCGCCTGTTCCGGAGGTACCGCCATTGGAACTGCCACCGGAGTTTGAAGCGGCCACTGCAGCGCCCGCGATAGCCGCGCCGATCACAACAGTTTCGGCGACCGTCACGTCCCCGACCAGCGGGGTGTTCAACGACAGTGGCTCGCTGGCTGCTTCGCTCGCCGGTTTACTCGGTGGTTCATCCGCTGCTAACGCCGCGGTACTCATGACAGCCAGCAAGCCGGCCGTAAGTAGCTTCTTCATATCAGACTCCTTCTCGACATCAACTCTGCATTAGATTTGATACTAGGGGACCGGGAATTGAACAGCAGGTGAATGAACTGCCACCCGTAAGTTGAACGAGCCCGTTCATGCACATTGCCTCCTTTGGAGCATGTCATTTATAGGGAGTGCATACCATACGCCGAACCTCGCAACGCCATGGGCAAAAGCGCTTCAAGGAGCAGGCCTCTTTGATGAAAAACGGCGACTTTTCAAGATTTTTGCTACATGGCAAAGCATTTTCGGAACAAATCCCAGAGTGCAAATCATCCGCCCTCCGCGCCTATTGTTATTATTAGTCAGGATTTTCCCGGCTTCTTATCACGCAAAATTCTACTGTGGTGGGTCATTGAGATTACATAACATCAAGTCATAAATAGTTAATGTTAACTATAGACCACTATGAATCAGTCATTCCCCGTTCAATACCGCGCGCAAGCGCGGGTTGTGCAAGTCTTTTTCCGAGAGTTGAGGCGACTCCACGGGCCAGGCAATGTCCAGCTCCGGATCATTCCAGAACAGACCACCCTCGTCCTCGGGGTAATACAGATCGGTGCATTTGTATTGAAAATCGGCGGTATCACTGAGCACACAGAAACCGTGGGCATAACCCGGCGGCACCCATAGTTGAAGATGGTTGTCAGCGGTCAATTTGACGCCCACATGCTCACCACAGGTGGGCGATTGGGGATTGATGTCCACTACCACGTCGTACACCGCACCTTGGGTGACACGCACCAACTTGCCTTGGGGCTTGGTTCGCTGGAAGTGCAAACCCCGCAGCATGCCATATTGCGAACGCGAGTGAATGTCCCGTACGAAAGGCAATTCGATGCCGGCATCGCGATAACGCTGCTGGTGATAGCTCTCAAGAAAGAACCCGCGGCCATCACCGAAGATTTTAGGCTCGACAATCAGTACGCCGGGCAACCGAGTGTTGATGACATTCATCTCGCAGGCTCCGTAGTCAGCACACGTGCCAGGTATTGGCCGTAACCGATTTTGTGTAACGCGATGGCTTGTTTATCCTGTTCCGCGGCCGATAACCAAAGCTGGCCGTAGACCGGAAGCAGTTGTTTGGATACGCCACGAGGAATGGGGTGCAAGTGGGCGCCGAAGCCTCCCGCCAAAATGATGCCTTTCATATGGGGATACCCTTCAAAATTTAATAGAGGCAGGGTTTGAATGGTAATCAGCGCACGATAACGCTCGACGCCCGCAGGCTTGTCGGGAGCCAACTCTTCAAGCAGATCGCACAGGGTTCGCAGGAACTCGAGATTGTGTTTTTCGTTATGGCCAACGATGTTGTAGGTTTCGCCGACCTTTCTACGAAATTAGCAGAATGCCGTTTCTCAGCGCTCATCATTGAGCACAAACCTTCCAACGCGCTGAAGAGTTGTAGCCAGCATTATCCCAATTTTTTTACTACGGACTTGTCCGCTCCAAGACGCGGACAAGTATGAAAGAGGGACTATGGCTTTTTCTTGGTGACCTAGACAGTATTAAATGACCGGCCTTACAGATAGCCCGCGCCCTATACCATAATAATCGAATCCATTGGCTTTCATGCGGTGAGGATCGAATATGTTACGGCCGTCAAATATGACAGGAGTACTCAGCTTTTCCTTTATCAAGTCCAGGTCAGGGGCTTTGAATTCGCGCCATTCTGTCACAATGATTAAAGCATCAGCGCCTTGAAGCGCAGCTTCTTTGGTACCCATTAAAAGCAGGTCTTCTTTCATTCCATAAATTCGTTGTGTTTCGGCCATAGCTTCGGGGTCGAAGGCTTGCATTCTGGCACCAACGCTACGCAACTGTTCAATCAAGACGCGGCTTGATGCTTCTCGCATATCATCGGTATTGGGTTTGAAAGCCAAGCCCCAAATCGCAAATGTTTTTCCCTCCAGCTGCCCATCGAAGTGATGTTGGATATGCTCGAATAGATGTTCCTTTTGCCGTCTGTTGACTTCCTCGACAGCTGACAAAAGCGTTGCTTTATAGCCGATCGACGACGCTGTACGCTCCAGGGCTTGTACATCTTTTGGGAAACAGGAGCCGCCATAGCCGCAGCCAGGGTAGATAAAGTCGTAGCCAATTCTTGGATCAGAGCCAATGCCTTTACGAACGGCCTCAATGTCTGCGCCCAATCGCTCGGCGAAATTAGCCATTTCATTCATGAATGAAATTTTTGTTGCCAATAGACAGTTAGCCGCATACTTCGTCAGTTCGGCACTCCTGATGTCCATTGTGATAATTTTTTCATGGTTTCTGTTGAAAGGCTCATAGAGCTCCCTCATCCGGTCCACGGCGTAACTACTATCACTGCCTATGATAATTCTATCGGGACGAGTGCAGTCTGCTACCGCAGAACCTTCCTTCAAGAACTCGGGATTCGAGATGACGTGAAACTCCACCTCAAGATCCCGAGACTTCAATACGTCGGAAACTTTCATTCTTACTTTATCTGCGGTACCAACAGGCACAGTAGACTTGTTAACAATAATTTTAGTCTCCGTCATGTGGAGCGCGATGGTCGCTGCAACGGATAACACGTATTTTATATCAGCGCTGCCATCGTCGTCCGGAGGCGTGCCCACTGCAATAAACTGGATGTCACCATGATCCACGCCGCGTGCTGCATCGGTGGTGAAATGTAAACGCCCTGCTTCATGGCATTTTTCTACGAGAGCACTTAATCCAGGCTCATAGATCGGAATAATCCCGCTCTTCAGGTTCTCGACTTTAATAGCATCGACATCAACACAACATACGTCATGCCCTGCGTCAGCAAGTACAGCCGCCTGAACCAGGCCCACATAGCCTATTCCAAAAACAGTAACATTCATTTTAATACTCCTTTAAATGAGCTCGAGGCGGCCATAACGATCTTCAAAACGAACAATGTCATCTTCGCCAAGGTAGGAACCCGACTGAACTTCTATCAACTCAAGGGGGATTCGCCCTGGATTTTCAAGAGAGTGCACAACCCCAATGGGTATGTAGGTGGATTGGTTCTCGCTCAGCAACACCTGTTTGTCACCGATTTGCACATTTGCGGTGCCTGACACCACGATCCAGTGTTCTGCCCGATGATGATGAAGTTGAACAGAAAGTTTATGCCCGGGTTTGACCGTGATTCGCTTAACTTGGTATCTATGACCTTGGTCTACTGAGTCATATTTCCCCCAGGGTCTATAGACTTCACGATGGCTAGCGCCCTCGACTCGATTATTCTTAGTGAGTTCAGACACTATTTTCTTGACGTCTTGAGAGTGCTCCTTGGTCGTCACCAATATTGCGTCAGACGTCTCGACGACAACGACATCACTTAGACCTAGAACAGTGACCAGACGATGGCTGGAGTGGACATAACTATTGGTAACGCCGTGCAGCAATACATCCCCTTGTATGCAGTTTTCATTTTCATCTTTCGGGCCTGCTTCCCAAACCGAATCCCATGCACCAAGATCGCTCCAACTGGAGTTGAGGATAACGACTGACGCAATGTTGGTTTTTTCCATGACCGCATAATCAATCGACACATTGGGCGCGTTCACGAAGTCCACCTGATTGAGCCTTGTGAAGTCCTGGTCATGCGCCGCGTTGGAGAGAGAAAGCTCTGCGGCGACAACGATGTCAGGACTCAAGCGTTCCAGTTCAGACTTCATGACGGAGGCGCGGAACATAAACATTCCGCTATTCCAGAAATAGTTTCCTTGGGCAAGGTAGCTTTGTGCTGTTTCCAGGTCGGGCTTTTCTACAAAAGCTTCAACGTGCGCAGCACCTTCGGCAGTATCAATTTGCGTACGGATATAGCCGTAACCGGTCTCAGGCTTAGTGGGTACGACCCCGAAGGTGACAATTCGACCCTTGTTGACTTCCACCTTGGCCAACGCAATGGAGGCTTGAAAAGCGTTAATGTCAGTTATGACATGGTCTGCGGCTAAAACCAAAAGGACAGGATCATCCCCGTCCTCCAGGGCTGCCAATGTCGCGGCCGCTATAGCGGGAGCGGTATTTCGTGCAAAAGGCTCCAATAGGATTTTTTGTGGCTTTATATCCAGCGATCTGCTTTGCTCAGCCACGATGAAACGATGATCTTCGTTACAAACTATTATCGGAGGACTTAGGCTCTCCCCCTCTGTAGAGAGATTTTTTATTCGATCTAAAGTGGCTTGAAACAAGCTCAAATCACCGTGTATCGATATAAATTGTTTTGGTTTAAGAGCTCTTGAAAGCGGCCACAAGCGCGTGCCTGAGCCGCCAGACAAAATAACTGGGATCATAGCGATTACTCAATGATTAAAGGTGATGAAAGAGTGTCGACAAACAGCGAAGAATTAAGACGTGAATGACTTTATATAATCGATCAAACGATCTCTTTCCGTGAAGTCCAACGAACTCTCTGCGTTACTGTAATTGAGCGCTGAATGAATAGCCGAAAAAAAATCATCTTTATCATAGGCAATGAAAACAGACGGGAAGCTCGAAAAATTCTCGACAGTGTCGTACTGATGGTTATTAATATGTTCACCACGGCTGCTATCCCGAGGAACGATAACTATTGGTTTTCCCAGTTCAAGCGAGCGAATGATATTACCCATACCCGCATGAGAGACGACGACTGCAGATGTGTTGAAGTTTTTGGAAAACAGAGGTTCGGCTATTGTTTTGAACGCGGTAATGCGGCCCAAGTCCTTTTCGTTATCGCCGACTTGGGCAACAATAGGGATATGAGGGTTTGCATGACTCCATTCACTTAAATAGCTGAGCATTCTCTCAAACGGTGCTTGAGTACCAACGCTGCAGAATATCATTTATACAATCCTCCCTTTATATTGAGCCCTGCTATTCTCCGAAAGAGTGGGCCACTGCGTGAGCAATTCATCTACAAAGTAAGAAGCGATTCTGCCGGACAGAGAGATTTTCTTGGGGTTCGCGATACTATCAATCCAGAGCGTTTTCTTTCCCATGATCTTTGCTGCGATCAAACCCAGCAGACCCGGTGCAGCCCCCGTAGAGATGACGTATTTTGCTTTGCTGTGGTAAACGATATTGAAGATCTGATAGAACCCCTTAATAATCTTCAAGGGTTCACTTCTATTAAAGTCCGGAACTTTAACAAAATCGTGAAGTGGATACTGCGAGTGAACGCTGATATCAACGGTGGCAATATTAACCTTTTGCCCGTCAAAGGCAGGAAGCAGTTTGCTCATCTGTACCCAATGCCCACCTCCGGAACAAATCAGTAAAACATCATACGATTGACTCATGACGGTTCCCTTCCTGTCAGGATTAATAGACATCATTAGATGATAACGGCTGTTCTTAATAACTCCGCCTGGCCCTTCCAGCGTGTTATTCGCTTGGCTTTTAACTGGGCTGATTTTTCTTTATAGAGTTCTTCATTTTCGATGAGTTGAGATACCCCAAATTTTATTGACAGGGGGTCTAATGTCTCAACAAATACGGCCGCGTCCGAAAACAATGATCGCAGTACCGTGGTGTTCGAGAGTGCCATCGGCCTGCCCGCACTGACCGCTTCGTTGGCCACACTCAATTGAACATTGTCGCGCGTTGTCAGACCGAGAACGACATTCGCATTGCACAGCAGTTGTTCAAAAATCAATTTACTCAGAAAACCCGTAAGCTTGATATTGGCTGGCATTGACTCTATGAGCGCCTCCGACAACTTGCCCTCATGCTTCCCTGTGATAAGAAAGTCTATATGAGGCATCTCCCTGGCTGCATTAATAACGACCTCTATGGGTTCGTCGATGTCAAAAGAACAAGGGAAAAGCACATAGGGTGTCTGATGATCACTGGCGGGCGAGGCTTTAAAATCACACGGCAAATCTTCCAGGATGAAAATGTTTTCTGAGTTAACGCCTGCGTGAGATAACTCTTCTTTGACTTTGAAGTTGTGGACTACAACAGCATCGATTTTGTTGAGTAAAGACACCGTCCCCGGGAAAGTTAGCCACTGTTTGCGCAGCAAGCTGTTGTGTGCGTCAGCGATAATCTTGAGGCGCCTGTTCACCAAGAATTTGTAGGCCAGTGCTATGTGCAACACAGGGCTCGGTGGTAGCTGGACCCAAACAACCTCAGGCGCACCGACGAAAAGCGCTTTGATCGTCTGAAAAGACTTAATCAAATAGTCCAATGGCCGGGTATATTTTTTTTTGAATCTATTCGGGAGGTGCAGAATGTCATATGCCCAATATTGTTTCATTGTGTCGGCGCGTCGTTGATAGCCAACCCATGCGATCATTAATGATTTCACTTCAGAATCCTGCATAAGGGATAGTCGGGAAAATTGAGTGCATTACAATGCAAACCAAATAGGGAACTCGGCGCTGTACAGAATGCTTTTATTTCTGAACCGAATATGTTTAGCCGGGTTTCCTCCCGCGATCGAATACTCTTCAACATTGCGCGTAACAACGCTGCCGGGATAAATAACCGCACCTTTTCCTATTGTAACTCCTGGCATTATCATCACATTGGGAAAGATCCACGCGTTATCTCCAATGACAACTGGCTTCCCGACTGTATTACTCATGGGGTCATCGATATCGTGCCCCAGTGTATAAATTTTTGTATTGTGGGAGATATTGACGTTGTCGCCGATGCTGATTCCAGCCCTATTATCCATGTAGCAGTTGTAATTTACCGTGCAGTTCTTTCCTATTGAGAATTTACCAAATGAAAAAAAAATAACCCTTCTATGGACAGTAGTTTTGGTGCCAATGCGGCATCCCGTTGCCCTTAGCAGTGAACGTCTCAAGCTAAAAAAGAAAGCCAGGCTAAGCGCCGTATTAAATAAGGCAACCACTACCTTCTTGGTATTAAGCTTCAAGTTTTTCATCTAGTTACCTGCGCCCTGCCCTGATGTATTAGCGATGCGACGTGAACTCATCACGAAATTCCTGAACCGAATATTGGTACTGGCAGGTGTGGCGAAGGATGCATTGTTTCCACCGAAGAAAGTAGAGAACAGCAAACCATCGATCGTTAAGTTTTTAGTGTCTCTAAATATCAGTCCTGTTTCAGAGTGCACCAGTTTTCTATCGTACCAAATAGAAATCACACCATCGGCTTGACCCGGAGTATTTAATTTTACGAGTTGCTCTAATACGTGCCACCGCCCGACACTAAAGGTCCAGGAGCCCAAGCCTATTGCTGTCCCCCATGTTTTGCTGGTGGGTAAATAGGCATAGATTGCGCCAACGCCATTTTCTTTCCATATGTAGCGAGTGGAAAAACCATCATGGCCGTTAGGTATTTTCCCTCCTGTATTGCCAGTGCCGCCGTAGAGACCCGGAAGTTTTCCGCCTTTTACAAAATCAAAGTTTTTATCGAATTTCAATTCATAAGTAAGAATCAGGCATTCTCTACCCGGTTGCTTGAGCCTGGATTTGAACTCAATTCCCCCGTAGGGTAAACCCAACCGGACCATCGAGCCTGGATCGTACGACCCGGCGGGATAATGTACCGTGATGTCTTTGATTTCGTTGCTGTAGGCTTTGTTGGTTAAATTAGCACTGCCTTTTATACTGTCCTGTACTTGGGCTTTGCCCTGACGACTGGTAAACGTCTGTGAAACATCAGGAAGTGACGGATAGATGTTTTCAATGTTTTGTTCGCAGTTGTCCTTTACGTCTGACGCACCGCTCGCAGCCACATGCAGAGAAAAAGCTAAAGTGAGTAGCGTCGAGCCTTTTTTTTTCACGTCAGTTGCCCCTCGAATCTTATTTGTTATCGACCCACTTCAAAAAATCATCAACAGCATTTTGTGCGATGGATGATCTCTGTGAAATCTCTTGCTTGAGGTGCTCTGCCATTTGCTCTTTGGATTGTCTGAATTCGCTAATGGTCGCCATGATCAGGTTATGGTCAGGAGCGCTGACCAGTTTGGTGCCACGCGGAAGCATTTCATGGACTTTTTTCAGTTTGTTTTCGATTTCAACAGCGATGGTTGGATAACCTAAAGAGGCAGGCAGAAGCACGCCGTGCGCCCTGGCGCTGATAATGACATCGGATTCAACTATCAATTTCGCCATGAACGTCTCTGGTGTGTCGACTGCGGCATCCCAGCACAACCATTCAAACGTGTGGTGCTTATCGATAAGATGCTGGTCACGTTCTTTATAAAGTGATACCAGACGAACCTGTTCACCACGTTTGGACAGTTCATGAGCGGCCTGAACCATTGCCTCTATGAATTTTTGTCCCTTCACGTCATGCGGCCAATCGCGCAGAATAAAAGATAGGTATTTGTTTTTATTTGCGCTGTTTATGTTCAGATCTTTGCTGGAGATCCACAGATCGGAAAGTAGCGTCGGATCGGTATACACATCTACATCAGATTTTCCAAACGTATTGCAATGCTGTTGGCTTGTACCATCTCTGACGGAAATATAGTCACACCGATTAATGACACTGACGGCGCGTGTCAGCAACTTCCCGCCTCCGTCAAATGGACCTAAGCCAATACAAAACGCAGCAAGACGACGATGGAAGTAAATTTTGTCTATGCCACCGCGCATCCCCACGTACAAACGTAACAGTGTGGATTTCAGATCCGTTTGAGCTTTTATACTCTTAAAAAGCTTTGATACTTTAAGCGAAACGCTGGAGGCCTTCTTGGAGGGTGGAATGAACGAGAAGAACTGACCACCGCCCCCCAAAACAACCAGATCAGCTTTAACCGGTTCCTTGATATGCAGCCATTTTATGCGCGGGTTAAAATTTTTGGCGATAGCCGGATGGTCGACGCCCACTGCAATATCCGACTCCTGGAATCTCTTTTTCAGAATATTGATGACGCACAACATCAGGATATCATCACCTAAATTACCAGGGCCGTAAGCCCCCCGAATATAAACCTTACTGGAGTTCATGCTGGGCTTCCAATCTCTGCGGATTCATTAAACATAGTATTCAAGGTAAACGTTGTTGCCAGAATGTACATGAATATCATGACCACTATCGCCGATCGATACAGGACACTTTCAATGTACGTGCTTGACAGGAAAGTAACGAAAGGCAATGCCCACAAAACCAGGATTCTGGGAGAAATGAGTAATTCCAAGGGCAATATCTTTTTGTATATGAAATAGGGCAGACCAAGCAGGAAGTGTATTAATTGCGAGCCAATGAATGCTTTTGCAATGCCGACGGCGCCCTCCTCCCTCAGAAGCAGAGCTCCGGATATGAATAATACGCCCCATAGAATATTACTCATGACGCTGTACCACGCCAAATCCATCACGATCATTTTTCTTGAGATACCGGATTTAAATGCACTTAGCAGCGAACCCAGAATGACCAGAATCAACGTTATTTCAAAGTCCCGACCAAGGAAGCTATCCCCATAGAGTTTTGCCAGTAGTTCGGGAAACATGATAACTGGCTGTATAACAATCAACACGACTAACCAGCCGGATAAAAAGTTCAAGGCGTCTAACTTTCGGCTTTTACCTCCCAACGTTGCGGCTAACATTGGGACAAGCACGGACCCTAATACCACGGAAACATGTGAGAATATTGCATTCCATTGCATGGCGGCTGCGTACATTCCTAACGCGGCGAGTCCGTTACTTGTTTCGGCTAGCAGTTTATTCGCTAACCAATTCATCGGGGCGACCATCAACCCCGTCAGCAAGACCGGGAGTCCGACCGAAAGAACGGTATGCTTTTCAGTCATTACACCTTTGAAACTGAGCGTTGTGTCCTTTTCCTTTAGTGTTTTCCAGCACGCGAGTGCGCTAAAAAACACAATTAACAGTTGAGAGCACGCCAATCCCAGCAAGGCGCCACTGAGTCTGAATTTTGTCGTCAGGAAGTAAGTCCCCGGGATCGCGACGATGGCGATAATTCCATTGATCGTTGCAATAGACCGATATTGTCCCCAACCGGTTAAGCACCCTTGGGTCCATCCAGATAAAATAATGAAGGTGATGGTACTCAATACAATCAGTGATACATATTTCAGATTGTCGGAGCCAAGAATTATGTTAGAGAAGAAAATCGGAAAAAATAGAGAAATACCAATGATCATGGCACTGAAAGATAAGGCAAATATCAGCGTTAGAGCGATACCTCTGCCCGTTTTCTCGGGGGAGATCTCTTTAAATTGACCAATATGTTTAGCCGTCGCCGTCGTTGTGGCTTGGGCTGCGACATTGGCGAGCATGACAATGGCGCTTTGTATCAGGCCATATTCTCCAAATGATTGTGCACCCAGTACTCTAGCGACCAGTATGCCGGTAATGACAACCGAGACTTTCGTGGCCACGGCTGAAATGAAACTCCACGCAGTACTGGACACGAACTTTTTCAACAGTGCGTTGTTCATCTGGCTTCAACCTGAAAAGGTGGTGCTATCAGCGGCTGATGAAATGTCTGTGTTTTTTTACGTTGCCTGCCGGCGTGCTCCAAGACGACGCGCAAAATGATTGCGCTATAAGCGATTCCGATAGCGTACGGCTGATAAGGCGTGGCCGATACGATGAACATCAGCGCCAGAAAGGTGGCTATTGATACCGCAACCCGGCTTTTAAAATGTTGAGTAATGGACGTAGTGAATACGAGCAGTAAGTACACGCCGATGACCCCGTATTTAACAACATATGTTAAGTAAGCACTGTCAATGTTCGAGTTTTTATCATCGAGACCACGGTATTCAAACCAGGGTATTTCAAAGGGAGTTCCAGCCCCTAGTCCGACAAAGTAGTGCACGGGATTCATATTGCGAATCAAGTCCAACGCAGGACTGAAGCGAGTGGCTAGTTGCCCCGCCAAACCTTCAGATGATAAACCATCATTGATTCGATCAGCACCGATCATGTTGCTAATTCCAATGAAGGCCAATAGCACGACTGAGCCTAATAGTATGATGCCGATCATTCGAGCAGGCTTTGTATACTGGTGAATAATGATGGCTGCAAAAACGGAAACGAAAATGAATCTTGAATTGGCAATGAACAAGCAGATAAATGAAGTCATCATACAGATCATCGCCAGTTTTTTATTACGCTCAAATGATCGGGGATCTATGAAGTAATATATTAAATATGCCACAGCTGCGTATGTGCCGCCGTCAAGGTATCTATAGGCGTTTTCTTCATAGTAGATATCTTGAAAACTGTACAACCCCAATCGCAACCAAGCGATATCCAATACATTAAAAGCCGTCATCGCGATCAATATTTTCAGCACCGTTTGTAGCGTCAATGTTTTCGCTGCAAGCTTGGCGATATTCGCGAGCACTACAAATGACAGGATCATTATAAAAGGTCGGGTATCTTTTAATAAGTACTTATCCGCAGACCCTATCAAGCCGCACGCGAGTAGTACTGCATAGAGCCCACAGCCAAAAAGAAGGCCGGCGGGCACTGTTAATTGAAGTTTTTGTGTCACGGCTTGTCTTGTAAGCAACGCACTCAGTGCACCCGCTATATAGAAATCAAAAAAATAGATACCTTTTAACGATATTATTTCGCTGTAGGAGTTTCCGGTGGGGATGACAGACAGCATGAGTCCAAAAAATACAATTGAGTATTTAGGAGTTTTTACTGCAAGCAACCCCGCTGACAGGGCGATAAGCGATAACAGGTAGAACATGGCTTGATATTCTTCATGCTGATGTTGTCATTTGACACGCTACCGCCCCAGGATTTTTCGTCATCTTCCTCAGGACGTGGGTGCTCTCATGAAATATCGGTTTGATCATGCCTATTGGCATGATCCCGCGTAGCAATAAGATGAGCACTAAAGAACAACACCAGCACCATCAAAAATATGAATTTATGATGCGATCTGTTCAATACTCATCAATTTTTATCGGAGGCGTAGGCATAATTGTAATAACCATAATCACTGTAGCCATATTTATTGGACGCCTTTTTCTCCACGCCGTTAAAAATCGCACCTTTAATGGCGACGCCATTCTGGGAGAACCGGCGGACCGTCAACTCGATTTCTTTCGCCGGGTTCAGGCCATAGCGCGTAACAATCAGATTGGTCCCGGACTGGCGTCCGACGATCGCCGCATCTGTCACCGCCAGTAGTGGCGGCGTATCGAGAATCACCAGATCGTAGAGTTCACTCGCCTGTTCCAATAGCGCGCTGAAATTGGCATGCATCAGTAACTCGGAAGGGTTGGGCGGGATCTGGCCTCGACTAACAAAATCGAAGTTGTCGATTTGGGTCTTATGGATGGCGGTGGCCATATCGCAGCGCCGGGCCAGGATATCGGAAAGCCCATTGTCTGCAGAAGTACCTAGCACTTTGTGCAGATAGCCCTTACGCATGTCGACGTCGATCAACAATACCCGTAACCCGGTTTGCGCTATCACCACCGCGAGGTTGACCGATACGAACGTTTTACCCACTTGAGGGCTAGGCCCGGAAATCATCAGGCGGTTATTGTCGGCCTCATGCATGGCGAAGTGCAGACTGGTACGCAAACTGCGCAGTGCCTCAATTGCCAGATCGGTAGGATGGCTGACGGCCAGCAACGTAGTACCTGCGCCGGAACGTCCCCGTCCACGGGAGATTTTGTCTTCTTCACTTTTCTGCAGAATGCTGTAAGGAATCGATGCATAGACCGGCAACCCAAGTTGCTCGATGGCTTCCGGACTTTCCAGTCCCCGGTTCAGCGCCTTGCGTACCAGCACCAGGGCCACCGCCAGGAAACCGCCAAGAATGGTGGCGATCAATACAATCAAGGCTTTTTTCGGTTTGACCGGCTTGAGGAAATTGACGTCCGCTGTGTCGATGAGACGCACGTTACCGACGGTGCCCGCGCGCATCACATCCAGTTCCTGAGACTTGTTCAGCAACTGGGTATAAATGGCAGTACCGACCTCTACATCCCGGGTAAGGCTCAGCAGTTCTTGCTGGGTGGAGGGAAGGCCCTCCACCTTGGACGCCAAACTTTTCTGCTTGCTGCTCAACTCACCGATCTGAGTCAATAAGGCACGATAGGCGGGATGTTGGCGGGTGAATTTGCGGTCCATCTCGGCTTGCTGCAGTTTCAACTCTGAAATGCTGGTGTCAAGCCCGACAATCTGATCGAGAATGGCTTTGGTTTCGAGCGTGATGTCCACGGACTTGCTGCGCGTCTGGTATTCATTCAAGGCATTCCCGGCTTTTTCCAGGTCCTTCTTGACCACCGGAAGTTGCTCTTTAAGAAACGCCAGGCTCTGCGCTGCCTCAGCTGAAGTGCGCTCTACGTTTTGCCGCACATAAATAGCGGCAATTTCATTGAGGGTTTTAATGGCCTGATTCGGATCGGTGCTTTCCAGCGCCAGCCCGATAATGCCCGACTCTTTACCGCGCTCGGATACATCCAAATCCTCTTGGTAGTCGAGGATGCTGGTCAGGCGAGAATTGCGGATGATTCTGAAGCGGGTTCCAGGATTGGCGTGCATTTCCTCTATCTGGAACGCAACGCCATTTTGTTCGAAAAGTTGCCCAGTCTGGGTGGCTGCCAATAGGTTGTCGTCTTCGTCCACCAGGGTGTAATGACCATTTTCACCCGCGGTCAGGGTCAACTTCTTGCCCAGTTGCGAGTCGGGAAGATCCAGTTTGTATATCTTCAGCGACTCCCCTCCCCAGGCGAAACTGTTCAAGCCCAACAAGGGGTCGGCTATTTCACCGGGATTCTTACTCTGGAATCGACGCGCCAGGAACTCACCGACCACCGGGAAGTACATCGGTTGTATGACGATATCAAGTTTCAGGTTATCAACCGTCTTGCCAATCACCGCACGAGACTTGATCAGCTCGATCTCGGTCGCCGAAGGCGACTCTTTTCCCAACATGCTGCTGACATCGGAGAAACCCAACAAATCGTTCTTTTTCGCTTCAACCTGCAACAGCGCATTCGCTTGGTATACCGGGGTCGCAAGCACCGCGTACGCGGCCCCAGCCACCATGAAGGCGCCGGTTACCGCGGCAATCAGCCATTTATGGTCGATGAGTGTTCCAAACAAGCCGAGAAGATCAATCTCGTCATTGTCGTCGTCCCGCACGTTAACTACCGGTGCTTGCTGCATAAGTCGGATTCTTTGCCTGTATTACGATTCAAAAAGGAGTGGCCATCAGCGCGCCAGGCGCTGTGCCCATGCGAGTACGGCTTCTTCGATCAACGCATAAGCGTGCACAAATGCAGGTTTGCCTTGACGGTAGGGGTCGCTGATTTCGCGATCGTCTTGCCATTTGCCCAATAGCAACACTTTGCCTCGCGCTTCAGGGGCAATGTTGAGTACGCCGCTGACATGCCGCCGCTCCATCACCAGAATCAAGTCCGCCTCGCTGACGGCTTGAGGCGTAAGTTGAGCGGCCTCATGCCCATCGGGCAGATGACCATGCTCTTTGAGTAGGGCGTGTGCCGTCGGCTCGATGGGTTTGCCCACCAAGGCAGCGAGACCAGCCGAACTGACCTCGATATCGGAATGAACGAGTGCCCCGCGCAGCAGATGCTCCGCGGTGGGACTGCGGCAAATATTGCCGACGCAGACAATCAAAACCCTTTTAAGCAAGATAACATTCCCCGTCTTGTCAACATTGGCGGTGACATAGCACTTGCCGAACATAAGAGCTTTAAACTACGAATGAATCCGGGTATGTATAACCCCAGTAACTGCAGCTGAGACTTTCAAACCATCAGTGCGTATTTATTACCATGACGTTTGAACAGCCCCCAACTTTTTCTTCAGACAAAAAATAACATTTCACTCTTTGAACACTGAAAATAACAGTTCGACAATTTATCCAGACAATTTCTAACAATTGCCGTTTTCCCGCGACCGTTCAATCTAAATTACACCGAAATAGCGAGCGGCTAATATATAGTCGCTCCGTTAGTGAATTGCCAGGGCGTCAGACATTCGGTTAGAAGTTGGGTAAGAGATGCCTTGGGCAATAACTTTATTTACAGCGGGTTGCGTCAGAAGCATGCGGTGGAATAACCAGGCATGCTCGCCGACCAAGCGACCGCGCGATCTTTCTCTCTGCCTGCGCCTTGCGAGAAACATGGCGTACTGGCCTTTCGCTGCTCATGCAGCGTTGCCAACATTTTTCGCGAGTGAACGAGCCATTTAGAGCCCGCACTCTCCAGCGTTACCGGTTCCGACAACCCGTCGAACTTTTCCTACTGCCATTAGCCATTCCATCTGTCTACTTTCAAGGACGCTTCCATGATTCGTAAATGCCTATTCCCCGCTGCCGGCTATGGGACCCGCTTTTTGCCCGCCACCAAGGCCATGCCGAAGGAGATGCTGCCGATCGTCAATAAGCCGCTGATCCAGTACGCCGTCGAGGAAGCGCGTGACGCCGGCCTGCAACATATGGCCATCGTCACCGGCCGGGGCAAACGAGCGCTGGAGGATCATTTCGATGTCAGCTTCGAGCTCGAACACCAGATTCGTGGCACCGATAAAGAGCGGTACCTGGAAGGCACTCGAGAGCTGATCGATACCTGCACTTTTTCCTATACCCGTCAGGTAGAGATGAAGGGCCTGGGTCACGCGATTCTCAGCGGTCGTTCGTTGATCGGTGATGAGCCATTCGCCGTGGTGTTGGCCGACGACCTGTGCCTGAACCTTGAGGGCGATGGCGTACTGGCGCAAATGATCAAGCTCTATCAGCAGTTCCGCTGCTCGATCGTGGCCATTCAGGAAGTGCCCCGTGAGCAGACTCAGAAGTACGGCGTGATTGCCGGCGAGCTGATTCGCGAGGGTATTTACCGGGTCAACAGCATGGTCGAAAAGCCCCGCCCGGAAGACGCCCCATCCAACCTGGCCATTATCGGCCGGTACATTCTGACGCCCGATATCTTCGACCTGATCGCTGACACCGAGCCTGGCAAGGGCGGTGAAATCCAGATCACCGACGCCTTGATGAAGCAGGCCCAAAATGGCTGCGTGCTGGCTTACAAGTTCAAGGGCCAACGCTTCGATTGCGGCGGCGCTGAAGGTTACATCGAAGCCACCAACTTCTGTTTCGAGCACCTGCATCAGAACACCTTGTGACGGCGCTGAACCCTGACAAACGTGTGCGTTATCGAATTGATTTTATGGTCTTTATTTCCCTATGGACGAAGCCTCTATGAAGACATTGAGCGGTTTCAAGGCAGGTGACAGTCGCCGCCCGTATGGCGCTGACCTTAAAAACAACCTCGCGTACCTCATCGTGCGCGCCTACGCGTCGGAGCTGATTTTTCCCCGGGTGCAGAAACAGCCGGTGCTGCTGGTGGAACGCATCGGTGCCTTCCCCTCCTCCGGGGAAATCCGCCGTCACGTCAAGGATGGTCCGGCGTTAATGGCGAGCATCAGGCAGCGTTACGCCGCCGATGCCCTCGACATCGACGAGAGCGATGGGCTGAACCTGGTCTTTGCCGACTGGCGTCTCAGCTTGCGTCTTCTGGACGATGATGGCGTGACGTGCCTGACCGTGGAAAGCCGCGGCGACAGCTCGCTCATGCAGGACAAAACCGCCGAACTGCTGAGGCAAATCGATGCTGGGAGGGAATTCGAATGAACGCGATTGCAGAACACACCGACAAAGCCTGGTATCTGCTTCAGTGCAAGCCCAAACAGGATGAACGCGCCGAAGAGCATTTACAGCGCCAGGGCTACGCCTGTTTTCGTTCGACCTACCGGCGTGAGCGCGTTTTGCGCGGGCAGCGTCGAGTGATCAGCGAGTCGCTGTTTCCGGGCTATCTGTTTATTCAACTGAGCCTTCAGGACAGTTGGGGTCCGCTGCGCTCGACCCGCGGTGTTTCGCGAGTCGTCGGGTTCGGCGGTCAGCCACTGCCGATCCGCGATGCGCTGATCGACGAGCTCCAGGAGCGAGACAGTCAGGCGATCGTGACAACGTTGTTGAGGCACGGAGATACGGTGCGCATCACTGAAGGTCCGTTCTCCGATCTTGAGGCGGTATTCCTGGCCATGGACGGCGAGGAACGGGTGCTGCTGATGATGAATTTCCTGCAGCGTGAACAGCGCATCAGCCTGCCATTGGCAGGCGTTAACAAGATTTAGATCCGCCCGGAGAAGAAACCTGTGGCGAGGGAGCTTGCTCCCGCTTGAGTGCGTAGCACTCACAAAAATCGGTTGTCAGATTTTTGGGGCCGCTACGCAGCCCAACGCGAGCAAGCTCGCTCGCCACAAAACCCAGGAAAACCTACGCCCCTTCCGAGAGATGATTCCAGTCGATCCAACCCAAAAACCATGTCGCCAGAATCAGCAAACCGAACGCAATCCGGTACCAGGCAAACACCGCATAACTATGGTTGGCGATGAACTTGAGCAAACCGCGCACGGCAATCATCGCAAAGAGAAATGCGGCAACAAACCCCAAGGCAAACACCGGCAAGTCTGCGGACTGGAACAGGTCGCGGTACTTATAGCCCGAGTACACCGCGGCGCCTACCATCGTCGGCATTGCCAGGAAGAACGAAAACTCGGTTGCTGTCTTGCGTGACAGGCCAAACAGCAAGCCGCCGATAATCGTCGATCCCGAGCGCGAAGTGCCAGGGATCATCGCCAGGCATTGTGCGCAACCGACTTTCAAGGCATCGGTCCAGCGCATCTCGTCAACGTGATCGATCACCACCACATGCTCGCGTTGTTCGGCCCACAACATGATGATTCCGCCAATCACCAGCGCCACGGCCACGGTGATCGGGTTGAAAAGATACTCATGGATTTTGTCGGCGAACATCACACCCAGAACAACCGCCGGCAAGAAACCGATCAACAAATTCAAAGTGAAACGTTGCGCATTACGCTGGGTCGGCAAACCGGTCGTGATCTCCAGAATCTTGCGACGAAACTCCCAGACGACCGCCAGAATAGCCCCCAACTGGATGATGATATTGAATGCCATGGCTCGCTCACCGCCGAAGTCGAGCAAGTCCGCGGCAATAATCTGGTGTCCCGTACTGGAGATGGGCAAAAACTCTGTGAGCCCTTCAACCAACCCTAGAATCGATACCTGCGTGGTGGTCCAGAAGTCCATTAATCCCCCGTTAAACCCTCTCGGCTGAAAGGTCTGTTGATGATGCCGAACATTTGATTCTGGTCGCGATTAAACCTGTCGAACCAGCGGAGGATTAAAGCGCACTCTCTGCCTGCTTGAGCTAAACGTTATAAAACGTCCATGTCGCAGCGCCGGGTCGGGGCTCCTGAAATACCCTTCGCCCCGAGAACCTCTGAGTATGAAATTCTTTTGCAGAATCGGCACTTGTATATCGCGAATTCATGGATGCCACTCATCGTCGGATCGTTGACGTTTCGGCTTTGGGCGCGCGCAATGTTCTACCCAAAAATGATCGCTCCAAGAGAACATTCCATATGGCAAAGATCATAGTACTCGCCGGTGACTTCCCGCAGTGCGACGGGGAATATCACCTTGGAACCATCACCCTCAAAACGTCCCTCAAACCCCGGCTTGGAACCAGCTTCCCAGTCTCGGAGTTTAAAGATCTAACCGTTCAGAACACTGATTCGAATAAGAATATAAAGTCCGCCATAGGCCTGGGGCTCGCGGGTGCCATGTTGCTCGGTCCCGTCGGCGCCATCGCCGGCTATCTGCTCGCCGGAAAAAACACCGAGGTGACCTTTATGGCCACAATGAAGGACGGTGCAAAGCTGCTCGCGGCGACCGACAGTGACACCTTCCGGGATATCTCGGCACGCGCCCTGAAAAAATCCCGAGGCGGCCGCCGAGGCCCCGTTTCCAGCTCACTTAACAACGGATCCATTCATTGATCCGCTTGCCCGGCGACGGCGAGAATGTTGCAGGGCACCCGATACAGAACATGCTCCGTGGTACTGCCCACCCATTTTTCCAGCCCCTTGCGATGGGCATTGCCCATGACGATCACGTCGGCCCGGTGATGCGCTGCAAAATCGGCCAATGCTTTGCCTGGTGGCCCTGCAACGAAGTGTTGCCGTTCGGTGGGCACGCCGTAATGATCGGCCAATGCGATGAATGACTTATGCAAAGACTTGCGCACGTCGCTGTTGAAGCCGGGCATCGTCACTGCACCCGCGCCCGCATCGGATATATGTGTCTGCGATAGATCGTAGGCATACAGCAGATGCATTTCTGCATGGCATTGCGTTGCCAATTCGTTCGCAGCCTGGATGATCAGGTCGTTGATTCCGGTGATCTGAGTCTCTGGATGCGACGGATCGACGGCCGCCACAATCACGCGTGGAAGTGGGCAACTGACTTCGCTGACCAGATGCACGGGCACAGGGCATTCACGCAGCAGATGCCAATCCAGAGGCGTGATGAAAACGCGTTTGAGCGCCGACTCATGCTGCACGTCCTTGATCACCAGATCCGCCTGCGTTGTTGTCACGTGCTGAAGGATCTCTTGCAACGCGTCGCGAGTGAACAGCACCTCGGTACTCAGGTTGATTCCGCGTCCACGGATCAGATCGGCTTCATCGTTGAGCCATTTTTCGTTCTCTTGCTGGCAAGCCTCACGAAACCGCGCACTGGCGTGGATCAAACCCAAGATGTTGAAATCTTCGATTAACACCGTGATATGCAGCGCTGCACCCGTGGCCTCGGCAAGGGCGACGGCCCGCTGCAGTGCCGGCGTGTGACGCATGGTGGGGCCGGCTATTAGAAAGAGTCGTTGATATTGGCTCATGTCACACCTCCAAACGTTCTGGGATATCTGCTAGCCCCCCAGCCTTTCGTCTGTCGCACCGCCAGCGATCTGCTATCGCCTCAATGACCCGGATCGACACAATCAATATACGCCTGGATTCAACTAACCAGCCATGATGGGGTTCATCATACCCACTACGATTAACCCCATCCCGACGGTCAATTGATTGACGACAATTCAACGTTACTTCTTCGCGTACTTCGCGCCGTGCGGATCGTTAAGTTTCACCTGCATCAACTCCCATTCACGCTGAATGATCGAGTAAGGGATAAAGACGCTGACTCTCTCAGCCCCCTTTAACCCGGGGTGAAAACTCACATCATTAAAAGAGGTGGAGAAAAAACCGACATTGATACCGACAATGCTGCCGTCATTGGCGATGACGGGGCCACCCGACATCCCCTTTATTATCGGGGCATCATGAATGGCATAGCGTTCGCCGCTGCCTTCATTGCTATTGATGAAAGGCGCCGAATACACCTTGCCTTGCCCGCTGACGGTGGTCATGTAGGGGCTCGCCCCCACGGCAGTGATGTGTTCACCCACACGCGGTGCGCGCCATGACGGGTAGCGGCCGTCGGCCTTGTGCTGGATGAAAACAAGGTCGCAACCAGTGCTGCAGCTGTATTTCACATTGCGAACGAGAGGGGTGTGGCGAGTGGTGACGGCATAGTCTTCGTTCCATTGCACGGCCGAGGCCATGTACAGATAAGGCAAAGGAAAGCCCGAGAAGACTGAAAAGTATGAATCATTGGCAGGCCCCGACAAGTCGGGCTTTACCATACCGTTGCATCCTGCAAGAACAGCTCCTATTAAAAAGTAGGTCATGAATTTAATCATGATGATCACCGACTTATAAGGAGGATTGGATTTTTATTGTGGCGAAACTTTTGGTTGTCCGGGTCTTGTAGTTTTCCTCGCAGCCTGGTCTGGTGCGTTTATTTATGGCTTAAGTTTTAATAAATGCGTATGAATAAATTGCGCTAAGACTAATTACTTTTCGATCCATATAAGAAACTTCAACTATTTGACGCCTGAAAAATGGCACCCACATAATAAGCACACTAGAAATTAAACTTTCTTACTTGGTGTAAAGCCCATGAAACAGCGGCTTTCAGGGCAGTTGAATCGCCTTGGCATGCCGGGGTAACGCCACAGAGATCAATGCCGCGAAAATAACAAATGCGCTGGATATCCATAAACACGCCCCCAGCCCGAAAGCCTGATAAACCCAGCCAGAGAGCACGGTGCCGATCAGCCGTCCCATGGCGTTGGACATGTAGTAAAAACCCACGTCCAGTGACACGCCGTCTTCCTTGGCATAGGACACGATCAGGTAGCTGTGCAGCGAGGAATTCACCGCGAACAGCGCACCAAAGACCATCAATCCGCCTAACAGCACCCCCTGTTGCGACAACCCGGTGTTCAGTCCCAGAGCGATTGCCGCGGGCAGGCCTGCCAGAGCAAATGCCCACAGAAAGGCAGCGCGACCATCAGGAACATGCCCCCGTTTCTTGCCAGTGATTCGCGGCGCGAACGATTGCACGATGCCGTAGCCGATCACCCAGGCCGCGAGGAATCCACCGACCTTCCAGAAGTCCCAGCCAAAGACGCTGCTCAAGTACACCGGCAAAGCCACGACAAACCAGACATCGCGAGCACCGAACAGAAACATCCGGGCCGCTGACAGAATGTTGATCGCCCGGCTTTTGGACAGGATGTCGCGAAACCTGGGCTTGGCTTTGGCCTTGCCCAGATCCTTTTTCAACAGAAGCAAGCTACTGACCCAGATCAGCGCCAAGACACCCGCCATGGCCAGCAATGCCCCTTTGAACCCGGTCAGGGCGAGCAATGCCCCGCCAAGAAAGAAACCGACACCCTTGAGTGCATTCTTCGAGCCGGTGAGGATGGCTATCCATTGGTAAAGCGTGCCCTGCTGTCCATCGGGCACCAGAAGCTTGATCGAGCTTTTGGCGCTCATTTTGTTCAGGTCTTTGGCGATCCCCGATAGCGCCTGCGCGCCCATCACCCAAGGAATCGTCAGCCAGGCCGCTGGCACCGTCAGCATCAACAACGCCACAACCTGCATCCCCAGCCCAATGTTCATGGTCCGGTTCAGGCCCAATCGAGCGCCTAGATAACCACCCAGCAAATTGGTGATCACGCCAAAGAGTTCATAGAACAGAAACAATGCCGCGATTTGCAGCGGGCTGTAGCCCAACGCGTGAAAGTGCAGCACCACCAACATGCGCAAGGCACCATCGGTGAGGGTGAAGGCCCAGTAATTGCCCGTCACGAGCAAATACTGCCGCAGTGGCGGAGCGAGGGCTGACAACGCTTTCATCACCGCCCCTTAAACGGCCAGGCCGACCATTCTGGCCAGTTCCACGGTGCGGTTTGCATAACCCCATTCATTGTCATACCAGGCATAAAGTTTGACCTGGGTGCCGTTGATGACCATGGTCGACAGCGCATCGATGATCGATGAGCGCGGGTCGGTGCGGTAGTCGATGGACACCAGTGGACGCTCCTCGAAACCGAGAATGTCTTTGAGTTCGTTCTCGGACGCGTCCTTGAGGAACTGATTCACTTCTTGGACGGTGGTGACGCGCTCGACTTCAAAGACACAATCGGTCAGCGAAGCGTTGGCCAACGGCACGCGCACGGCGTGGCCATTCAGACGCCCACGCAGTTCGGGAAAGATCTCGGCAATCGCGGTGGCCGAGCCGGTGCTAGTCGGGATCAAACTCATGCCCGACGCCCGGGCACGGCGCAGATCCTTGTGGGGTTGGTCGAGGATGCTTTGCGTGTTGGTCAGGTCGTGGATGGTGGTGATCGAGCCGTGGCGAATGCCCAGTTTCTCGTGGATCACCTTCACCACCGGCGCCAGGCAGTTGGTGGTACACGACGCGGCGGTGACAATGCGATGTTCCGCCGGGTTGAACAGCTGATGGTTGACGCCCATGACGATGTTCAGCGCGCCCTGCTCCTTCACCGGGGCGCTGACCACCACACGCTTGACGCCTTGGTCGAGGTAAGCCTGAAGCACCGCGACGGTCTTCATCTTGCCGCTGGCTTCAATCACCAGATCGCAGCCCGACCAATCGGTGTCGGCAATCGCCTTGTTGGCCGTTACCTTGATGCGTTTGCCGTCGATGACGATGTTGTCGCCCTCGGAGTCGGCCTGGTCATTCCAACGGCCATGCACCGAGTCGAAGTTCAGCAGGTGCGCATGGGTTGCCGCGTCACCTGCCGGATCATTGATCTGCACGAATTCAAACTCTGGCCAGCGCCAGGCTGCTCGCAGAGCGAGGCGACCGATGCGGCCAAAACCATTGATGCCCACTTTGATAGTCATGTTGGTGTGCTCTGTTTCTGTTGTCAGGGGGTGCGCTTCTGGAATCATCAAGCCGGGCAGCAAACCGCTGCCCGTTCAGGACGGTCACCCATGTCTTCAAGGCGTTTGGCATCAGAGCTCAACCAGTGCTTGTTGGCTTCGAGCACCAAGGTCAGCACCTGATGCACCCAGTCCGGGAGATTCGGGTGCAGCCGGTAATAAACCCATTGGCCTTGCCGACGGTCCGAGAGCAATCCGCAGGTGCGCAATTGCGCCAGGTGCCTGGAGACTTTGGGCTGGCTCTCATTCAACGCACAGGTCAGCTCGCAGACGCACAGCTCTCCCTCACGGGCGATAAGCAGCATCATGCGGACCCGGTTGTCGTCAGCCAGGCATTTGAAAACAGTGGTCGGCGTCAGGTGGTCTGCCATTGGGTTGCTCTGGGTTGGTGTACTCATATGCGTTTTTCCGAATATACGTTTTTCCGCATGTGAAATTCAACGGCCAATGTGTCGACTCCTTAATCGCGGCAACGTGCAGCGCAAGGAAGACGGCTGGTTCAACCAGACCGAACTGAAGCAACAGGCCACGCTGGCCGGGATGAACCACAGCCTGCTTTATGGCGTGGAACTGGGACGTCAGGTCAAGGACCAATCGGTCTTCAGTCCAAATCGGACATGTAGGAGCCAGGCTTGCCGGCGAAGGCGCTCTGAAGGACGCCTTCGCCGGCAAGCCTGGCTCCTACAGCGGTTCAAACACCCGGGCGTTTGTTCGCAGCCAGCAATCCAGTGACAACGATTCAAAGCTCAACTAACCTTCAGCGCGCGGAGAGTGATGAGAATCTCTCGCGTTGTCAGACAACAACAATATGTCGAGGAAAACCCATGCGTAAACTTCTGTTGCTCTCCCTTCTTGCCGCCTCCCCCCTGGCTTTCGCCGGGACTCAATGCACCACAGCCGACAAGGCCCAATGGCAGGACCAGGCCAAGTTTCAGGAAGATCTCAAGGCCAAGGGCTACAACATCAAGAAGTTCAAAGTCACGAGCGGCAATTGCTACGAGATCTACGGCTGGGACAAAGACAAGCGCAAAGTCGAGATCTACTTTGACCCGGTCACCGGCAAAGTCGTGAAAGAAGAAATCGAATAGGCCCCCTGTGAAAGCTGAAACCCTGCGCCTCTGGGACCCCCTCGTACGCGTTTGTCATTGGTCCCTGGCGGTTGTCTTCATCAGCGACTACTTCCTCAATGAGGAAGGAGACGGCTGGCATCGCTGGCTCGGCTATTACGCCGTGGCTGTCGTGCTGGTGCGCGTGGTGTGGGGGTTCATCGGCCCGCCAGCGGCGCGTTGGGCAGACTTCTGGCCGACCCCGACGCGTATCGCCCGGCATGGCCGCGCGCTGTTTTCCGGCAAGGGCTATCACCGCATGGGGCACTCGCCCATCGGTGCACTGGTGATGGTCCTCATGCTGCTGTTGATGACCGGTCTGGGTATCAGCGGTTTTTTGATGGAAGAAGTGGACTATTTCTGGGGCGAAGACTGGCTACGTGATGTTCACGAGTTTATGGCCAATGCACTGCTCGCATTGGTTTGTGTGCATATCGTCGCAGCGTTGGTGGAAAGCCTGCGCTTGCGTGAAAACCTGCCTCTGTCGATGATCACTGGCCATCGTCGTAAGCGCTAACGCTCAAAGCTTCCTGATACCGCACATTGCCCTCCCCCTTGCGGGAGAGGGCGGGTGCCAATCTTATGTGTGATGAATTTCCCGATCCTTGGTTTCCGGCAGGAAGAACGTGCCAAGAATGGCCGTCATCACGGCAATAACGATCGGGTACCACAGCCCGTAGTAGATATCCCCCGTGGCCGCGACCATGGCAAACGCCACCGTGGGCAGAAAGCCGCCGAACCAGCCGTTGCCGATGTGGTACGGCAGCGACATCGAGGTGTAGCGAATGCGCGCCGGGAAGAGTTCCACCAGCCAGGCGGCGATCGGGCCGTAGACCATGGTGACGTAGATCACCAGGATGGTCAGGAGCAGCAGCACCATCGGATAGTTGGTCTTGGCCGGGTCGGCCTTCTCGGGGTAACCGGCGTCCTTGAGGGCGGTGCCGAGGGTAGCGACGAAGGCATCGTTGCGGGCCTTGAAGTCGGCGGCCGGCATGCCGGTGCCCTCGAAGCTCGGGATCACCTTGTCGCCGATGCGGACCTGCGCGATTGCACCTGGCTCAGCCTTCTCGTTCTTGTAGGGTATGGCCCTCTTCGCCAGTACGGTCTTGGCAAGGTCGCAGGAGCTGGTGAATTTGGCCTTGCCCACCGGGTCGAACTGGAACGAGCACTTACTCTGATCGGCGATCACCGTGACCGGGTTCTTCTCCTGCGCGGCGAACACGTCGGGGTTACCATATTGGGTCAACGCATGGAAGATCGGGAAATAGGTCAGCGCCGCGAGGATGCAGCCCGCCATGATTATGCCCTTGCGGCCGATGCGGTCGGACAGACTGCCAAATACGATGAAGAACGGCGTGCCGATCAGCAATGAGCCGGCGATCAGATAGTTGGCGGTTTGCGGGTCGATCTTCAGCGTCTGCAGCAGGAAAAACAGCGCATAGAACTGTCCGGTGTACCAGACCACCGCCTGGCCGGCGGTACCGCCAAGCAACGCCATGATCACTATCTTGAGGTTTTCCCAGCGGGCGAAGGATTCGGTCAGCGGCGCCTTGGACGACTTGCCTTCTTCCTTCATCTTCAAGAACACCGGTGACTCGCTGAGTTGCAAGCGGATGTACACCGAGACGATCAGCAGCAGGATCGACAGCAGGAACGGAATCCGCCAGCCCCAGGCCTCGAAGGCTTCGGTGCCGAGAATGGTTCGGCAGGCGAGGATCACCAGTAGCGAAAGGAACAGGCCGAGGGTCGCGGTGGTCTGGATCCACGAGGTGAAGTAGCCGCGTTTGCCTTTGGGTGCATGTTCGGCCACGTAAGTCGCCGCACCGCCGTACTCACCGCCCAGGGCCAGGCCTTGCAACAGGCGCAGGGTGATCAGGATGATCGGTGCCGCCACGCCGATGGTCGCATAGCCGGGCAGAAAGCCCACTACGGCAGTGGAGATACCCATGATGACAATGGTGATGAGGAACGTGTGCTTGCGCCCGATCATGTCGCCCAGTCGGCCGAAGACGATGGCGCCGAAGGGACGTACCGCGAAGCCGGCGGCGAACGCGAGCAGCGCGAAGATGAAGGACGTTGTTTCGTTGACGCCGGCGAAGAAGTGCTTGGCGATGATCGCGGCGAGGGAGCCGTAAAGGTAGAAGTCGTACCACTCGAACACGGTGCCCAGGGACGAGGCGAAAATGACCTTGCGCTCCTCCCTGGTGATCCCGTGGTGGGGCGCGCTGCCTGTGGTCGTATTGTCGATTGCGGCCATGATTGTTCTCCGTCTTGCTCTTGTTATAGGCCGGAGTACCTCATTATTTTTTTACCGCACCCAGGCCCCAGGGCTGATGTCATCGGATTACGGATTGCGCAAAGCATGCAAACAGGCTGACGGCCTCGCATCGCTGCAAGGTTTCTTGAAGCATAATCGGCTTCGCGCAGATATCCACTCGGCCATCCCGTCCAAACCCCGGCCGACGCGCTGCCGAATGACTATTCAGGCCCGTGAAATCCCACGCGAAGCGTCTGGGTGGCGCCCCGCTGATGCCTGTATCTTCGGGCGGCCATCGCCTGGAACTTCGCAGCGAAAGAATTTCGTATACCCTATCGCCATCTCACTCCAAACGACCGCTGCCGTGAACCTACCCAAACTCAACGCTCCTGACCTTGGCAATACCCCTTCGACCTCGGAAATCATCACCCGTCATCTGCGGGACGCGATCGTCGCCGGGCATTTCGCCGAAGACGAGCCGATTCGCCAGGACGACATTGCCCGCCAGTTCAACGTCAGCAAGATCCCTGTGCGCGAGGCCCTCAAGCGGCTGGAGGCCGAAGGGCTGGTGATGTTCCAGCGCAATCGCGGGGCGATGGTCACGCGAGTTTCCGATGCCGAGCTGGCGCAGATGTTCGAAGTGCGGATGTTGCTGGAGGACAAGATACTGCGCCTGGCCATTCCCAACATGACCGAAGAAACCTTCGCCCGTGCCGAGCGCATCTGTCAGGAATTCATCGGCGAGGACGACGTGGGCCGCTGGGCCGAGCTCAATTGGGAGCTGCACGCTTGCCTCTACGAGCCGGCGCAACGACCGTTTCTGGTCAGCCTGATTCGTTCGGTCAACGACAAGCTGGAGCGCTACCTGCGCATGCAGATGAGCCTGTCGGCCGGCAAGGAACGGGCTGATCACGAACACCGTGAGATCATCAAAGCCTGTCGTGCCGGGGATGTGGATCTGGCGGTGAAGCTGCTGGACGAGCACATTGCCGGGGTCTGCAAGACCCTGTTCGAACACCTGCCTCACGCGCACTGAGCCTTCAGGATGCTGTGCTGATTTCGTCATCGGCACAGGATAAATCCATCAAGCCGACACCCCGCTGCACAGGCCACTCTTTCGTTCACTCATCTGAACGGACGTGGCCCTCCCATGAAACGCATCACCGTGATCGACTCCCACACCGGCGGCGAACCGACCCGTCTGGTGACTGCCGGCTTTCCTGACCTGGGCACCGGCAGCATGGCCGAACGCCGCCAGCGGCTCGCCGAACATCACGATCAATGGCGCGCCGCTTGTGTGCTCGAACCCCGTGGCAGTGACGTGCTGGTGGGTGCCCTGCTCTGCACGCCTGTGGACCCGAGTGCGTGTGCCGGGGTGATTTTCTTCAATAACACCGGTTACCTGGGCATGTGCGGCCACGGCACGATTGGCCTGGTGGCGTCGTTGGCGCATCTGGGCAAGATCAGCCCCGGCGTGCACCGCATCGAGACGCCGGTGGGTACGGTGCAGGCGACCCTGCACGAAGATCATTCGGTGAGCGTGCGCAATGTGCCGGCCTACCGTTACCGCAAGGCGTTGGTGTTGCAGGTGCCAGATGTCGGTCAGGTGGTCGGCGATATCGCTTGGGGTGGCAACTGGTTTTTCCTGATCGCGGAGCATGGCCTGCGGGTGGCCGGCGATAACCTCGACGCGCTGACCGCTTACACCTACGCCGTGCAACAGGCGCTGGAGGCCCAGGGTATACGTGGCGAAGACGGCGGGCTGATCGACCATGTCGAGCTGTTCAGCGATGACGATCACGCCGACAGCCGCAACTTTGTCCTCTGCCCCGGCAAGGCTTATGACCGCTCACCGTGCGGTACCGGCACCAGTGCCAAACTGGCGTGCCTGGCAGCGGACGACAAACTGCAACCGGGACAGATCTGGCGCCAGGCCAGTGTCATCGGCAGCGAGTTCGAAGGCTCTTACGAATGGCAGGGCGAGCGCGTTGTGCCGACCATTCGCGGCCGCGCTTTTATCAGCGCCGAAGCCAGTTTGATCATCGAACAGGATGATCCGTTCGCCTGGGGCATTCGTCCATGAACGAGGGCCTTGTGGCCGATGTGATCGTGATCGGCGCCGGCATCATCGGTGCCGCCTGTGCCCAGGCGCTGGCCCGTCGTGGCTTGCAGGTGCTGGTGCTGGACGCCGGCCTGCACGGCGCGACGGCGGCGGGCATGGGCCACCTGCTGGTGCTCGATGACAATCCGGCCGAGCTGGCCCTGAGTCAATATTCCCTGCGACGCTGGCACGAACTGGCGCCGGACCTGCCCGACGGCTGCGCCTACCGCAACAACGGCACGCTGTGGCTCGCGGCCAACGCCGAGGAAATGGCGGTCGCCCATGGCAAATACTTGAACCTGAAAGCCCAGGGCGTGACGTGCGAATTGATCAGCGCCAGTGCCTTGCGCCAGCGTGAACCGGAACTGCGCGAAGGTCTGGAAGGCGGTTTGCTGATCAATGGCGACGGCATTCTTTATGCGCCGGCGACGGCTAGCTGGATGCTCGACACGCCGAACATCCGTCAACGCCGGGCACGGGTCAGCGCGGTCGATGGCAACCGCGTATGCCTCGATGACGGTCACTGGTTGAGCGCCGAAGCGGTGGTGTTGGCCAACGGTATTCAGGCCAACGAACTCTGCCCGGAGTTGCCCATCGAGCCGAAGAAAGGTCACCTGCTGATTACCGATCGCTACCCCCGCACCGTCACCCACACCTTGGTCGAACTGGGTTACGTCACCAGCGCCCACAACGCCACGGGGCCGTCGACCGCCTGCAATATTCAGCCGCGCCCCACCGGGCAATTGTTCATCGGTGCCTCGCGGCAATTCGGCACCACCGACCCGCAAGTCGAAGGCTGGATGCTGGCGAAAATGCTCAAGCGCGCCGCCGAGTACATGCCGGGGCTGGCCCGGCTCAACGGCATCCGCGCCTGGACCGGCTTTCGCGCCGCCAGCCCCGATGGCCTGCCGCTGGTGGGCCAGCATCCACAGCGCCAGGGCTTGTGGCTGGCGGTCGGTCATGAAGGGTTGGGGGTCACCACGGCCCCCGGCACCGCCGACTTGCTGGTGGCGCAACTGTTCGATGAAACCCCGCCACTGCCCGCTCAACCCTATTTGCCCCAGCGCTTCCTCGGAGAACCTGCCTATGCCTGAATTGCTGCTGGACGGCCGCGCCTTGAAGGTGGCCGAGGGCACCAGCGTCGCCGCTGCCTTGGCGTTGGGCAGCGACGGCTGCACGCGCACGTCGGTCAGTGGTCAGCGCCGCGCACCGCTGTGCGGCATGGGCATCTGCCAGGAATGCCGGGTGACCATCGACGGCCGGCGACGCCTGGCCTGCCAGACTTTGTGCCGAGACGGCATGCAGGTGGAGACACGCTCATGAACGAATACGCCGATCTGCTGATCATCGGTGCGGGCCCCGCTGGCATGGCCGCCGCCCTTGCCGCCGCACCCAGCGGCGCACGCATTGTCATGCTCGACGACAATCCGCTGCCGGGCGGGCAAATCTGGCGTGACGGCCCTCAAGCCAACGTGCCCGATCAGGCCCGTCGCCTGCGTGAGCGTTTGCAGTCTTGCAGCAACATCCGCCATCACGCCGGCACCCGGGTGATCGCCAGTCCCGGTCCGAAACAACTGTTGGTCGAAGATGATGACGACGGCTGGTTGATCAGTTACGACAAACTGATTCTGTGCACCGGCGCCCGCGAGTTGCTGCTGCCCTTCCCCGGCTGGATATTACCTGGCGTGACCGGGGCCGGTGGCCTGCAGGCGCTGATCAAGGCCGGTGTGCCGGTGCAGGGTGAGCGCGTGGTGATCGCCGGCAGCGGCCCGCTATTACTGGCGAGTGCCGCCACCGCGAAAAAACAGGGCGCCCAAGTACAACGCATCGCCGAGCAAGCCTCACGCACCGCCGTCGCCGGTTTCGCCGCGCAACTGCCCCGCTGGCCCGCCAAATGGTTGCAATCGTTCAGCTTGCTCGATCGCCATTACCGCACCGCGACTCACGTGCTGGCCGCCCTAGGCACTGATCGACTGGAAGGCGTGCGCCTGCAACAGCAAGGCAAAATCGTCGAACTGGAATGTGATCGGCTGGCCTGTGGTTTCGGCTTGATCCCGAACATTCAATTGGGCCAGGCACTGGGTTATGCCATCGAGGGTCAGGCGTTGGCGGTGGATGCCTGGCAGGCCAGCAGCCGTGCCGATCATTATGCGGCAGGCGAATGCACCGGGTTTGGTGGCAGTGAACTGGCGTTGGTCGAAGGTGCAATTGCTGGTCACGCGGCGGTCGGTAACCTTGAAGCGGCCCGCCAATTGTGGCCGCGCCGGGCACGCTGGCAGGGTTTTGCCAAGGCACTGAATCAGGCATTCGCCCTCGCCCCGCCACTCAAGTCCCTGGCCCGGCCCGACACCCTGGTCTGCCGCTGCGAAGACGTGCCCTACGCCGCATTGGCCGGGCACACTGACTGGCGCGAAGCCAAGCTGGCCAGTCGCTGCGGCATGGGCGCCTGTCAGGGCCGGGTGTGCGGCGGTGCGGTGCAGCACCTGTTCGGCTGGCAACCTTCGGCGCCCCGCCCACCCTTCAGCCCGGCGCGAATCGAGACCTTGATGTGCCTGGACGACACCCCGCCAGCCTGATTCCCCCTCGGGGGTTTCGGCCACGCTGCCGAGCCTCTATGATCCCGGGGTCGCCCTCAGACCCCAGCGCCATGTATCCCTCGCTCAGCACCTTCAAACCCTGCGACCTGCCAACGCTGCTGAACAGCCTGCAGCCGATTGCGCCGCTGCTCGATACCCTCTCGGATGTGGTGTTTTTCATCAAGGACAGCGAAGCCCGCTACGCCTTCGTCAACCAGACTTTGGCCCGGCGTTGCGGTTTCAAACATCCCGAGGAGTTGCTGGGGCGCACCGCCGAAATGGTCTTCCCGGAACGCTTCGGCCCGCTGTACACCGAACAGGATCGGCGGGTCCTGTCCAGCGGCCGCGAACTGGCCGACCAACTGGAGCTGCACCTGTATTACGGCAACCAACCGATCTGGTGCCTGACCCACAAACTCGCCTTGCAGGATGAACAGGGTCAGATCGTTGGCCTGGCCGGGATCTCCCGCGACCTGCAATCCCCCCAGTCCAACCACCCCGCGTTCCAGAAACTCGCCGCCGTGGATGCGCACATCCGCAGCCACTTCGCCCGCCCCATCAGCCTCGCCGAACTGACCGCCATCGCCGGCTATTCCGTGGCGCAACTGGAGCGTCACTGCAAGCGGGTATTCCAGCTCACCCCACGGCAGATGATTCACAAGGCGCGCCTGGAAGAAGGCTCGCGGCTGTTACTGCACACCGACCTGCCCATCACCGAAATCGCCCTGCGCTGCGGCTACACCGACCACAGTGCCTTCAGCCGACAGTTTCGCGCCCTGACCAGCCTGTCACCGAGCCAGTATCGCGATAATCAGCGTTAGGTGGATGTGCGCAATTTTTTGTTCCGGATTCATTTTCTGGTGGTTTGACCGGGAGATAAAGGGTGTTCTTCCGGGCCTCTTCGCGAGCAAGCCCGCTCCCACACTGGATCTTCTGTGAACACATTATTTGTGACCGACACAAATCAACTGTGGGAGCGGGCTTGCTCGCGAAGAGGCCGGTACAGCCACCACAAGGCTCGGTGTCAGACCGCTAAACAAGCACTGTTTAATCGACACTTCCAGACACTCACTCAGGCTACACATCCTTGCGCCGCTGCCTACGACTACGCCAGAATCCGCCGGCTTGTACGCTAAAGGGCCGGGCTCTATCGTTTGCCTGTCGCTGAAAAACAGCGATCGGGTTTGGTAGCCCGGTTTGACTTGCGTGCATAGCGCACCTGATGCAGAGCCTTTTCGGCCTGCGTTTATGGTGGCCATGCGCAGGGCGCCTTCGGGCGCGCCGGTTTTCCAAGTCACCGGTCTACCAACCTTCGCATGGCCACCACCCCTTCGTTTGGTAGCGAGGGTGATGGCTCCTCTTTTCTGATTTGGAGCTTCATCTATGTTCAAACCTACACCCAACCCACCTGAAACCGATCCAACCTCCCCCTACGAATCCCTCGATTCCAAAAAGCTCAACGAAGCCGCCGACCGCGCTCTCGATTACTACCTCAAGCCGCCTATCCCCAAGGACACCAAGCGCAAACCCAGCACCATTTACCATGTCGGCACCGAGGTCGATAACGAAACCCTGCTGGTCAACGCCTGCGAATCCCTGGCGTCAGCGAGCATGATGCTCAGTGAGTTCGCCGGATTGATGGACATGCCACATCGCAACATGATGTTGGGGATTCAATCGGTGGTCATGCTCGGAGAGCTGGCGGTGAATCGGGTGCTGGATAACCTCGATCCGCCGTCCTGACCATTGATCTGAGGCCATAGGGCTTTTGTGGCGAGGGAGCTTGCTCCCGCTCGGCTGCGCAGCAGTCGCAAAACCTGAGCATGCGGTGTATCTGAAAAACCGTGACTGCCGGGTTTGGGGTCGCTTCGCAGCCCAGCGGGAGCAAGCTCCCTCGCCACATTGGGTGCATCCCCGCAAAGGGTTAGCCTAATCAAAAGATCGCAGGCTTTGCCAACTCCTTTGCCTGTGGGTGTTCCTTAAAGGGGCGCACCGCACAACCATTGCTCCCATCTGTAACACCTGCCGTTGCGGGCCCAAGCCTCCACGCCATCACTCCCCTCCAGTTGCTCCATCGCAACACCTCTACTTCAAGGCCTGACACTAAATTCGCGCCTCGGCCTGGAAATGGGCACGTTGATTGCTATTGTTAATATCGTATACGAAATCCCCAATACGATATCCAACAGCACTTCACATCAACGAGGCCTCTATGAAAAACCCCGCATTTGCCGTAGCCCTCAGCGCTGTTCTCAGTACCTCCTTCATCGCCACCGCCCAGGCCGACAAGCTCGACGACATCATCGGTTCGGGCAAGCTGCGTTGCGCCGTGACCCTGGACTTCCCGCCCATGGGTTTTCGCGATGCCGGTAACAACCCGGCCGGTTTTGACGTGGACTACTGCCATGACCTGGCGAAAATCCTTGGGGTCGATGCCGAAGTGGTCGAGACGCCGTTCCCGGACCGCATTCCGGCGCTGGTTTCCGGGCGGGCCGACGTGATCGTCGCCTCAACCTCCGACACCCTCGAACGGGCCAAGACCGTCGGCCTCACCGTGCCCTACTTTGCCTTCCAGATGGTGGTGCTGACCCGCGACGACACCGGCATCAACAGCTTCGATGACCTCAAGGGCAAACCCGTGGGAAACACCAGCGGCACTTATGAGGCCATCGCCCTGGAGAAAGACGTGAAGAGTTGGGGCACCGGCACCTTCCGCGCCTATCAGTCGCAAAACGACACGTTGCTTGCCGTCGCCCAAGGCCATATCGCCGCCACCGTGGTCACCAACACCGTGGCTGCCGCCACTCTCAAGTCGGGCAAATACAAAAACCTGAAAGTCGCCGGTAATGCGCCGTACGTGATCGACTACGTTTCCCTCGGTGCCAAGCGCAACGAGTATGGCCTGCTCAATTACCTCAACCTGTTCGTCAACCAGCAGGTGCGCACCGGTCGTTACAAGGAGTTGTTCGTCAAATGGGTCGGCACCGAAATCTCGCCGACCAACCTGACCGTGCCACAGGTCTACTACTAAGGTGTCCGGCATGCCTAGGCCCACTTCTCTGACCGGTCGCAGCCTGGTCGCGGGCGCCGCCGAGGGCGCCCTGCTGTTCGCCGATATCGGGTTGAGTTTCTGGGGCGGGGTCGATCCGTACAGCGGCGAAATCATTGACCGTCATCACCCGCTCAGTGGCGAATACCTGGCCGGCCGCGTGCTGGCCATCCCCAGCAGTCGCGGCTCGTGCACCGGCAGTAGCGTGTTGATGGAACTGATCAGCAACGGCCACGCACCGGCCGCACTGGTGCTGGCCGAGCCCGATGAGATCCTGACCCTGGGCGTGCTCGTGGCACAGACCATTTTCGAGCGTTCCCTGCCGGTGCTGTGCATCGGCCGGGAGGCCTTCGCCGCCCTGCGCGGCAAGGCCTTCGCTCGGGTCGAGGACACAACGCTGAGTCTGTTCGAGCACCTGCCGGGCGATGCCTGGCAGGCACTCGACAGCCCCTTGCCGAGCACCAATATCGCCACCGCAATCGAACTCACCGAACACGACCGGGCGCTGCTCGACGGACAGCATGGCAAGGCCGTGCAGGTGGCCATGCAGATCGTCCTACGCATGGCCGAACTGCAAGGTGCCCGCCATCTGGTGGACGTCACCCAAGCGCACATCGACGGCTGCATCTACACGGGACCGGCGAGTCTGCGTTTTGCCCAACAGCTGGTGCAATGGGGAGCAACAGTGCGGGTGCCCACCACCCTCAATTCGATTTCCGTGGACCAGCGCCGCTGGCGCGAGCTGGGCATCGACCCGGCCCTCGGTGAACCGGCCAGTGCCTTGGGCGATGCCTATATGGCGATGGGCGCACAGCTGAGTTTCACCTGCGCGCCCTACCTGCTCGACAGCGCGCCGAAGGCTGGTGAGCAGATCGTCTGGGCCGAATCCAACGCGGTGGTTTACGCCAACAGCGTGCTCGGCGCACGCACCCTGAAGTACCCGGACTACCTGGACATCTGCATCGCGCTGACTGGTCGCGCCCCGTTGATCGGCTGCCATCTGGACGCGCAACGCAAGGCCCGACTGCAAATCGAATTGCCCGCCCTGGGTGAACTGGACGACGCCTTCTACCCGCTGCTCGGTTACCACATCGGTACGCTGGCGGGCAGCCGGATTCCACTGGTGCGCGGGTTGGAAAACCGCAAGCCGAGCCTGGACGACCTCAAAGCTTTCGGCGCGGCATTTGCCACCACCTCCGCCGCGCCCTTGTTCCATATCGCCGGGATAACCCCGGAGGCTATCGACCCGGCGCAGGTGCTGGAAGTGGATGGGTTTCTACCCGTGGAAAAAATCCGCCTGAACGATCTATTGGTCAGCTGGCGCGAACTCAACAGTGCCCGCGACAGCCGGGTGGATGTGGTCTCGCTGGGCAACCCGCACTTTTCCCTCAGCGAGTTCGCCCACCTCGCGCGATTGTGCCTCGGTCGGCACAAACACCCTGACGTGGTCCTCGCCATTACCTGCGGCCGTGCCGTGCTGGAGCAGGCTCGCGAAGCCGGGCATATCGCCGTGATCGAAGCTTTCGGCGCCACCCTGGTCACCGATACCTGCTGGTGCATGCTCGGCGAGCCGGTGATCCCGCTGGCCGCAAAAACCTTGATGACCAACTCCGGCAAATACGCCCATTACGCACCCGGCCTGGTGGGCCGCAAGGTGCATTTCGCAAGCCTCGCCGAATGCGTCGATGCCGCCTGCAATGCCACCGCCAGCGGGCGCCTGCCGGCGTGGCTACAACCTGCCGCCCTACTGGAGAGCCCTGCGCATGTTTGACTACAGCTTCCAATGGCGCTCAGCGCTGCGCGCCCTGCCGGACATGCTTGCCGGTGCCCTGGTCACCTTCGAGACCGCGGCGCTGTCGATGATCTTCGGCGTGCTGATCGCTCTGGCCCTGACGGTAATGCGCGAAAGCAAGAACCCGCTGCTGCGCGGCATCGGCAACGGCTGGGTATCGATCGCGCGCAATACCCCGTCGCTGTTCCAGATCTACGTCCTCTACTTCGGCCTCGGCTCGCTGGGCCTGCACGTCAGTTCATGGCTCGCCCTGCTGGCCGGGATCACCTTCAACAATGCCGGGTATCTGGCGGAGAACTTTCGCGGTGGCCTCAAGGCCGTCCCGGACACCCAAGTGCGCGCCGCACGTTCGCTGGGCATGAGCGCCTTTCAGGCCTATCGAATGATCATCGTCCCGCAGCTGCTGCGGATCGTCTTCTACCCACTGACTAATCAGATGGTCTGGGCGGTGCTGATGACGTCGCTGGGGGTGATCGTCGGGCTGAACAATGACCTGACCGGCGTGACCCAGGACTACAACGTCAAAACGTTCCGCACCTTCGAGTTCTTTGCCATTGCAGCGGTGCTGTATTACCTGATTGCCAAGGCGATCGTCGCGGCAGCCCGGCTGATGGCCTGGCGGTTGTTCCGTTACTGAGGAGCTGTCCATGTTTGCCACCGGTTTTTCCTCCAATGACCTGTTGTTCCTGCTCAATGGCGCCTGGGTCACGCTGCAACTGACGTTCTGGTCGATCATGCTCGGCACCCTTGCCGGCTTGCTCTTCGGCCTGCTGCGGGCCTTGTTGCCTCGGGCCAGTTTGCCCCTGGCCTGGGTGCTGGACGTGTTTCGCAGCGTGCCGTTGCTGATCCAGTTCGTGCTGTTCAACTCGCTCAAAAGCATCGTTGGCTTGAACATCAGCGCCTTCAGCGTCGGCTGCATTGTGCTGGGGGTTTATGCCGCCGCGTACTTCACCGAGATCGTGCGCGCTGGTGTGCTGTCGGTGCCGTTCACCCTGCGCCGGGCCAGTCGCTCGCTGGGCCTGAGCTTCCTGCAGGACCTGCGCTGGATCGTTCTGCCGATGGCCACCCGGGTGGCTTTTCCGGGCTGGTTGAACCTGGTGCTCGGCGTGATGAAAGACACCGCGCTGGTGATGTGGATCGGCATCGTCGAACTGCTGCGCGCCTCGCAAACCATCGTCACCCGCATCCAGGAACCGTTGCTGGTGCTGTGCATCGCGGGCCTTATTTACTACGTCATGAGCCTGGTGGTCGCACGCCTGGGCGCTCGTCTGGAAAGAAGGTGGCAAGAAAATGATTGAGATCGACAACGTACATAAATCCTTCGGCGACCTCGCCGTGGTCAAGGGTGTCAGCCTGACGGTGAACAAGGGCGAGGTGGTGTCGATCATCGGCGGCTCGGGCTCCGGCAAATCGACCCTGCTGATGTGCATCAACGGCCTGGAACCGATCCAGAAAGGCAGCATCCGCGTCGACGGCGTCGAGGTCCATGACAGCGCCACCGACCTCAACCGCTTGCGGCAGAAAATCGGCATCGTGTTCCAGCAATGGAACGCCTTCCCGCACCTGACGGTGCTGGAAAACGTGATGCTGGCGCCACGCAAAGTCTTGGGTAAAAGCAAGCGCGAGGCCGAGGAACTGGCGGTGCAGCAACTGACCCACGTGGGCCTTGGCGACAAGCTCAAGACCTTCCCTGGCAAGTTGTCCGGCGGCCAGCAACAGCGCATGGCGATTGCCCGCGCCCTGGCCATGTCGCCGGACTACATGCTGTTCGACGAAGCCACGTCGGCCCTCGATCCGCAATTGGTCGGCGAGGTGCTGGACACCATGCGCATGCTCGCCGAAGACGGCATGACCATGGTGCTGGTGACCCACGAAATCCGCTTTGCCCGCGATGTCTCCGACCGCGTGGCGTTCTTTCGCAATGGCCTGGTGCACGAGATCGGCTCGCCGGATCAGGTGATCGGTAATCCGGTGCATGCGGAGACTGCGGCGTTTCTGAAATCGGTGAAGTAACTGATGGCCCCTTCGCGAGCAAGCCTCGCTCCTACAGGGTTGGGTGGTGTACACAAAGTCGGTGACCGCCACAGATAAATGTAGGAGCGAGGCTTGCCCGCGAAGGGGCCCGCACAGACAGAAAAAGGAGCAAACCATGCGCTCATCGAAAGTCATTCATGTTGTCAGCTGTCACGCCGAAGGCGAAGTCGGCGATGTGATCGTCGGCGGCGTCGCCCCACCACCGGGCGCCACGGTGTGGGAACAATCGCGCTGGATCGCCAAGGATCAGACCTTGCGCAACTTTGTCCTCAACGAACCTCGCGGCGGCGTGTTCCGCCACGTCAACCTGTTGGTGCCGGCCAAGGATCCTCGGGCGCAGATGGCCTGGATCATCATGGAACCGGCGGACACGCCACCGATGTCCGGCTCCAATTCGTTGTGCGTCGCCACGGTGCTGCTCGACAGCGGCATCCTGCCGATGACCGAACCGCAAACCCGACTGATACTCGAAGCGCCCGGCGGCCTGATCGAGGCCGTGGCCGATTGCCGCGATGGCAAGGTCGAGCGGGTAGAAATCAAGAACGTGCCCTCCTTCGCTGATCGCCTCGACGCCTGGATCGAAGTCGAAGGCCTTGGCTCGTTGCAGGTCGACACCGCGTACGGCGGCGACAGTTTTGTCATCGCCGACGCCGAACGCCTGGGCTTTTCCATTCGTCCTGATGAGGCTGCCGACCTGGTGGCGGTCGGGCTGAAAATCACTCGCGCGGCCAATGAACAGCTGGGCTTCGTCCATCCGCTAAACCCCGAGTGGTCGCATATCTCCTTCTGCCAGATTGCCGCGCCCATTGTCGTTGAAAATGGCATCGCCACCGGCGCCAACGCGGTGGTGATACAACCCGGCAAGATCGACCGCTCGCCCACCGGCACCGGCTGCTCGGCGCGCATGGCGGTGCTGCAGGCCAAGGGCTTGATGCAAGTGGGCGAGCGCTTTATTGGCCGTTCGATCATCGGTTCCGAATTCCATTGCCGCATCGATTCCCTGACCGAAGTGGCCGGGCGAGCGGCGATCTACCCATGCATTTCCGGCCGGGCCTGGATCACCGGCACCCACCAACTGCTGCTCGATCCGAGCGATCCGTGGCCACAGGGCTATCGCTTGTCAGACACCTGGCCGGGTGCCTGAAATTCCCCCAGACCAACGGCTACCAAAAACCCCTGACCAATTGAAAAAAACACTAGCCGAGTCACTGGCATTTAAAATATCGTATACGAAATACAAAAACGAACTGGAGGCAACAATGAGCAAACGTATTAACTGGAGTGGCGTCTTCCCCGCGGTGACCACTCAATTCAACGATGACTTCACCATCAACCTGGAAAAAACCCATCAGGTGATTTCCAACGTGATCCGTGACGGCGTCTCAGGCCTGGTGGTGTGCGGTTCGGTGGGGGAAAACACCTCATTGACCGCCGAAGAAAAAATCGCCGTGACCGAAGTCGCGGTCGACGCCTCCCGGGGTCGCGTGCCAGTGATCTGCGGTGTGGCCGAGTTCACCAGCGTGCAAGCGGCCAAGGTCGCCAATGCCGTGCGCCGGGTCGGCGTCGACGGCGTGATGCTGATGCCGGCGCTGGTCTATGGTTCCAAGCCGTTCGAGACCGCCGAGCACTACCGCTACGTGGCCAAGAATGCCGACGTACCGCTGATGGTCTACAACAACCCGCCGATCTACAAAAACGACGTCACCCCGGACATCCTGATTTCCCTGGCCGACTGCGACAACGTGGTGTGCTTCAAGGACTCGTCCGGCGATACCCGTCGTTTCATCGACGTGCGCAATGAAGTCGGCGACCGTTTCGTGCTGTTCGCCGGCCTCGACGACGTGGTGCTGGAAAGCATTGCAGTGGGTGCCGAAGGCTGGGTCTCGGGCATGTCCAACGTGTTCCCGAAAGAAGGCGAAACCATCTTCCGCCTGGCCAAGGCCGGTCGCTTTGCCGAAGCCATGCCGATCTACGAATGGCTGATGCCGATCCTGCACCTCGATGCCCGTGCCGACCTGGTGCAGTGCATCAAGCTCTGTGAAGCCATCGCCGGTCGCGGCAGTGCGCTGACCCGTCCGCCACGCCTGGCACTGCCGCAAGCCGATCGGGTGTTCGTCGAGCAGATCATGGCCAAGGCCTTGGCCAATCGTCCGGAGTTGCCAGACGTCGGTCTCTGAGTGATTGCCGGGCGGGTCTTTGCGGACCCGGCCCGGCTGCCTGTTTTTGCGCCCCTACAGGAAACGCCAGCATGTCCAATCCTCTACACACGCAAAGCGCAACCACCCCCTCGGGACTCAAACGCGTCGTGGCCGCCGCCATGGCCGGTACCGTTGCCGAGTGGTATGAATTCTTTCTCTACGGCACCGCCTCCGCACTGGTCTTCGGCCGGTTGTTCTTCCGCCAGACCGACAGCCCCATCGACGGCATCATCGCCGCCTTCGCCCTGTACGCGGTCGGCTTTCTCGCTCGTCCACTGGGCGGCCTGGTGTTCGGTCACTACGGTGACAAATTCGGCCGCAAACGCCTGCTGCAACTGAGCCTGGTGGTGGTCGGCATCACCACTTTCCTGATGGGCTGCCTGCCGGGCTTCGACAGCATCGGCTATGCCGCGCCAGTGTTATTGGTGCTGCTGCGGCTGATCCAGGGTTTTGCCTTTGGCGGTGAATGGGGCGGTGCGATTCTGCTGGTGTCCGAACACTGCCCCGACAACCGTCGCGGCTTCTGGGCCAGTTGGCCGCAAGCCGGGGTGCCGGCCGGCAACCTGGTGGCCACCGTCGCCCTATTGCTGTTGTCGTCGAACCTGTCGGAGGAACAATTCCTCGCCTGGGGCTGGCGCGTAGCGTTCTGGTTCTCGGCGGTGGTGGTGCTGATCGGCTACTGGATTCGCACCAGTGTCGATGACGCGCCGATCTTCAAGGAAGCCCAGGCCCGTCAGGCGCAGACCAAGCAACAACAGCTGGGCGTGGTCGAAGTGCTGCGTCATCACTGGCGCGCCGTGCTGGTGGGGATCGGCGCACGCTTTGCCGAGAACATCCTCTATTACACCGTGGTCACCTTTTCGATCACCTACCTCAAACTGGTGGTGCACAAGGACACCTCGGAAATTCTGCTGCTGATGTTCGGCGCGCACTTGGTGCACTTCTTCCTGATTCCGTTGATGGGGTATCTGTCGGATATCGTCGGGCGCAAACCGATCTACCTGACCGGCGCGGTGCTCACCGCGTTCTGGGGCTTTGTCGGTTTCCCGATGATGGACACCGGCAACAACTGGCTGATCATGGCGGCGATCATTCTGGGCCTGGGTATCGAGTCGATGACCTATGCACCCTACTCGGCGCTGATGGCCGAAATGTTCCCGACCCACGTGCGCTACACCGCCCTTTCACTGTGCTACCAGGTGGCGCCGATTTTCGCTGGTTCCCTGGCACCGCTGATCGCCATCACCCTGCTCAACAAATATCACAGCTCGACACCCATTGCCTGGTACCTGGTGGGCGCCGCGCTGATCTCCATCGTGGCCGTCGGCCTGACCCGGGAAACCCGTGGCAAGTCGTTGCACCTGGTGGATGTCGAATCCGCTGCGCGCATTGCTGCCCTGGATAGCGCCGCGCCGGCCACACGCCGGGGTGATTCATTGGCCTGAGCCCTGTAGGAGCGAGGCTTGCCCGCGAACGGGGTCGGACATTCACCATTGATGTCGTCTGACACACCGCCTTCGCGGGCAAGCCTCGCTCCTACAGGTCCCGATCACTTTTTTGATAGGAGTTTTCCATGCCCGAGATCATCGGCCACAACTACATCGGCGGTGCCCGCAGCGCCGCCGGCAGCATCACTCTGCACAGCCACGACGCCAGCACCGGCGAAGCGCTGCCCTTCTCTTTCATGCAAGCCACCGTGGAAGAAGTGGACGCCGCCGCCCAGGCCGCTGCTGCCGCTTACCCGGCCTTGCGCAATCTACCGGCAACTCGCCGTGCAGAATTTCTTGAAGCGATCGCCACGCAACTGGATGCGCTGGATGATGAATTCGTCGCTCTGGTCACCCGCGAAACCGCCCTGCCGACCGGGCGCATTCAAGGCGAACGCAGTCGTACCAGCAACCAAATGCGCCTGTTCGCTCAGGTTCTGCGCCGGGGCGATTTCTATGGTGCGCGCATCGATCGCGCCTTGCCCGAACGTCTGCCACTGCCACGGGTCGACCTGCGCCAATACCGGATCGGCGTTGGTCCGGTGGCCGTGTTCGGCGCCAGTAATTTCCCGCTGGCCTTTTCCACTGCCGGCGGTGATACCGCTGCCGCCCTGGCCGCCGGTTGCCCGGTGGTGTTCAAGGCCCACAGCGGACACATGGCAACCGCCGAACGCGTGGCCGATGCAATCATCCGCGCCGCCGAGCAAACCGACATGCCCAAAGGTGTGTTCAACATGATCTACGGCGCGGGTGTCGGTGAAGCGCTGGTCAAGCATCCGGCGATCCGGGCCGTCGGTTTCACCGGCTCGCTGAAAGGTGGTCGCGCTCTCAGTGACATGGCCGCCGCACGGCCACAACCGATCCCGGTGTTCGCCGAAATGAGCAGCATCAACCCGGTGCTGGTATTGCCTGAAGCCCTGCTCGCGCGCGGCGAGAAAATCGCCGGTGAACTGGTGGCGTCGGTGGTCCAGGGTTGCGGTCAGTTCTGTACCAATCCGGGGTTGGTGATCGGTGTGCGCTCACCCCACTTCAGCGCTTTCATCGCGCGGCTCAGTGCCTTGATGGCCGAACAACCGGCGCAAACCATGCTCAATGCCGGCACCCTCGGCAGCTACGAAAAAGGTGTGCAGGCCTTGCTCGACCATCCGAGAACAATCCGCCTGGCGGGCCAGGATCAGCACGGCAATCAAGCGTGGCCGCAACTGTTCAAGGCCGACGCCAGTCTGCTGCTCAAGGGTGATCCGCTGTTGCAGGAAGAAGTGTTCGGCCCGACCACCCTCGTCGTCGAAGTGGCCGATAAAGCCGAGTTGCGACAAGCACTGAACAGTTTGCACGGTCAACTCACCGCCACGTTGATTGGCGAAGCACAGGACCTGAAGGAACACGCCGATCTGCTGGTACTGCTGGAACAAAAGGTCGGCCGGGTGCTGTTCAACGGCTACCCCACCGGCGTCGAAGTCTGCGATGCCATGGTGCATGGCGGGCCTTATCCGGCGACCTCCGATGCCCGTGGCACCTCGGTCGGCAGCCTGGCCATCGAGCGCTTCCTGCGCCCGGTGTGCTACCAGAACTGCCCGGACGCCCTGCTGCCCGACGCCCTGAAAAACGCCAACCCGTTGGGCATTACGCGTCTGGTCGATGGCAACAGCCACCGCGAACCGCTGTAAAAACATGACCTCCCGTAGGAGCGAGGCTTGCCCGCGAAGGCGTCTCGACATTCACCATTGATGTCGTCTGATACACCGCCTTCGCGGGCAAGCCTCGCTCCTACAGGATTTTCATCGCATTCAAGCCAGCAATGCGTTCAGGTCGTTGTACAGCGTCTCGGGAATCTGTACTCCCTCCACCATACTGCGCGCCCGCGCCGCATAACGCCGTTGCGACGGCAAGCGCGCGCCCTGCCCTTCAATGCCCTGAAACAACACTTCGGCCCGGGCCAAATGTTCCTCGGTGGCCGCACCCAGAAAACGTCGCGGGTCCAGCGCGATGATCAACTCGCCATGGTAGGGCGATGACTTGCTGCCCGCGTCATAGGCCAGCGATTCGGCACTGGTCAGATCACCGATCAAAGGCCCGGCGATCAACTCCACCATGGCCGCCAGCGCCGAGCCCTTGTGCCCACCGAACGTCAGCATCGCGCCGCTGTCGAGCACGACGTTGGCATCGGTGCTCGACCGGCCCTCAGCGTCCACGCCCCACCCCTCGGGAATCGCCTTGCCGGCACGCCGATGCAACTCGATATCACCACGGGCAATCGCACTGGTGGCGAAGTCGAACACAAACGGATCCTGCCCCGCACGGGGCCAGCCAAAGGCAATGGGATTGGTGCCAAACACCGGCACACGTCCCCCGGCCGGTGCCACCCAGGCATGGCTCGGATTACAGGCCAACGCCACCAACCCGGCAGCGGTCAACTGCTCGATCTCCACCCACAGCGCCGAGAAATGCACACAGCGATTGATCGCCAACGCCGCAATCCCGTTGGCCCGGGTTTTCTCCGCCAGCAACCCAAGCCCCGCCTGAAACGCCAATTGCGAGAAACCACCAGCGGCATCCACCCGTACGATCGACGGCGCCTGGTCGATCACCTGCGGCTCGGCATCGGCCGACACCTTGTCGGCCCGCAGGGAATTCACGCAGCCCAGAATCCGGTACAAACCGTGGGAGGCACAGCCATCGCGCTCGCCGGCGATCACCGTCGCCGCCACCGCTTGCGCGTGGGCCAGATTAAAACCGTTGTGCAACAGGATCGATTCGGCCAACTCGCGGGCTTCGATCAGGGTCAGTCGGATCATGCTCATCTCCTTGGACAGACCGGTCAGGGTGGTCTATCCACAGAGATGTGGCTTGATGGGATTGGGCGCGAGGGATGACGAAATTGGCACAGGGGCACCGCGTCTTTCACCCCAATTCACTTTGCCGGATCAGCTTCTTATCAATCTTCCCGACACTGGTTTTAGGAATCTCGGCGACGAACTTGAACTGCTTGGGGATCGCCCATTTGTTGATGCGCCCACGCTCGACAAACCCTTGCAAATGCACCTCCAGGATCTTGCGGTCGAGATATTGCCCTGGCTCGCACACCACCAGCGCCATCGGCCGTTCGCCCCATTGCTCATCGGCAATGCCCACGACCGCGACCGACATCACCGCCGCGTGTTCGCTGATCAGGCTTTCCAGTTCCAGGGAGCTGATCCACTCCCCGCCCGTCTTGATGACATCCTTGATTCGATCTTTGATTTCCACCCCTCCCAAGGCGTCGATGGAGGCCAGATCGCCGGTGTGCATCCAGCCGTTGTGCCATAGCTCGGCGCCCTTTTCGGGCTCCTTCAAATAGCCTTGGGTCAGCCAGGGGGCGCGCACCACGATCTCGCCCAGAGACTCGCCGTCATGGGCAACGTCATTGCCATTGGCATCGATGATTTTCAGGTCGACCATCGGCACCGGCGTGCCAGTCTTGATGCGGGTGGCCAGTTGGGCTTGCGTGGACTGTTCGAGGTCCTTATCACGCAGGTAGGTCAGGCACAGCAATGGGCAGGTTTCCGACATGCCGTAACCGCTGTGCACCTGAATACCTTTGGCACTCGCTTCGCTGGCAATTCCCAGCGTCAGTGCGCTGCCGCCCAGAAGCATTTTCCAGCCATCGAAACGGGTCTGGTCTGCTTCTTCACAGCTCAGGATCATTTGCAGAATGGTCGGCACGCAGTGGGAAAAAGTGACCTTCTCCTCTCGATACAGCCTGACCAGGCTGTTGGGTTCGTAGCGGCCGGGGTACACCTGCTTGAGCCCCATCAGGGTGGCGACATAAGGCACACCCCAGGCATGCACGTGAAACATCGGGGTAATCGGCATGTACACATCATCGGAACGCAGCAACGGCAGGCCTTGATAGACGCCCAACGTGCCCACCGCATTCAAGGTATGCAGGACCAATTGGCGGTGGGTGAAATACACGCCTTTAGGGTCGCCAGTGGTGCCCGTGGTGTAGAAAAGGGTCGCCACCGAGTTTTCATCGAAGTCGGGAAAGTCGTACTGGTCTGCGGCCCTGGACAACAGGTTTTCATACTCCCCCAGCACCGGTAGAGACGTATCGTTTGCCGTATCGTCCGTGAGCTGCAGGTAGCCTTTGACGGTTTCAAGCCGTCCGTGAATCTGTTCAACCAGCGGCAGGAAATCATCATGCACCAGCACCAGGTCGTCCTCGGCATGGTTCATGGTGAAGAGCACCTGATCCGGCGAAAGACGAATGTTCACGGTATGCAGTACCGCACCGATCATCGGTACGGCAAAAAAGCATTCCAGGTAGCGATGGCTGTCCCAGTCGAGCAGGGCCACGGTATCGCCGGCCTTGACGCCGGCAGCGGTCAAGGCATTGGCCAGCCTGCGGATCCGCTGGTTGAGGGTCTGGTAGCTGTAGCGCAGTTTGTCGGCGTAGACGATTTCCCGCCCCGGTTCGTAGCGCACGCCGGACAGCAACAATTGCTTGATCAGCAAGGGATAGGCATAGGCGCCATCGGCGGGCGGAATTATTTTTGTCGCCATCATGGTTGGGGTTCCCGGTCCTTTTTACGTGGGCTCAGAACTGCTCTGCATCCAATTGATAGAGGCATTCGCTGCCAGCCTTGGCCGACGCGCTCAACGAGTGGATGCGTGGCAGCAGACGGGCGAAGTAGAAGCGCGCGGTGGCCAGTTTGCTGGCGTAGAAATCGTCTTTGGAATGCGTGCTCATGGCAGCCTTGGCCATTCGCGTCCACATGTAGGCGTACGCGGTGTAGCCGAACACGTGCAGGTACTCGACCGACGCCGCGCCGATTTCATTCGGGTTGCCCTGGGCTCGGTCCAGCAGCCATGCGGTCAGTTCGTCGAGGGTGTCGACGGCGGCGTTCAACGGTTTAGTGAACTCACCGAGGTCAGCGCAGGCTTTGGCGGTAAAGTTGCGGATTTCCGAAGCGAACAGCCGGTACAGCGCCCCGCCGCTTCCGACTATTTTGCGCCCGGCCAAATCCAGTGACTGGATGCCGTTGGTGCCTTCGTAGATCTGCGTGATGCGCACATCGCGAACCAGTTGCTCCTGGCCCCATTCGCGAATGTAGCCGTGGCCGCCGAAGATCTGCTGGCCATGCACGGTGGTTTCCAGGCCCATGTCGGTGAGGAACGCCTTGGCCACCGGGGTCAGCAGCGATACCAGCTCTTGGGCGCGGGTGCGGGTTGCCGCGTCATCGCTGTACTTGGCGGTATCCAGTTGCAGGGCCACGTAGCTGGAGAACGCACGCCCGCCCTCGTTCAAGGCTTTCATGGTCAACAGCATGCGTCGTACATCCGGGTGCACGATGATCGGATCGGCAGCTTTGTCCTTGTTCTGCGCGCCTGTCGGCGAACGGCTTTGCAGGCGGTCACGGGCGTATTCGACCGCGTTCTGATACGAGCGCTCACCCAACGCCAGGCCCTGGATACCCACGCCCAGACGTTCGTAATTCATCATGGTGAACATGGCCGCCAGGCCTTTGTTCGGCGCATCGATGATCCAGCCGGTCGCCTCGTCAAAGTTCATCACACAGGTGGCGGAGGCCTTGATACCCATCTTGTGCTCGATGGAGCCACAGGACAGCGAGTTGCGCTCACCCAGCGAGCCATCGGCATTGACCAGCACCTTGGGCACCAGAAACAGCGAAATCCCCTTGGGACCGGCCGGTGCATCCGGCAACCGCGCCAGCACCAATTGAATGATGTTTTCGGTCAGGTCGTGCTCGCCGCCGGTGATGAAAATCTTGCTGCCGCTGATCTTGAAACTGCCGTCGGCCTGAGGTTCGGCGCGGGTGCGAATCAGGCCCAGGTCCGTGCCGGCATGCGCCTCGGTCAGGCACATCGAGCCGGTCCAGGTGCCGGCATACATGTTCGGCAGATAGCGTTCCTTGAGTTCCTGACTGGCGTGGGCATTGATCGACAGGCACGCACCGGCGGTCAGCATCGGGTACAGGCCGAACGACAGACTCGCCGAGTTGACCATCTCCTCGACCTGAGCCGAAATCGCCTTGGGCATGCCCATGCCACCGAATTGCGGATCGCCACCAACACCCACCCAACCGCCTTCGGCGAATGCCTGGTAGGCCGCGACAAAACCGTCCGGCGCCTGGACCGCGCCGTTGCTCCAGGTGCAGCCCTGCTCGTCGCTGCTGCGGTTCAGCGGTGCGATAACTTCGCCACTGATTTTGCCGGCCTCTTCAAGGATCGCGGCGGCCGTTTCTTCATCGATCACCTCGGCCAGGCCAGGCAATTGGGCCCATAGCCGGGACACCTGGAAGACTTCGTTGAGTACGAAGCGCATATCGCGCAAAGGAGCTTTGTAATCAGACATGGTTGGCTTACTCGGAAGTGGTCAGGGCATGGGGCATACCCTGGCGTTGAGAGGTGTCGGTTTCAGCGGCTTGCGCCACTTGGGCTTGCGGAACGGGGTGGCGCAGCAAAAAGTACGACAAGGCTGGAATCAGGATCAGCGCGCCGAGCATGTTCCACAGGAACATGAAGGTCAGCAGGATGCCCATGTCGGCCTGGAACTTGATCGGCGACCAGACCCAGCACACCACGCCGGCCGCCAGGGTGATGCCCACCAGGCCCACGACCCGACCGGTAAACGACACGGCGTTGCGGTAAGCCTGAGACAGCGGCAAGCCCTGGCGCTGGTAATGCAACTGCACGCTGAGCAGGTACAACGCGTAGTCCACGCCGATGCCCACGCCCAATGCGATCACCGGCAGGGTCGCGACTTTCACGCCAATGCCCATGGCCACCATCAACGCTTCGCAAAGGATCGAGGTCAGCACCAGCGGCAACAACGCAACCAACGTGGCGCGCCAGCTGCGAAAGGTGATCAGGCAGAACAGCGTCACCGCCGCATAGACGTAAAGCAGCATGGTGCGATTGGCCTCGCGCACCACAATGTTGGTCGCCGCTTCAATCCCGGCCGACCCGGCCGCCAGCAGGAACTGGCGATCTGCGCTGTTGTTCTCCCGGGCGAATTTTTCGGCGATGCCCACCACGGCATCCAGGGTCTCGGCCTTGTGGTCCTTGAGGAAAGTGATCACCGGCATCAGCGAACAGTCGGTGTTGAACAACTCCGGGGAGTTGACCGAGGCTTGCTGCGCGGCGTAGTTCAGCACGTCCTGATTGCGCTGGATGCTGTTGAGCTTGGGGTTGCCTTCATAAGTACCGGCGGTGATTTGGCGCACCGCGTTGACCAACGAAGCCGTCGCCTGTACGCCCGGATACTGCTGCAGCTCCCAGGCCAGACGGTCGGCGAGGACTAGCGTCTTATAGTTCAAGCAGCCTTCCGGCGCAGTCTTGATCATCACCGCGAACAGGTCGCTGGACAGCGCGTAGTGGCTGGTGATGTAGGCGTTGTCACGGTTGTAGCGAGAGTCGGCACGCAGCTCCGGTGCGCCACTTTCCAGGTCGCCGATCTTCAACTGCAGGCTGATCATGAAGCCACCGATGCCCATCAGCGCTGCGACCAATACCGCACCCGTGGCCCACTTGCGCGTGGTGAAACGGTCGAGCAAGTCCCACAGTTTGCCGAAGCCTTTGTGCCCTTCTGCACGGGTGTCGATTTTCAGCGCACGCTCGGCCGCCTTGGTGCCGACGCCGACATAAGACAGCGCCACCGGCATCAGCAACAGCGAGGTGAAAATCAGCACCGCCACACCGATGCTGGCGGTGATCGCCAGGTCGCGGATCACCGGAATATCGATCAGCATCAGCACCGCGAACCCGACAGCGTCGGCCAGCAGCGCGGTGACGCCGGCAATGAACAGGCGGCGGAAGGTGTAGCGGGCGGCGATCAGTCTGTGGGTGCCACGGGCGATGTCTTGCATGATGCCGTTCATTTTCTGCGCCGCGTGAGACACACCAATGGCGAAGATCAGGAACGGCACCAGCACCGAGTACGGGTCGATGGCATAGCCCAGCCAGGCGACGATGCCGAGTTGCCAGACCACCGCAATCAGCGAGCAGCCGACCACCAGCAAGGTGCTGCGCACGCAACGGGTGTAGGCGTAAATGATGATCAGTGAAGTGACGACGGCCAGGCCGAAGAACATCATCACCTGGATCAGGCCATCGATCAGGTCGCCCATCAGTTTGGCGAAACCGATCACCCGGACTTTGTACTGGCCCTTGCTCTCCTCCCCGGCCTTGCGCGCAGCGCTGTCACCGGCGAATTCGATCTTGTCGCGCAACTGCTCTTCAAGCATCTGCGAAAAGGCGTGGTAATCGATGCGCTGACCGCTGGCCGTGGCTTTGTCCAGCAGCGGAACAATGAGCATGCTCGATTTGTAGTCACTGGCCACCAGGCTGCCGACGATACCGGCGCGGGAAATGTTCTGGCGCAGCTGTTCTATTTCTTCCGGCTTGCCCTGGTAGGTATCAGGCATCACCGGGCCACCCTGAAAACCTTCCTCGGTGACTTCGGTCCAGCGCACCGCCGGGCTCCACAACGACTTCATCCAGGCACGGTCGACGCCTTCGGTGACGAACAACTGATCGTTGACCTGTTTGAGCACGTCAAGATAAGCGGGGTCGAAAATATCGCCCTGGGTGTTCTCCACCACCACCCGTACCAAGTTGCCCAGACCGCGCAGCGACTGGCGGTTTTCCAGGAAATTCTGAATGTATGGCTGGCTCTGCGGAATCATCTTTTCGAAGCTGGGGCGCAGCTCCAGGCGCGTTGCCGCCATGTAGCCCAACACCACGGTGGCCAGCGCCATCAGCAGCATGAACAACGGACGGTAGTTGAACACCAACCGCTCCAGCAGGTTGCCGGAATGGCGGTCGAAATCCCGCAGATCGCGGATCACCGGCATGGTTTCTTGTTTGATATTGCCCATGTCTGGGTTCTCGCTCTAAGGGTTCGAGGGCTTATCAACGGACAGCGTCCGTGCACCACGGCTGCCAACCACCACCAGCGCACCGTCGGCGGACTGAGTGGCGCCGGTCACCGGTGTCGGTGCCTGTTGCTGAACCAGATGCAATTGCGCGCCTGTGCCCTGGCTGACCAGCATCTGCCCGCCCTGGGTGAACAAGCGGTAGTTGCCACGGCCATCGACCAGGCCCGCGGTGATGCTGACGCGCAGGCCAGTGTCCAGCGGAGTCCAGCTGAGACCGCCATCGGTGCTGCGCAGCACATTGCCGCGCAAGCCATAGACGAGCACTTCCCCGGGCTTGCCGAGCACACCGAAAAAACTGCCTTGATAGGGTGTCTGCACGGCGGCGAAGCGCTGTTGGGTGTCATCCCACTTGAGCAGCAGCCCCTGCTCTCCAGCGATGTACAGCGCATCGCCAGTGGAGGCGATGGCGTTGAGGTGAAAGCCCTGCGGGTTGTCGGTGCGGTCCTGGAACGGTGTCCAGCTCTGGCCGCCGTCCTCGGTGCGCAAGATCAGGTTGAACACCCCGACCACATAACCGAGGCGCTCGTTGGCGAACCAGACATCGAGCAACGGTTTGTCGGCGCCCTGCGCCATCAGGCGCTCACCTTCGGCGACCAGCAGTGGCCATTGTTCGTTGCCCGGTTCTGCACTGGCCAACGCGCCGTAATGCTTGACCAGCAAGGCCCCGATCTCGCGGCCGTCCAGTTGCTTGCGCCAGGTCGCACCGGCGTCGTTGCTGTGCAACACCACGCCGTCACCGCCCACCGCCCAGCCTTGGGTGGCGGAAGGAAAGCTCACGGCATTGAGGTCGGCACTGACTGGCACCGCGGCCTGCTGCCAGTGATTACCGGCATCATCGGAATACAGAATGTGGCCACGCTGCCCGACGGCGACCAAGCGGTCGCCAGCGCGGGCCATGCCCGATAGCGGGCTGTTGACGGCCAAGGCGCTGACCCTGGCCGGCAGATCCAGCACGTCGACATAAGCGGACGCCTGGCTCAGGCCCTGCAACGTTGCAAGCAAGGCGCCGAGCGCCAACTGCAGATAATTTTTGTACGAACACATACCGCGTCCTCTTCGGAAAACCGCGTCGGGACACACGTCCGTGTGCCTGACGTTCCAACCTGGCGCCCGAAACGATCGGCATGCACCGACCGTCGTGCGGTCCCCTGCCTGTCAGGCAGTGGACTGCACGGACGCTTTGTCACGGTTTGCTTAGCGAATCCCGTTACCGGCCAGGGACTCAGGCGACCACTGCGCCTTGGAGAGCGGATCGATGTACTTGATGCCGCCGTAAGGGCCGACCACACCGTTGATGTTGTAGGAACCACCCACCAGGTCATAGATCATGAAAGGCGTGGAGTCCGGGATCTGCTTGTCGTAGCTCTGGCTGAGGAACGCGAAGGAGCCACGGTACAGCTGACCACGGGCGTCATATTGGTCAGAGGCCAGAGCGGTCCAGCTGTCTTCATCGAGGTAGAAGCGACGCTTCTGATAGATGTGCCGGGCGCCAGACTTGAGGTTGCCCTCCACCACCCAGACCCGGTGTTTTTCCCAACGCACGTAATCCGGTGCCAGGTGATTGGCGGTGGTCAGCGATTTGGGATCCTGGGCGTAGGTCAGCTTATAGGTGTTGTAGGGCACGATCATTTCCTGCTTGCCCACCAGCTTCCAGTCGTAGCGGTCCAGTGCACCGTTGAACACGAAAACATCGTCGTAGGTGCCGGCGCCGGCGGTGCCAGGGTTAGGCGTGTCGTAAGCCAGGTTCGGTGCCAACTTGACCCGACGCTGGCCCGGCAAGTATTGCCAGGCGCGGCGCGGTTGCTGGAGCGGGTTGGCGGCGTCCTTGAGCATCACCGCTTCACCGGCCCGGCGCGCAGGGCCGGTGTAGGACAGCTTCATCTGGTAGTACACATCGGCGCTGCTGATCGGCTGCGCGAGGTTTTCGTAGATCGGATAGGAAATGAACGCCAGTCCGGTGGTCGCCAGGCTCGGCACGCCAGCGGAGTCGACGTTCCAGGAGTCGTACTTGGAGTTGATGTTGACGCCCTGGTAACGCAACAGGAAGTTCCACATCGCCTCGTTGCCCGACTGCGGAATCGGGAACGGCACGCCCGGCAGCACGTTATCGATGGCCAGACCGCCTTCGAGGGACTTGGCGCCGCTGGCATTCTTCACGCCGTTATCGAGGATGGCTTTTGGCAGCGAAACGGTGCGGTGGGTCGGGTAGACATTGACGTGGAAGCTTGGGAAACGCTTGGCCAATTCCACCGTGGTTGCACTGAGCAAGCCCTTGTACTGATCGACGTTCTTGCCGTCGATTACCAGCAACGGTTTTTCGTTGACGAAGGGATCCGGACGCATGCTGTCACCGGATTTGAAACTGGCCGGCGGCGTGGTCAAGCCACCGTCATAGGCGGGAATGGAGCCATCAGCGTTCCCGGCCTTTTCGGCCCCGACCAGGGTCAGGCTGCTGCCCAACCTGGCAGCGTCCTGAGTGGAAACAGCGGCCTGTGCCTGGGCGGCAAGGACCATGGCCAGCGAAGCGGCCAACACGGTTTTTGCGAATTTCATCTTGTTATTCTCCTGCTTGCATTGAGCAAATCAGTGGTGCATCAAAAAGTGGTTTTCATCGTCAGGTAAACGGCGCCACGGTCCTCAGTCGTGGCACCACCACCGGAGAAGGCCGAGTAGCCGCCGCCGTAACACGCGTAGTTTTCATTGCCGCTAAAGGCATTGGGGGTGGAGCCGTCGCCGCTGCCGGCATTGGCCGCGCCGGTGCTCAGACCGCTGGCGTCGCACTTGTCGGTCTTGCCGAAGGAGTCCACGTACTTCAGGTCGATGAAGTATTTGTTGTACACAACAGCACCCACGCCCACGGCATAGTTGCCGGTGTCTTTGGCACCGCCACCGGACACCGGTGACACGCCGTCGAGACCGACGTTGATGGACATCGGTGCGTTGAGGTCGACACCGGGAAACACCTGATACCAGGTCGGTGTGAAGTTGACCGCGATGCCCCAGTTGTCCCGGGTCGGCTGGTCGATGCCGCGATAGGTGTCCTTGCCCTTGTAGAGCGCTTCGTTCTTGCTATCGAGCTTGAGCAAGTTGCTGTAGTACAACTCGGCGAGCAGGCTGGCCGAATCGAACACCGGGGTTTTCGGGAAGGTCATCAGGCCGTTGAGCGTCCAGTGCAACGTGTCACCGGTGGCGGCCATGCTGTCGCCCTTCTGCGGGTTGTCATAAACCACACCGGTGGCCGCCGTACGCGCCGGCAACAGGCCAAGACCGGCGCCCAGGCCTAGCGGACTGTTAGTGCTGACAACCGCCGGAATACTGGCCAACGGCATGTTGTGACGAATGTTCAGGTCCGAACCGACGCTCACCCCGCCAACGTCCTTGGACAGGCTCAGGCCAACGATCTTGATGTTGTCGGCATAGGCCATTTGATAGGTGGCGGTGCTCAGCGAGTTGAGCGTGTTGATCACCGCAGGCACTTGCCCTGCCGGACGGGTGCCGTTGGGGTTGGCCGAACTCAGGCCTCTGGCATCCAGCCAGGCTTGCGGCAGGATTTCCGAGGTTTCGCGGTAATAAACACCGAGGGTGCCATCCAGCCAGGCCGGCGACCACTTGGCCATCACGCCCCAGTCTCCGCGCTTGTCCGGCGTCAGGTCGTGACCGCGACGCACATTGGTCAGCCCGTTGCAGGGCGCCAGACCACAACCCAGCGGACTGCCCGGCACCACGCCATTGGTGTTGCCCAGCAGGAACGACTGCGCACCGAAGCCGACCAGATCGGAACCACCATAGTAAGTACCGGCTTCAGGCAGGCGCGCAGCATCCCAATCGAGGAAATACTGAGCGCCCACGGTCAACTCGGGATTGACGGTGAACGACATCGACAACTGGTTACGCGGAACGAACAGTTCCTTGGCTTCGGTACCGGGCGAGGCAGCCAGTTTGGCCAGGTCCAGGCCCGATTGGCCGTAACTGTTCGAGTGCACCGGGTTGAGAATGGTTTCACCCCAGAACACGTTGTGCTGACCGGCCTTGACGCTCAACAGCGACTCCTCGCCCACTTCGGTGCTGTAGAACACGAAGGCATCGAGGATTTCGCCGGATGGACCGGTGTAGTAACGCTGGGCGTAGTTGCTCAGGTGCGGGCTGCCATTGCCGACATTGTCGCCGGTGACCCCGGCCAGGCGCGGATCGTTGGCAACCAGACCCGACCGTGCGTCATTGCCGTTGACGAACGGGTTGGAATTGGAACCGGTGTTCTCGTAGGCCTTGTCATACCAACTGGCGGCGCTGACGCGAAAGCCCATGTGGTTCTGGTAGACCACATCCATTTCGGTCAACAGGTCAACACGGTTGGTGATGTTGGTCCCGGCCTTGCGGAAGTTGTAGTCGCCATCGTTGTTGTTCGGTGTCGCCAACATGCGCTTGTCGGCGCTTTCGGTGCGTACGCCGTAGTTGTACTTCACGGTGTTATCAAAACGCACGGTCCAGTCCGGGTTACCTGTGTCGAGTTCGACCGCCTGCGCGACCGGCACGGCGGCGGCCAGAATGGCCGAGGCCAACAAGGTGTAACGCGAGGGTGCGAACCCGTGACTCTTATTGTTGTGCATTGCGTTGTCTCTCCGCCTTTTTGTATTTGTTTTAAGCGCAGCCGCCCTCGCGCAACCCTTGTTTCAGGGGTTTGCGTTTTTCAGGAGTGAGGGCAAATACCGGATGGCTGGAACCAACCGGCGCCTGAACTAGCGATCCAGCTCCAGGATGAGTGCTTCTGCTTGCGGCCAGTGGCCAAACCCTGCTGCCGGATTGAGATGACCCACCTTGCCCAGGTTGAGCAGTTCACTGCCCCAGCCTTCTGCCAGGCGAGTGGCGGCATCCAGGCTGGCGAGGTGGTCGTTGGTACTGACGGCCACCAGACTGCGGAACGGCAGTGGCTTTTTGGGTAGAGGATTCCAACCCTGGGTACGCAGGGTTTCGGCAGATGGGTAGCCTTGTGGCCAATGAGCATCGAGATCCGGAGGCGTGGCCAGCAGCGCGCCCTTGATCGGCCGACTGTGCTGCGCAGCCCAGTGCGCGACCATCAGCACACCGGCGCTGTGAGCGACCAGGATCACCGGCCCGTCGATCTGCTCCAGCGCGTGCTGGATCGCTTCGACCCGCTTGGCGCAATCGAGCTTGTCGGTTTCCAGCGGCGGCACACTGCGCACTTTGCAGAGCCTTGCCTCAAGCAACGTTTGCCAATGCTCGGCAACGTGCTCGCGCAGACCCGGTACGATCAGAACGGTTGCGGCAGTTTGCAGTTTGTCCACTTTCAACACCTTCGCTTTCTCGATGACTCGACTGGCTCTATCGCCAGGGGCTTTTTGTAGGACTGACATTAAAGAGCGCCCACCCAAGGCGCTTTTCATTGGACGTCAGGCACTTTTCTTTTCATGACAGATTTGCCGAGGCTGGTGTGCCCCGACCATTGGTCGAAAAACCCCGCAGCTTCTCTGCAGGTCACTGTAATCAATGGGTGAGCGTCGATTGCTCGACAAAAACGCAGGGGCTTCTGGACAGAATCGGGCGAGCGCCCTCGACAACGTCACAACTGTTCAATTGCTGATGTGCTGGATATAGTCGCCACGCTCATCCGAATCGCAACTGGCCCAGGAAAGACCTTCGCATGCCCAAGCTTGTTCGCGCCGCTGTCTTGACCAACTACCTGGAGGTCACCCAATACCTGGGGTTCAACCCGCGTGATGTACTGGCCGGCGTCGGCCTGAGCAAAGCGCTGCTGCAAGCGCCCGAACACCGCATCCCCATTGATGCCGCCGTACGCCTGCTGGAAGATTCGGCCGCCGCCAGTGGCTGCCAGAGCTTCGGCCTGAGCATGGCCGAGTCGCGTCAGCTTTCGGACTTCGGTGTGGTCAGCCTGCTGCTCAGCCACCAGCGAACGCTGCGAGATGCCTTGCAGGTCGTGGTGCATTACCGTCATCTGATGAACGATTCATTAGCCATCTTCATTGAAGAGGCCGGCAAGATGGTGATCATTCGCGAAGAGGTGGTCACCGAATCGCCGATGCCCAGCCGGCAAGCCACCGAACTGGCCATCGGCGTGATGTTCCGCCTGTGCGCCGCGCTACTCGGCAGCCACTGGCACCCTTACAGCGTCAACTTCACGCACCAGCCTCCCGACAACCTGCAACTGCATCGGCGCCTGTTCGGTTGCAAGCTGGAGTTCGGCAGCGAGTTCAACGGCATCGTCTGCTCCGACGCCAGCCTCGACGTGACCAACCCCAATGCCGACCCGGCCATGGCACGCTACGCCCAGAGCTACCTCGATTCGCTGCTCAGCCATGAAGGTCCTTCGATGCTGTTCGAGGTGCGCAAAGCCATCTACCTGCTGCTGCCGATGGGACGCGCCACCATCGAGCAGATCGCCCAGACCCAGGGCATGAACGTACGCACCCTGCAACGTCGCCTGAAAGACGACGGCTGCGCCTTCAACGACCTGATCAACGACGTGCGCCGCGACCTGGTGTTGCGCTACCTGGAAAACCCGAATTATTCGTTGGGCCGAATCGCCGACATGCTTGGCTACTCCATGGCGAGCTCCTTCACACGCTGGTTCATCACCCAGTTCGGCATGCCGCCCGCCGCATGGCGCAGCGCGCAAAAGCACCCCGTCAAAGCACCGTCGGACCTGAGCACTCTGCCCGGCTCCAGCGAACCCTGAAGCGAATGCAAAACAGGCAAAAAAAACGGCGACTGCTGGCACAGTCGCCGTAAAAGAACCGGTGTTATGACACCGGCCGAGGAGTCCCACTGCAATGTGGAGCGAGGTCCGGCCCTGTAGGAGCTGTCGAGCCTGCGAGGCTGCGATCGACTGCGAAGCAGTCGTGAATCCGGCTGACGCGGTTTGCCTGATGCACCGCAGGTTCTGGTTTTACGACTGCTTCGCAGCCGATCGCAGCCTCGCAGGCTCGATAGCTCCTACGGGATAGCATTACGGCTGACAGTATTTTTTAACGGGCTTAAAGACCCCAGCGCAGCAACAGCAGCACCAGCACGACAAGGAACACCGTCTCCCCCACCATCAGCAGGATCGGCTTAATGCCCACCGCCGCCAGCTCCTTGAGCTGGGTTTTCATGCCCAGGGCGCTGATGGAAACCACCAGGCACCAGCGCGACAAGTCATTGACCGATCCCTGCACCACCGGGGCTATCCAGCCGGTGCTGTTGATACAGGCCAGAATCAGAAATCCGACGGCGAACCATGGCAGCAGCGGCGGCCGTTTGCCGGCCGGGTCGGCGCCTTGCATGCGGGTAATCATCGCGGCGCAGACGATCACGGGCAGCAGCATGGCAACCCGCATCAGCTTGATTACCGTGGCCGTATCGCCGGTCTCGGTCGACATGCTGTAACCGGCGCCGACCACCTGCGCGACATCGTGGATGGTCGCCCCCAGGAACACGCCCGCCACTTGCGGCGACAACGACAGCCAGTTGGCAATCATCGGGTACACGATCATCGCCAGGGTCGACAGCGCCGACACCCCGATCACCGTGAACAACGTTGCGCGTTCTTTCTGCGGATGGTTCGGCAATGCCGCCGCCAGCGCCAACGCGGCTGACGCACCACAAATCGCGGTGGCCCCGCCCGTCAGCATGCCGAACAAACGCTGGAATCCCAGCGCTTTGGCCGCAATCACCGAGACGCCGATCGTCACCACCACCACAATCACCACCAGCGCCACAGGCTTCCAGCCCAGCGCGGCAATCTGTTCGAGCGTGATGCGCATGCCCAACAACGCCACGCCAATGCGCAACACCGTACGTGCCGTGAATTCGATGCCAGCCTTGCAGGCGCCGTCACCGGCCAGAAAGTTCAGCGCCATGCCCAGCAACAACGCGAACAGCATCACCGGCGCGCCGTAATGCTCGGACAAAAAGGACGCGGCCGCCGCCACGATCAGACTGACGACAAAACCTGGCGCCAATTCGCGCGTTCGGCTGTGGATGCGGGTGAGAGCTATAGTGCTCATGGCACGGACTCCTCGGGAACGATGACGATGAATACCTGGCCGTCAATGATCTCGACGGGGTAGTTGGCGACTTTGAGCTGGGTTGAATTGAGCAAGTACCCGCTGCGCAGATCAAAGCGCAGGCCATGGGCGCAGCACTGAATCACCCGCCCCTCAAGACGCCCGCCACACAGCGAGGCGCCCTGGTGCGGGCAACTGTCGTCAATGGCGAACAGGTCACCTTCGACGTTGAATAAAGCCAGGCTTTTGCCATCGAATTCGAACAGCGCACGACCACCCGCCTGCGGGAGTTTTCCGGCAGGCACGGGAATACGAAGACTCATGCCGGTTGCCGCTTGCGAGCACTTTCAACCAAGGCTTCGCACATGGCCTCCAGCAGCGCTTCGGCAGGCTGTGCGCCCACCAATGTCAGGCGCCGGTCGAACTGAAAATTGGGTACACCGCTGGCCGCTCCCGCCTCGTTGCCGACGTAAGGATCGCCGTCACCTTGCAGGAAGGAGGCCATCGCCGCAGCGTTGAAGCCACACGAGCGGGCGATGACCAGCAAGGTTTCCGGGCAGCCAAGATTTTCGCCAAACTGGAAGTAAGCCGCGAACAAACGCTCCAGCAACACATCGCATTGGGCGCTATTGCCCAGCGCCCTCGCCCGCTCCAGCAAGCGATGGGCATCGGCGGTATTGGGCATGTTGGGAATTCGGCTCAGATCGATGGGCACGCCCACCGCCATCGCCGCCTGCTGCACCTGGGCCTGGCGCATCGCTACCGCTTCGGGGCTGCCCAGACGCTTGAGATAAAAATCGGCGAAGGGTTCACCCTGTGCCGGCAGCTGCGGCAGCAATTGCACCCCGTGCCACACCGTGGTGATTTCCACCTCGGGTTGCTGCACGCGCAGCAGGTCTTGCGCGCGCTCCAGTTGACGCTTGCCAATCAGGCACCACGGGCAGATGAAATCGAAAAACACATCAATACGTAAACGACCACTCACAACTTCACCTCTAACGCCGCTTTGCCAATCGAATCGAGGACTTGCTCGCCCTTAAGCCGGGCAATGTCCTTGTGGTAATGACACTTGGCATAAAAGAACACGGCCGCCGCCGCGATGCTGACCAGAGGCACCAGCTGAAAAGCAGCCTGCAAGCCGATAAGGTCGGACACCCTGCCGGTGATGAACGGCCCGGGCGCCAGCCCCAGCATATTGTTGGCCAAGGTCAACGTGGCGAAGGCCGTGCCATGGACCGAGTAATGGGTCAGGTTGGCAACCATGGCTCCGCAAGGGCCGGTCGTGCCGGCGGCAATCAACATGCCCAGGCAGATCAGCACCAATTGCCCAGGCCCCGCCGGCAGGGCGAACGCCGCCGACAGCAGCAGGCAACTGCCCAGGCAATAGGCGATGGCCAAAGCGACTTTGCGCTCCGGCGAATGGCGACACAGTCGATCACTGAGCATGCCGCACAGGATCATCCCCGCACCGCTGCACAGCACGATGATCGCCGCGAGGCCACCAGCCTTGTCGGTGGCCATGTGGTAATAACGATTGAGGTAACTGGGCATCCACACAATGACGGTGCCGCCGACGAACAGTTGCAAGCCACTGCCGATGTAGGCAGCGATCACCGAACGGCTGGAAAACAGCGTACGCAACGGACGCTTGACCGCGGCAGCTGCCTTGTTCGCCGCCTGAGCGGCACGTTGCGGCGCAATGCGTGCTTCCTTGACGATGACCGGGTAAAGCACCGCCAGCAGCAGGCCAAACAGCGCCATGCCGGCAAACGACCAGCGCCAGCCAAGCTTGGCGGCGATTGCACCGCCCAGCGCCATCCCTAACACCGAACCGAACATGCCGCCCGCCATGAACGCACTGGCAAGCGTTGCACGCATGTGTTTTGGAAACACCGAGATCACCACGGCGATGCCGACGCTGCCGTACGCCGCTTCGCCGACGCCGACCATGAACCGTGCAATGAACATCTGCTGATAGTCCTGCGCCAATGCGCAGCCCAGCGTCGCCAGGCTCCACAGCAAAGCCATCAGCGCCAGGCTCTTGACCCGGCCGAAGCGATCCGCCAGCAATGACAGGGGAATGGTCAGCAACCCCACCATCAGCGCGACAATGCCACTGAGCAGGCCGAGCTGGCCGTCGCTCAGGGCCCATTCGCCCTTGAGCATCGGGAACACCGCGTTCAACACCTGACGCGACATGTAATCGGAAATCAACAAACCGAACGTCAGCGCAAAGACGATCCAGGCGTACTTGCGCGCAACGCCGACGCCACTGCAGTCATCATCGTCTGCGGCGATTGGGTGAAAGGCCATGCAGCCTCCTCAAAGCTTCGTTTTATTGTTGTTATCAAGCGTGTTGCAGTGCAGCGAGCGGGAAGCCATTGCCCCCCGCTTCGTCTGCCGATCAGCCGCGTTGCGGCACACCTTTCTGCCCGGCCTTGCGGTTGGGGGCCATGCCATTGGCCAACAGGGTTTCTTCGATGCTTTGGTACTGCACACCGATGCGGTAGATCTCACGGGCTTCTTTACCCGTGGCGATTTCGCGACCCAGTTCATGGGCGATGCGTACGGTTTGCTTGATCTGCGCAACCGAGCCGAAACGATCGCCCTTGTGATCAATAATAGTGTCTTCATTGCCCACACGCGGGTGCATACCCATGGCCATCGACATGGTGTTGAACGGCATCACGTTTTTGAGCAGCGACTCGGAGGTCAGGGTGCAACCGTCTGGCGCGCGGTGGATGAAGTTGAAGAAGTTGAACGGATTGGGGCCATCGAAACCGCCGCCGATACCGATCCAGGTCAGGTTCAACGGGCCCTTGTAGACACCCTTGCGCACCAGACGCTCGAGGGTCTCCATGGCATGCATGCCGGTCAGCTGGAAGTGCGGCTGGATGCCGTTGTCCGTCAGACGCTTGAGGTGCTCGGCGACCCAGGCCGGGCCGGCCGGCACGGTCATTTCGCTGTACGCCGCCTGATAGGCAGGATTGGCCAGGGACGTGCCTTCCAGGTATTGCGGATACAGCAGCTCCATGATGTTCATCTGGGTGGTGTTGATGGCCACCGTGACCTGATCCGGTTTTGGCGTCAGCTCGGCCAGCATGTGCCGGGTATCGTCAGACAGCCATTTGGCGGCTTCGCCATCGCTTTCGGGGGCGAAAGAAATCGAACCACCGACCTGAATGATCATGTCCGGTACGGCTTCACGCACACCGGCGATCAACTCGTTGAACTTGGACAGACGCTTGGAACCCTTGCCGTCCAATTCACGCACGTGCAGGTGCAATACCGTTGCACCCGCCTCATAACACTCAACCGCCTTCTGCACCTGCTCGTCCATGGTCAACGGGATGTCTTCGGGGAAGTCTTCCGGCATCCACTCGGGGCCATACGGGGCCACGGTGATCACCACCTTTTCCATGTTTTCCGGGTGCAGGGAATCGTCGAAGAATTGCATGAGTTACTCCTATTCTTATGATTGTTCCGCCCACCCGGGATCGTGCCGGGCAGGCGTGTTTACGAGTGCGAATGCAGTGGCGGTCGATCAGTAAGTCTTGTCGCCGATGATGCCGGCGCGTTCCATCTTGCGATGGCACGGCGGGTAATCCATGACGGCGTAGTGCTGGGTACTGCGGTTGTCCCAGATGGCGATGCTGTTGGGTTTCCAGCGCCAGCGCACCTGATACTCGGGGATGTAGGCCTGGCTGATCAGGTAGCGCAGCAACTCGCCTGCGCCCGGGTTGGCGTCCTGGCCGAAGCGCACCCGCTCGGGGGTGTGGTAGTTGCTCAGGTGCGTCGTGAAGGCGTTGACGAACAGCACCTTTTCCCCGGTTTCCGGGTGGGTGCGCACCACCGGGTGCTCGGCATCCGGATACATCGCCTTGAGCGCCAGACGCTTTTCGATCGGCATGGCGGCACCGAAACTCGCCTCGATGCTATGGCGCGCGCGCAGGTCGGCGATCTTCACCTTCACGTCTTCGGGCAAGCGCGCATAGGCCTCGACCATGTTGGCCCACATGGTGTCGCCGCCCACCGGAGGGCACTCTACGCAACGCAGCACACAGCCCATCGGCGGCGCCTCGCGCCAGGTCGCGTCGGTGTGCCAGGCGTTTTCGTAGCGGTCCATCGGCTGGTCTGGATTCTTGTAGATGCGCACCAGCCCGGGATGATCCGGATCACTGCCGGCCACCGGATGATCCTCCAGTTCGCCAAAGCGCCGGGCGAATGCCACATGCTCCTCGCGTGTGATGTCCTGATCACGCAGGAACACCACCCGATGCTTGAGCAGCTGAGCACGAATCTCGGCAAAAAGACCGTCGTCATGGACTGCATCGGCGAGGTTGACGCCCACCAGTTCCGCGCCAATGTTGCAGGTCAATTGTTCGACTTTCATGGCAGACAACTCCCTTAAATGACGAAAATCGATGAGCCCGTGGTTTTGCGTGATTCCAGGTCGCGATGGGCCTGCACGGCATCCTGCAAAGCATAGTGCTGGTTGATCTCGATCTTGATCCGGCCGCTGCCGACATGATCGAACAATTCGCCCGCCAACGCGGCTTTTTCCGCCGGATCGGCGATGTAATCGGCCAGGGCCGGACGGGTCAGGAACAGCGAGCCTTTCATCGCCAGCAATACCGGATCGAAAGCCGGGATCGGGCCGGATGCCGTGCCGACGCACACCATCAAACCGCGACGCTTGAGCGAGTCCAGGGAACCCATGAAGGTGTTCTTGCCGACACTGTCGAACACCACGTTGACCCCAACGCCGTCCGTCAGCTCGCGAACGCGCTGGGCGACGTCTTCATGGCTGTAATTGATGACATGCTCGCAGCCATGGGCCCGGGCAATTTCACCCTTTGCCTCGGTGGACACAGTGCCAATGACGTTCAGGCCGAGCAGCTTGGCCCACTGTGAAACAATCAGGCCCACACCACCGGCAGCGGCGTGCAACAGAATGCTGTCGCCGGGCTTGAAGTCGTAAATGCGTCGCATCAGGTACGACGACGTCAAGCCGCGCATGGTCATGGCTGCGGCAGTCTCGAAACTGATGGTTTCCGGCAGCTTGATCAGCGGCGCGGCCGGGATCAGACGCTCGGTGCTGTAGGCGCCCAATGTATTGAGAAAACCGGTGTAGGTGACGCGATCACCGACTTGTACGTTGGTCACCCCTGCGCCGATGGCCTGGACCACACCGGACGCTTCAACCCCCATGCCGTTGGGCATCGGGATCGGGTAAGTGCCATTGCGAAAGTAGGTGTCGGCATAGTTCAGGCCCACCGCCACATGACGAAGACGAACCTGGCCTGGACCGGGATCGCCGACTTCGACCTCTTCATAACGAAGGACTTCGGGACCACCGGTTTCGTAGAAGCGTACGGCTTTGGCCATTTTTTCTTATTCTCCAGTCTCAAGTTGGGCGTGCTGCGTCGAATTGCGCTGATTGGACTGTAGGACGCCGCCTGGTGAGTCGCTTCTCATCAGACGACAATGGCTTTTCATTTCATGACAGCGGGCACTGCATCAACAGCTGCCATGGATGACTTATCCAGTGCCTCTCGATACCCTGCGGGTACCTGATGGTGTTCCAGGTCAAACCACCTCCCTCCAGACGAGCATGTAATGAAATCCCCTGCAGGTTTGCTGCTGTCGGCTATTGAGCTGGACCGTACCAGCGCCATCCCCCTGTACCGCCAACTCTATTTGCAGATTCGCAAGCAGATTCTCAGCGGAAAGATGCAAGGGGGCGTGCGCCTGCCGTCGACGCGGACCCTGAGCAAAGAATTGGCGCTGTCGCGGATCACCATTCTCAATGCATTCGATCAGCTGATTGCCGAAGGCTTTTTGGCCTCGCGCACTGGGGCGGGCACCTATGTCGGCAATGAGTGGGAGAGCCGAGGGATTGCCGACGAAGAGCAGCGCCAGCCACCGCGCCTGTCCGACCTGAGCCAGTCCATGCTGTCGTTGCGCAGCAGTCACTTTCGCGGGGGCGGTGCAAAGCTGATCGGGGTCGACTTCATTGAACAGGCCAAGACCTTTCGGTGGAGCTCTCCCCTTGGGCTTGAAATCGTTGAGGGTTGCGACTATCAGTGAGGTTCAATCCTTCGAGGGCAATAACATGCCAACGACTGAAGAATCGATAATTGCAGCAGCAAGGCTGCGCGCCGCATACCGGGGAGAAAACGAGGCGCTGGCTGCGGCTTCAGCGCTCGAGGCCCTGGGAGTGCTGAAAAAAACTTTGAAGGGAGATAAATACCAAGAGGCGCTCGAAAGACTGTATATCGAGTATTCAACCTCTTGATCCACCTGTGCCGCCTTAGCGGCGGCACATGGTTCACTTATTGAGGACAGTGTGAACTCGCATCACCTCGGAAGACCGCAAGAGCAACACCGCAGAAACGAGAAGGAACAACCGACCTGGCTTCACTTGCTGCCAGTACGTGACCACTCATCTCCCCTGACGCCCGCTGCACTGGCGACTATCAGCGCCACTACACAGGCAACCAACGAGAACAGAGCAAAAGCCCCCATCACATGCAAGTAAGGAAGTACGTGATTCCACGCTCGAGCTACCCCCAGGAAAGCGGCAAATAACCAGCCGCTCATAGAGAGAGCCCCCAAGAGAGCGAGGCGAGTGCGGCCGGAGTTGCGTAACAAGACAAAGGGGGCCTTCTGCAGCAGCGGGAAACCGATCCGATGCAACAAAACACCATTGAGGCTAAGCAGCGCGACAACACTCACCTTGGCCCAGAGCTTTTGATTGAGCAGATACGCGCTCCCCTCATAGAGGTAACCCTGTAGCACCAGCAGCAAGCCACTTCCCCAAAGAGCCAATAGCGCGAGCGTGACGATTTTTTGGGTCTCGTCGAGATACTCACGCTGTATCTCACTCAACACATCCTTGCGCCAGCTCCATAGCTTTTGATCCGCCTGTAACACCCTCCCCAGAGCAATACAGGTGGCAATCAGATGACCATACACGAGTAGCATTTTGAGCATTACCTGGACCTTATTTTTATATGGGCAATGCACTCCCTCGCACCCTTGATATGAAACTAAATGATACAGATTCATATTTGTATCAACAAGTTACACAATCAGCCATCCATCTGGAAGCGGCTGTTTTTGCGGGGTTTTTCTTTAGCCCGGCGCTTGCGGAGCTGACGAGTCTGCTGGGTTAACGTCAGCGAGCCGACGGGTGGGGGCAATGTGCCCCAGCCAGCGGGCCGATGGTGTCGACACAACCGAAGATCTCGTCGTAGTAATCGTCATCGGGGATGTCGTTGCGTTGGACCTCAAACGATGTGGACACCGTCTCTGCTAAAATCTTGCCCGGCCCGCCCAGGCTTTATGCAGCCCGCCAAAATACAAAAGCCCAGCACTAGACTGGGCTTTTAGATGAGCGAGGATCGCTTATCAAACCACTCAAAGGATGAACACGATGAGCCGCACTAGCCATATCTGTCTGATGGCAACCTATAACGAGTGGATGAGTGCCAAGGTCTATGAAGCAGCCAGGGGCTTGTCCGATGAAGTGCTCTCGGCGGACAGGAAAGCTTTTTTTGGCTCTATTCTCGGGACTCTGAACCACTTAGCGGTCGGAGATACAATCTGGCTGAAGCGATTCGCCAAGCACCCAACGAACCACTTGGCACTGGAGCCGGTGAGGCAGCTTCCTGATCCGAAAAGCCTCGATCAATTGTTGTTCTCTAATATTCGAGAGCTCTCAGCGTATCGAGAATGGCTCGACCGAATAATCATCAAATGGGCTCAATCCATTACGGAGTCCGATTTAGATAGCCCCTTCAATTATGCAAACATGAAGGGTGTAGTGTCCGCTAAGGATTTTTACAGCTTGGTCATGCATTTTTTTAACCATCAGACCCATCATCGCGGCCAAGTTACAACTCTGCTTTCGCAGGCGGGTGTCGACGTAGGCGATACGGATCTAGTCGTTTTGATTCCATCCGAGTCCTGCACTTAGCAAAATCCAGCATTTAGACTGGGCTTTTCACGTCAGGACATGCGGAGTTTCAGGCCACCATCCCTATCAAAATCCGCATGTTCATTGTCCGCTCCCCTGCTTTTGATTTGCCTGCTGCATTTTTCTATAAGCATCAAAGCACAGGACCCGAAAGAAAGTGGAAAACTGCTTCACTGAGGCTTCCTTGCCCTCCTTTGTTTCCTCCACGGGATAAAGCTCAGCAGCAGAGAACATTGTCTTGGTCAGTCCTGTTTCATCTTTAATCGGATCGTAGTCGGGGATTAGCGACTTAGTCTCTTCAATAGGACGCTCGTACTGCCTGCCATGCATTATGTAAGCTGCTGTCAAAGCAGGCTCCGTGCACCCGCCTGGGACCCCTGAAATCCTGATTGTTTCCGCTCCCGCATGCAAAGACAGAAGCATCAATGCCAGAGCTGGAACGCCTACTACTGTCACAAAAAACCGCATGATTCTTTCTCGCCCGAAAAGTGGGGACCCTAGCGTTTGCCTTTACTTGGATCGGATCACGATCGTAGATGCGAGCATGTCACCAAGCCGTTTTCGCGAACCAAAGAAAATAAATATCCAGTCAAAAATACTCAGAAACGGCGTAGTGATGTTGCGTACAAAAGATTGATATAGATTGCAGTTAAGGTAGCTGCGCTCATCAATCACGGACATCCCCAGCAGCTTTTTACCCAAGCTCTGACCGTTGGGCATTGCATCGGAAAACAGGTAATACGCCGCGCCTGATCCTAAAGCCAGGAGGGCGACCACGGTTGGCGGTAAACCAACAAACTCGGCTGCTCGCCCTACGGCATAGAACAGAAAGAAGGTGGTTATGGAGTCAATCATTTGTCCTCCCCACCGACGTCCCAGGCCAGCCAGATTTTTGGGCTTCTGGTACTCGCTTTGGGTGTTGCTGATTTCCATGCGTTGTCACTCCGTTGGTATATGGATACAGGAGTATCGGCACCACGTTAGCAACATTGAATTACATCGTTTCACCAGCGACCTACCGCAGCATGTGATTGATTGCGCATCTTTGTGTCTGAGAATCAGATGTGCTCTGCGGATACATCGTTGTACATACGATGCCGACAACCTTCCCTTGGTCAGAATTGATCTCACATACTCATAACGGGCAGCACACCCTAGTGCAGCTTCGATGAGCTAGTGGACTGGCTTGGTTCCGTCGTATTGAATGCGGAGCCATGTAAGGGCGAAGGTCAGCCCCATAGCTAAATCGTTCTCTCAGGCTGTCAGTACCAATAGAAGACCGGCAGCATCACCAGTCATACCCGGGCGCTGAGCTTGGACATTTGATTGAAGCTGCGAACACGGTCAGCAACCGATTCGCGTGGACCGGTGCTGACAATTTTGAAGAAGAAGCAGGCGTGAGAAATCGAGAAGTCACGTAAATGTCACGCGCATGAAAAAGGCCAATGCTGTGAACATTGGTCGTTCACTATTTGTATTAGCTGCGAAAGGGAGCGTTCGGCCGGTGATGCTTCAACGAGTTGATTAAACAGGTCGATTGGCCCAAGCCTTCCGGAATCTGTGGATTCAGTTCGCAGTATCGGTTGAAGATCTGCCGGGCCTGAACAGTTTCATATCATTAGCCGTTAAAAAAACTAAACCAACTCACCCGCCAACCGTTCCACAAACGGCTCAAATTCCGAAAGCGTGACCATCAGTTCCTGATACTGGGTCAGACCCAGTCGCTGACGGCTCGATTCACGCAAGTTCACATCCGAAGGGTCAGTAAACAAGACTCTCTTCGAAGTGTCGGCCGCCAGGATGCCAGCAATCAGCATCGATTCGCAGTCCGCACGCTCCGATATCTGCGCGACAAAGTCACGGTGATCGACGACGCTGACCGACATGCCTAAGCGATTGGCACAATGGGCCACCAACGCCTCGAACGTTACAAACTCAATGGCCGTGACATCCACTTGTTGTGCCAGCAAATCGAAGGCTTCGGGCGCCGCGACAAAATGACAAATCCAGTTGGCCAAACGGTCTGCCGGCAGTAAACCAATGTACCCGTAACCCGCGGGCACCTGCCCGAGTCGTAGGCATAATTTCAGCAACAGGTGCACCAGGGATTTTTTATGGCTGTAGCCCATGCTCACCGACGGCAAGACATCATCGATCCGATAGATCTTCGCTCGCATCCCTTGCGCCTGGGCGTCCAGAATCAATCGGTCCGCCAGGTATTTCGTATAGCCGTAGCCATTGATGCCGTTCGACCGGGCATGCTCATCCAGCTCGGCTCCCGTCACCCCGACCTGACCATCGAGCGAGCATCTGGCCGCCAACGAGGAAACATGGTGCAGGCGCTTGAAGGTCGACTCGTTGCAAAACCGGATCAACTCGGCAGTCCCCTGCACGTTAGCGGCATACAGATGGGAAGGCTCGGACAAGAAATTCACTTCAGCGGCGCTATGGATGACCTCGTCCACGCTCTCGGTCAGTTGTATCCACTCTTGCGGATCGAGGCCAATGCAGGGTGACCTCAGATCCCCGAGGACAGCCTTGAGTCTGGTGGTATCCAATACTCTTCCGGTGAAGGCATTGGCGTAGATGGACATCAACCGCGCCTGGGCTGACTCAAGGGTGTCACCGCGCAAAAGTACCGTCACCCTCAACGCGGTAGAGGTCAGCAAACGCTCCAGAATATGGATACCGACAAAACCGGTCGCTCCAGTGAGCAGAATTTCCTGGATGCGCCTCTGCGACTGCCCCCAAGGTCGCAAGGTGTGGCTGTACAAAGGCGCCATTTCAATGGCTTTGGTGCCGGCGTTGCCATCGAACAATGCCGCGCCAAGGCTCAGCGGTGTCGGGTGGCGGTAGAGGGTCTGTAAAGCAAAAGTCCGGTTGAAGCGCGCGCCTATCAAAACCTTGAGTGAAACAGCAGCCAATGAATCCCCGCCCCACTCAAAAAAATTCGAGTCCTGACAAAAACAATCGCTCAACAGCACCTGACGAAAGCACTCAAGCAACTGATCCTGCGTCGAGACGGCCGGGGTGGGCGGCTGGAAAAACTGCCAGCTCCCGATGAATGCGGCTGCAATGGCGGTGTAATCCAGTTTGCCATTCGGACTGACCGGCAACGTTTGCAGGTGCAGAAAGTATTGTGGGATGTGCGTCAGGGGCATAAGCCGACCGAGTTCTTTTCGCAGTTCACAGACATCGATCGCACGCTCTGCGGTGTAGGCCAATGCCAGCGTGGCGTCGCCCTGTGCAGCGTTGACGACGACTGCCGCGGCATCGCGCACTTGGACAAAAGCTTCGCGAAAACGCGCGTTCACCTCATCGAGTTCGATTCTGACACCCCGCACTTTCACTTGATGATCGTGGCGTCCATGAAACTCCAGCAACCCGTCTTCACGCACCCGCGCCCGGTCGCCTGTTCGATAAACGAAAGCCCCCGGCACATCGGGAAACAGGTTTGGCACAAAGGATTTTTCCGTCAGCTCGGGCTCGTTAAGATAACCGTTGCCCACACAGATTCCCCCCACCACCACCTCACCGACGATGCCGTCTGGCAGCACCTCCAGTTGCGGCCCGACGATTCGCACGTAGGTATTGTCGATTGGGCGTCCAAGGGGAATAGCTCCGGCATCAGTGTCACGCACCTGGTGAAACACCATGCCGATAGAGGCTTCCGTATGCCCATAGGTGTTGATGATGTGCACACCGGGCAGGATCCGGCGAAAGGAATGGACGGAAACCGGGTCAATGGCCTCACCGCCGATCAGCACATACTGCAGGCTCTGCAAGTGAGATGGGCAGATTGCCCCTTGCTCCAACGCCCGCACAAGAACCTTGAAAAGCGATGGTACAAAATCCGTCATCGTGACCTGGTGACGACGAATATGCTCGACAACGCAGTCCAGATCCCACAGCTCACGCCGGTACGGAATAATCGTTGTGCCGCCACTGGTCAGAGGCCATAGCAGTTGCCAGATCGAGGAATCGAACAGCGGCGCACTATTTTGGTAAACCACATGCCCATCGCCAAAGTAGCGACTCATGTAGCGGAATCGATTGGCCACCCCGGCGTGATGATTCAAGGCACATTTGGGCGTCCCGGTCGTGCCTGATGTAAAGAAACCATAGAGGTTTGTGTTGGCACTGCTGCGCGATGTCCGTGGTGGCAGTGTCGCATCGTCACAGTCAGTGCTGACCTCCAGACAAGTGAGGCCGCAAAGCTCGGGTCTGGGCGCTTCACCTCTGGGCACATAAACAAACCGGGCACGGGTACTGGCCAATACGGCGGCCATGCGATTGGCTGGCCAGGACAAGTCGATCGGTATGAGCACGGCACCGACCATCATCGCGCTTAACCAGACCACCGATAACTCGACACCTGCATCGACTCCGCACAACAGGCACTCCCCCGCCTGCAATCCAGCCTCCTCCAGAGACGCTGCGTTATGGCTGGCCATAAGCATCAGGTGACGGTAGCTGACACGCTCGGTGCCGCTCACAACGGCAATGTGATCCGGCGTTGTCGAGTGACTCTGCAAAACCATTTCCAGGACGTCGCAAGACAACTCGACATCAAAACCAAAGGCAGTACTCAGGGGAGCGCCAGACATAAATAAATCCCTTTATTTGCAAACTATCCCAGGCTTGCTGATACACGGATCACAAGCTGACGGTGGTGGCCAAACGTATGCTCAGTCCAATCAAAACTGCGCCCATGACTCGATCCAGCCACTGTCCTGCATTGGGGTGGGTGCGAAGCCTTTCTGTGACTTTGGCTGCCACCAGGACGAACGAAACTTCAACGACGATGGCAACCAGGATTACCAGGCTGCCTAATAAAAAGATCTGTAGCGCGGGAGCCCCCATGGACGGCTGAACGAACTGAGGCAGGAACGCCAGAAAGAACAAAGCGACTTTCGGGTTAAACACGTCGATAAGAATGCCCTGCTTGTAGGCTTGCCATACACCGTATTGCTTGACCTGCGCGTTGTCCTGATCATGAACGGACCCCGTGGAGGGCATGACACTTTTCACGCCCAAGTAGAGCAAATAAGCTGCACCGGCATACTTGAGTGCATCGAAGGCATTTTCCGAAGCGGCAATTAGAGCGCTGACACCGCAGGCCGCCAGAACCACATGGACAAAGGCACCGCTACAGACCCCCAGCGCCGAGGCGATACCGACTTTTTTTCCTGAGGATATCGTCCTCGACAAGATGTAAAGCAGGTCGGGCCCTGGAGAAATATTCAACAAGAGTGCCGAAAATAAAAAAACAAGCCAAAACGTTTCATTGTCCACAGTCACTTCCAGCCGCCTTAATCAAACAACAGAGGATTACTTAACCAGCTTCAAACTTTTAGCATCAGACTTGACTGTTTCAATGTCGTCCAATTCCCTGGCAACGAGATCCTCGTAGCGCTCTCTCTGGCGCACGACTTGATAATGCTCGCCCATGACCACCACTTCAGCCGGACGAACTTTCGAGTTGTACTGGCTGGCCATGCTCATCGCGTAGGCACCCGCCGAAAAAACGGCCAGGGTGTCATGTTCCGAAAGCGTCGGCAGCGGACGCGACAACGCGAGAAAATCCCCTGTTTCACAAATCGGCCCAACCACATCCACCGGCGACAATGCCCCGTCTGGCCGGGGTTGCGAAGGATTGGTCGCGTGCGTCCAGTGCCCGTTGAAATCGCCATATCGGATCGGCCACATGGCATGGTGGGCACCGTAAAGCGTGGGTCTGAGCAAGATGTTCATGCCGGCATCGACAATGACGATCTGACGGTCCCAGCCATCCTTGATGTATTCGACGCCGGTCAACAACACGCCGGCATTGGCGCTGATAGAGCGACCGGGTTCAATCACGAACCGCAGGCCGCGCGCCTTGAGTCTCTTAAGCCGGTGAGAAATGACGCTGCCCATTTCCTGCAACGAAATGCTATTGGAATGAGAGGCTTCGTATATGGCTGGAAAACCACCACCGATATTGATCGTATCGACGGTGCCGCCCGCCTGTTCCACCTCATCCAACAGCGTCTCGATGACGTCTATGCAAGCCAGATAGGAAGCGCTGTCATGGATAGGCGAGCCAATGTGCGCATGGATTCCGAAAACGTCGACGTTGCCGTACAAACCCTCTGCGTAAAGCCGCGCCGAACGCGTCACCGGAATGCCGAATTTGGTCTGACGTCCTCCCGTAGATGTTTTTTGCGGGGTATCACGGTCAGCAACGTCGGGATTGATCCGAATAGAAACCCTGGCCCTGCAGCCGCACTGACCCGCAATAGCATCAATCCTTGCCAGTTCCCCCTCAGACTCAACATTGAACTGATAGACGCCTGCCTCCAGTGCATATTTGATTTCCTCCGCAGACTTGCCCACCCCGGCAAATACAATGGTTTCGGGGCGAGCACCGGCCAGCAGGGCTCGATAGATTTCGCCACCACTGACGACGTCCAGACCTGCGCCGTGCTCCACCAGAAACTTCAGGATGTTCAAATTGCTGCAGCTTTTGACTGAGAAACAAATCAGCGGGTCAATCAGTAAAAAAGCATCGCGCATGTTTTGCAAGTGCGACGCCAAGGTACTCAATGAATAAACAAACAAGGGTGTGCCCAACTTTTCAGCCAGGCTGTCCAGGTTCACCCCTTCGGCATGCAGAACACCTTGTTTGTAACTGAAACCGTCCATTCGAACCTCTCTGAAAAACCCGGCAGTAAAATAGTCATTGCATGTTTTTTAATGTCAGTCGTACGGCGACGCGTCGACAAATCAATTCAACCTGCCGCTCTCGCGCAAATAAGCAATAACGCTGTCGGCACTGCTCTCAGGGCTCTGCGGTGTCCCTCCGATCAGGATATCGGGGGCCACGGGGCGTTCGTATGGCGAGTCTATGCCGGTGAAATTCGTGATTTCACCCCTCCTGGCCTTGCTATACAGCCCTTTGGGATCACGCCGTTCACACACTGCCAACGGGGTGTCGACGAAGACTTCGATGAAGTCCGCTCCCAGCAACGTCCGAACCGTACTGCGGTCCTGTTCGAAGGGAGATATCAGCGCCGCGAGGACAATGATTCCACTGTCCAGAAACAGCTTGGTGACTTCCCCCACGCGCCGGATATTTTCAATACGGTCATCGGCGCTGAACCCCAGGTCACGGCACAAGCCATGGCGAATGTTGTCGCCATCGAGCACCACCGTGACGTACCCCAACTCGAACAACTTCGCCTCCACCAGCCTCGCCACTGTGCTCTTGCCGGCCCCACTGAGGCCCGTGAACCACAAGGCACAAGGCTGCTGACGTAATTGCCGCGAACGCATGTGCGGCAGGATCGCTCCAGCGTGCCAGCCAAGATTTTTCGACATACAGCGCCTCACTCAAAACGAAACAGCGTCTCGACTCAGTTTGAACATCACAGGTAAGACAGGAACTTCTTGTAGACAACCAGGTTGTCGTCATAGAAGGACTTCAAGCGCGGGTCGTTATCGACACGTACCGCATAGTGCTTGCTGACCGGTCTTATGGAGGTGCTCTGGGCCGCATCTTCATGCCAGTGCCGAGTGCGCTCCCACACTCGGCGATGACCGGGTTCCCACTGCAAGGATTCGGGTTTTTGTTCAATGCCTACTTTGCGGCAAAAGTCCGCGATAACGTTTTGCGGAGCCAGCACCAACTGGTTGGCATCGACAATGACCGGATCATGTACGCCTCTCGCTCTGGCGGCGCAGTACAACGCATCAAGGTGCTGGTAGCCGACTTGTTGTGAGGTCAACTGCGGGTTCATTGCATAGTGCGAGTTGATGACTTGCTCGGGGTTTCTGATCATGAACACATGGTGCGCGTCGTCCGGATAAGCACCTTCATCGATAAACCCTGCATAAGAAAATTCGCAGGTGTCTTTAATGAACACATTGCCCTTGTCCAATAACGTTCTGACATGCGCGAACAACCTGTCCGGCGAATCTATCCGGTGCGTTTCACCCTGTACTTCATGGGTAAAAACATGACCGGCAGCCAAATCGCACAACGGCTCATGCAGTACCGTGAAATCGCCCCTGGCTTCAATCATTCGCACGAACGCCGTTGACAGCGAGCGCGGCGGCGCCCACAAGATCACTAACTTGTTTGTCATTCCCTTGACCGCTCAGCTCGGGTAACTGAAAGAGCACAGCAAAGGTATCCCTGCGCTCATGTGAATCGCCAGTCGGATCAGGCAGATTCAAGGATGTTTTCGGTGATCCAGCGTTGCCCGCCATGGGCAAAGCGATACTGCTGCGCCGTGAATCGATTCCGGCTGTAGTTGTAAACACGGTCAACCAGATAGCTGCCCTTGTATAACTTCACGTCCACATAACCATCGGCCCATTGCACTAACTCATTCACCGCTTTGAAGGCCGCCTGAGTGGCCGGATCGTACAAACGACCGGCATACGTCTGCCGGGCAATGAACGTCGAACTGAAACGCAAGACTTCCCAGGAGTCTTTATCGACAGTCGCCTGATAAAGGCTCTTCAATGCCGTGGCGATCAAATCCAGACCGGGTGACTCATACGTGCCCCGCCCTTTCGTGCCATTCATTCGATTCTCGAGCACTGCCTTGATCACGACACCATTGCGCCCGGCGATTTCGTTGGCCATCGCCACCGCTTCATAATGGGACAGGACCTTGCCGTTGATTTCCACCGGGTAACCTTTCTCGAACCGGATGGTGCAACGTTCTACCTGTTCGGGCGCCTGCTCCGGGCGCACCCCCATGATTGGCTGGACGCTGTCCGGGGAGTTGGCAATGGACTCAAGCTCAACACTCTCATGGGACACGCCGCCGAGATTGGCATCGATCGAATGGGCAGCCTTGTCACGCAACAACTGTTCGTTCTTGTCTATTACCGCCCGGCCCATATCGCTACGGGTCTTGAAGCGTTCAGCCGTCGCACTGTCCTGCCAGGGGGAATAGGGCATGATCTGCGGGGCAAACATATTCAGGTAGTAGGTGAACCGAAATTCGTCGTTGCCACCGTGCACGGCTCCGTGGGCCAGGACGTTGCATCCCTTGGCGCCAAGCGCCGCGACCAGCCCCTTGACGGTGACGGCACGGGCAATGCCGGTGGTGTTCCAGTAGCCACCATCGTAATGCGCCTGCGCCCTGACAGCGTTCAGGCATTCAGTCGCCATATCTTCCTTCAAGTCGACAACATGGGCGGCATTGAGCAGATCGATATTACGGGTACAGAATTGATGGGCCTCTTCATTGGGCTGGCCGATATCAACAATGAACTGCTCGAAATCAATTTGCTCATTCTCGAGTAGCTGGCTAATGAACAGACTGACCAGGCCACCCGATGAGCACACGCCTACTTTGCGGTTCTTCAACTCTGAAATTTTCATGACATTCCCTTGATCAAGATAGAAGACACTTCGTAAGAAATGTTATTGCGACCACTCTGTCGGCGTTCGGTCCCAGCGATGACCTGCAAGACGCTGCAGAAGTTCGGCGTCCAAGGAACCTTTCGATGAACACGCCAGGTTCTGCGAAAGGTTCCTTATCGCCCGCATGCCGGGGATAACCGTATGAATGTCCGGATTCGAAAGGATGAAGCGCAATGCACACTCAGCCAGTGACACCCCCTCGGGAATGTCTTTTTTCAACACCTCGACTCTATCGACGGTGGCGTGCAGGTTCTCCGGAACAAAGTAACTGTTACGCCAATCGCCTTCCGGCCACACGGTTTCTTTCGTCAATACCCCCGTCAAGGACCCCTCGTCGAACGGCACCCTGGCGATCACGCCCACATTGTGTTTTTTGCAGGCAGGAATAAGGTGGTCCGTGGGGGCCTGGTCAAAGATGTTGTAAATAACCTGAACGCTGTCAATCAATCCCGTCTCCAGTGTCTTGATGACATTGTCAGGCTCCCACCGATTAACACTGATGCCGATGCCTTGAATAACCTTCTGAGACTTCAGGTCATCAATCACCCGCATCCAGCTTTCATCTTGTGCCCAGTCGTCTTCCCAGACATGAAACTGCATCAAGTCAATAGAGTGCATTCCCAGATTGTTCAGACTCTTATCAACAAACTCTCGAATATGATCGGAGGGGAAAACATCATTGAGCCGATCGCCTCGTTTGGAAGGCCACTCCCTGTTCTTTGGTGGAATCTTTGTGGCAACGACAATCTTTTTATCGGGATTGCTCTTGAGCACTCGGCCCAGCATGTGTTCGCTGTGCCCACGGCCATATATCCATGCGGTATCGAAAAAATTGCAGCCTTTATCGACAGCCAGTTGCAGAGCCTGCATGCCTTGTTCATCGGCAGAGCCGGTCCAGCCTCCTTCGCCGCCGGCAATACCCCACATGCCATAACCCACCTCACTGACTTTCCAGCCAAGCCTGCCAAACGTTCTGTAATTCATCGTGTTATCCATAACCACCAATAATCCAGAGCACTTGCTTAAGTACTGAACTTGCTTGCTGGCTATTATCTGCAACGTACAGTCAGATTAAAAATATCAATTTACTCAGTATCGATTCATATCTGATATGGTTAAATCCTACCCATTACTGAGGCAAGGATCGCCATGGCAACGTTGAACTTCAGGCATATCGAGATATTCTGGGCGGTCATGACGACAGGTAGCGCGACAGCCGCCGCAGCCCTGCTGCGCACCTCACAGCCGACAATCAGCCGAGAACTGGGCAGGCTTCAGTCAGTGACCCAGTTGACGTTGTTCAAACGCGCCAATGCCAAACTGATCCCGACCGAACAAGCGCTGATGCTCTTCGACGAAGTCAAAAGGGCTTATTTTGGCCTTGAGCGGATAGCCAAAGCGGCTGACGCCATTCGCCAGTACAAGCACGGGCAAATCACCATAGTTTGCCTGCCTGCTTTCTCCCAGGCCGTGGCGCCCACTGTCTGCAAACATTTCCTCGATCAATACCCCGGAGTGGGAGTCAGCATCACTCCCCAGGACTCTCCCCTGCTCAACGAGTGGCTTTCTTCACAGCGCTTTGATCTGGGGCTTATCGAGGACACCATTGCCCCCCGTGGCACAGACCTGGAGACCATCTTCACGTCGGACATTGTCTGCATCTTGCCCACCGACCACCGACTGTGTGAAAAAGCCGTCCTGTACCCCGAGGACTTTGAAGGCGAACACTTTATTTCTCTGGCGACCAACGATCCCTATCGCAACAAGATCGACAGTTTTTTCGACAGTCTCGGAATCAACAGACAGTTGGTAGTTGAAACGCACAGCGCAGCGGCAGTCTGCGCGACGGTGGCCCTAGGGGTCGGCATCGCAATCATCAATCCACTCACAGCACTGGCCTACGCCAAACTTGGGCTGAAAATTCGCGGGCTGTCACTTTCCATTCCGTACACCGTCAGTGTTGTTCGCCCGCAGCATCGCCCCTATTCGCCGCTGGTCGACAATTTCATCAGCTCATTGAGGCATTGCTGCCAGGTGCTGACCAGTCAGCTCCAATCAATCACTGACAGCGAAAACAGACCGCACCCAGACCAGTGACAGCTCACCCGGCCTTATCGAAGCGAGCTTTGGAGAAAGCCGGGGCAATGTGCTGCAGCGACTCGCCAAGAACCGCCCAGGACAGCCACTCCCCCAACCCAGTTGCGAATTTGAAACCGTGCCCCGAACATGCAGACACATAGAACACACCCGGCAGTAGCGCCGACTCCCCCAAGATAAACGACTCATCCGGGCTCATGGTGTAGATGCATTTTTTAGCGGCATAGGGCGTTGGGTCCAGGGATGGAAAAAGCGCTGCCACACACTCGGCGATTTCCTCCCTTGCCGAGTGGCTGACGGGCTCCAGTTGGGTCCCCATATCCAGATCCGTTTGCTGACTGTTATGAAAACCTATCTTGATCCCGAGTTCGGTCTCAGTGATCTGCGGGGTACCGTACAGCAAGCGGCCATCGGAGAGTTCATACAGGAAAGCCGGAAAATTCTTGAAGCTGTCGGCGCTGCCCGGCCTGGGGCTGAACCAATAAATCGGGACGCTTTTAGGGCGCAACAATCCGGCCAAGTCGGGGATCAAACTATCGGTCAAGGTGCAGCCGGTCGCTAGCACGACCCGCTCCGTCTCGATGACTTCGCCATCAGACAATCGAATCAAAAGCCTGCCTTCGCTGCGATGTATTTCAAGAACATGGCTACCGAAACGAATCTGGGCACCACTACGCACGGCAAGATTGAGCATGTGCAGCCTGCTGGCGTCGGCTGCAATCGTGTAAGCGCCTTCCTCGACAATACCTTCCATGTCTGGCTGCACCCGAAAGGCCGGAAACATCTGCGTAATCTGTTGTGCATTCAGTTGCTGATGGTCAATCCCGCCTGCCCGCGCCGTGGCGGCACTCTTGGGTACCACGCCTGAACTCTGCGGCCCGATGAAAAGGCCACCGCTACGCCACAGCAAAGGATGATCACTGGACGCCTCCAGTTCGTGCCAAAGATCATTGGCTTGGGAAAGCAAAGGAAGGTATTGCGTGCCCTCCCAATACGCTTGCCGGAAAATTCGGGAGCCACCGTAGGATGAACCCAGTCGATTGATCGGCGCTCCAGCATCGATACCCAGAATGTTGGACTGGCGAGTCGACAGGCGCCACAACGTGGCGCTCCCGACAATGCCCAGCCCGATGACGACAGCGCTATATTTTCGACCCACTTTCTTCAACTCCATTTGATCCAAGGAAGCCTTTCAATACAGGTTCAAAGATGACCAGTATCATGCCGAACGCAATAGCCGCAAAAGCCAGCAACGTGTAAGTCGAGGCTGGTTGCCCGTAGATCTCGACAGCCACAATGAACTGGGTCAATGGCAGGATGAACTGCAACAGCCCCATGGCCGAAATGGGCAAGCGCCCGGCAGCAAACGAAAACAACGCCAGCGGAATGATCGACACCAGCCCGCAGCCAATCAGCAGCGCCTGTTCATACCCGCCGAAGCTGGCGGGCAAGGGTATGAACCCATCGAACAGAAACAGCAGCGGGCACAGCGCGCAGGCAAGCACCAAGGACTCCACAAACAACCCGTTGAGCGGGCTCAATGACGTGAGTTTTTTCAGCCAGGTGTACAGCCCCCATGTCACACCGATGACGACATAGACTCGGGCATCCAGATCGCCGCTGCCTGTGACCAGGAAAAGGACACTTAAGCAAACGATGCCCAACGCAACCGCTTTCAGGGGGCTGAGCCGTTCCCGATAGACCAGCAACCCCACTGCAATACTCACCAAGGGGGCGATCAGGTATCCCAGCCCGCTTTCCAGCACCCGACCGTGAATCGAAGCCCAGATAAAGGCCCCCCAATTGGTCGCCACCAGTACCGCAGCACAGCCATGAAGCACTACTTGACGCAGCTTCAGTCGGTGAAACAGCGCGAGCAGATCTCGCTTCACCCACAAGATCAATGTGACGGTCGCTAGCGAAAGCACCACTCTGTAACCCACCAGAGCAATAGCATTCATGTCATGGAACACCCTCCAATAAAGCGACGACAGTCCCAGAAACAAGTTGGACAGTCCGGCAGCGAGCATCCCGGTCAGAAAAGGTAAACGTTTATTGCCCGTTGCCATCGATTGACCTTCTGCTGAATGTCAGCTCCAGGATTTCATAGGACCAAATGATGTCGCCCTGCTCGTTAAAGCGACAATACGCGGCGCCCTGGCGTGTCCAATCGACGATTTCCTCGTGGATCAATCCCTGAAGTTGCCGCCACTGCTGCGTGTACAGCATCAGCGGAAACTCATGTCGCTCCAAAAGGCACCAGTCAATGTGGTAATCGGCCTCGTGCTTTTGACACAAGGCATGCATCACGGCAGGAATACCCACCAGCGAGTTCAGGCCAATAATGAGTTTTGCGCCTGGCTTGAGAAATAATGGCACTTCATCAAAAAAGCGTTTGAGCGTGCGATCGCCATAAAACATCGCCTCAATGGACAGCCCCTGAGCCGACTCGGTACGTTGCAAGGCCTGTAGAAACGCCGCCGAAGGGGTTTGCCAGCCAGGAGGGTTGAACAGAATCACATCAAAGGCGTCGTTGGTGGGATCCAGGCCATCGAACAGGTCACTGTGGATAAATCGGACATCGCCCGTGCCAAGATTGGCAACCTCATTGATCCTCGCCACATCAATCGCCTGGGGTGAAATGTCCGTGGCCGTGACTGACTTCATACCCAGGCGGCGCAAGAGCAGCGAATGCACGCCACTGCCCGTTCCTATATCGAGAAAACGAGCATCGGCGTATTGCCTTCCGAAACGCCTTGTCAGTAATGAACCAAATGCTTTGCCGGCCGCGCTGACTTTGAACACTTCAGGGTGATCCACCAGTGTGAGGCACTGACCCAAACCAAAATAGAGCGAGTAACTGACGTCCTCCGCCGGTGGAGAATCGATGTTTGGAGAGGCTGATTGCAAATTTACCTGGGCACTCATCAAGCTATCCTTTTCTCATTACTTTCCGAGTTCTACCGAGCGACGCGCCGCAGCCCGTAACGCCGCTTTGACGATGCCCTTGATATCCGCATCAACAAACGTGTCGATAGCACGCTCCGTCGTACCGCCTTTGGTTTGTACATCCTTGCAGACTTGCCAGGCGGGCTTGCCCGTTTCGCGTATCAACCGGGCAGTGCCGTGCAGTAGCTGAGTTGCGATCAGTTCAGCCTGACGGGCATCGAAACCTTCCTCATGAGCATATTCCTGCAAGGCGTCGGCAAAAAAGGCGACCAGCGCTGGACCGCCGCCTGCCAGGGCCGTGCCTGAATCAATCTGCGCTTCGTCCTCAACACGAATGACCAAGCCGATTGCACCGAACACCTGCTGTGCAGCAGCTGTCAGTTCGGGACGGGCTTGCGTCGGGGCGTAATACAGTGTCACGCCTTCACCCACCTGTGACGGTGTATTGGGAATCGAACGCACGACGTTGCAATGCCCCAACTCACGGGTCAGCGTATGCAAAGTGATGCCGGCCATGACCGAGATGACCGGGCCGCGATGTCGTTTGAGCAGCTCGTTTTGTACCAATGCCTGTTCGAACTGCTGTGGAGGGACAGCCAGAACAACAATGTCGTCGTCCTCAAGTCTTTCGAGGCGGGTACTGACCCGGAAACCATCAGTGGAATATTTGGCGCTACGCTCGGCATCAACCTCGACAACACGAAGACTTTCGGTACCCTTCATCTGCTGACGAAGGCCGTAAAGAATGCCCCCCCCCATATGCCCTGCGCCCAACATATGTACCGCTCTCATAAACAGTCCTTTATGTATGAATAGAAGTATCGCACCACTTTACGGGCCAAGAAAAAAGCCAGTAACGCCTGCATAAAATTCCATATCAAATCGAGGACTGTCAACGCATATCAGATATGCATAACGGGTAAAACAATTGATATTGTTCAACGCATAACAAGGGGGTGTAAATTATAAAACTAATCTTCATAGCTACCACACAACACAACTTCCTAACTGCACACTAAAAAGAAGCCAACTTTTCCATTGAAAAATCCTCAAAACTCTAGTGTGCCACCTCAGAAATAAGATCCCTATTGATCGGTGAAGCCAGTGCCTCACGGGCGCGTTGTATTTTATTCAAAACATCCTCTCCCTTTGCATTCCAGATACAGCCCAATGACGTCCCAGAATTTCTCTTCGATGTTTGGACAAAACGCCAAAGTGGGCTTCAGGCCCAAACGGAAACGGCGAGGATTCCACCCAGAGCCAGGCGTTTTGTAGGGGTAAAAACGACCAAAAATAAAAAAGGGTCGCAAGGTAAAATCTCGCAACCCGTGACGAATCGCTCGCAGGTCAGATCGCAGTGGCTTGGACCATTCGCAATCGCGTGAATGACGGTCAGACAAAGTCTTGGTGGGGCGAGGGCTAATTGGCGGTTAGCGACTCGAGTTCTTTGATGGTGATTTTGGCCATGAAATGGATTCCCCCCTACTTTTCCCCCCACAAAAACGTCGGCTCTTGATGGGCGTTCCTGGACTCTCGTAGAGCAGAACACCGCTGGAACTCAAGTAAATACTATCTTAGAAAAATCCAGAGTAAAATTTTGGAGTTTTCAAGAAGTATGAAAAAGGAGATGGGGTGCTAGGGGGCGAGTGTTCGAATCACTCCGTTCCGACCATATAATTCAAGGCTTCCCCCCAACGTGTACGCGCGAGGATATCGCGATATTTTTCAGTTTCGGCCATATGTATCTCCGGGCGTAAAAAAGCCCGCACTTGGCGGGCTTGGGGAATACCTCAGCTACTTGTTTACTCAGCACTCATTTTCAGAAAAAGAATCGCTCCAGGACGTACTTTTGACGCCCGAAATCGATAGTTGGACATCCATCCCCCCCGAGCTACCATCAGGGAATGGATGATACTGACCTGGGCAAAGTATGAGCACCGAACCTAAGAACGGATGGAAATGGGCTTACCAAAAACTGCGTGGGATGTACTTTTCACGCGGGACAGCCTTCTACAGAGCAACGCTTTATTCCCTTCGGGGCGATACGGGGTCGTTTTACGTTGATCGCAGCTGGGAGAAGGTGCGCCTTCGACGGTGATTGCATCACTCGTTTTGCGACGTTCTGATCGATATTTTCAACCACGCCGCGGCAAAGGGACTGTACCCGGACATCCCCGCCGCCAGTACGATCAATCGCAGCGAGAAGAAACAGCGCAAACGCCATACTGTCGAAGGTCTTAAAGCGATCAGGGAAAAGGCACCAGCCTGGCTACAGAACGCGATTGGTTTTGCGCAGGGACAAAAAAGCCGATCTATTTGATCGGCTTAAGTGTCTGATTCTACTCAGTAAATATGGTCGGGACGGAGTGATTCGAACACTCGACCCCTAGCACCCCATGCTAGTGCGCTACCGGACTGCGCTACGCCCCGACTAGGCGTTGAATCTGTCCCTCATCTCGAGGAACGCACAAGAATATATCGCAAGCTTTTGAAAACTGGAAGTATTTAAAAGCAGGAATTTATTTCTTGAGCACCACCAGAACATCTTCCAGCTCGGCGATCATCTGGCGGATCATTTGTTTGTATTGGGTGGTATCGTCTTTGGCTTCATCGCCGGACAAACGCAAGCGTGCGCCGCCGATGGTAAACCCCTGATCGTAAAGAAGCGCGCGGATCTGCCGGATCATCAGCACGTCCTGGCGCTGATAATACCGGCGGTTTCCGCGGCGTTTGACGGGGTTGAGTTGAGGAAACTCCTGCTCCCAGTAGCGCAGCACGTGCGGTTTTACGGCACATAGCTCGCTGACTTCACCAATGGTGAAGTAGCGTTTGCCCGGGATGACGGGTAGCTCGTCGTTATGACTTGGTTCCAGCATAAGCCTCAACTCGGGCCTTCAACTTCTGCCCTGGACGAAAGGTGACCACACGGCGAGCCGTGATCGGGATTTCTTCTCCCGTTTTCGGATTGCGGCCAGGCCGCTGGCGTTTGTCCCGAAGGTCGAAATTGCCGAAACCGGACAATTTGACTTGTTCGTTGTCTTCAAGAGCGTGCCTGATTTCTTCAAAAAACAGTTCGACCAATTCCTTGGCTTCCCGCTTGTTCAGGCCCAGCTCTTCATACAGACGTTCCGCCATCTCAGCTTTCGTCAAAGCCCCCATACGTCACTTCCTTAACGTGGCGTTCAACCTTTGTTCGAGCGAGGTGAGGATGTTTTGCGTCGTGGTATTCACCTCATCGTCATTAAGAGTGCGCGATGGATGCTGCCAGGTCAAGCCAACTGCAAGGCTTTTTCTATGCGGATCAATACCTTTACCCTGATACACGTCAAATAGCCTGAGGTCCGTCAGCCATTCGCCTGCATTTTCACGGATTACGTCCAGTACGGCAGTGGCCGCAACGTCTTTATCCGCCAGCAGTGCAAGGTCACGACGCACTTCAGGAAAGCGCGATAACTCCTGGAATTTAGGCATTTTGCCCAACGCCACTTCGGCCAGAACCAGCTCGAATACGAAGACCGGACGGTCGAGACCGAGGGTTTTCGACAATTCAGGGTGGATCGCGCCAACGAAACCTACCAAACGACCTTCACGTTCGATGCGCGCGGTTTGGCCCGGGTGCAACGCAGGGTGTTTGCCCGGCACGAACGTGAACGAATCCAGCGCACCGGCGAAGCCCAGTACCGCTTCCACATCGGCTTTGACGTCGAAGAAGTCCACGACATCGCGACCTTGCGCCCAGCCTTCCGGCAGACGGCTACCGCACACCACACCCGCCAGCATCGGTTCTTGCTTCAAGCCTTCCAGCTGACCGACGAAGCGCAGGCCGCTTTCGAACAGACGGACGCGATCCTGCTGACGGTTCAGGTTGTGCTGAAGCGCCTTGACCAGACCAGGCCACAGGGACGAACGCATGGCAGCCATGTCGTTGGAAATCGGGTTGGCCAGCAGAAGCGGCTCGACACCCGGATTAAACAACTCGAATTGTTTCGGATCAATGAAGCTGTAAGTGATCGCTTCCTGATAACCACGAGCCACCAGCAGACGGCGCAGTTCAGGCAGATCGCTGCGCGCTTCGGCCTTGGCTTGCGGCGCCAGACGGGCTTGCGGGTAGCGAACCGGCAGACGGTTGTAACCGTACAGACGGGCCAGCTCTTCGATCAGGTCGACTTCCAGGCTGATATCGAAACGGAAGCTTGGCACTTCTACGCGCCACTGCCCTGCCCCATCGGCGGTAATGGTCAGGCCCAAAGCGCTGAGCAGACGCTCGACTTCGGCCGAATCCATCTCCATGCCCAGCATCTGGGTGATGCGCTGGGCACGCAGGGTGATCGGCGCGATCGACGGCAGGTGCTGCTCACTGACGGTTTCGATGATCGGACCAGCTTCGCCCCCGGTGATGTCCAGCAGCAGGCCAGTGGCACGCTCCATGGCTTCACGGGCAAGCTGCCAATCCACGCCACGCTCGTAACGGTGTGAGGCATCGGTGTGCAGGCCATAGGAACGAGCCTTGCCAGCGACAGCAATCTGGTCGAAGAACGCGCTTTCGAGGAAAATATCGCGAGTGGTCGCGGTGTTGACGCCGCTGTGCTCGCCCCCCATGACGCCGGCGATAGCCAAGGCACGGGTGTGGTCTGCAATCACCAGCGTATCGCTACGCAGGCTGACTTCCTGACCATCAAGCAGAACCAGCTTCTCGCCTTCTTCGGCCATGCGTACGCGGATGCCGCCATTGATTTCGGCGAGATCGAACGCGTGCAGCGGTTGACCCAGTTCCAGCATCACATAGTTGGTGATGTCGACGGCGGCGTCGATGCTGCGCACATCGGCGCGACGCAGGCGCTCGACCATCCACAGCGGCGTAGGCTTGGACAGGTCGACGTTACGGATCACGCGCCCCAGGTAACGCGGGCACGCGGCTGGCGCGAGGACTTCAACTGAACGCACTTCGTCGTGCACAGCGGGAACGCTGGCAATCGCCGGGCGCACGACCTGGGCAGCATAAAGCGCACCGACTTCGCGGGCCAGACCGGCCAGCGACAGGCAATCACCGCGGTTCGGGGTCAGATCAACCTCGATGCTGGCGTCGTCAAGGCTCAGGTACTCACGAATGTCCTGACCGACCGGCGCATCGGCCGGCAATTCCATCAGGCCATCGTTGCCTTCGCCGATTTGCAGCTCGGCCTGGGAGCACAGCATGCCGTTGGATTCAACGCCACGCAGCTTGGCTTTCTTGATTTTGAAGTCGCCCGGCAGTTCGGCACCGATCATGGCGAACGGGATCTTCAGGCCCGGGCGCACGTTTGGCGCACCGCACACGACCTGGAAAGTCTCCGAGCCATTGCTGACCTGGCAAACGCGCAACTTGTCGGCGTCCGGGTGCTGCTCAGTGCTCAGCACCTCGCCCACGATCACGCCACTGAATACGCCGGCGGCCGGCGTAACGCTATCGACCTCAAGACCGGCCATCGACAGACGGGCAACCAGCTCGTCGCGACTTACCTGCGGGCTAACCCAGCCACGCAGCCATTGTTCACTGAATTTCATCCTGCTCTCCTAAGAATTCGTTACGACTAGCGAAATTGCGCGAGGAACCGCAAGTCGTTGTCGAAGAACAGACGCAAGTCGTTCACGCCGTAACGCAGCATGGCCAGACGCTCAACGCCCATGCCGAAGGCAAAGCCCGAAAACTCTTCCGGGTCGATCCCGGACATGCGCAGCACGTTCGGGTGAACCATGCCGCAGCCCATGACTTCCAGCCAGCCAGTCTGCTTGCAGACACGGCAACCTTTACCGCTGCACATCACGCATTCCATGTCGACTTCGGCGGAAGGCTCGGTGAACGGGAAGTACGAAGGACGGAAACGCACGGCCAGTTCTTTTTCGAAGAACACGCGCAGGAACTCTTCGATGGTGCCTTTCAGGTCGGCGAAGTTGATATCGCGATCGACCAGCAGGCCTTCGACCTGGTGGAACATCGGGGAGTGAGTGATATCGGAGTCGCTACGGTACACACGGCCTGGGCAGACGATGCGGATCGGCGGCTGTTTCGATTCCATGGTGCGGACCTGTACCGGAGAGGTATGGGTGCGCAGCAACATGTTGGCATTGAAATAGAAGGTGTCATGCATCGACCGGGCCGGGTGATGGCCTGGGATGTTGAGCGCTTCAAAGTTGTGGTAATCGTCTTCGACCTCAGGGCCTTCAGCGATGCCATAGCCGATGTGGGTGAAGAATTGTTCGATACGTTCCAGAGTGCGAGTAACCGGATGCAGACCACCGGAGGTCTGACCGCGGCCAGGCAGGGTCACGTCAATGGACTCGGCGGACAGTTTGGCGGCCAGGTCGGCCTCTTCAAACAGTGCCTTGCGGGCATTGAGAACCTCTGTGACACGCTCCTTGGCAACGTTGATCAGCGCGCCGACTTGCGGGCGCTCTTCTGCCGGTAAATTCCCCAGGGTCTTCATCACCTGAGTCAATTCGCCTTTTTTGCCAAGGTAGTGAACCCGGATTTGCTCCAGGGCATTGATATCTTCAGCGCTTTGCACAGCCTCTAGTGCTTGAGAGACGAGCGCATCCAGGTTTTCCATGTACAGACTCCAGATACAAAATAGGGGAAGAGCTTGAAGGCTCTTCCCCTATTTATGACGTTTAACACCTGACCCCACAGAGGTGAGGCCGGGTGACTGTCGGGGGTACTTAAGCCAAGGTGGCTTTAGCTTTCTCGACAATCGCAGCAAACGCCGCTTTTTCGTTCACTGCCAGATCAGCCAGAACCTTACGGTCGATCTCGATGGACGCTTTTTTCAGGCCGGCGATGAAACGGCTGTAGGACAGACCGTTGATACGTGCACCAGCGTTGATACGAGCGATCCACAGAGCGCGGAACTGACGTTTTTTCTGACGACGGTCACGGTAGGCGTATTGGCCTGCCTTGATTACCGCTTGCTTGGCAACACGGAATACGCGCGAGCGAGCGCCGTAGTAGCCTTTAGCAAGTTTCAGAATTTTTTTGTGACGTTTACGGGCAATGACGCCACGCTTTACACGAGCCATGAGTTACTTCCTCTATTCTTGACTAAAATTAACGAAGGCGCAGCATGCGCTCGACTTTTGCCACGTCAGACGGATGCAGCAAGCTGCTACCGCGCAGTTGACGCTTACGCTTGGTCGACATTTTAGTCAGGATGTGGCTCTTGAAAGCGTGCTTGTGCTTGATACCGTTAGCAGTTTTCAAAAACCGCTTAGCAGCACCACTTTTAGTTTTCATTTTTGGCATGTTCGGATACTCCGCATTCAGTTGATAAACATAATCAGAAGGCCTGCCGTGCCCTATTGATTACTTCTTCTTTTTCGGGGCGATGACCATGATCAGCTGGCGTCCTTCCATCTTAGGATGCTGTTCGACCGAACCGTACTCGAGCAAGTCACCTTCAACTCGCTTGAGGAGTTCCATCCCCAGCTCCTGGTGGGCCATCTCACGGCCGCGGAATCGCAAGGATACCTTGGCCCTGTCCCCATCACTCAGGAAACGTACCAGGTTGCGCAGTTTTACCTGGTAATCCCCTTCCTCCGTCCCTGGACGAAACTTGATTTCTTTAACCTGAATCTGCTTCTGGTTTTTCTTGGCCGCGGCAATCTGCTTCTTCTTCTCGAAGATCGATTTGCCGTAGTCCATCAGTTTGCAAACAGGGGGTACTGCATCGGCGGAAATTTCCACCAAATCCAGTTTGGCCTCTTCAGCCTTAAGAAGCGCGTCTTCAATTGACACAATCCCAAGCTGTTCACCTTCAGCTCCAATTAACCGAACCTCGCGTGCCGAGATATTCTCGTTGATCGGGGCTTTCGGTGCAGCTCGTTTATCTTGTCTCATTTCACGCTTAATAATAATTACTCCGAATCTGGGCGACCACGCCGGGAAACCGCTTGCGCGAGAAACTCAGCGAACTGGGCGACGGGCATCGAGCCCAGGTCAGCACCTTCACGAGTACGCACAGCGACAGTCTGCATCTCGACTTCCCGATCTCCGATAACCAAGAGATAGGGAACCTTGAGCAAAGTATGCTCGCGGATTTTAAAGCCGATCTTTTCATTTCTCAAGTCAGACTTGGCACGAAATCCGCTTTCATTGAGGGTTTTTTCAACCTCAGCGGCAAAATCAGCCTGTTTATCAGTGATATTCATGATCACTGCCTGGGTCGGAGCCAGCCACGCGGGGAATGCACCCTCGTAGTGCTCGATCAGGATTCCGACGAAACGTTCGAAGGAGCCCAGGATCGCCCGGTGCAACATAACCGGGTGCTTGCGACTGTTGTCTTCAGAGACGTATTCGGCTCCAAGACGGACAGGCAGGTTAAAATCGAGCTGAAGGGTACCACATTGCCAGACGCGGCCGAGGCAATCTTTCAGCGAGAACTCGATCTTCGGACCGTAGAACGCACCCTCGCCCGGCTGCAGATCGTATGGCAAGCCAGCGCTATCAAGGGCTGCAGCCAGTGCAGCTTCGGCGCGATCCCACAACTCGTCGGAACCGACGCGTTTTTCCGGACGAGTGGACAGCTTCATCTCGACGTCTTTGAAGCCGAAGTCGGCATAGACGTCCATGGTCAGTTTGATGAACGCAGCGGATTCGGCCTGCATCTGCTCTTCAGTACAGAAGATGTGAGCATCGTCCTGAGTGAAGGCGCGAACGCGCATGATGCCGTGCAGTGCACCCGACGGCTCGTTACGGTGGCAGGCACCGAACTCGGCCAGACGCATCGGCAGCTCGCGGTAGCTTTTCAGGCCCTGATTGAACACCTGCACGTGGCACGGGCAGTTCATCGGCTTGATGGCGTAGTCGCGGTTTTCCGACTGAGTGGTAAACATGTTGTCGGCGTAGTTGGCCCAGTGCCCGGATTTCTCCCACAGGCTGCGGTCAACGACTTGTGGAGTTTTAATTTCCAGATAGCCGTTGTCGCGCTGAACCTTGCGCATGTACTGCTCGAGCACCTGGTACAGAGTCCAGCCGTTCGGGTGCCAGAACACCATGCCCGGCGACTCTTCCTGGGTGTGGAACAGGCCCAGACGCTTGCCGATCTTGCGGTGATCGCGCTTTTCAGCTTCTTCGATGCGCTGGATGTAAGCCGCCAGCTGCTTCTTGTCCGCCCATGCGGTGCCATAAACGCGCTGCAATTGCTCGTTCTTGGCATCGCCACGCCAGTAGGCGCCGGACAGCTTGGTCAGCTTGAAGGATTTCAGGAAGCGGGTATTCGGCACGTGCGGGCCGCGGCACATGTCGACGTATTCTTCGTGATAGTACAGGCCCATGGCCTGCTCGTTCGGCATGTCTTCGACCAGACGCAGCTTGTAGTCTTCGCCGCGGGCCTTGAACACTTCGATCACTTCGGCGCGCGGAGTGACTTTTTTGATCACGTCGTAATCTTTTTCGATCAGCTGCTGCATACGCTGTTCGATAGCAGCCAAGTCGTCCGGAGTGAAAGGACGCTCGAAGGCGATGTCGTAATAGAAGCCTTCGTCGATGACCGGACCGATGACCATCTTCGCAGTCGGGTACAGCTGCTTGACCGCATGACCCACCAGGTGGGCGCAAGAGTGGCGAATGATCTCCAGCCCCTCTTCATCCTTTGGCGTAATGATTTGCAGCGAGGAATCGCTATCGATGATGTCGCTGGCGTCGACCAGCTTGCCATTGACTTTGCCGGCCACGGTGGCCTTGGCCAGACCGGCACCAATGGATGCGGCGACCTCGGCTACGGAAACCGGGTGATCGAATGAACGTTGACTGCCGTCGGGAAGAGTAATAGTTGGCATGGCGCCTCCTCTCCTAGTGGTGACCCCTACCAAAGGTCACGTGGGTTGGGATGAGCCAGTACAAGATCCGATCCAGGCCATTCAATAACGAACGCCTGCCTTACAGCGGCAGGAGCCTTGCGGCCAACCGGAAAACCGAACCAGAGTGACTGGGATTCAAATCAGGGTTATTCGAGTCGCTGCCGCTGCCGGGACTGAAGGTCATCCGGAGCTTGCAAACGCCCGAGCGAGGCATGCTAGCACAGATGAACGGTCGTCGCGGTGGCAAGGTTTTCTGCTGGGGCAAATCACGCATTTTTATGCCAGAGTGCTGAACTTGAACCTCGCTTTACCCCTCAGATAACAAGACATTGACCCAAAAGGAGCATCCCAGCATGCGTCTGAATCGTTTATTCGCCATCGTCGCACCCGTCGTCCTGTTGCTGCCGCTGGCTGCCCATGCCGATTGGCCAAAGGGCGAGCGCGAGAAATACATGGCTCAGTGCACTCAGGCGGCCACTCCGCAGATCGGCGCTGCGGCAGCCAAGTCACACTGCGCATGTGGTGCCGACGCTATCAAATCGTACCCGGCCAGCGACATTCAGGCTCTGATGGACAATAAGGCCAGCCCGGATTTGCAACAAAAGGCGCTGGGTCAGATAGCCAAATGCAAGGCCAATGCACCGGCGAAAAAGTGAGAAAAAAGTCCTTGTGACTCGGCCCATCACTGATAAAAAGGGCCGGATTTAAGCTTTTTCGTACGATTTATGCAGGTTTTACAGCTTTTTTTATTGTCTTTACTTTCGGCTGAAAGCCTTTTAAACCGGGGCTTTCAGCCACACGAAGCAACAAAGCAAACGCTACTGAAGGGCAAACAGCACACCCGGGGGGCTCCCAAAGCGAACATTTCGACTATGATACTCCGGTGTGCCCAGTTGGCCTGAGCAGCACAGTACTACTGAAAATATATGTTTCTTGGAGATACACCATGTCTAATCGCCAAACCGGCACCGTTAAATGGTTCAACGATGAAAAAGGCTTCGGCTTCATCACTCCTCAAGGTGGCGGTGACGACCTGTTCGTACACTTCAAAGCTATCGAAAGCGACGGTTTCAAAAGCCTGAAAGAAGGCCAGACCGTTTCCTTCGTGGCTGAGAAAGGCCAAAAGGGTATGCAAGCTGCACAAGTCCGCCCAGAGTAATTTTCTGGCGCACTAAAAAAACCCCGTCCATGTGACGGGGTTTTTTATGGTCGAAACAAAAGCCTGAAGCAATCAGCCGCAATTGACGCGGGTGACCACCAGGTTGTTGTCGGTGTTCAGGTTCAGGCGATCGGAGCGGTATTCCAGGGTCACCATGTCATCAGGCTTGAGGAACCGGGCATTCTGCGCGCCTGAGCGGGTACGTGCCTGCTCCAGCAATTGGGGCGAAGCCTTTTTGCCAATGGTGAATTCGGCAGCTTTGGCTTCACAACGGCTGTGGCCGGTATCGGTCGCCACGGGGTCCTTTGCCGACTCGGTAGACGTACTGCTGCAACCGGCCAGCAGAGTGGCGGCCAACAAAGTACCCAATGACGCGAGCTTCCAAGGCATGAAGCCTCCTTTTTTCAATAGTTAAGCTGAGATCGTGCGACCGCCATTTCGGCGTTTGGTTTCAAGATGAGTACCATCGCCCCGCCCTCGATCCGGACAGCGACGAGTTTGCCTGAGCATCACCCTGCCGTTCATCATTCAATCGTGACTGAATATGAACGGCGATCAATAGACGTCGATGTAGTCGAAAGGCGGTTTCGGCCAGTTCTCCTTGAGCGCATTGAAAATCTGCATCACCCAGACCTCGTCGCTGGCCGCGACCAATCCGACATAACCGGAACCCTTGGCCCAGGTTTCCAGGCGAAACAGCAACCCGTCGATGTCCGTACCGCCCACAATACCCGAGGAAATGTAGGCGATACCGCCCTTGGTGACCCGCAACTGAGTGTGTTCATCGTCGCTGGCAGAGGCCAGCAACTGACGCACCGCTTCGAGGGTCAAGCCGTCGGGAGTGATCAAATCGATCTGCACAGCACGGTCCTTGAAAATTCGTAAAAGACCAAGTGTCGCATAGCCCTCCCCTCATGCCTAAGTCGGAGTGCCAAACGCCGCGCAAAATGGTTAACTCGATACTCAGCCTTTCCGACTTCACGAGCGCCATCATGACCACCGTAAGCATCGACGCCGACATCAAAGCCAAGTGGCCACAAGGCCACAGCTCTTACAGCCCGGGTAGCCCGGAAGAGCTGGCAATCATTGGTATCGATTTGCTGGTCAAGGAACTGGGAACACAAGCCGCACAGACATTCATCAAACAGGTTCTCGAGAAGTACCCCGCCGACTATAAGGGCGCAACAGAGACCGAGTAGCGCAAAAAACCCGCAGGCTGACACCTGCGGGCCTATGACTTACTTCAAACGAGACAGACGCTGGGTCAACAGGTCGAAGAAGCCCTGAGCGTCGCCGCTTTCAACCCAGAAGGCATTTTTCGGTGCCTTCAGCCCGTCATACCAGTCGACAATGGTCTGGCCGAAGGTCGGCCCTTCGCGGCTATCAACCACGACGTTGACCGAACGCCCCGTGAACAGCTCTGGCTTGAGCAGGTAAGCGATGACCGTGGCGTCATGCACCGGGCCACCCGGAATGCCGTAATGCTCCATGTCGCCTTTGACGTATTCGTTGAGAATATTGCCTACCAGTTTGCTGGCATTGTTGTTCAGAGCGGCGATTTGCTTCAGGCGCGCGTCACTGGTCAGGATCTTGTGGGTCACGTCCAGCGGCAGGTAGGTCAGCTTGACGCCACTTTTGAGCACCACTTCCGCAGCCTGAGGGTCGGCGAACAGGTTGAATTCGGCCACCGGGGTGATGTTGCCGCCATTGAAATGCGCACCACCCATGATCACTACTTCCTTGATGCCCTGAACGATTTCGGGCTCCTGGATCAGCGCCAGCGCCAGGTTGGTCTGTGGACCGAGCATGGCGATGGTGATGCTGTGGGGTTTGGCGGTCTTCAGGGTATCGATCAGATAATTGACCGCATTGCCTTCGGCCAGGCCTTTCTTCGGTTCGTGCACCGTGACACCCGACAGGCCTTCCTTGCCGTGGATATTCTCGGCATAAATCGGCGTGCGCATCATTGGTTTCGGCGCACCCGCGTAAACAGGCACCTCCTCGCGCCCTGCCCACTCGCGGGCGAGACGCGCATTACGCGAAGTCTTGTCCAGACGCACGTTGCCCGCAACGGTGGTCAGCGCACGAATATTCAACTCCTCCGGCGATGCCAGGGCAAACAGCAAGGCGACCACATCATCGGCACCCGGATCGGTGTCGATGATCAGGTCGATCTTTTCCGCCGCTTGGGCGCTAGTTGTGGCAATCAGGGACAAAAGCAGCAGACTCCGAAGCAGATGGCGCAGTTTCTGAGCATAGCGTTGCATAGGGCACTCCTTGTGCGTGGGAAGAACGGAAAGTTAAAACGTTACTCCAGCCACCAAAACGATGTTGCAGTACGGCTGACATTCGCCTGTACGAATAATCGCCCGTGCTTGTCGGCTGAGTACTTTGAATTGGTCATGACTGAGCAGCTCGCGCCGCCCCAGTACACCGTCGGCATTCAGCTCATCCAGCGCGCTCAAGGCCGACGGCTTCTTATCCAGAATCTCATGGGCCAGCACATGGCTTTCGACCTGCATTTCGCTCAGCACAACCTTCAAGGTACTGACGAAGTCTGGAATACCGTGGGTCAAAGCCAGGTCGATCAATTCGACGCCGGGCGGAACCGGTAGGCCGGCATCGCCGATCACCACCGTGTCGCCATGGCCCAGGGAGGCGATCAGCCGCGACAGCGCGACGTTGAGCAAAGGAGTCTTTTTCATGGTGCTTTAAAGGCCTGTACATCGGACAAGGTGGGAATCGAAGGTTGCGCGCCAGCCCGGGTGACCGACAGCGCTGCGGCGACCTGGCCGAAACGGATCGCATCGGCCTCGCTTTTGCCGGCCGCCAACGCCGCAGCGAAACCACCGACGAACGTATCGCCGGCTGCTGTGGTATCGACCGCCTTCACTTTCGCTGCCGGGAAATGCTCGAAGCGTTGGCCATCGGCGAACAGTGATCCTTGAGAACCCAGGGTGATGATCACTTTGCCGGCGCCCATGGCGATCAAGCGGGCCGCGGCGGTTTCGGCGGTGCTCAGGGAGTCCACCGGCAAACCGCTCAGGGCCGAGGCTTCGCTTTCGTTGGGGATCAGGTAATCGATGGCCGCATACCAATCCGCCGGCAGCGGGCGACTGGCCGGCGCCGGATTGAGAATCACGGTTTTACCCAGCTCACGACCGCGCTTCAGAGCATGGCCGACCGTAGCATCCGGTACTTCCAGCTGACAGATGATGACATCCGCCGCTTGTAACACCGCGTCGAAACGGTCGATCACTTCAGGCGTGAGCGCACCGTTGGCACCGGCAACAATCACGATCGCGTTCTGACTGTTGTCATCGACCACGATCAACGCTACGCCACTGGAATCTTCGACCGTGCTGACCGCCTGGCAATCGATCTGCTCGGCCAACAACGCCTCGCGCAGCGCTTCGCCATAGGCGTCGTTGCCGACACAACCGACCATCGACACTTGCGCCCCCAGCCGCGCCGCGGCCACGGCCTGGTTCGCGCCCTTGCCGCCGGAAACCGTAGCAAACGATTGGCCGATCAGCGTTTCACCACCACGGGGCAGCCGTGGCGCCCGGGTTACCAGGTCCATGTTCAGGCTGCCTATTACCACTACTTTTGCTGGCATACATCACTACTCGTCAATTCTGTTTCTGCGGTGCTTTTTATTTCAGCGGTATTGGGAGAATGTACTGGCCAGCGGCGCAGTCGATTCGCGCAGGACAATACTGGGCGTCACGATGCGCTGATCGGTTGCCAGATCCGGCGTGGCAATCCTGCGCAACAGCACTTCGGCCGCCATCTCGCCAAGCTGCAGGATCGATTGACCAACGGTGGTCAGCGCCGGATAGACGTAACGGCTCATCTGAATATCGTCGAAGCCGATCACCGACAACTCGGTGGGCACACGAATATTGCGCTCGGCGGCGGCGCGCAACACACCGATGCCAATCATGTCGTTACCGGCGAAGATCGCGCTGGGCGGGTTGTTTTCCAGCAGGATCGCGGCGGCGTTGTAACCGCCCGTGCTGGTGAAGTCGCTTTCCAGCATGCGCTCGCGCGGCACTTCGATGCCTGCCTCTTTCAAGGCGCGGCAATAACCGGCCAGACGCATCTGCGCCACGCTGGTACTCCCCGGCCCGCCAATCGTGGCGATGTCCCGATGTCCCAGATCCAGCAGGTGTCGGGTCGCCAGGTAGGCACCGTATTCGTGATCGATGCGCACCAGATCGGCATCGAGACCTTCGAGCCCACGGTCGACGATCACCATCGGAGTACGCACACCCGCCAGACCTTCGGCCAGACCGCTATCCCCCCCCGCTGAGGCAACGATCAGGCCGTCAATGCGTTTTTCCAGCAACACGCGAAGGTAGCTGCGTTGCTTGTCCGGGTTGTCGTCGGAGTTGCAGAGGATGACGCAATAGCCGTTGCGCTCGCAGTAATCCTCGATGCCACGGGCCAATTCAGCGAAGTACGGGTTGAGGCTGTTGGGCACCAACAGGCCGATGGTCGCGGTGGTTTTCGCTTTCAACGACCGGGCCACGGCACTGGGCACGTAGTCGAGACTTTTGATCGCCGCCTCGACCTTGATCCGCACTTCCTCACTGACCGGCCGCGTCTTGTTCACCACATGGGAAACCGTGGTGTAGGAAATGCCCGCGAGTGCCGCTACATCCTTGATTGTTGCCATGACTCAGGTCCGCCGGCTTGCGCGCTGACTGCGATAAGTATCGAGCACCACCGCCACCACGATCACCGCACCGGTGATGATGCGCTTGGTAGGTTCGGTCGCGCCGATCTGCGCCAGACCGGCCGCCAGTACCGAGATGATCAGGACGCCAAAGAATGTACTGATGACCGAACCGCGTCCGCCCATCAGGCTGGTGCCGCCGATCACGACCGCGGCGATCACCTGCAGCTCCAGACCGGAGCCGGCGTTCGGGTCCGCCGCCTCCAGGCGCGAAATCTGAAACAACGCAGCAATCCCGGCCAACAGCCCCATCAGGCTGAAGACCATGATTTTGTAGGGCTTCGGATTGATTCCCGCCAGGCGCACTGCTTCTTCGTTGGTGCCGATGCCGATCAGGTAACGACCGAACACCGTACGCGTCAGCACGGCCTGGGCGATGAAGATAATCAGCAAGGCGATGATGAATGACGGCGAGATGCCAAACGCGATCGGGTTGGACAGCCAGGCGAAGGCATCACCGATGTAGGCAGTGCGCGAACCAGTCATTTGATACGCCAGGCCTCGCGCCATCTCCAGCACGCCGAGGGACACGATGAACGATGGAATCCGCCAGGCCACGGTGATCGAGCCGGTAATTGTCCCGGCCAATGCCGCTACCGCCATGCCAAGCAAGGCCGCAGGCAAGACGCTCCAGCCCCAACCGAGAATCGCCACGCTGACCGCCGAGGCCGCGAGCGCCAGCACCGACCCCACCGACAAGTCGATACCGCCGATGATCAATACGAAGGTCATGCCGACCGCCAACACCATCAAATCGGGAATCTGGTTGGCCAGGGTGCTGAAGGTGTCGTAGGACAGGAAATGGCTGCTCAGGATCGAGAACAGCGCGACCATCGCCAGCAAGGCACCGGCCAGGCCCAGATAAGTGCCGAGGCCGTAAAAATTGCCACTACGTTTGCCGGCCAAAGATGCAGTATTCATGGAAGATCCCTAGGCGCTGCTTCGTTGAGCAGCGCATCACGTTTTTGGTAGCCGGCGAAAGCGGCGGCAAGCAAATCATCCTGGGTCCAGCTGTCACGCTCGAAGGTGTCGATCAGACGCCCTGCCGACAACACACCGATGCGATCGCAGATCAGCATCAGTTCGCGCAGGTCGCTGGACACCACTACCAGCGCTTTGCCCTGACGGGTCAACTCACCGAGTAATGCGTAGATATCGAACTTGGCGCCGACGTCGATGCCACGGGTCGGCTCGTCGAACAGCATCACCGTGCAGTCGCGCTCGAGCCAGCGGCCGATCACGACTTTCTGCTGATTGCCGCCGGACAATTCCGAGACCAATTGCGTCGGGCTGGAACTGCGAATGCGCATAGCGTTGATCTGACGCTGGGCCAGAGACATCTCGTCACCGTTGTTGACGAAGCCACCGCTGGAAATCACCGGCATATTGCCCAAGGCGATGTTGGCACTGATCGATTGTGTCAGCAGCAGGCCTTCGCCTTTGCGGTCTTCGGTGATCAGCGCGATGCCGTGACCAACCGCGTCGGCCGGAGAACGAATACTCACCACCTGAGCCGACGCGCCCAGCGCGACGGTGCCGCTGTCGGCTGTATCGGCGCCGAAGATCAAGCGCAGCAACTCGGTGCGCCCTGCCCCGATCAATCCGGAAATCCCGAAAATCTCACCGGCGCGCACTTCGAAAGACACGTCGCAGACTTTGTCGGAACGGGTCAGCCCTTTGACCGTCAAGGCCGGCGCGCCGATCTTGCGCGGCCCCATGTCGATGTGCTCGCCCAATTCACGGCCGACCATCAGGGTGACCAGTTGCTCGCTGTTGTAATTGGCCATCGGCTCGACACAGACCAGGTTGCCGTCGCGCAATACCGCGATGCGCTGGGCCACCCTTGCCAGTTCTTCGAGGCGGTGGGAAATGTAGATGATCGACACGCCACGAGCCTGCAGGCGAGTGATCTGCTCGAACAGCATTTCGACTTCACGGGCCGTGAGCATTGCTGTCGGCTCGTCGAGAATCAGCACGTGGCAATCGCCGATCAGGTTGCGAGCGATCTCGACCATTTGCTGATGACCAATACCTAGTTCACCAACCAAAGTATCCGGATCGATGGCGTCCAGGCCGACCTGGGCCATGGCCTCGATCGCCGCCTTGCGCAATTGCTTGCGGCTGATCCAGCCACCATGGCTGGGCAGGTTGTCGAGAAACAGGTTTTCCGCTACCGACAATGTCGGCAACAGATTGAGTTCTTGCATGACCATGCGGATGCCCAGCTCTTCGGCCTGGCTCCGGCTGCCGGGACGGTAATCCTGCCCCTGGAATTGCATCTGGCCGGTGGTCGGCGTGACCAGTCCGCCAATGATTTTCGACAACGTGCTTTTACCGGCACCATTCTCACCGGTCAGCGCCAGCACTTCACCGCGCATCAGCGTCAGATCGATACCGGTGAGGACAGGTTGGGCATAGGTTTTACCGATACCGCTGACCGAGAGGACAGCGTTCGGGGCGCAAACGGACATAAAAACTCTCCATGTGCTCGCCCCAGGAGGCGAGCACCGTTGTGTCGCCAGAAAGACTACTTGGTAACCAGCTCTACCGGAGTTTCGATGACGCCGTTGGCGCCGCTATCGACTGTCTCGCCCTTGATGATTTTCAGCGCAGTCTCGATGCCGAATACCGCTTGGCGGGCAGCGAACTGGTCGGCGGTGGCCAGGACGCGGCCATCCTTGAGCATTGGCTTGATGGCGTTGATGTTGTCGTAACCGACCACTTGCACCTTGCCGGCCTTGCCCGCCGCGCGCACGGCAGATACCGCGCCGACCGCCATACTGTCGTTGCCGGCCAACAGGGCCTTGATGTTCGGGTATTCGCTGAGCATCGACGAGGCAACCTTGCCGCCCTTGTCGATTTCCCAATCACCGGATTGCAGGGACACGACCTTGATCTGCGCCGCTTCCATCGCATCCTTGAAGCCCGCCGTGCGCTGTTGCGCGTTGGTGGTGGTGGAAACGCCTTCAATGATGCCGACTTCGTCACCAGCCTTCAGCTGTTTGGCCAGGTACTCACCCACCAGACGCGCGCCTTTGCGGTTATCCGGGCCTACGAATGGAACCGTGATGTTTTTGCTTTTGACCACGGCCGGGTCCAGCTGGTTATCGATGTTGATCACGGTGATGCCGGCATCGACCGCTTTCTTGATGACCGGAACCATGGCCTTGGAATCTGCCGGAGCGATGACCAATGCGTTGACTTTGGACAAAATCATTTGCTCGACGATGCGCGTCTGGCCGGCCGTGTCCGTTTCGTCCTTGATGCCGTTGGAGATCAGCTCGAAGTCGCCGGAGTGGTCTTTCTGGTAAGCCTTGGCGCCGTCTTCCATGGTCAGGAAGAATTCGTTGGCCAGGGATTTCATGACCAATGCGACTTTAGGTTTTTCAGGGGTTTCGGCGAAAGCCGAAGAGACGGGCAACGCGGCGGATGCGGCAGCCAGCATTGCGACAGCGAGAAGACGTCCAGCGAATGGCAGCTTCATGGGTTCACTCCGATCTTATGATTATTCTGAGCAACGCTTGCGCTGGACTCTGCCCTTACGGGATCAAGCCATCAAGGGCGACCGCGCAAACGTTTGCGTAGACCGAACTATGCGAACCCTATCGAGATTTGTCAACGACCCGTTTTGTGTCCCGACAGGCAAAAGCCAACCCTGCTCACGCCGTAGTGCTGACCAGATTGCCGCTGCTGGAACCCTTGGCCAGCTCTTTGACCAGATTGCCTGTCACTTGCGCGAGCGCACCGCTGGTATCGGCGATTTGCCCCTGAATCGACATGACAGCGGTGGCTTTGGCTTCCGGGGTCGGATAATTCGCTGCCTGAGCGGCCGCCAATTGTTGTTGCTGTTCGCGCAGTTGCTGCTGAAGTTCCTGCATGCGCTTGAGCAGCACCTGCACCGCAATACTTTGATTGCTGCTTTTTTCGGATTTGCTTTCGCCCTGAGCCTGCGCACCGCCACCGGTTCTGACTTGGTTGTCACTACCCGCCTCTTCACCCAGCGCTTGGGCCGAGGCGTCGGACGTCGCTTCACTCAAGGCGTTGATAGTCGCCGGAGACTTGCCCGCGATAGTGATGGCACCTGCATTTGGAAAACCGACAGTAAACGACATATGAACTCCTGGAAAAGATCCCTTTAGAGGAGCATCGACCTGCACGGGGGTTTCTTTAGCACTGATTTCCGATTTTGCAAGTCGACTGTCTCAATGAGGGTCGGAGAGCCGAACGTAAAAGCTACATATGTTCGGAAACCCGGACACCCAAATGCGAAAACTTTTCCAGACGCTTCAATAATTCATATAAAAATCATATGGTTAAAAGATCTTATTGTTGAATATCAGGCTGGTACAGATCCTGCTCTTCTCCTACACCCCCGGCGTTCAGATCTGCTTGGGGGCGTGTCTAGATGAACCTGCATCCGCAACGTTTCACTACGAGAGAAAACAATAATGAAATCTGCCTTCAACACTTTTATTCCGGGCGCTTTGGCCCTGCTATTGCTTCTGCCCACCGCCCTTCAGGCAAAAGAAGTCGAAACCCAACAGAAATTGGCAAACGTGGTGATCCTGGCCACTGGCGGCACCATTGCCGGCGCGGGTGCCAGTGCCGCCAACAGCGCCACCTATCAAGCGGCGAAAGTCGGTATCGAACAGCTGATCGCAGGGGTTCCGGAACTAAGCCAATTGGCCAACGTTCGCGGCGAACAGGTCATGCAGATCGCATCCGAAAGCATCACCAACGACAACCTGCTGCAACTGGGCCGTCGCGTGGCTGAACTGGCCGACAGCAAAGACGTCGATGGCATTGTCATCACCCACGGCACCGACACGCTGGAAGAAACCGCTTACTTCCTCAATCTGGTGGAAAAAACCGACAAGCCGATCATCGTCGTAGGCTCTATGCGCCCTGGCACCGCCATGTCGGCCGACGGCATGCTGAACCTTTACAACGCCGTCGCCGTGGCCAGCAGTAAAGACGCACGCGGCAAAGGCGTACTGGTGACCATGAACGATGAAATCCAGTCGGGTCGCGATGTCAGCAAAATGATCAACATCAAGACCGAGGCATTCAAAAGTGCCTGGGGCCCACTGGGCATGGTGGTCGAAGGCAAATCCTACTGGTTCCGCTTGCCAGCCAAGCGCCACACCATGGATTCGGAATTCGACATCAAAACCATCAAGAGCCTGCCTGACGTCGACATTGCCTATTCCTATGGCAACGTCAGCGACACCGCCTACAAAGCCCTGGCTCAATCGGGCGCCAAAGCCATCATCCACGCCGGTACCGGCAATGGCTCGGTCTCGTCCCGCGTGGTTCCCGCCCTGCAAGCCCTGCGCAAGGACGGCGTACAAATCATTCGTTCTTCCCACGTCAACGCCGGTGGTTTCGTACTGCGTAACGCCGAACAGCCTGACGACAAGTACGACTGGGTTGTGGCTAACGACCTGAACCCGCAAAAAGCCCGCATCCTGGCCATGGTCGCGCTGACCAAGACCAACGACAGCAAAGAGCTGCAACGGATGTTCTGGGAATACTGATCCGCCCTCGCCCGACCTGTTCTGGTCGGGCATCGCTGCCACCACTCGCCAGCCTTGGTGAGTGGTTCACGACCTATTCCGATAGAAAATTTCCCATCGTCCTACATCAAACGGAAAAAACTACTGTCAGAGGATTTTCTTGAATTTTAAGCAGTTGCGAAAATGCTTACAGTTAAATACTGTATGCCCGTACAGCTTAATAAGGATAATTCCGTGGCCACTCCCTCTGTCTCTCCTGATACCTATGAACGCCTGGGTATGCGCGTTCAGAAAATCATCAATTCCCCCACCGCTCAAAAAGCCAAAGCAGCACTGATCTTCCGTCTTCCAGATGAACCGGTGGATGAGTGGGAACGCTTGCTCGAAGAAATCGACGAGAACGATAACGTCACCCTCGCCCATCGCGACGATGGCGGTGTGCAGATTTTCTGGGTTGTGCCAAAGGAAGACTGAGTCAATGAGTGTCCGCTGGTTTGCTTTACTGCTGCTGTTCATCACCCTCGGCGCCCAGGCTGGCGCCCCACGCACCTTCAACGAAGCCAAGAAAGTCGCGTGGAAGTTGTACGCCCCGCAATCCACCGAGTTTTATTGCGGCTGCAAATACACCGGCAACCGCGTGGACCTGGCCGCCTGCGGCTATGTGCCGCGCAAAAACGCCAAACGCGCCTCGCGCATCGAGTGGGAACACATTGTCCCGGCCTGGCAGATCGGCCATCAGCGCGAATGCTGGCAACAAGGCGGTCGCAAGAACTGCACACGGTACGACCCGACCTATCAGAAAGCCGAGGCCGATCTGCACAATCTGGTGCCGAGCATCGGCGAGGTGAATGGCGATCGCAGCAACTTCAGCTTCGGCTGGTTGCCCGTGCAAACCGGTCAATACGGTTCGTGCCTGACACAGGTCGACTTCAAGGCAAAGAAGGTCATGCCCCGCCCTTCCATTCGCGGCATGATCGCCCGGACTTATTTCTACATGAGTAAGCAATACGGCTTGCGCCTGTCAAAACAGGATCGGCAACTGTATGAAGCCTGGAATAAAACCTATCCGGTACAGGCCTGGGAACGTCAACGCAATCAGAGCGTTGCGTGCGTGATGGGGCGCGGCAACGAGTTTGTCGGCCCGGTGGACATGAAAACCTGCGGCTGACCGGCCGCTGAAAACACAAAGGCCTGGGGCGTTACACCCCAGGCCTTTGTTCGTTTCTAACCGCTGTTTTTTGTTTATTGAGCCGTCGGATGTTCGACCACCAGCGACTCGATATTCCTTTTCTTTGCCCGGGTAAGCGCTGCCGTCACCTCAGCTTGCTTGGCTTGTGCCTCGGTTTTCGAATTGAACGGCCCTATCAGGATACGAACCTTTCCATTCTCCCTGATGACGCTGGAAACGAAGCTATGCTCAATCAACCAGCCGCTCAGGTCGCTGACCGCCTGGGGGGTTTCGCCGCGCACCTCGACGTCCCATTGTGGACCGGTTGTCGCTGCGGGCACGGAGGCGACTGCCGGTTGCGGCTTTTGAGCGTCAACCCCCTTACCCTCACCGCACCCGGCCAACGTCAATACTGCGATTACCAAGGCCATTTTGCGCACAACGCTTCCCTCTGAATGCTGAAAGCGGCGATTTTAACACTCATGGATCCTGTTCAAGCGCCGCAAAATGGGCGCAAAACAACGAGAATGATGGTTGCGGCCTCTGTATAGTTACGCCTTGGGAATTAATGCAGCATCTGCGCGTCAGAAAGAGGCACCCAAACTGCGAGACTTCGCACTAATCTATACCTATACCGACCTCTGCACTGTCCGAATCAGGTGCCCCACAAAGCAATCAAGGAGAAAACCATGCTGATACTCACCCGCAAAGTCGGTGAAAGCATAAACATCGGTGACAATATTACGATCACCATTCTGGGCGTTAGCGGCCAGCAAGTCAGGATTGGCATCAACGCCCCGAAAGACGTTGCGGTGCATCGCGAAGAAATCTACCAACGCATTCAGGCCGGCCTGACCGCCCCAGACAAACCGCAAACACCCTGAATCCTGCTGTGGTCAGTAGCCAGCCCATTCTGCCTCGAATAACGGCTGGCTAAAGATTCAAGCACCGCATCGCCCTCTGCCCAGCCTCTTTGCGATACCGTCGCAACGTGGAGCCGATACTACCGCCCATCTCATGCCATGACTGTCAGACGTTTCGGATTTGCAGCGAGAAAGAGCTTCCTCATTCCTGGCTAACCAAACGTTACCCCACGCGCCATGCCCGTGGCAGCTACGACCATCAGCACCAGCAGCAGCGCTTCGATATGACTGATACGGGCAAACAGCGTTGCGCGCCCGGTATCGATAGCCGCCCTACGCCCCAGCGCAATCCGCCATTTGATCAGCGTCACCATCGGCGCAATTTCAAGCAACAGGATAAGGACGAAGAGCGTCATTTTGAGATGAAACAGCGGTTGGTGAAGATAGTAATCAGTGCCTTTTTCATACCCACCAAAAGCTCGCATCCCTCCCGTGACCAAGAGAATGACTGCAGAGATCCCCCACAGATTATCCGCAACCAAAACGCTGCGCGCCTCCCCTGTTCCGGCAATCAGACGACGTAAAGCCGTACCGCGGGTCAGTACCGCCCAGAAGCCTAGCGAAAAGGCCAAGAGGTGAATCACCGCCAGAAACCAGTGAGCCAGCATCGACATACTCCTTACAGACGAAGTTGAAACAGCCCTACAGTAGTAGTTCATCGGCGGGGATTTGCCCACGCACGCGGCTCCGCTGATTATCCGCAATCACCACCGCCAGGGTGATCAGTATGCCGGAGGCTTCAACGCCAGACAGAATTGGCAAATAGCGGGCACAAAAAAGCCGGGCTCCTGATGGATACCCGGCTTTGAGAACCTGGACTTAATCCGTTCTTTTTGAAGTCGAAGTGCGAGCGTTGCTTAGTCCTTTAGCATTGTGATCGCCAGGCGTAGAGGCCGAAATGGCAGAAGCCTTCGTTACTCCTCGCGTATCCCGGGAATTCGCAATGCCCGAAGTCACCGAACCATGGCCGCTATCACCATTACGATCATTACCGTAGTGGTTGCCACTGAGACCACGGTCGCGTACAGCTTTGCCTGCGTGATCACTGCTCAAGCCATTGCCGTGGCCATTGCTGACGCCGCCGGAATGGCCGGAACCACCGTGGCCACTGCCATTACCGCCACCATTGCCACCACCGTTACCACCACCATTGCCGCCGCCGTTACCACCACCACCACCACCACCACCACCACCACCACCACCACCACCACCATCCTTCGCATAGGCGGAACTCATGATGGACAGGTCAGCGGGCAATAAGGGGGCGGCTGCGAGCATCATCACGCATGACATGACGGCTGCAAAACTCTTGTTTTTTAATAACATGGGGAGATTCCGTGTGGTTGATATTGCACGGAGTAATTGACTGTTTCGGCGGCACACAGTTCAAAGGTCAACGACCAACGGCAGGCAATGTGCAGTTATCGAACAATGCACATTGCTTCCCGTGATTTACAGGTCGTTATGCTGCGAGGACACGATTGAATTGGTCAGTTTCATTATCAATCGAATGCGCCATTGAGAACTTCGTAGATGATCCCGGTAGCGATGGCCACCAATATCAAGTCAGTGCCAGCCTGGCGCCACTCGTAGCCATCGTAATGCGGAAGCCTGCCGAGTAATCGGCCATCGAGTTTTTTGGCGATCCCCGGCGGTAGCGGTTTTCCGCGGGCGAGATTTTTTTGAATGCCGGGTGGCAAGGCGGGCCCAGGGCTCCAATAGTCGCGATAACCACCCACGATTCCAAGGACACTTCCGTGATTGATGCTAGGGCCGTGACTCCAATCGTCACCCCCTGAACCTTTGCCTTTGTTTCCATGGCTGGCGTTGCCATGGTCCTGGATGTTTTGTGGATTTCCCTTGCCGCTTCCCTGGCCCTTCCCGTTTCCCGGGTCGGCCAATGCAGTCATTGAACCGGACGCCAAGGCAAGACACGTCATAGCGGCAATCAACGAGCGAGATCTAAACATATCCGTTCTCTCAGAAAGGGGATGCCCCCTGCAATGTATAGACGGTTATGGCTGTGTTAGTTCAGAAACTATGTTCGCTGGAGGTGGCGCCATCGGCTCAAGTTAAATCACAGTGTCTAGTCCTGAAATAGGTTTACACCTGTTTCAGGACGGGACAGCTCTTTGATGCGTTGCTCTGGCGTTAATGGTCGGTTTTTGTCGGGCATAGACCCCATCCTCGGCGAGCCAATGTATGTGCCTGGGCTCCAATCCTGCCGACCATGCTTGCGTAACCACGTCAGAACGGTCGTTTTGCCTTGAATCCCGTAGCGCTCCTGAGCCTCTTTATAACTCAGCTCGCCTTTTTCGACCTGATCGACGACCGACAATTTAAAGGTCAGCGTGTAGTCGCGCTGACTACGCCTTTTTGCTGATTTCATTACGTCCTCCTGAAAAACGGATCAGAAGGTGTAAACCTTATTCAGGACGGGACTCAATACTGGCTGCCTCTATCCGAGTGATGAACCAGCGACTGCTCCGTTCGACGGTGCTTTACCGCCCGGCGCAGTGCGTGTGCTACCGACTCGGTGTGCAGGCTTTCATGGACGTGATAGCCCACGA
>NZ_JAHUWR010000010.1:0-234480 GCF_019218905.1 Pseudomonas sp. PDM24 | reverse complement strand
CGACCTGATCGACGACCGACAATTTAAAGGTCAGCGTGTAGTCGCGCTGACTACGCCTTTTTGCTGATTTCATTACGTCCTCCTGAAAAACGGATCAGAAGGTGTAAACCTTATTCAGGACGGGACACAGACAACAAAAAAGGGCCCACCTTTCGGTGAGCCCTTCTAGACCGCCCAGCAGAGCGGATTTTGTTTGGTAGGCGCGATTGGACTCGAACCAACGACCCCCACCATGTCAAGGTGGTGCTCTAACCAACTGAGCTACGTGCCTGCTGTGAGGCGGCATTCTACGGAATTCCGAAGGGGTGTCAACACCTTTTTTTCACCTAACCCTATGAATATGCAAAATATTTAATTTTGCTGTGGCAAAGAAGATTTTCCGCTGGCTGGCGGTGGTTTTTTAACTCGGGTAGGATCGATGCACTCGTAAAATATATTAAACAGAGGCTGCAGGATGGCGAACACTCCCTACCCAGAGTCCTATTACGCTGCGTCGGCCAATGTAGCGCCGCCGCGCCCGGCCTTGCAGGATGATGCAGAGACTGATGTCTGTGTCATCGGCGCCGGTTATACCGGCCTGTCCTCTGCCCTGTTCCTGCTGGAGAACGGTTTTCGGGTAACGGTCCTGGAAGCGGCCAAAGTGGGATTTGGCGCATCAGGGCGCAACGGTGGCCAGATCGTTAACAGCTACAGCCGCGATATCGATGTGATCGAGCGGACTGTCGGCCCCAAGCAAGCTCAGCTATTGGGCCAAATGGCGTTCGAGGGTGGGCGGATCATTCGTGAGCGGGTGGCCAAATACAACATCCAGTGCGACCTGAAGGACGGCGGTGTGTTCGCCGCCATTACCGCCAAGCAGATGGGCCATCTGGAATCCCAGAAGCGCCTGTGGGAGCGCTTCGGTCATACGCAACTTGAGCTATTGGATCAGCGACGCATCCGTGAAGTGGTGGCTTGCGATCAATACGTCGGCGGCATGCTCGATATGAGCGGCGGGCATATTCACCCGCTCAATCTTGTCTTGGGCGAGGCAGCAGCCGTGGAGTCGCTGGGCGGCACCATTTACGAGCAGTCGCCAGCGGTGCGCATCGAGCGCGGCGCCAATCCGGTGGTGCATACGCCTCAGGGCAAGGTCAGGGCCAAATTCATCATCGTCGCCGGCAACGCGTACATCGGCAACCTGGTGCCGGAGCTGGCGGCGAAGTCGATGCCCTGCGGGACTCAAGTGATCGCCACCGAACCCTTGGGCGATGAATTGGCCAAGCGCCTGTTGCCTCAGGACTACTGCGTCGAAGACTGTAACTACCTGCTTGATTACTACCGCCTGAGCGCTGACAAACGCCTGATTTTCGGCGGCGGTGTGGTCTATGGCGCACGCGATCCGGCGAACATCGAGGCGATCATTCGACCGAAGATGCTCAAGGCCTTCCCGCAGCTCAAGGATGTGAAAATCGATTACGCCTGGACCGGTAATTTCCTGCTGACCCTGTCGCGACTTCCCCAGGTCGGACGGCTGGGCGACAACATCTACTATTCCCAGGGTTGCAGCGGCCACGGCGTAACGTATACGCACCTGGCGGGCAAGGTACTGGCCGAAGCATTGCGCGGTCAGGCTGAGCGTTTTGATGCCTTTGCCGACTTGCCCCACTACCCATTCCCTGGCGGGCAATTGCTGCGTACACCGTTCGCTGCGTTGGGCGCCTGGTATTACGGATTGCGGGACAAGTTCGGATACTGATCGATAGAGGTGAAAAGGTGCCAGCGAAGGCGTCATTACGTACGCCTTCGCCGGCAAGCCTGGCTCCTACGAAAAGCGGTTCACTCACTGGCATTACGCTGAACGCGCGCCCTTCCCTGATTCAGAAGTCGACCGTCGCCGAAAGGAGGTAGGTGCGTGGGGTCGACAACGTCAAGCCAGGCTCGCTGTCATCCGAGGCCCCGGCCGAACTCCAGTAGCGTTTGTCCGCCACGTTCTCGACATTGGCACGCAGAGTGATGTTCTTTTCATCGATCTTGAACGCGTAGCGTGCACCCACGTCGAAACGCTCCCAGGCGTCGATTTCCTTGTTGTTGGACTGGTCCAGATACTGCGAGCTGGAATAGAGGCCCCGGCTGGTCAGGGTCAGGCCCTGCATGGTCGGTACGTCCCACTCGGCGCCCAGGTTGACGTTGTATTTCGGCGTAGCCGGTGCCCGGTTGCCGTCATAGGTGCCATTGGTGGTATTGGTCAACTCGCTGTCGACGTACATGACACCGCCTAGCAGGCGAAAGCCTTTGAGCGGTTCACCGAACACACTCAGCTCCACACCCGTGTTCTCACGCTTGCCGTTCGGGCCGAAAACCCGCGTCGTGGCGTTGGTCTCATAGGCCGGCTGCTTGATCCGGAACACCGCGGCAGTCACGGCGAACGCACCCGCGTCATACTTGGCGCCAACCTCGACCTGACGGCTGATGAACGGCGGGAATATCTCGTCCTCGTTCACAGAGGTCGACGGCGCGATCTTGCCCTGGCTCAGGCCCTCCATGTAGTTGGCATACAGCGACAGCTTATCGGTTGCCTTAAACAGGATGCCGCCTGACGGAGAAACCTTTTCCTCATCATAGGCCGTGGCGCCTTTGACGTTATCCGTCCAGTCGTCAACCTTCACGCGCTGCCAGCGGGCGCCGAGGGTCAGCAAAAGCCGGTCATCGAAGAAGCCCAGAGTGTCGGACAACGCCACGCCGCTGAAGCGGTTTTCGGTGTAGACCTTCGAATCGAGTCGAGTGGGTCTGACAGGTGTTGGTGTTTCCACGGGGTCGTAGAGGTTGCTGCGGGCCGCGGCATAACGGGCGCCGCCATTTTCGAAGTCCATGTAGAAATAGCTGGCGGCCAGATTGACTTCATGGCTCACCGGGCCGGTATGAAACCAGTTGCGCACCCCTGCCGTGGCCGTCCGGACATTTTCGTCACGGGTGAAGTCACGCGGCTGAACGCTGAAATCGCCGGCGTCGTTGGTGACCGCAACGGCATGCCGGAGGAAGTCATGGTTGCTTTTACGCGCGCCCACACCGCCGTACAGCATGACAGAATCGCTGACATCGAATTCGCCGTTCACCGCCCCGAACGTGTCGTTGGTACTCGCCTTGCTCCAGGGCTGCGCATAGTTGTCGCGCACATCGTTCGCATTCGGCACCTTGGCATTGGCGCCGACCTGCACGCGCTCCTGCGGGGCGTCGGTATCACGCTCGGTGCGCCCGATGTCCGTCGAGAGTCGCAGGCGTTCACCGCGAAAATCCAGGCCCAGCACGGCCATCTCGCGATCGACACTCTGGTGATCCCATTCGGTGTCGCCGGACTGCTTCACGCCGTTGAAGCGAATACCGAACTTGTTGTCCTCACCAAAGCGCCGACCAACATCCACGGCACCGCCGACCTGGTTGTCGGAAGCGTAGCTACCGGTGAACGAAGTGATGGGCTTGTCGGTCGCGCGCTTGGGCACCACGTTGATCCCGCCACCCACACTGCCCCGCGGCGATATGCCGTTGATGAGCTGGCTCGGGCCTTTGATGATGTCGACGCGGTCGGCCATCTCCATGTCGATCGTATAGGTCGGCAGGACGCCGTAGAGACCGTTGTAGGCGACATCACTGTTGAACAGGCTGAGCCCGCGAATGGTGAACTGCTCATAACGCCCACCCGCCGGGTTGGTGGCGCGAACCGAAGGATCGCTGGCGATCAGATCGCCCAAGGTACGAGCCTGCAGGTTTTTGACCGTCTCACCGGTGTAGGTGGTCATACTGAAAGGCGTTTCCATGAAGTCTTTCGAGCCCAGCAAACCTTGTGAACCGCGGCGTGCGACCTGGCCGCCGGCATACACCTCGCCGTCCGCCCCGCCCGTGGCACCGAGAATCGAAGTGGGGGCCAGTTGCAGGCTGCTGCCTTCTGGCGCCGGGGTCAGGATGTAGGCCTGTTCGCCCACCGGCTGCAGTTGCAGACCGGACCCCTGCAACAGCCGGGCAAAGCCCTCCTCGACCGCGAATTCGCCGGAAAGACCAGGACTGGTGCGACCACCCACCAGCGCCGGGTCTACCGAGAGATTGACGCCAGACAGACCGGCAAATCGGGTCAGCGCATCGCTCAGGCTGCCGGCAGGCACCTGATAATTGCGCCGGGCACTGTCTTCGGCCCAACTGGCTGTGATGAATAACGGACTGGCACTCAGGCCCAGCATCAGGCTCAGGTGCAACAACGGACGCAGGCGGGAAGTAGCCGGACGCGGACAGCAAGGTATTACTGCGGGCATTGATAGAGTTCTCTTGATTCGTTCACATGCCTTGAATGACAAGCGAGCCGAAAAAAGGGGACAGGCTTCACACACTTTTTTTGCGCGGCAGCAACGTCACCCAATAACGGGTACGTGAATGCACCTCCAGCGGCAGACTGGCCGCGAGCAACGCGAGGACGCGATCGGTGTCGTCCAGACGGAAACTGCCGGTGACACGCAACGCTTCAAGCTCCGGCTCCCAACGCAGCACACCCGGTCGATAAGTGCCGAGTTCGCGCAGGAAATCTCCCAGCGGCTGGTTTTTCGCCATCAGCACGCCCTCTCGCCAACCCGGCGCAAGCACATCGAATGGGCTGATCGTCCCGACGCCGACGGCTTGAAGACTGACTTGTTGACCACTTCGCAAAGCCGACACCGGCCCCTGCAATGGCTGCAATTGCACGGCGCCGCTGTACACCGATACGCGGCAACCGCGCGCTTCCTGACGAACACAGACTTCGCTTTGGCTGACGATGATCTGTCCAAACTTCGTTTGGATCGTCAGCGGCGATGCACTCGGGACCTTCAGCGACAGCTCGCCCTCAATCAGCTTCAAGCGACGGCTCTGCAAATCCACATCGACGGCACTGGCCGTGTTGAGTTGCAAGGAACTGCCATCAGCGAGTTGCAGCTGTTTGCGCTCCCCAATGGCCGTGTGCAGATCGGCTCGCCAGACATCCAAAGGCAATTGTCGGCTGATCAGCCAAGCCGCCGGCACCAACGCCACCGCACCCAATGCACGCTTGAGCACCATACGCCGACCCGGATCGGGGCGATCCAGACTTTTGAGCGCCAACGCTGAAGGCAGATCGGCAAACCGCTGACGCAAGGCTTGAGCCTTCTGCCAAGCCTGCTCGTGACTGACGCAACTGTCGCGCCAACGCTGCAGATTCGCTCGATCCTGCTCGTTGGCACTTCCAGACTCCAGCAAGGCGAGCCACTGCGCGGCAGCTCGCACTGCCTGACGGGCATCGGGCACCGAACTGTTCACAGTTCCACCAACAAGCAATGCTCATAGGCTTGCGCCATGTAGCGTTTGATCGTGCGCTCCGATACCTGCAGGCGCTCGGCGATTTGCTGATAGTTCAGGCCTTCCAGCTGACTCCAGAGAAACGCCCTACGCACCGCCGCCGGCAGTCCATCGAGCAGTTCATCCAGGGCTTGCAGGGTTTCGAGCAACAACCAGCGCTGCTCGGGCGACGGCACACAGTCTTCCGGCAACGCCGCCAGTGCCGTCAGATAAGCCTGCTCGAGGCTTCGACGTTTATAGAAATTACTCAGCAGGCGTTTGCCCACGGTCAGCAGATAGGCACGGGGCTCTTGCAGATCGGCAATTCGTTGAGAGCTGGCGAGCAAACGCAGGAACGTATCCTGGCTCAGGTCCGCCGCATCACAGCCATTGCCCATGCGTCTTCTCAACCAGCCTTCCAGCCAGCCACGGTGATCGCGGTACAGGTCGTGGAAGGTTTGCTCCTTCGGCATCGCTGCATCACTCATCTCAAGAAGCCCTGTGCCAAGGAGTTATCGTAAATGAGAGTGATTCTAATTAATGTCGGAGCTGTGAACCAAGTCCTTTATGCAATTGGGGCGCAGAAAGGTTGGGCGGGAAGGACATGAGAGAGGAAAAGCCAAATCGCAGACACAAAAAACCCCGGTCTTTCGACCAGGGTCTTTGCTATCGACTCGAAACAGACACTGGCTTTACCAGCGGCTTGCTTCGTAGCTCCAAGGCGTTCAGTGGGCCTTGAAGCAGATATGGCGCAGCGGACGGGACTCGAACCCGCGACCCCCGGCGTGACAGGCCGGTATTCTAACCGACTGAACTACCGCTGCGTATCGCTTTGGACTTTCGCCCAAGTAACTCGTCTGACTGGAAAGCTTCGAGGCTTTTCAATCTCGAGCCAGGAAAACCTGACTCGGAAAATATGGCGCAGCGGACGGGACTCGAACCCGCGACCCCCGGCGTGACAGGCCGGTATTCTAACCGACTGAACTACCGCTGCGCGTCGGTGGAGGCTTTTAAAGCTTCCATCTTGCTTTCGCAAGACTCTCGGAAGTGGTGGGTGATGACGGGATCGAACCGCCGACATTCTGCTTGTAAGGCAGACGCTCTCCCAGCTGAGCTAATCACCCGTTTGCATCTCCGAGGCCGCGAAATTTACGCAGGTACCGAAGCTAAGTCAATACCCTGCTTGAAGTTTTTCTGAAAAAGACAAAATTGTGTCTTACACAGTCAGACCGCTTTCGCGAGCAAGCCCGCTCCCACACTGGATCTGCGGCGGACCACAGGTTTGTGATCGACATAAATTCAGTATGGGAGCAGGCTTGCTCGCGAGATGGCGGTACATTCAACATCAATGCTGGAGACCGCGCCCCGCGCTATTACTCGCTGTAAATCATTTTCTTGGTCATGCCACCATCGACCACGAACTCCTGGCCCGTGACGAACCCGGCGTTCTTGGACAGCAACCACGCCACCATCGCCGCCACGTCCTCGACCGTCCCTACCCTGCCCGCCGGATGCTGGGCATGATCGGCGTCGGTCAGCGGTTCGGCACGCCGTGCCGCAGGGTCTCGCGCGTCGATCCAGCCTGGGCTGACCGCATTGACGCGAATCTCCGGCCCTAAGCTGATGGCCAAGGCGTGAGTCAGGGCCAACAGGCCGCCCTTGCTCGCCGCATAAGCCTCTGTGTCGGGTTCTGACTGGCCGGCACGGGTCGAGGCCAGATTGACGATGGCGCCGCTGTGAGCGCGCAGGTACGGCGCGCAGTGCTTGGCCAACAGCATCGGCCCGCTGAGGTTCACCGCCAACACCCGGTTCCAGTAGGCCAGATCGAGGCTTTCCAGGGTGATGTTGTGCGGGTCGGCCACCGCGGCATTGCACACCAGCGCATCCAGACGCCCGAACTGCCCGAGTACCTCGGCCACGCCCAGCGCCACCTGCGCTTCATTCGCGACGTCCATGGCGATGAACCAGGCGTTGTCGCCGAGCACCTTCGCCACTTTCGAACCGCGTACTCGATCAAGATCAGTCAGCACCACCTGCCAGCCTTCACTGATCAACCAGGCCGCAATCCCCAGACCGATGCCGCGCGCAGCACCGGTGACCAGCGCGACGCGGCCATGGGTACCCGTGGTCGGCGTCGACAACTCGATCACAAGGCAGCCAACCCGCGCGCCAGATCGGCTTGCAGGTCTGCCACATCTTCCAGACCGACCGCGATGCGGATCAGGCTGTCACGGATCCCTGCCGCTTCACGCTCTTGCGGCGCGAGACGGCCGTGAGAGGTGGTGCTCGGGTGCGTGATGGTGGTTTTGCTGTCGCCCAGGTTGGCGGTAATGGAGATCAGGCGCGTCGCATCGATAAAGCGCCAGGCGCCCTCTTTGCCGCCCTTGACTTCGAAACTCACGACCGCACCAAAGCCTTTCTGCTGACGCAGGGCCAACTCGTGCTGCGGATGGCTCTTAAGGCCCGCGTAATGGACCTTCTCGATACCGTCCTGCTGCTCCAGCCACTCGGCCAATTGCTGGGCATTGGCGCAGTGCGCCTTCATGCGCAGGCTCAGCGTTTCCAGACCTTTGAGGAAGATCCAGGCGTTGAACGGGCTCAGGGTCGGCCCGGCAGTACGCAGGAAACCGACGACTTCTTTCATCTGCTCGCTACGACCAGCCACAACGCCGCCCATGCAACGGCCTTGGCCATCGATGAACTTGGTCGCCGAGTGCACAACGATGTCCGCGCCCAGCTTCAGCGGTTGCTGCAACGCAGGGGTGCAGAAGCAGTTGTCGACCACCAGCATCGTGCCCTTGGCGTGAGCAATTTCCGATAGCGCCTTGATATCCACCAGTTCGGCCAACGGATTGGACGGCGACTCGACGAACAGTAACTTGGTGTTGGCCTTGATCGCCACATCCCAGCCGGACAAGTCCGCCAGGGGCACGTAATCGACTTCGATGCCGAAGCGCTTGAAGTACTTTTCGAACAGGCTGATGGTCGAGCCGAACACGCTGCGCGAGACCAGAACATGATCGCCGGCGCTGCACAGGCTCATTACCACCGCCATGATCGCGGCCATACCGGTCGCGGTGGCTACGGCTTGTTCGGCGCTTTCCAGCGCAGCAATGCGCTCTTCGAACGCGCGCACGGTCGGGTTGGTGTAGCGCGAGTAAACGTTACCCGGCACTTCGCCAGCAAAGCGCGCGGCCGCGTCGGCGGCGGTACGGAATACGTAGCTGGAAGTGAAGAACATCGGATCACCGTGTTCGCCTTCAGGCGTGCGGTGCTGACCGGCGCGTACGGCCAGGGTATCGAACGCTACGCCTTCGAGGTCGCTGTCCAGCCGACCGGCATCCCAATCCTGACTCATGCTGTCACTCCTTGCCTTGTTCGGTAGTAGATACAAAACCGGCCTTGAGGCAGGACACCATTGTAGGAGCGAGGCTTGCCCGCGAAGGGGCCTTTGGGAACGCCAAAAGCTTCGCGGGCAAGCCTCGCTCCTACAGGCCGGTAGTTACTCAGTTGTTGTACAGATCAATGATCGCACTGACTGCCTGGGTCTTGACCTTGGAGGCATCGTTGCGTGCCTGCTCGATCTTGTTCAGGTAAGCCTCGTCGACGTCGCCGGTGACGTACTGGCCGTCGAACACCGCGCAATCGAACTTCTCGATCTTGATCTTGCCGCCACCGACCGCTTCGATCAAGTCAGGCAAGTCCTGATAGATCAACCAGTCAGCGCCGATCAGATCAGCCACGTCCTGGGTCGAACGGTTGTGCGCGATCAGCTCGTGAGCGCTTGGCATGTCGATGCCGTAGACGTTCGGGTAACGCACGGCCGGTGCCGCGGAGCAGAAATAGACGTTTTTGGCGCCAGCTTCGCGAGCCATCTGGATGATCTGCTTGCAGGTGGTGCCGCGAACGATGGAGTCGTCCACCAGCATCACGTTCTTGCCGCGGAACTCCAGTTCGATGGCGTTGAGCTTCTGGCGTACGGATTTTTTCCGTGCAGCCTGACCCGGCATGATGAAGGTCCGGCCGATGTAGCGGTTCTTCACGAAGCCTTCGCGGAACTTGACGCCCAGGTGGTTCGCCAGCTCCAGGGCCGCGGTGCGGCTGGTGTCCGGAATCGGGATGACCACATCGATGTCGTGATCCGGACGCTCGCGCAGGATCTTCTCGGCAAGCTTCTCGCCCATGCGCAGGCGGGCCTTGTAGACCGAGACGCCGTCGATGATCGAGTCCGGACGCGCCAGATAGACGTGCTCGAAAATGCACGGAGTCAGCGACGGGTTGGTCGCGCACTGACGGGTGTGCAGCTTGCCGTCTTCAGTGATGTAGACCGCTTCGCCCGGTGCCAGGTCGCGAATCAGGGTGAAACCGAGTACGTCCAGCGAAACGCTTTCGGAGGCGATCATGTACTCGACGCCTTCGTCGGTGTGACGCTGACCGAAAACGATCGGGCGGATGCCGTGCGGATCGCGGAAACCGACGATGCCGTAACCGGTCACCATCGCCACGACCGCGTAACCACCGACGCAACGGTTGTGCACGTCGGTGACAGCAGCGAACACGTCTTCTTCGGTCGGCTGCAACTTGCCGCGCTGGGCCAGTTCGTGTGCGAACACGTTGAGCAGCACTTCCGAATCGGAATTGGTGTTGACGTGGCGCAGGTCAGATTCGTAAATCTCCTTGGCCAGTTGTTCAACGTTGGTCAGGTTACCGTTGTGCGCCAGGGTGATGCCGTACGGCGAGTTGACGTAAAACGGTTGGGCCTCGGCCGAAGTCGAGCTGCCCGCGGTCGGGTAACGCACATGGCCAATGCCCATGTGGCCGACCAGGCGCTGCATGTGACGTTGATGGAACACGTCACGCACCAGCCCATTGTCCTTGCGCAGGAATAACCGGCCATCATGGCTGGTCACGATACCGGCAGCGTCCTGGCCGCGGTGCTGGAGGACGGTTAGCGCGTCATACAGCGCCTGATTGACGTTCGACTTACCGACGATACCGACGATGCCACACATGCGACGCAACCCCTACTTAATGGATCTGAACTGAACACAACTCACTGAGGCGTTTTGGCCGTCGGCAAGAGGTGCTCCTTGAACGGTATATCAGCGGGTACGCTGATTCCGCTGGCAAGCCACTGACTGCTCCACCCAAGAATCAGGTTTTTGGACCAGTCTGCGACCAATAGAAATTTTGGCACGAGCTGTGATTGTTGCCACCACCCGTCCTGCTGTACCGGCCCCAGGCTCAACAGCCCGACCGCCACGACCACCAGCAACACGCCACGCGCGGCGCCGAAGGCCATGCCGAGGAATCGATCGGTCCCGGATAGCCCGGTCACGCGAACCAATTCGCCGATAAGATAATTGATCATTGCGCCCACAATTAAAGTGGCGACAAACATGATGGCACAGCCCGTGATCACACGAGCCGATGGCGTTTCGATGTATCCGCCGAGGTACTCGGACAATGAACCACCGAACATCCAGGCAACGGCTCCTGCGATGATCCAGGTCAGCAGCGAGAGTGCTTCTTTGACGAAGCCGCGGCTAAGACTGATCAAAGCGGAGATGGCGACGATTGCAACGATCGCCCAGTCAACCCAGGTAAATGGCACAGTGCAGCCTACAGACAGATAAGGCGGCGCATTTTAGCAGAGCCCATGGCTGTCGGTAAGCTGAGATTATCAGTGCTTTTCAAATCAAGGCGATAGTTTTAACCGCGCTCAGGCTGAAAACGCACCACAAACCCCTTGAGGTTCTGCTGGCGACTCAACAAGTCACGCAGACGATCGGCTTCCGCGCGCTCGATCAGCGGCCCGACGAACACCCGATTCTTGCCATCGGCGGAACGGATATAGGCGTTATAGCCTTGGCTGCGCAGGGTTTTCTGCAGGCTTTCAGCGCTCTCGCGGCTCGATAGACTGGCCAGTTGAACCGACCAACTGACTGACAGGCCATTGGCATCAACGCGGCTTGGGGTGGCTGCCGGCTTGGTCGGTGCAGCAGCGATTGGCTGGGCAGGTGCCGGTACAGGCTTGGCGACGGGCGCCGGAGGTGGCGTGACCGGTTTGGCAGCCGGTGGCGCTGGGGCCACGGGAGCACTTGGCGCAATCGGTGTCGAAGGCGCTTGCTGCGCGGCAATTTCCTCATCGCTTGGCACTGGCTCCTGCGGCAATGCCTGCGGTTCAGGCACCACCACCGGTTCGACCTGCACTTGCGGCACAGCCGGCGCTTGCGGTGCAGCCGGTGCGTCGACCCTCACCTGGCGCTGTTCGTCCTGACGGGAAAACAGCATTGGCAGGAAAATCACCGCCAGCGCTACCAGCACCAGGGCACCGACCATGCGCTGCTTGTACGCCTTATCCAGCAAAGCCATTTGCCGCTTCCTCCGTGGAGTGCCGGGCCAGCCATTCAAGGGCCTCGGCGACACAATAAAATGATCCGAACAACAGAATCTCGTCGTCGCTCGTCGCCTGCGCGCACTGCCCTTCCAGGGCTGCGGCCACGCTGTCATAAGACGTTACCGAGGCGCCAAGGTTCTGCAACGCCGCGTGCAACTGCTCAACGGGTCGCGCCCGCGGCGAATCCAGAGGGGCGACAGCCCAATGCTGGACACTAGCATTCAATTCACCGACAACACCATCCAGATCCTTGTCCGCCAACAACCCGAACACCGCCAGACGCTTGCCGGCCGGTGGTCGACTGGCCAGACGACGGGCCAGGTACTCTGCCGCATGGGGGTTATGCCCCACGTCCAGCAACACATTAAGACGCTTGCCCTGCCAGTCGAACTGACGGCGATCGAGACGACCGACCACGCGTGTCGTTTTCAGGGCTTCGATAATCTGCGCATCCACCCAAGGCAAACCGAGCAGCAGGTAAGCCTGCAACGCCAGGGCGGCGTTCTCCATCGGCAGATCGAGCAATGGCAGATCATGCAACTCGACTGCACGCCCTTGAGCATCAAGGCCACGCCATTGCCAGTTGTGATCGGTGATACCCAGGTCGAAATCGCGTCCACGCAGGAAAAACGGGCAATTGAGCTCGCGCGCTTTATCCAGCAAAGGCTGAGGGGGATTCAGATCGCCACAGAGCGCAGGCGCGCCCTGGCGGAAAATGCCGGCTTTTTCGTAAGCCACGGACTCACGGGTATCGCCCAGATAGTCCGCATGATCGACGCCGATGCTGGTGACCAGCGCGATATCGGCATCCACCACGTTGACCGTATCCAGACGCCCGCCCAGGCCCACTTCCAGCACCACCGCATCAAGCCCTGCCTGTTGAAACAGCCAGAACGCCGCCAGGGTGCCCATTTCGAAGTACGTCAGGGAAGTGTCGCCACGACCGGCTTCGACCGCTGCAAAGGCTTCGCACAGCTGGGCGTCAGTGGCTTCGACGCCATTGACCTGCACCCGCTCGTTGTAACGCAGCAGGTGCGGAGAATTGTAGACACCCACGTTCAGGCCCTGCGCCCGCAGCAACGAAGCCACGAACGCGCAGGTAGAACCCTTGCCGTTGGTGCCAGTGACCGTAATCACCCGAGGCGCCGGCTTGCCCAGCCCCATACGAGACGCTACCTGTTGCGAACGCTCCAGCCCCATGTCGATGGCCGAAGGATGCAACTGTTCAAGGTAGGCGAGCCACTCGCCAAGGGTGCGTTGGATCATATGTTGGCAGGCACCGGCGGAACCACGATCGGCTCGATCGGCGCGGCGACGAATTTTGGCGTCGGCAGGCCCATCATTTGTGCCAGCAGGTTGCCCAGACGCGGACGCAACTCCTGACGGTGAATGATCATGTCGATCGCGCCGTGTTCCAGCAGGAACTCACTGCGCTGGAAGCCTTCCGGCAGTTTTTCGCGAACGGTTTGTTCGATAACGCGCGGACCGGCGAAACCGATCAGGGCTTTCGGCTCACCGACAATTACGTCGCCGAGCATCGCCAGGCTGGCGGAAACACCACCGTAGACCGGGTCAGTCAGTACCGAGATGAACGGAATGCCTTCTTCACGCAGACGCGCCAGCACCGCGGAGGTCTTGGCCATTTGCATCAGGGAAATCAGCGCTTCCTGCATCCGCGCACCACCGGAGGCAGCGAAGCAGATCATCGGGCAACGGTTTTCCAGGGCGTAATTGGCGGCGCGCACGAAGCGCTCACCGACGATGGCGCCCATCGAACCACCCATGAAGGAGAATTCGAAGGCCGACACCACGACCGGCATGCCCAGCAAGGTGCCGCTCATGGAGATCAGTGCGTCTTTTTCGCCGGTCTGCTTTTGCGCAGCGGTCAGGCGATCCTTGTACTTCTTGCCGTCGCGGAATTTCAGACGGTCAACCGGCTCCAGGTCCGCGCCCAGTTCGGCACGGCCGTCAGCGTCGAGGAAGATGTCGATGCGCGCGCGAGCGCCGATACGCATGTGGTGGTTGCACTTGGGGCAAACATCCAGGGTCTTTTCCAGCTCCGGACGATACAACACCGCCTCGCAAGACGGGCATTTGTGCCACAGACCTTCAGGCACCGAGCTCTTCTTGACCTCGGAACGCATGATCGAAGGGATCAGTTTGTCTACTAACCAGTTGCTCATGCTTTCTTTCTCCAGTACCGGCGGCCCGAACGCTCTGGTTCGCAGCCCCGCGTATGCCCTTGAGCTAAATTCATATGTGTGGCGATGATCGATGGCGTGCCGGGTCAGCGAGATGCGACCTGCGTACAACCCCAAATATCCTCAGCCATGCCTGTGGACGGCGGCAGTGTGCCAGCCGTCACATCAAGCCCCAACAACCGCTTTGATGAATGCCTGAATCTTTGCGTGATCCTTGATGCCCTTGCTCGCCTCTACTCCACCGCTGACGTCTACCGCGTAAGGCCGAACCCGGGCAATCGCCTCCGCGACGTTGTCCGGTGTCAAGCCGCCCGCCAGGATGATCGGCTTGCTCAGGCCTTGCGGTATCAGAGACCAGTCGAACGCTTCACCGGTTCCCCCTGGAACGCCTTCGACGTACGTGTCGAGCAGGATCCCGCTGGCACTGGCGTAGGCATCGCAAGCCGCTGCGATGTCATCACCGGCCTTGACCCGCAACGCCTTGATGTACGGACGGCGCCAGCCTTCGCACTCAGCCGCGGTTTCGTCGCCATGGAACTGCAACAGGTCCAGCGGCACGGCATCGAGGATTTCCCCCAACTCGCAGCGGCTGGCATCGACGAACAACCCCACGGTGGTCACGAACGGCGGCAAGGCCTTGATGATCGCCCTCGCCTGCTGGACAGTTACGGCCCGTGGGCTTTTGGCGTAGAACACAAAACCGATGGCATCGGCCCCGGCCTCGACCGCCGCCAACGCATCCTCTATGCGGGTAATCCCACAAATTTTGCTGCGAACGGCTGACATGTCGATAGAACCTCAGGACAAATCCGGGAAAGTCCCGGATGGTAACAAAAGCGTTTGAGGGCGTCAGCCGTCAAGTTCCGAGAAGCCGGTAAGGAAGTGTGGGCCGATGTAACGTTCAGGCAATTCGAACTCGTCGCGGTACTCGACCTCGACCAGGTACAGACCGAACGGATGGGCCGTTACCCCGCCGGAACGACGGATACGACTTTCCAGGACTTCCTTCATCCACTCCACGGGACGCTCGCCAGCGCCGATGGTCATCAGAACTCCGGCGATGTTGCGCACCATGTGGTGCAGGAACGCGCTGGCGCGGATATCCAGCACGATCATTTTGCCATGGCGCGTGACACGCAGGTGATGCAGCTCCTTGATCGGCGACTTGGCCTGGCACTGACCGGCGCGGAATGCACTGAAGTCGTGGGTACCGACCAGATACTGAGCGGCTTCAGACATGCGCTCGACGTCCAGCGGGCGGTGGTTCCAGGTAATTTCATCGTTCAGGTGCGCCGGACGGATCTGATCGTTGTAGATCACGTAGCGATAGCGCCTGGCGATCGCCTTGAACCGCGCATGGAAATGCGCCGGCATGACCTTCGCCCAACTGACGCTGACGTCGTGGGGCAAGTTGATATTGGCGCCCATCACCCAGGCCTTCATCGAACGCTCGACCTGGGTATCGAAATGCACTACCTGACCGCAGGCATGCACCCCGGCATCCGTACGCCCGGCGCAGAGCAGCGACACCGGTGAGTCGGCGACTTTGGACAAGGCCTTTTCAAGGGTTTCCTGCACCGTGAGCACACCGGAGGCCTGGCGCTGCCAGCCGCGATAGCGCGAACCTTTGTATTCGACGCCCAACGCGATCCGAAAAAAGCCGTCGGCCGCCATTTCGGCGGCCGGATTATCTATATTTGCCAAGGGGTGACAGCCTGCTGATCTGCGCAAAGGCATGCATTATAAGGCTGTCGGGCGGGGACGCCAGAGGGATCTCCATGGACTGTTCCGGCCTCATCGCGGGCAAGCCCGCTCCCACAGGAGATTGGTGCCAGGCGCAAATGATACAGACACCCCCGATCACTGTGGGAGCGGGCTTGCTCGCGAAAGCGGCGTGTGAGACAGCATCAATATTGACTGTGCCGCCGTCTTCGCGAGCAAGCCCGCTCCCACAAGGGATGTGCCGGGTACAAATAATGTGGACAACCCCACCCCCCTGTAGGAGCGAGGCTTGCCCGCGAAGGCCATCCAACAGGCATCATCGCATCCTCGCCAAAACAAAAACGGCAGCCTCGATGGGCTGCCGTTTTTTTATGCCTTACCGATGACTCACGCCAGACGCGAGAGCATTTCCTTGGCTTCGCTCTTCTGACCGGCATCGCCCTCGGTCACCACCTCATTGAGGATGTCCCGAGCGCCGTCGCTGTCGCCCATGTCGATGTAGGCCTGGGCCAGATCGAGTTTGGTAGCGACCTCATCGGTGCCGGAGAGAAAATCGAAGTCCGGCTCATCAGCCGCGGAGGCCAAAGCGTCTTCCTCGGTGAAGCTAGGCTCACCGAGGCTCTGGGACAGACGATCCAGTTCCGCATTGACGTCGTTGAGTTCACTTTCGAAGGCATCAGGCTGATCCGGGGCAGCGGCGTCCATTTCATCAGCCAGTGACAGGTCAAAATCCGCAGGTAACTCCAGGTCGTCGAGCGTCGGCTCGGTCATGGGCGCCGCTTCGGCGACAGGCAAATCCTTGAGATCTTCATCCAGACTCAGCAGGAAGTCATCTTCGGCCAGGGTTGCCGGCGAGGCGTCGCCGCCCAGATCCATGTCCAGGTCGAAGACCGACAGATCGTCGAGGTTTTCCTTGATTTCAGTCTGTTGCTGCAACACCGACTCAAAGCTCAGATCGTCGTCCAGCGGGAATTCGTCCAATTCAGCCAGCTCTTCTGGCGCGGGTGCGGGTGCCGGTACGGGCGTTGGCTCCACCTCCGGCTCCGCAGCAACCACTGGCGCGATCGGCGTAGCCGCCTCCAGATCGTCCAGGCTCAGATCGAAGGCGCTGTCGAAGTCGGACAATGCCGGCTCCGGGGCTTGCGGCTCGTCCAGCAGCAGGTCCTTGACGTATTGCGCGTCCAGCTCGGCAGCGATGGCGGCGGCAGCCAGACCGCTGGCCGCCACAACAGCCATGGCCGGAAAGCGGCTTTTCAACTCTTCAACCCGGGCGAAGTTATCGCCGTTGGCCACCAGTTGACGCTCCTGAGCGACGAACGCGTCGCGGTCACCCTGCTGACCATAGACTTCCATCAACTTCAAGCGCAGGTCACTGCGTTGCGGCTCTTGCTTGATAGCGTCTTCCAGCAATGCGGCGGCCTGATTCAGACGACCGCCGGCAATGTGCGACTGCGCCTGAGCCAGTACGTCGTCGGAACGGTCGGAACGCTCGGCCGCAGGCGATACCAGTGGCGCAGCGATCGGCGGCGTCACCACAACCGGAGCAATCACCGGGGCCGGCGCGGGTGCAGGCGTTGGCGTTGGCGTTGGCGCGGTCGCAAGCTTCACGCTCGGCGGCGGAACTTCCAGGCCTTCGAAGCTGCTTGGCGGCAGATCCTGGTCGACGGAGAACTCTTGCTCCTCCTCCAAGGCACGGGCCATGCGCAGATGCTTCTCGGCTTCTTGCTGAGCCTTGCGGCGACGGGCCAGCAACAGCAGCAAGAGCAGCAGCACCACCGCACCGCCACCCACCAGACCCAGCAGGATCGGATTGGTCAGCAGCTCGTTGAATTTCTGATCATCGGATGTTGGCTCGACGACTGGCGCCGGAACGACTTCTGGTGCGCCAGCCTCTGGCGCAGGGACCGGAGCCGCGTCCGCAGGCGTTGCCGCAGGACTGGCCGCCAGCTCAGCCGACATCGCCGGAGTGCTCGAAGCGGATGCATCCGCTCCGCCTGCGGCCTGCAATTTGGCCAATTGGTTGTTCTTCAGTTCGATCAGGCGTTGCAGCTTGTCCAGCTGACTTTGCAGATCGCTCATGCGGCTTTTCAATTCGGCGTTGTCACGACGAGTCGCGTCGAGGCTTTCCTCAGTAACGGCCAGCTTATCGCTTAACGCTTTCGCATCACCGGCGGCGCCTTTGCCGCCCTTGCCGGTGTCGGCAGACACCAGGCTCAGTTTGTCTGCGGCAGGCTGCGATGAAGCACCTTCACCGCGAGCGCGCTTGGTGGCGTCGAGTTGCTGCTGACCGGTTCCCGGTTTCGCCACGTAGCGACGGCCCTGACGCCACGCGGTGTTCTGCGCGGCGACCTCTGCGATGGCCTTGGGCTGTGGCAGGTCGGTGCTCTGCACCTGATCAGGCAGACGCAGCACTTGACCGGTTTTCAGTCGATTGATGTTGCCGTCGATGAACGCATCCGGGTTCAGCGCCTGGATGGCCAGCATGGTCTGCTGGATCGAACCACCGTTACGCGCCTTCGCGGCGATCTCCCACAGGGTATCGCGCGGCGTGGTGGTGTATTGCGACGATTTGGTCGCGCCAGTGACTGGCGCAGTCACCGTTTGGGCTGGCGCTGGTTGCGCGGCGGCATCGGCGGTCTGCGGCGAGAATTTGGACGGATCGAGCAGCACGCTGTAGTCGCGTAGCAGACGACCGTTGGGCCACATCACCTGAACCAGGAATTTCACCATCGGTTCGGACAGCGGTTTGCTGGACGTGACGCGCAAGATGCTTTTGCCGCTGGCGTTAAGCACCGGGGTGAAGGTCAGGTCATTGAGAAATGCCTGACGATCGACACCGGCCTTGGCGAAATCTTCGGGCGAGGCCAGGCTCGGCACCACTTCGGCAGCCGTGAGGTCCTTGATGTCGAGCAACTCGATTTCTGCGACCAGAGGCTGGTTCAGCGTCGATTTCAGGGTCAATTCCCCGAGCCCGAGGGCATGCGCCATACCGGAGGACAGCGCCGAGGCGGCCGCTATTGCTAACACCAGTTTGCGAACTTGAACCATAACCTCTTCCTTTGTTTGAACATTCCTCGGCCAGCGAGAAGGTGTTGATTGCCGCTGCCGTAAGGCATTGCGCGCGGCGGCGAAGGGTCGTCGCGCGCGATCATTTCATTCATGCAATGGGAAGCCCTGCGGGGTGGCTCACCTTAAGCATTCCGGCCAAGCATGACACTCGACCGGAATCATTCGATAAATTGTTGCCAAGTATCTTTTACAGCAGGTCTTTTATCAACAATTCAGCCACCTGCACAGCATTGAGCGCGGCCCCTTTGCGTACGTTATCTGACGTCAGCCACACATTAAGTTCCGCCGGGTCGTCGATCCCGCTGCGAACCCGACCAACGTAAACCACGTCCTGCCCTACTGCATCGCCTACCGGGGTCGGGTAATCGCCCGCCTCGACCAGTTCGATACCGGGCGCCGCTTCCAGAGCTGCATTGACTTTCGCCAGGTCGACAGCGCTCGACGACTGCAAGGTCACGCTAAAGCTATCGCCAAAAAACACCGGAGCTTGAATACAAGTGACGGAAATCTTTAATAACGGTAGCGCCATGACCTGACGCAGTTCGCGCACCAGGCGCTTTTCCAGCAACGTATGGCCCTGATCGTCAGGTTTACCGACTTGCGCCAGCAGGTTGAAAGCCATCTGCCGATCGAAGAAAGCCGGCTCCAGCGGACGCACGTTAAGCAGCTCGGCGGTTTGCCGGGCCAGCTCAGTGACCGCTTCGCGGCCTTGGGCAGAGACCGCCAGACACGCCGTCAGGTTGATGCGCTGCAGGTCGAGCAAACCGAGCAACGGCGCCAGCACCACCGCCAGCGTCGCGGCCGAAGGACTTGGGCTGCTGACCTGGAAAGGTTTTTTCAGGCTGGCCAGAATTTCTGCGTTGGCCTCAGGCACCACTTGCGGCGCCTGATCAGCCGGCAAGGCGCCGGACAGGTCGATCAGCGAGCAACCGGCGGCCGTAGCACGCGGAGCGAAACTGAGGGTCACCGCCGGGCCGGCGGCAAAGAACACCAACTGGACTTTGCTGAAATCGAACTCATCGACTTCCCGCACCCGCACGTTCTTACCGCGAAACGGCACCGAATGACCAGCCGATTCACTGCTCGCCAGCAGGTGCAGGTCGCCGACCGGAAAATCCCGCTCTTCGAGAATCTGGACGAGTGTTTCGCCGACAGTACCGGTGGCGCCGATCACGGCAATATCAAAGGACTGGCTCATGGTTCTACCTCTGGCGAAACGGGGGGAGCGGCACTTTACCGGGTGGTTGGCAGTGAGGCAATTCAGCTGGGGATTTGTGGTGGGTGTACCGGCCTCTTCGCGGGCAAGCCTCGCTCCTACAAGGTGAGTGTCGAACCCATCATCGACTCGGTCCTGTAGGAGCGAGGCTTGCCCGCGAAGAGGCCCTGACAGACGGCACAACTCCAAAAAAAACCCGCACCTCTTTCAAGGCGCGGGCTCTTCACTACTTCAACAAATCAACGCTCAAGCAGAATCCGCAGCATGCGACGCAGCGGTTCGGCCGCGCCCCACAGCAATTGGTCGCCGACGGTGAAGGCACCGACGAACTGCGAACCCATGTTCAGCTTGCGCAAACGGCCGACCGGCACGTTCAGGGTACCGGTAACCTTTGTAGGGCTCAGCTCCTGCATGCTGATTTCGCGGTTGTTCGGCACCAGCTTGACCCAAGGGTTGTGCTGGCTGATCAGCCCTTCGATGTCGGCGATCGGCACGTCTTTGTTCAGCTTGATGGTCAGCGCCTGGCTGTGGCAACGCATGGCGCCGATGCGCACGCAGATGCCGTCCACCGGGATCGGGCTCTTGAAGCGACCGAGGATCTTGTTAGTCTCGGCCTGGGCCTTCCACTCTTCGCGGCTCTGACCGTTCGGCAGTTCCTTGTCGATCCACGGGATCAGGCTGCCAGCCAGTGGTACGCCGAAGTTTTCGGTCGGGTACGCGTCGCTGCGCATGGCTTCGGCAACACGGCGATCGATGTCGAGAATGGCGCTGGCCGGGTCGGCCAGTTGATCGGCGACAGCGGCGTGGGTCACACCCATTTGCTTGATCAGTTCACGCATGTGCTGCGCGCCGCCACCGGAGGCCGCCTGATAAGTCATGGCGCTCATCCACTCGACCAGACCAGCTTCAAACAGACCACCCAGGCCCATCAGCATCAGGCTGACGGTGCAGTTGCCGCCGATGTAGTTCTTGGTGCCCGCGTCGAGCTGCTGGTCGATGACCTTGCGGTTCACCGGGTCCAACACGATCACCGCATCATCCTGCATGCGCAGGCTGGAAGCGGCGTCGATCCAGTAACCCTGCCAGCCGGCTTCGCGCAGCTTCGGGAAAACTTCGCTGGTGTAGTCACCACCCTGGCAGGTCAGAATCACGTCGAGGGTTTTCAGCTCTTCAATGCTGTAAGCGTCCTTGAGCGGAGCAATGTCCTTACCCACGGACGGGCCTTGGCCACCGACATTGGAAGTGGTGAAAAACACCGGCTCAATAAGATCGAAATCCTGCTCTTCCAGCATCCGCTGCATGAGCACGGAACCGACCATACCGCGCCAACCGATCAGACCTACACGTTTCATCGCAACTACACCTTCTTAAAAGTGGGCCGCTGCTTTCATGGTTGAAAGTTGCAGCGGGCCAAAGAGATTACAGATTCCGCAGCGCGGCGACTACTGCATCGCCCATTTCCTGCGTACCGACCTTGGTGCAACCGGCCGACCAGATGTCGCCCGTACGCAGGCCTTGATCCAATACCAGGCTCACGGCCTTCTCGATAGCATCGGCCGCATCCTGCAGATTGAAGCTGTAACGCAGCATCATCGACACCGACAAAATGGTCGCCAACGGGTTGGCAATGCCCTTGCCAGCGATGTCTGGCGCCGAACCGTGGCACGGCTCGTACATGCCTTTGTTGTTGGCATCCAGCGACGCCGACGGCAGCATGCCGATGGAGCCGGTGAGCATCGACGCTTCGTCGGAAAGAATGTCGCCGAACAGGTTGTCGGTGACGATCACGTCGAATTGCTTCGGTGCACGCACCAGTTGCATGGCGGCGTTGTCGACGTACATGTGGCTCAGTTCGACGTCCGGGTAGTCCTTGGCCACTTGCTCGACGACTTCACGCCACAGTTGGCTGGACGCCAGCACGTTGGCCTTGTCTACCGAGCACAGTTTCTTGCCGCGCACGCGGGCCATATCGAAACCAACACGGGCGATGCGGCGGATTTCAGTTTCGCTGTACGGCAGGGTGTCGTAGGCCTGACGCTCGCCGTTTTCCAGTTCACGCACGCCACGTGGCGCGCCGAAGTAGATGCCGCCGGTCAGTTCACGGACGATCAGGATGTCCAGGCCCGCGACGATTTCCGCCTTCAGGCTAGAAGCCTCGGCCAGTTGCGGGTACAGGATTGCCGGACGCAGGTTGCCGAACAGACCCAGCTGCGCACGGATTTTCAGCAGGCCGCGCTCAGGGCGGATGTCACGCTCGATGGTGTCCCATTTCGGGCCGCCCACGGCGCCCAGCAATACCGCATCGGCGGCACGGGCACGGACCAGGGTTTCGTCGGCCAGCGGCACGCCGTGCTTGTCGATGGCGGCGCCACCGATCACGTCATGACTCAGTTCGAAGCCCAGGCTGTACTTGTCGTTCGCCAGCTCCAGCACCTTGACTGCTTCGGCCATGATTTCCGGGCCAATACCGTCACCCGGGAGAATCAGAATCTGCTTGCTCATGCTTTCCTCATGTCATCAGTCGGCACGCCCGCAGGCGTACCCGGAAAAAGTCTTGGCGCTTATCGTTCAGCCATCAGCACCAGCACATCGGTACTGAACGAACCATCGGCCTCAATCTCAAAATATTCGCGCACTTCGTTGCCCATCGATTGCTGCAACTCCAGGATCGCCGCGCGCATCACCTGCGGCGTGCGCATGCGCTCGACCCAGGAGGTGTACTCCAGACGCAACCGCTGGCGCGTAGTGCTGCGGGTATGCAACCCCGCCTCGCTGACCTGACGCAACCACTCGCCGGCAGAATAATCGCGTACGTGGCTGGTGTCGCGCAGCACTTCGACGCTTTGCAGGTAAGTGTCGAACAACGGGCTGCCCGGCGACAATACATCGATGAACGCCGCCACCCCGCCCGGCTTCAACACCCGGCGAACTTCGCGCAGGGCCACACCGAGGTCGCTCCAATGGTGCGCCGAATAGCGGCTGAAGACGAAATCAAACTCGCCATCGGCAAACGGCAGGCGTTCGGCGGCACCGAGTACGGTGGACACATTGTTCAAGCCGCGATCAACGGCAGCAGTGGCAACCACATCGAGCATCTGTTGGGACAGGTCGTAAGCCACCACTTCCTTGACCAGCGAAGCCACGTGAAAACTCACGTGACCGGCGCCGCAACCGAGGTCGAGCACGCGAGCATCGCCCTGCCCCGCCAGTTCAGCCTGTAGCAGCGCGAATTCAGTGCCTTGAGCGTGTACGGCGCTGCTCAGATAGGCCGAGGCCTGCTCACCGAATTGCTTCTGTACTACCTGACTGTGCTGGGCGGTGCTGGTCATGGGGACTTCCTTTTGGGAATGAGTCTTGTGGTGCCTGTGCGGGCCTCTTCGCGGGCAAGCCTCGCTCCTACAGGGGAATGCAGTTCAATCGTAGGAGCGAGGCTTGCCCGCGAAGGCGTCATCAAGCCTTACGCAAAATCACGCATCACGAAACAACCACGGCTGGCTCGCACGGTGTTTGGCTTCAAACGTGGCAATCGCCTCGTGGTCCTGCAAGGTCAGGCCGATATCGTCCAGGCCATTGAGCAGGCAGTGCTTGCGGAACGCGTCAATCTCAAAACTCAACACCTTGCCATCCGGACGGGTCACGGTCTGGGCTTGCAGATCAACCTGCAATTGATAGCCCGGAGTCGCCTCGACCTGCTGGAACAGTTCATCAACTTCAGCGTCGCTCAGGATGATCGGCAGCAAGCCGTTCTTGAAGCTGTTGTTGAAGAAGATGTCGGCGTAGCTCGGCGCGATGATGCTGCGGAAACCGTACTCTTCCAGCGCCCACGGCGCGTGTTCGCGGCTGGAGCCGCAACCGAAGTTTTCGCGGGCCAGCAACACACTGGCGCCTTGATAACGTTCGGCGTTGAGGACGAAGTCCTTGTTCAACGGACGCTTGGAGTTGTCCTGATACGGCTGCCCGACATCCAGGTAACGCCACTCATCGAACAGGTTCGGGCCGAAACCGGTGCGCTTGATCGACTTCAAGAACTGCTTCGGGATGATCTGGTCGGTGTCGACGTTGGCACGATCCAAAGGCGCGACAAGACCAGTGTGCTGGGTAAAAGCTTTCATGCTGCGCTCCTTTAGATCAATTCACGGACGTCGACGAAACGACCGTTCACCGCGGCGGCGGCGGCCATGGCCGGGCTGACGAGGTGCGTACGGCCACCGGCGCCCTGACGGCCTTCGAAGTTACGGTTGGAGGTCGACGCGCAATGCTCGCCCGACTCCAAACGGTCCGGGTTCATCGCCAGGCACATCGAGCACCCCGGCTCACGCCATTCGAAACCGGCCTCGAGGAAAATCTTGTCCAGGCCTTCGGATTCGGCCTGAGCCTTCACCAGCCCCGAACCCGGCACCACGATGGCCTGCTTGATGGTCGACGCCACTTTGCGGCCCTTGGCGATCACGGCGGCGGCGCGCAGGTCTTCGATCCGCGAGTTGGTGCAGGAGCCAATGAATACGCGGTCCAGCTGAATGTCGGTGATCGCCTGATTGGCGGTCAAACCCATGTACTTCAAGGCGCGTTCGATGGAGCCACGCTTGACCAGGTCCATTTCCTTCGCAGGATCGGGAACGTTCTGATCGACAGCCAAGACCATCTCAGGCGAGGTACCCCAACTGACTTGCGGCTTGATCTGAGTGGCATCGAGCTCGACGATGGTGTCGAACTTGGCATCCGCGTCAGAGACCAGGTCCTTCCAGGCCTCAACAGCCAAGTCCCATTCCGCGCCTTTCGGAGCAAATGGGCGGCCCTTGACGTAAGCCACGGTTTTTTCGTCAGCCGCCACCAGGCCAACGCGAGCGCCGGCCTCGATCGCCATGTTGCAAATGGTCATGCGGCCTTCAACGGACAAGTCGCGAATCGCGCTACCGGCGAATTCGATGGCGTGGCCATTACCGCCGGCGGTGCCGATCTTGCCAATTACTGCGAGGACGATGTCCTTGGCGGTCACGCCGAACGGCAACTGGCCGTCGACGGACACCAGCATGTTCTTCATTTTTTTCGCGACCAGGCACTGAGTGGCGAGCACGTGCTCGACCTCGGAAGTGCCGATACCGTGAGCCAGGGCACCGAATGCGCCGTGGGTCGAGGTGTGGGAGTCGCCGCAAACCACGGTCATGCCCGGCAAGGTGGCGCCCTGCTCCGGGCCGATGACGTGAACGATGCCTTGGCGGACATCATTCATCTTGAATTCGACGATGCCGTACTCGTCACAGTTATCGTCGAGGGTCTGAACCTGCAAACGCGAGACCTGGTCGACAATCGCTTCGATGCCACCCTTGCGCTCCGCAGTCGTCGGAACGTTGTGGTCCGGGGTCGCGATGTTGGCATCGATGCGCCAAGGCTTGCGCCCGGCCAGACGCAGGCCTTCGAAGGCTTGCGGCGAGGTCACTTCGTGGATGATGTGACGATCGATGTAGATCAGCGCCGAGCCATCGTCGCGCTGCTTGACCAAATGCGAATCCCAGAGCTTGTCGTAGAGCGTTTTGCCGGCCATCAGACGGTTTCCTCATCAGCTTGTTTCTATGCCGGAGAGGTCTGTGTAGCGAGTTCTGTTAGGTCAACTTCGGCGCCGCAAGCCCATATCCTGCGTTGCTGCTCCTCGCCATAGCCAGCTATGACTCGTCGCAGCTCCTTGGCTATGAACTTCCGGCATCCGAATTTGACCCAACAAACTCGCCACACAGACCTCCGGGTCTTGAGCAATTTCAATAACCCCTTGGCTTGTGAGGTCGATCCTAGGGGGTTACATTAAATAACTCAAATTCATATTTTTCATGCTTTGCATAACCATCTGGAATACAACTGAGACATCATCATGGACCTCGCCAACCTCAATGCTTTTATCGCGATTGCCGAGACTGGAAGCTTCTCCGGCGCTGGCGAACGGCTGCACCTGACACAACCCGCCATCAGCAAACGCATCGCCGGCCTGGAGCAGCAATTGAAGGTACGGCTGTTCGATCGACTGGGCCGGGAAGTCAGCTTGACCGAAGCCGGTCGCGCCCTGCTGCCACGGGCCTATCAGATCCTCAATGTACTGGATGACACCCGCCGCGCCCTGACCAACCTGACCGGCGAAGTCTCCGGTCGTCTGACATTGGCCACCAGTCATCACATCGGCCTGCACCGTTTACCGCCCTTATTAAGGGAGTTCACCCGACGTTACCCACAAGTGGCGCTAGATATTCAGTTCCTCGATTCGGAAGTGGCTTACGAAGAAATCCTCCATGGCCGCGCCGAACTGGCGGTAATCACTCTTGCACCGGAGCCCCATGCACTGGTCAAGGCCACGCCGGTGTGGGACGACCCGCTGGATTTCGTGGTCGCCCCAGAGCATTCGCTGATCGCTAACGGTCCGGTCAGCTTGGCGGATATTGCCCTGCACCCTGCGGTTTTCCCCGGCGGCAACACCTTTACCCACCACATCGTGCAGCGCCTGTTCGAGGCCCAGGGCCTGACGCCGAACATCGCCATGAGCACGAATTATCTGGAAACCATCAAGATGATGGTCTCGATCGGCCTGGCCTGGAGCGTTTTGCCGCGCACCATGCTGGACGATCAAGTGGCGCGCATACCTTTGCCGGGCATACAGCTCACTCGCCAGCTAGGCTATATCCTGCACACCGAACGGACGCTGTCGAACGCGGCACGGGCCTTCATGGCTCTGCTGGATGCACAAATCGATCAGCCAGGGACTCGCGGCTAAGCTGTGCTTCTTCTTTTTGTGCTACGCCTATAGAGCCCCAAAACCCTGTGCCTAACGCCCAATTCAGCCCAAGGCCTGTTATCCATGCCCAAATCTGTTGAACGTATGCCGCCGATGCCGCGAATTCAGGCACTTGACCCCAAACGGTCCGAGCAGAGCTGGGAAAGCGCCCCGCAGTTGCTGGCAGCCCTCAACGGCGCTCGGCTGGGCGCCTGGTATTGGGACATCGAGCGGGGGCAGATCAGTTGGTCTCGGGGTACTCAGGCGTTGTTCGGCTTCGATCCCCGACAACCGCTGCCGGAAGATCTGGAATACCTCGACCTGCTGCCTCAGGAGGATCGGGCGAAAGCCATCCGCGCCTTCAATGCAGTGATCGCCGGCGCCCCGCTGGAGCAGGCGATGCACCACCGTATCCGCTGGCCCGACGGCAGTCTGCACTGGCTGGAAATCAACGGCAGCCTGCTGCCGGACAAAAACGGCCGACCGCGAATGATTGGGGTCATTCGTGAAATCACCCATCAGCGCCAGCGCGAACAGGCGCTGAGCAGTTCGGAAAAGCGCTTCGCCACGCTGTTTCACCTGTGCCCGAACATGGTCCTGCTGACCCGTCAGGAAGACGGCTTGATCAGCGAAGCCAACCAGTATTTCGAAAGCCTGTTCGGCTGGCCGGTGCAAGACGCCATCGGCCGAACCACGCTGGAACTGGGCCTTTGGGTCAATCCGGAACAACGGGTGCAACTGGTCAAGGCCACCAAGGCCAAAGGCGAGCTGATCAACATGGAGGTGCAATTTCGCGCCAGCAACGGGCAGGTTCACGACGGCATCCTCAGCGCGCAAAAGGTCGAACTCGAGGGCCAGCCTTACCTGCTGAGCACATTCCTCGACACCACCGAACGCAAAATCGCCGAGCACGCCCTCAAAGACAGCCAGGAACGCCTCGACCTGGCCCTGGATTCGGCGCAACTCGGTACCTGGGACTGGCACATTCCCAGCGGCATGCTTTACGGCTCGGCGCGGGCCGCCCAGTTACATGGGCTGGACCCCAAACCCTTCCATGAATCCTTCGATGCGTTTTTCGAAGGCGTGCCCGACGAAGAACGCGGCACCATGCGCGACGCCTACCGCAGCTTGCGCGAAGGCCCGGCCGGCAATTACCAGCTGACTTACCGCGTGCAGCTAACGGATGGCAGCTCGCGCTACCTGGAAAGCCGCGCCAGACTCTACCGCGATGAACAGGGCAACCCGCTGCGCATGGCCGGCACGCTGCTGGACATCACCGATCAAGTGGAGCGCGAACAGCAACTGGTTGCGTCGGAAGAGAAATTCGCCACCTTGTTCCAGGTCAGCCCGGACCCGATCTGCGTCACGCGCCAAGACACCGGCCACTTCATCGAGATCAACTCCAGCTTCACTCAAACGTTCGGCTGGAGCACCGTCGACGTGATTGGCCGCAGCGCCGACGAAATCGGCCTGTGGGACGCTTCGGCGAAGAGCCTGCAAAGGATCGAGCGGGTCATCCGCGAACAGGGCCTGAACAATGTGGCGATCATCGTTCAGCACAAGGACGGGCAGTCCCTGACTTGCGTGATATCGAGCCGGCAGATCAGCGTCGGCGACCAACCTTGCATCGTCACCACCCTGCGTGACATCACCCAGCAGCAACGCTCGGAAGCGGCGCTCAAGGCCAGCGAGGAGAAGTTCGCCAAGGCCTTCCACTCAAGCCCCGACGCCATCACCATTACCGAGCGCGACACCGGACGCTACCTGGAAGTTAATGACGGCTTTTGTCGCCTGACTGGCTATCGCGCCGATGAAGTGATCGGCCGCACGGTGTATCAGGTGGGCATCTGGGCCGAAGAGAAACAGCGCTCGGCACTGCTGGCAGAGCTACAGATCAAGGGCCGGGTTCATCATCAGGAAATGCTCGGGCGCAACAAACGCGGCGAGTTGCTGACCGTTGAAGTCTCGGTGGAGCCGATCACCCTCAACGAAACGGCGTGCCTGCTGCTGACCGCTCGGGATGTGAGCCTGCTGAAAAACGCCGAAGCACAGATCCGTCACCTGGCCTACCACGACCCACTGACCAACCTGCCCAACCGCGCCCTGTTGATGGATCGCCTGAGCCAGCAGATCGCCCTGCTCAAACGCCACAACCTGCGTGGCGCGCTGATGTTCCTCGATCTCGATCACTTCAAGCACATCAACGACTCCCTTGGCCACCCGGTGGGCGATACAGTGCTGAAGATCATCACCGCGCGCCTTGAAGCCAGCGTGCGCATGGAGGACACCGTCGCGCGTCTGGGCGGTGACGAATTCGTGGTGCTGCTCAGCGGCCTGGAAGGTTCGCGCAGCGACGTCAGCGCTCAGGTCCGGGAGTTGGCGGATACCTTGCGCGAACTGCTGTCCGAACCGATGTTCCTCGACGGACAGCGCCTGCAAGTGACGCCGAGCATCGGCATCGCGCTGATCCCCGACCACGGCTCGACCCCGACCGACCTGCTCAAACGCGCCGATATCGCCCTCTACCGCGCCAAGGATTCAGGCCGCAACACCACGCAGATGTATCACAACACCATGCAAAAGGCCGCCAGCGAACGCCTGCGCATGGAAACCGATCTGCGCCTTGCCCTTTCCCGGGGTGAGTTCAGCGTGCAATACCAACCACAGGTGGACGCTCGCAATAACCGCATTACCGGCGCAGAAGCCTTGGTACGCTGGCACCATCCGCAACTGGGCGCGCAATCGCCCACCGAGTTCATCAAGGTGCTGGAAGACAGCGGGCTGATTCTGGAAGTCGGCACGTGGATCCTCGACGAAGCCTGCGCGGCCTTCAAACATCTGATCGCCAAAGGCCTGATCAATCCACTCGATTTCAGCCTGTGCGTGAACATCAGCCCCCGGCAATTCCGTCAGAACGATTTCGTCGAACGCATCGAACACAGCCTCGGCAGCCATGGCCTGCCCTGCTCGTTGCTGAAACTGGAAATCACCGAAGGCATCGTCATCCAGAACCTGGACGACACCATCAGCAAAATGCGGCGCCTGAAAAAACTCGGCGTGAGCTTTGCGATGGACGATTTCGGTACCGGTTATTCCTCGCTGACCTACCTCAAGCGCCTGCCAGTGGACACCCTGAAAATCGATCAGTCGTTCATCCGCGACGCCACCACCGACCCCAACGATGCCGAAATCATTCGCGCCATCGTCGCCATGGCCCGCAGTCTGGAGCTGGAAGTCATCGCCGAAGGGGTGGAAACCCTGGAGCAACTGGCGTTTTTGCAGGGGCTGGGATGCCATTTGTATCAAGGGTATTTGCACAGTCGGCCGCTGCCGGTGGAGGAGTTTCAGAAACTGTTGAATTAAGGCGATGCAGCAACTGCCGAGCCGCTACGTACGGCTGTAGCAGCTACCGAGCCTGCGAAGCTGCTGCTACAAATGGGCACAAAAAAGGGCGCCACTGGATGGCGCCCTTTTTTGCTGCTTTTGACTCAATGCTGCAGAGCCGGTTTTTCCGTCCCGTTGATCGGGATGCGTTTGGCTTTCGCTTCTTCCGGAATCACGCGCAGCAGATCGATACTCAACAAACCGTTGCGCAGTTCGGCGGCCTTGATTTCAATGTGGTCCGCCAGACGGAACGACAGTTTGAAAGCACGCTGAGCGATGCCTTGGTACAGATAGGTGACACTTTCGTCCGCGTCACGTTTGCCGCCACTGATGGTCAGCACACCTTTCTCCACTTGCAGGTCCAGATCTTCTTCCTGGAAACCGGCGGCCGCTACGACAATGCGGTATTGGTCATCACCGTATTTTTCAACGTTGTAGGGTGGATAGGTGCTGCCTGGCTCATTGCGCAGGGCGGTTTCGAACAGGTCGTTGAAACGGTCGAAACCTACCGAGGAACGGAACAGTGGGGCCAGGGAAAATGCAGTACTCATGATTCAAATCTCCTGAACATAATCAGCAAGTTTTTTTGTCTCCGCGACCCGAATTCGGCATCGCGTAATCCTTAGATAAGGACCGCTGATTGCTTTTCAAGAGATTATTTCAAGATTTTTTTAAGTAGATTCAGGCCGCTTCAGACACCTGCAGACCCAGTAAACGCGAGACATTATCCAGTTCGGTCTCACGACGCAGGACGGTGAACAGCTCTACGGCTTCGGGATAATTGCGGGTCAGCATCGCCAGCCACTGCTTCAAGCGACCCGGCGATTGACGCGGTGTCATCTGCGCTTTGGCTTGCAGCCAGAAGTCCTGAATCAACGGCAGCAGCTCGGCCCAGGTCATCTCAACGACGTCTTCACCGGCGCGGGCGGCGGCGATTTGCCGGGCCAGATCCGGACGCGATACCAGACCGCGACCGAGCATGATGTCTTCGACGCCGCTGATTTCGCGGCAACGACGCCAGTCCTCGACGCTCCAGATGTCGCCGTTGGCAAACACCGGCACTTTGACCACGTCCTGCACCCGAGGAATCCATTCCCAGTGGGCTGGCGGCTTGTAGCCATCGGTCTTGGTCCGCGCATGAACCACGATGTGCGCCGCGCCGCCTTCGGCCAGGGCCGTGGCGCAGACAAGTGCACCGTCCGGGCTGTCGAAACCGAGGCGCATCTTGGCGGTCACTGGAATGTGCGCTGGCACCGCACGACGGACGTGTTCGACGATTTGGTTGAGCAGTTCAGGCTCTTTGAGCAGCACCGCACCGCCACGGGATTTGTTGACGGTCTTGGCCGGGCAGCCGAAGTTCAGGTCGATGACTTCGGAACCCAACTCGCAGGCCAGTGCGGCGTTTTCCGCCAGGCACACCGGATCGGAGCCCAGCAGTTGCACCCGTAGCGGCACGCCGGAGGCGGTTCGGGCGTTGGTCAGCAGTTCCGGACCGAACTTGTGGTAATAGGCAGGCGTAAGCAGTTGATCGTTGATCCGAATAAATTCGGTCACGCACCAATCGATACCGCCCACACGGGTCAGCACGTCCCGCAGGATGTTGTCGACCAACCCCTCCATGGGCGCCAAAGCAATTTGCATGAAAAACACACTCAACGAAAAACGTGCGGCAGTTTACTGGATTACGCGGAAAATCTGCAGAACATCGCAGATCCCTTGTGGGAGCGGGCTTGCTCGCGAAAGCGGACTAACAGGCAACATAATCGTTGAATGTTAAACCGCTTTCGCGAGCAAGCCCGCTCCCACATTAAATTTTCGCTGAATCCAACTCTTGCAACGCCGGGCCATAGCCCTCGATAAACTCCGCCGGCATGCGCTTGGGCTTGCCGGTCGACAGTTCGATGCACACGAAAGTGGTTTGCGCCCGCAGTAACGTCGTGTTGTCGCTGGGGCGCTTCAATTGAAAGTGTCGGGTCATTTTCAGGCGCTGGTCCCAATCGACGATCCAGGTCGCCAACTGCAACTCATCACCCTCATAGGCCGCCGCCAGGTAATCGATCTCGTGCCGTACCACCGCCATCGCCCGATCCAGCCGTCGGTATTCGACCAGATCCAGGCCCAGCCGCTGCGAGTGGCGCCAGGCGCAACGCTCGAGCCAGGTCACGTACACCGTGTTGTTCGCATGGCCCAGCCCGTCGATGTCCTCGGCGCCCACTTCCAGATCAATGATAAACGGCGTTGCCCGATCCCAGCCCATGCCCCACTCCTGGTCAGATTATTTCGACCGGGGCAGTGTAACGGATGCTCAGGCCGATTGGCGCGATTGCAGACTGCGACCGGCCAGCAGCGAAAGAACGCCGTCGATCACCCGAGGATCGGCCAGCACCCGCTGATGCCCGCCCTCTTCCAGGCGCAACAGACGGCTGTCGAACCAGGCTTCGTGGATCAACTGGGATTCCTTGACCGGAACAAAGTTGTCGTCCTCGGCATGGACGATCAGCCCCGGCATGTCGAGCTGATAGTGCGCGACATCCAGTGCAGCGGCACGCATGCCGACATCTTTCTCGACCTGGCGAATAAACGCCGAACGCGCTTTGGGCGGCAGGCGTACATAGCGTGCGAACCCACGCAATACCCCGAGAATTCGCGCCGGGGCGGCGATCGAGACCAGGGTTTCGGTGCGCAAGCCCAACTGAACTGCGAGCATGGCACTGGCGCCACCCATGGAGTGCCCAATGACCGCTTGCAGCGGCGGCAACTCAGCGGCCGCCTCGAGCATGGCCCGGGCGAACAGCACCACATTTGCTTCGCGACCAGGTGAGCGACCGTGAGCCGGGCCGTCCAGGGCAACCACGGTGTAACCGGCATCGACCAGCGCGGTGATCAGCGCGGCAAACTGTGTCGGCCGGCCCTCCCAGCCGTGCATCAACAACACCGCCGGCCCTTGTCCCCAACGCAACGCGGAGAGGCCGAAACGCAAGGTGATCCGTTCGGATTTCGCCAGTAGCGGCAATTCCCAATCACGCGGCGGCAATTCCCGCGGAGTCATGAACGCCAGGCGCATCTTGCTCGCCACCAACTGCGGCGCGAACCAGCCCAAGGTGCCATTAACGCCACGAACCCAGCTCAACGTGTTCATCGCTCATCTCCTCAGGCTGGCGCCTTCAGGTCATAGCACCGCCGACTTGGCGGCGCGCAGTAATCGATCGGACAACTCTCCTGGCCCCAGCGCCCGCGCCAGAGCCAAACCACCGACCATCAAGGCCATGTCGGCCAAGGCTTTGTCGGCCTCTTCCGGGCTGGCCGCCAACTGCGCGACCATCAACTCAATATGCTCACTCAATGCCACACGAAATTCGTCCGGCAGACGGCCCAGCTCGCCGACCGACGCCGGAATCGGACATGCCCGCTCGGTGGAATCACGGTGTTTGCGCGACAGGTAGAACGCTGCGACCAACGCGCGACGCTCTTCGCCGGTCAATTCGGCATCCATGTCGGCGATCAAGCCACGACGATGGCTGAGTAGCTGCTTGAATGCTTCCAGCATCAACGCGTCCTTGCTTTCGAAATGCGCGTAGAAGCCGCCGACCGTCAGGCCGGCCGCGCCCATCACTTCGCCCACGCTCGGCTCGGCCGGGCCGCGCTGAATCAGCGCTGCACTGGCAGCCTTGAGGATGCGTTCGCGGGTTTGAGCTTTTTTATCGTTCATCGTTGCCTCCGAATATTACGACTAGAATATTATTCTCATAATAATTTTTCGCAAGTCGCGGATGTGACCGCTGGTCTGAAGAACAGTTTTGAGAAAAAAGGAGAGTTGGCCAAACGCCAGACAAACAAAAGGGCCATTCAATAATTGAATGACCCTTAAAAATCCCGCAGAGCGGGTAATCGTGGCGTCCCCTAGGGGACTCGAACCCCTGTTACCGCCGTGAAAGGGCGGTGTCCTAGGCCACTAGACGAAGGGGACACAAACCCTTCTATACAACTGATCAGTGCTGAGAGCTGATCGATTCAAGGCCGGTGTGGCCAGACCTTGAACTGTAAAATTGGTGGAGCTAGACGGGATCGAACCGTCGACCTCTTGCATGCCATGCAAGCGCTCTCCCAGCTGAGCTATAGCCCCGGATTTTTCGCCTCGCGGCGGAGCGATATCTTGCAACATCGCTTCTGTAAAACTGGCGTCCCCTAGGGGACTCGAACCCCTGTTACCGCCGTGAAAGGGCGGTGTCCTAGGCCACTAGACGAAGGGGACGCAAACCCTTCTATACAACTGATCAACGCTGAGTGTTGATCGCTTCAAGGCCGGTGTGGCCAGACCTTGAAGTGTAAATTGGTGGAGCTAGACGGGATCGAACCGTCGACCTCTTGCATGCCATGCAAGCGCTCTCCCAGCTGAGCTATAGCCCCTCATCGCTGAGGACGGGGCGAATCTTAATGGCGCATCGGAAGGCTGTCAAACTTATTTTTAACAATTTCCAAAATTTTTTGCCCACATAACAATCACTTACCGCCCTCCCCCCGAAAAACGGGGGTGGCGCCGAAGAGCAAGATCAAAAGATCGCAGCCTTCGGCAGCTCCTACACTAGGTTAAACAGCCTTAAGCGATAGCGCCCAAGAGTTTTTCCCACTCCTTGTTTTCCTTCTTCGACACGCCACCCAACAGATCGATAGCCTGGCGCAGACGGAAACGGGTCAGGTCCGGACCGAGGATTTCCATCGCGTCGAGCACCGACACCGAGCTGGCCTGCCCTGTGATCGCGGCGAACATCAGCGGCATGGCATCACGCAGCTTCAACTCCAGGGATTCGACCACCGCCTGAATCGTCGCGGTAATGCTGTCCTTCTCCCACTGCCGCAGGCTTTCCAGCTTCCATAGAATCAACTGCATCAACTGACGAACCTGATCGCCCGAGAGTTTCTTGGATTCGAACAGCTTGGCGTCCGGGTTCACGCCACCAGCGAAGAAGAAGCCGGCCAGCGGTGCGACTTGGCTGAAGGTTTCAACCCGGCCCTGCACGTGCGGTGCGATCTTCATCATGTATTCAGGGTTCAGCGCCCACTTTTGCAGACGAACGGCGAACTCTTCCACCGGCAGGTCACGCAGCCATTGGCCGTTGAGCCACGACAGTTTCTCGATGTCGAAAATCGGCCCGCCGAGGGAGACGCGGCCCAGGTCGAAGTTATCGACCATTTCCTGCAGGGAGAACTTCTCGCGCTCGTCCGGCATCGACCAGCCCATGCGGCCCAGGTAGTTGAGCATTGCTTCCGGCATGAAACCCATGCGCTCGTAGAACGTCACCGAGGTCGGGTTCTTGCGCTTGGACAGCTTGCTCTTGTCCGGGTTACGCAGCAGCGGCATGTAGCACAGCTGCGGTTGCTCCCAACCAAAGTATTCGTACAAGAGGATCAGTTTCGGCGCCGAAGGCAGCCATTCTTCACCACGCAAAACGTGGGTGATGCCCATCAAGTGGTCATCGACAACGTTGGCCAGGAAGTACGTCGGCAAGCCGTCGGTCTTCATCAGCACTTGCATGTCCATGCGATCCCACGGGATCTCGACGTCGCCACGCAGCATGTCAGGCACCACGCACACGCCTTCGGTCGGCACTTTCATGCGGATGACGTGTGGCTCGCCAGCGGCCAGACGACGCGCGACTTCCTCCTTGGAGAGCAACAGCGCACGGCCGTCGTAACGCGGGGTTTCGCCGCGGGCCATTTGCTCGGCGCGCATCTGGTCCAGTTCTTCAGCCGTGCAGAAGCACGGGAAGGCATGACCCAAGTCGACCAATTGCTGGCAGTACTTCTGATAGATATCGCCGCGCTCGCTTTGACGGTAAGGACCGTGCGGGCCGCCGACGTCCGGGCCTTCGCTCCAGTCGATACCCAACCAGCGCAGGGCATCGAAAATCTGCTGTTCGGACTCGCGGGTCGAACGCAGTTGGTCGGTGTCTTCGATCCGCAGGATGAACTCACCGCCATGCTGCTTGGCAAAGCAGTAGTTGAACAAAGCGATGTAAGCGGTACCTACGTGGGGGTCCCCGGTAGGCGATGGCGCGATGCGAGTGCGGACGGTGGTCATGGCATGTCTCGAAAAGAATAAAAGCGAAGATCAAACAAGAGGCGAATGGTAACAGGCGATAGCCGCCCGGCTCCAGTGAGTGGGGTATTTACCTCCACATCACTCATAGGCCGAGGTGGGTTGAGGGCTGGGGGGAAGCGCTTTAGCTGACGAATATGGCGTTCAGTCGTACGCCTTCGCGAGCAAGCCCGCTCCCACAGTTGACCGAGTTGTCCGGGCGGACGCGGTCTACTGTGGGAGCGGGCTTGCTCGCGAAGAGGCCCTGTCAGACACCACAAATCAAACCGCGATCAACCGCTCCCGCAACTTGCCGATTTCGTCGCGCAACTGCGCCGCGGCTTCGAATTCCAGGTCGCGGGCGAGCTGGTACATCTTTTCTTCCAACTGACGAATGCGTTTGCTGATCTCGCTTGGCGAGCGCAGTTCGGCCTCGTACTTGGCACTTTCCTCGGCGGCCTTGGCCATGCCTTTGCGCTTCTTGCTGCGCGAACCCGGCACGACCGCGCCTTCCATAATGTCGGCGACGTCCTTGAACACACCCTTCGGCGTAATGCCATTGGCCAGGTTGAAGGCGATCTGCTTGTCGCGACGACGCTCGGTCTCGCCGATCGCCCGCTCCATGGAGCCGGTGATGCGATCTGCGTACAAAATCGCCCGCCCATTGAGGTTGCGCGCCGCCCGGCCAATGGTCTGGATCAGTGAGCGCTCGGAACGCAGGAAACCTTCCTTGTCCGCGTCGAGAATCGCCACCAGCGAGACTTCCGGCATGTCCAGGCCTTCACGCAGCAGGTTGATCCCCACCAGCACATCGAAGACGCCGAGACGCAAGTCACGGATAATTTCGACCCGCTCCACGGTGTCGATGTCCGAATGCAGGTAACGCACGCGCACGCCGTGGTCGGCCAGGTAATCGGTCAAGTCTTCGGACATGCGCTTGGTCAGCGTGGTAACCAGCACCCGCTCTTCCAGGGCCACACGCTTGGTGATTTCCGAGAGCAAGTCGTCGACCTGAGTCAACGCCGGACGAATCTCGATTTGCGGGTCCACCAGGCCGGTCGGTCGCACCAATTGCTCGACCACTCGGCCGGCGTGCTCCGCCTCGTAATTGCCCGGCGTGGCCGAGACAAAAATCGTTTGGGGACTGATGCTTTCGAACTCGTCGAAACGCATCGGCCGGTTGTCCAGGGCCGAGGGCAAGCGGAAACCGTACTCCACCAGCGTTTCTTTCCGGGAACGGTCACCTTTATACATGGCGCCGACTTGCGGCACGCTGACGTGGGATTCGTCGATCACCAGCAAGGCATCCGCCGGCAGGTAGTCGAACAACGTGGGCGGCGCCTGGCCGGATTCACGGCCCGACAGGTAGCGCGAATAGTTTTCGATGCCATTGCAGTAACCCAGTTCGAGGATCATCTCCAGGTCGAAACGGGTGCGTTGCTCCAGTCGCTGGGCTTCCACCAGTTTGTTATTGGAGCGCAGGTATTCCAGGCGCTCCTGCAATTCGACCTTGATCCCTTCGGTGGCCTCGAGCAGGGTTTCCCGCGGGGTCACGTAGTGGCTCTTTGGATAGAAGGTGAAACGCGGCAGTTTGCGGATGACTTCACCGGTCAGCGGATCGAAGGCGGACAAGCTCTCCACTTCGTCATCGAACAGCTCGATGCGGATCGCTTCGAAATCGGATTCCGCCGGGTGGATATCGATCACGTCGCCGCGCACCCGGAAGGTCGCCCGGGCGAAGTCCATGTCGTTGCGGGTGTATTGCAGGTCGGCCAGCCGACGTAACAGCGCGCGTTGGTCGAGCTTGTCGCCGCGATCCACGTGCAACACCATCTTCAAATAGGTTTCCGGGCTGCCCAGACCGTAGATGCAGGACACCGTGGTGACGATGATCGCGTCCTTGCGCTCCAGCAGCGCCTTGGTGGCGGACAGGCGCATCTGCTCGATGTGGTCGTTGATCGAGGCATCCTTCTCGATGAAGGTATCGGACGACGGCACGTAGGCTTCGGGCTGGTAGTAGTCGTAATAAGACACGAAGTATTCAACGGCGTTGTTCGGGAAGAACGCCTTGAATTCGCCATACAACTGCGCGGCCAGGGTCTTGTTGGGCGCCAGCACCAGCGTCGGGCGCTGTATCTGGGCGATCACGTTGGCGATGCTGAAGGTCTTGCCCGAGCCGGTCACACCGAGCAGCGTCTGGTGCGCCAGCCCGGCCTCAATGCCCTCGACCATCAGGCGGATGGCTTCCGGCTGATCGCCGGCGGGCTCGAAGCGGGTAACTAGCTGGAATTCAGACATACATACCTCTGGATTCGCGCCTGTCCGGTCAAACCGGACAGCGACGAAAAAAACCACAAACGACCGATGTCGCCCAAGGAAAAAACTGGATTGTGCTCAATGTGGAGCCGATTGCCATCGCTTTCAAGGCAAACGTCCTACATCGGGTAAAACCTTTGACGACACCACTCGACCCACGATCGAAAAATAATTGGAAAAACTTACGGTAAAAGCCGAATCGCCTGTCGCCATCAATCGCTGATGGCCTCTATACTAGCTCCCCGTTTGTGCACCGCTCTAGTGCATTCGGCTGGAGCGCGACACGTCCCTCCACACTCCATTCAGAGCCGCCGCAATAATGAGCCTGTTCTCCGCTGTCGAAATGGCACCACGCGATCCAATCCTGGGCCTCAACGAAGCATTCAATGCCGATACCCGTACCAACAAGGTCAACCTGGGGGTCGGTGTTTACTGCGACGAGGAGGGGCGAATTCCACTCCTGCGCGCCGTTGTCGAAGCCGAGACGATTCGCGCCGCTCAACACGTTTCCCGTGGCTACTTGCCGATCGACGGCATCGCCGCCTACGACCAGGCCGTGCAGAAACTGCTGTTCGGCAATGATTCGCCGCTGATCGCCGCTGGCCGGGTTATCACCACCCAAGCCGTCGGCGGTACCGGCGCGCTGAAAATCGGCGCCGACTTCCTCAAGCAACTGCTGCCGAACGCCGTCGTGGCCATCAGCGACCCGAGCTGGGAAAACCACCGCGCCCTGTTCGAAACCGCCGGTTTCCCGGTGCAGAACTATCGCTACTACGACGCCGCCACCCACGACGTTAACCGCGCCGGCCTGCTGGAAGACCTGAACGCCCTGCCGTCCGGCTCCATCGTTGTGCTGCACGCTTGCTGCCACAACCCGACCGGCGTGGACCTGAGCCCGGCGGACTGGAAAAACGTGCTGGAAGTGGTCAAGGCCAAAGGTCACGTGCCGTTCCTCGACATGGCTTACCAGGGCTTTGGCGACGGTATCGATGAAGACGCCGCGGCCGTGCGCCTGTTCGCCGAGTCGGACCTGACCTTCTTCGTTTCCAGTTCGTTCTCCAAATCCTTCTCGCTGTACGGCGAGCGCGTTGGCGCCCTGTCGATCGTCAGCGAATCGAAAGAAGAAAGCGCGCGCGTACTGTCGCAAGTCAAACGCGTGATCCGCACCAACTACTCCAACCCGCCGACCCACGGTGCAAGCATCGTCGCCGCCGTGCTGAACAGCCCGGTACTGCGTGCCCAGTGGGAAGAGGAACTGGCAGAAATGCGCCTGCGGATTCGCGGCATGCGCACCCAGATGGTCGACTTGCTGGCGAAAAACGCTCCACAGCGCGATTTCAGCTTCGTCGGTCGCCAGCGCGGCATGTTCTCCTACTCCGGCCTGACGGTTGAGCAGGTTACCCGCCTGCGCAGCGAGTTCGGCATCTACGCTCTGGACACCGGCCGCATCTGTGTTGCTGCGCTGAACCAGAGCAACATCGACGTCGTGACCAAGGCCATCGTTCAGGTGATCTGAGTCCTCGCGTGATACGAAAACGGGAAGCCGCAGGGCTTCCCGTTTTTTATTTGTCTTTGATAATTCCCAGTTCGGCGACCGCTCGCTCTAGACTGCACGCAGATCAAAAATGTGGGAGCGGGCTTGCTCGCGAAAGCGGTCTATCTGTCACATTGATGCTGGATGTGCCGCCGCCTTCGCGAGCAAGCCCGCTCCCACAGGTTATGAGTACACCCGAGAATTCTTGAGAACCCACATGAAAAACGATGACCTACGCGCCGACCGCGACGAGCTGGACCACTTCGTACCCCGCTCTTCGGCCAAACGCGGTAATAACCTGGTGCTGCAAGTGGCTGCGGGCGTGTTCCTTGGCGGCCTGGCCTTGTGGCTGGTACAACTGACCGCCACGATGCTGTACGCCAAGCTGATGCTCGGCACTATTACCTTCGGCGGTTAGGCCAGTTCGCCCGCGCGCTGGCTGGCCGCGTCGTCATAGGCGACATAAAGCGACTCGGCCACCTGGCTTTTAATCGCCTTGGTGCTTTCCAGGCCCAGGACAAAACCTTCGGCCTTGCCGCCCGCGCGGTTCAATTCGTCAGCGGTGCTGGCCTGAGTGATTGCGTCGAACAGTTTCTCGGCGTGCGGACCAACGCCTTTGGGCAGGCTGATCTGAGCGATGCTCATGCGAACACCCCGCTGTTTTGAAGTGTGAGGGCTGGATGATTCATGGCGCGTACCTTTTCGGCTGAGGGCCGGCAGCGCGTGTCACCACTTCCGGGCGACCATGGTAGACCTCTACCGCGATTCTGGTAACCGCCAATGGCCGATAACCCCCCTCTGATCCGATGAAAACATCAAACTGCCGACAGAGGCTTGACTTCTCTTTTTGAATCAGTAACATAGACGCCATTCCGCGATAGCTCAGTTGGTAGAGCAAGTGACTGTTAATCACTGGGTCCCTGGTTCGAGTCCAGGTCGTGGAGCCAGACAGCAAGACCGAAAAGCCCCTGATTCGAAAGACTCAGGGGCTTTTTTGTGCTCGCCATAAAGTCAAAAGATCGCAGCCTTCGGCAGCTCCGGAGATCGCATCTCACACGAATCCCCGAGCTGCCGCAGGCTGCGATCTTTTGATCTACCTGCCTCTTTACCGGGTACCGCCGTCAAACATGCTCACTGCTTTTCGCATGCACCGCCCGCGGCTCGGCATGCCCATGCTCTGCCTCTACCACCGGAATCTCATTCCCGTCGCAGTCACGCAGCTTGCCTTCGCTGAAGTAATCCCCTTCCCGCAACGCCGCCAGATCCTGATAACGCAAGACTCGCTCGGTACCGGCCGCAAACACCGATTGTTGATCCGAGTTGCCGGCAGTGAGGTGGTTGAAGGCCAGGTTCAGCACGATGGCCATGATTGCCGAGGAGCTGATGCCCGAGTGGAAGATTGTCGCGAACCAGCTGGGGAAGTGGTCGTAGAAATTCGGTGCAGCGATGGGGATCATGCCGAAACCGATGGAGGTGGCGACGATGATCAGGTTGACGTTGTTGCGGTAGTCGACCTTGGACAGCGTCCGGATGCCGCTGGCCGCCACGGTGCCGAACAGCACGATGCCGGCGCCGCCGAGTACGGAGGTTGGCACGGCGGCGATGACGCGGCCCATGAAGGGCAGCAAACCGAGAACCACCAGGAACACACCGCCGGTGGCCACCACGAAACGGCTCTTGATCCCGGTGACCGCCACCAGCCCGACGTTCTGGGCGAAAGCACTCTGGGTGAAGGAGCCGAAGATCGGCGCGATCATGCTCGACAGCATGTCGGCCCGCAGGCCGTTGCCCAGGCGTTTGGAGTCGACTTTGGTGCCGATGATTTCACCGACGGCCAGAATGTCGGCGGAGGTTTCCACCAGGGTCACCATGATCACGATGCACATCGACAGAATCGCGGCGAAGTGGAACGTCGGCATGCCGAAATGGAACGGTGCCGGGAAGCCGAACATCGGGCCTTGGGTGACGGACGAGAAATCCGCCATGCCGAGGAACACGGCGATGACGGTGCCAATGACCATTGCCAAGAGGATCGACAAACGGGAGATGCTCGCACTGCCGATCTTGCTCAGTAGCAGTACCAGCACCAACGTCACCGCCGCCAGGCCGATGTTTGCCATGCTGCCGAAGTCCGGGGCATGGCTGTTGCCGCCCATGGCCCAGCGCGCAGCCACCGGCATCAGCGTCAGGCCGATAGTGGTGATCACAATGCCGGTTACCAACGGCGGAAAGAACTTGGTGATTCGCGAGAACACCGGCGTGATCAGCAAGCCGATCAACGACGCCGCAATCACCGACCCGAGAATCGACTGAAAGCCACCCTCCCCACCGCTGCTGACAATCGCCACCATGGTCGCAACGCCGGAAAACGACACGCCCTGCACCAGCGGCAACTGACAACCGAAAAACGGTAAACCCAGGGTCTGCAGCAACGTCGCCAGCCCCCCTGCAAACAATGAAGCAGCAATCAACAAACCGATGTCCGCCGGCGAGAGCCCGGCCGCTTGGCCGATGATCAAAGGCACCGCGACGATACCACCATACATGGTCAGAACGTGTTGCAGGCCGTAAGCCATATTCGCGCCGATCCCGAGATTCTCATCCTCGGGCCGTTGTTGTGAAACATGGGGCGTTTTCATGGTTGGGGGGTTCCCTGGTTTTTGTTGTGCGCACACTGTATTCAATAGTCAGGACAAATGTCTATAGAGTTGTATACAACTAACCAGTCAGATTACGGACAGATGTTCACACTGCCCTTTAGCCGTAGAGCCTCCGGCCTAAAAACTCTTGAAATACATCCCTCCTCCCCTATTCCTCTCCACCGCTAATCTTTTGCTTTCCAAGCGACCGCCGGCACGGCCGCCCTCTCGCTTATACATATAAAGTATGCATAATGAAGTCATTCGAAATTCAGTATCACAAGGCAAAGAACGCGGCCAACAAACTGAAGCACCAAGGCATCAGCCTCGCCGAGACAGAACCTGTGTTTTATGACGATCGAGCGTTGACGCTTCAGGACAACCACCATGATGAGCAGCGATGGATCATCATCGGGCTGGATGCCAAAGGTCGACTGCTGGTCGTTGCATACACCTACCGCGACCCGAATTTCGTGCGAATCATTTCCGCGCGCATCGCCACCAAAAACGAGCGTCGCCACTATATGGAGGCTTGACCGATGAAAGATGAATACGACTTCAGCAATGCCAAGCGTGGAGCGGTTGCCTCCAGCAAAGGCAAGACCCGAATCACCATCATGCTCGATGATGTCGTCATAGAGGCCGCGCGCGCGTTGGCAGAAAGCGAGGGGTATGGCTACCAGACGGTGATCAACAATACCCTGCGCCAGGCATTGCTCAGTGATAAAGGCAAAACGGCGAAGCCCGATCAGAACACGGCTGTTGCCAATGTCGGGCATCTCAAAAAAGGCCTCACCGCCTCCGAGCTGAAAAGCCTGGAGAAAAAGTTGTCAGAGGTCCTCAGCGAAATCCATCACGTGATGGAGCTTGAGGTTCGTTCCTAGGCACAAAACCAACACACCCACGCCTGGATCGAGCAAAAGAAAAAGGAGCGAATTGATCAAATCCGCCCCTTTGCGTGGAGCTTAATTTGCCTGCGACACAGGCTCAATCAACCGCTCCAGCACCCGCTTCAACACTTCCTGCGCTGGCACTCGAATCCCGAATTCACGTTCCAGTAACCCGATCAACTCATCCACATCCGTCACCTGCCGCCGCTCGCTCTCACTGCCCATGCGGTGAATGGCAAAGCTGCCGTTACTCAATGTGCGTCGCCATCCCTCCCCCGTCCGCGCCACCATCAATTGTTTCACGAAGGAAGATTCAGGATGGGTCGAGACGTACCAGTTGCCGAGGGTGTAATCGATGTCTTCCTGACGTTGCAGGTCGAAGATGTACATCGCACGCCATTCATCACCGACGTTAGCACGCAGGGTGTAGCCGTCGGCATGCGGTTCGATGCGATAGGTTTCGTGGGGAGTGAACTGCTCAGCTTCGGTATCCAGCATCAGCGGGGCGGTGGGCACCATGCCGCCGAAGCCGACGTCAGTGATGTAGCGTACACCGCCGAGGGTTACCAGGCTCAAGCGGTGAGTGCGTGCGGTCCATGCGCCTTCCGGCTGGTTCATGACCACGCGGCCGGTGATGCCGCGCGCCTCGAAACCCAGCGTCTGAAGCAAGGCCAGGAACAGGTTGTTGAGTTCGTAGCAGTAGCCCCCGCGACCTTCGTGCAGGACTTTCTGCTCGATGGACGGCAGATCGATAAGCACCGGTTCGCCCATTAAAGTGGTGAGGTTTTCAAACGGGAAGGCGCCGGTGTGGCGCAGCTGCAGTTGGCGCAGGGTTTCCAGGGTCGGCGCCGGGGGCGTATCGAAGCCCAGGCGTTGCAGGTACAGCGCAAGATTCGTCAGTTGTGTCTCGCTCATCGCTCAATCCTTTATGCAGAGGTCCGCGGATGGATCGCTCCACCGATGGGCGCCATGTATAAGGGAAAATACGGTCGGACTGACAATTGATTTAGCCAATCACCGCACACGCCAGGATTATCGACGCTTGCGCGAACCCACTCGAATCCATGTCGGAGCATGATCGCTGGCATGAGGTTCGTTGCGAACCCAGGCATCGACGCCAGCCTCCTGCAGGTAAGGACTCAGTGCCGGGTTGAGCAGCAGATGATCGATGCGCAACCCCGAGTTTTTCTGCCAGTGCTGCCGGAAATAATCCCAGAAGGTGTAGATCCGCTCCTCTGGATACAGATGACGCAGGGAATCGGTCCAACCCTGATCCAGCAACCGCTGATAACACGCGCGACTCTCGGGTTGCAGCAGCGCATCCTTGAGCCAGGAGCGCGGGTTGTAGATGTCCAGATCGGTGGGTACCACGTTGTAATCGCCGGCCAGCACCACCGGATGGTCGCTGCTCTGAAGCTCCTTGGCGTGCGAGATCAGCCGTTCGAACCACGCCAGTTTGTAATCGAACTTCGGCCCTGGCTGCGGGTTGCCATTGGGCAGGTACAGACAACCCACCAGAACCCCATGCACAGCAGCCTCGATGTAGCGGCTATGGGTATCGCTGTCATCACCTGGCAAACCGCGCCGGCTCTCCAACGGCTGCGCATCGCGCGCCAGAATCGCCACCCCGTTCCACGACACCTGGCCGTGCCAGACGGCGCCATACCCGGCGGCCTCCAGCTCCGCGACGGGGAATGCGCCGTCGACCGATTTGAGTTCCTGCAAGCAGGCGATGTCTGGCTGTTCTCGCGCAAGCCAGGCCAGCAGATTCGGCAAGCGGGCGCGCATGCCGTTGACGTTGAAGGTGGCGATTTTCAGGTTCTTCATGATCCGACGCTCGCAACGGATGGGGCGGTATCCAGTTGTGACCGGGGTGCGCCACGGCAGTTGCCGCGGCGAATGAAACAGGCGACTAAAGGCGCGAGACTTACAGCGGGTGATCGTCCCATGATGCCTTGAGCAACGGCAGCAGTGCATATCTGTCCACCGGCCGACTGAGGTAGAACCCCTGCACTTCATGGCACTGGTCCGAAATCAGGAAGTCCAGTTGCTCCAGCGTCTCGACGCCCTCTGCGGTGACAGTCAGGCCCATGGCCTTGCCCAGGTTGATGATCGCCTGCACCACGGCGCGGTCATTGCTGCCGTTGCTCATGGAAGCAATGAAGCGCTTGTCGATCTTGATCCCGTCGAACGGATACGTGCGCAAGTAACCGAGCGAAGAATAACCGGTGCCGAAATCGTCCATGTTCAGCCGTACGCCCAACTCCTTGAGCGCATTCATGGTCGCCAGAGCGCCGTCGACATCGATGAGCATCACATTTTCCGTGATCTCCAGTTCCAGTCGACTGGCGGGCAAGCGGGTCTGGATCAACACCTCCCGGACATCCTCGATCACATCGCTACGGGCAAACTGCACCGGCGACAAGTTGACCGACACCATCATCGCTCCCGGCCAGGTCAGGGCCGTCTCGCACGCCTCGCGCAACACCCAGCGCCCTAATGGCACGATCAGATCGGTCTGCTCGGCCAATGGGATAAACGCATCGGGGTTCAACAAGCCTTGCACCGGATGCTGCCAGCGCAGCAGCGCTTCGACCGAGACGATCTGTTTGCCATCGACGTGATAACGCGGCTGGTAATGCATCACGAATTCGTTGTTCTTGATCGCCTGACGCAGGTCGCTTTCCAGTTGTCGGCGGTGCTGGATCTGATCGTTCATGTGCGGCGCAAAGTAGCACCAGGTCTTCTTGCCATTGGATTTGGCCTGATACAACGCGATATCGGCACAGCGAATCAGCTCCTCCGGAACGTGCCCCTGGCGCCGACTCAAGGCGATACCGATGCTCGCGCCAATGTGCAGCGTGTGATGATCGTAATGGATCGGTTGATGCAGGCTGTCGAGCAAGCGCTCGCAAAACCGGTCGATTTCCGCGTGGCTGTCCATGCCGTGGAGCACCAGCACGAACTCGTCGCCCCCCAATCGCGCAACCAGATCGATATCCCGCGTGCATTCGCGCAAACGGATCGCCACTTCCAGCAATACCGCATCGCCCGCCGGGTGGCCGAGGGAATCGTTGATCGGCTTGAAGTTATCCAGGTCGATCATCAACAACGTCAACGCCGTCGATTGCTCTTTCAGTGCCAGCGCATCTTCGAGGTAGCGCGCCAGTTTGTTGCGGTTCGGCAAGCCGGTCAGTGCGTCGTGCATCGATAGATGCTGGATCTGCGCATGGGCGGCGACTTCATCTGTGATGTCGCTGGCCGTCCCGCGAAAACCCAATAGCGCGCCCTTGCGCTGGATCGGTCGCGCCGACACCCGGCACACTCGCTGTTGCCCCGATTGATCACGGTAGGAACAGCGCAAGTGGCTGACGGCTTGCTCTTCATCAAGTTTGTTCAGCCACAGCGACAAGGGCGTGGTTTCGCAATTGAGCAGTTGCCCGATGTTCTGCCCCAGCCATTGTTGATCCGAGAACCCGGTGACGGTGCTGAAGCGCCCCGACAGATAAGTGATGCAATGCTGTTCGTCGGTTTCCCAGATCCAGTCGGACGCGGCTTCGGCCACCGCACGAAAGCGTTCTTCACTGGCCTCAAGCGCCTGATTCGACAAATCGAGGCTGGTGTAACTGGCATCCACATGCCCCGACGTGCGCAGGACATAACGAAAGAAGTAAGCCGTCAATAACGCCAGAATCAACAACGCCCCGCCCAGTGGCGGCAGCAACGACCAAAGCAATTGGTGACCCGGCTGCTCAAGCCGGGAGTCCAGGCTGTAACCGGTGCCGGTCAGAGCGACGGCTGGCTGACCGGGAACAATGACGTCGTCGGCCGTCAGGCTCAAGTCATGCAAACCGTAATCGGCGCTCAAGGTAGCGAGCTTTTCAGGGTTCAACTGGTCGACGTATATCAGCACTGAGGTGCTCTTGGGATCGACCGCCGGGCGTTCGTCATTGGGCACGATCGCGGCCGCCGTCAACAGCGCCGGTTTGCCTTCGAACAAGGTGTACCGGCTGACGGGCTCGATGAGGCTTTCCTGACTTTGAACCTCGTCTACAAGCGTCGCCATCGAGGTCGACAGATAGGCTGTCGCCTGATCCTGAACCAGCAGCCCGCGCACCGTGGCGTATTTGGTTCGCTGACCATCGATTACGAAAACCGCGTCGTAGTGATCGATGGTAAACAGGGTTTTACCCATGTTCTGCTCGACGTAAGCCCACTGCACATCGACCTTGTCGTTCAGGTGGTCGTAGGCGGTCGTCCAGTTGGCGTAGCTGGCGATGTAGTTTTTCGAGGCGGTGATGCGGTTCTCAAGTGCCCGTTGCGTGTAGAACGTGGTTTTGCCCAGATCCTGAATATCGAGCCGTGCGGCAATGCTGAACAGGGCCATTAGCGCGATCAACACCCCAACCATAAACAGCACGCCGATGACGAACATCAGATTTCGAGTAATCGGTGTATGACGCGCAGGTGCAGCGGTAGTAATGGCAGTAAAATCCATGCACTTGATCCTGTCGATCGATCGCCTTATCGGGTGAGGCCGGCGCGGTCTGGTCTGTCGTCATGACAGCCAGGCTCTTCACTGACCATAGCAGCCCTGCCTGGTCACCGCCCCTGAATAACGCAAGTCAGCGGCACGGGCACCTATGGCGGCGCCAGCGGTTCCGGCTCGGGTGCTGGAGGCGGGACGGGGTCTGCCGGTGGTGGCACTGGTGGTGCTGGCGGTGGGACGGGCAGTTCGATGCATAAAAGCAATCCATGACGACCAATGCGAAACCTGTGGGAGCGGGCTTGCTCGCGAAGGCGGTGTGTCAGGCGACATCAATGTTGACTGTGCCGCCGCCTTCGCGAGCAAGTCGGATCGCCGCACCGCCGCTCCCACATGGATTGCACTTAACTGACTAGCATTAGCGGTCCGAGCGCATCAGTGCCTCGACGCCCCCTTCCATCGACAACACCGCCGAACGATTTCGCCCCGAATGCTTGGCCTGGTACAGCGCCGCATCCGCGCGCTTGATCAACATTTCGGTGCTGTCGTGCCCCGTTGGCACAAACGAATAACAGCCAAGGCTGACCGTCACGTAGCCCGTGGGTGAGCCGCTGTGGATGATGTTTTTGTCCATGACGCTGCGACGGATCTGCTCAGCGATCGTCAGCGCACCATGGATGTCGGTGTCCGGCAGCAGCACTGCAAACTCTTCGCCGCCGTAGCGCACCGCCAGATCGGCATTGCGGTGACAGCAACTCTTCAGTGCCCGCGCCACTTCGGCCAGGCAATGGTCCCCCGCCACATGACCGTAGGCGTCGTTATAGCGCTTGAAATAATCGATATCGAGCATGATCAGGCTCAGCGGGCTCGACCGCCGGGCACCGCGCCCGAACTCGATCTCCAGCGCCCGCTCGAACAATCGACGGTTGGCCAACCCGGTCAGGCTGTCGTGGGTGGCGATCAGCTCCAGGGTTTTCTGCGCCTCGCGCAAATCCGCCTCGATGCGCTCGCCCGCACGCACCTGATGAATGAACACCCAACCGAACAACCCCACGCCAAGGACGACCAGAGCGACGATCACACTGGATTGAATCGCCGTGTCATACCAGTCCTTGAGGATCGCGTCTTTGGAAGATGCCGCCGCGACCACCACCGGATAGGTATCGAGTTGTCGGTAGCCATACAACCGAACGATGCCATCCACCACCGAGTTGATCATGGCGTTGCCGGATGTCGCACTGGGCAGAAGTTTTTGAAAAATCTCCCCCTGAGCCAATGACGTGCCGATCTGCGATTCCACAAACGGCCGTCGCGCCAGCAGTGTTCCATCGGTCAACGCCAAAAACATCGCTCCGTTGTTATCGAGGCTGAAGCTTTTGAAGAACTGGTCGAAGTACGACATCTTGATCCCGGCCAGCAACACCCCCTGGAAATTGCCGTCCTGGTCGTTTATCCGTCTGGACACCGGAATGATCCATTCGCCACTCTCCCGACTGCGAATCGCTGGGCCGATGTGTGCCAGGGACGATACGTTCTGCTGGTGAAACCTGAAGTATTCGCGGTCCGCCACACCTGGGCCACGGGACAGGTTTTCGAACGACGTCACGACCCGTTGCCCCTGCTTGTCGAACAGAAATATCCCGTGCAACTGATGCAGCGCCTGCACCCGCCGGGCGAAGGTTTTCTGCAAGCGTGGCGTCTGGACAGCGTCGAAACCTTCAGCCTGAATCCAGTCCACCAGACTGATCAGCACCAGATCGGCTTTCATGAACGTGTCTTCGGCCTGTTGCGCCATGGCTCGCGTCAGGTTCGACGAAGACACCTCGGCCAACGCCAGATCGTGACGGCGCGACTGCTCCAGTTGCAGATAAAGCAGCCCACAAAGACAAAGGCACACTGCCGCAATAAACAGCACCGCAGCTTTGAGCAGGGGCAACCGCCTCAAGGCACCATCGGGCGCGTGGTGCGGATCGGGAATGGGGATAGGCAAAAGCGAGTCCTGAAAGGGTAAGGCATGGGCAAAGGCCCAAAACCCTTATTCTTTGTGAGCTTACTCTACGGGGTTGTGCGGGGCAATTAGGCCAGGTTTACAGAGACCGATTTGCCCGCGCGAGTGAAACACGAAAACCGTCTCTGCTAGGATGAAAAACCTCAGGAGCCTGTCGAACGCTTCGATATCGGCTGCCGTGCATGCCCCGGCCGTTTACCCAAGGAGGAAAAACATGAGCGCTGCGCACTACCCTGCCACCATTGACACCGTTGTGTTCGATCTCGGCAATGTCCTTATCCGCTGGAACCCCAGAAACCTTTACCGAAAGTTGTTCGGTGAAGACCTGGAGGCCATGGAAACATTCCTGTCTGAGGTCTGCCACACCGCCTGGAACGAACAACAGGACCAAGGCAGAACCTGGCAGGAGGCGATTGAGGAAGCCATCGCCCGACACCCATCCCAGGAAGCATTGATTCGCGCCTACCGCGAGCGCTGGGAAGAAATGCTCGATGGTGCCATAGAAGAAACGGTGAACATCCTCGATGAACTGCATGCCAAAGGCGTGCGGTTATTGGCGCTGACCAACTGGTCCGCCGAAACCTTTCCGATTGCCCTTGAACGCTTTGAGTTCTTGCAGCGATTCGAAGGCATTCTGGTGTCGGGTGCCGAGGGGATAATCAAGCCTTCGCCGGAGATTTTTCAGTTACTGCTATCGCGGTTTGACGTTGATAGCCGCCGCGCGGTGTTCGTCGATGATCATGCGCCGAATATCGCAGGAGCACGCCGGGAGGGATTTCATGCGGTTCAGTTCTTCAGCCCGGAACAACTGCGCGAGGAACTGGTGGCGCTTGGGTTGCCCGTACAGTCAGCGAGATGACACTGAACGGCTACATTCCGTTGCGTAAACCGATTTTCGTAGGAGCCAGGCTTGCCGGCGAAGGCGCCCTTAAGGACGCCTTCGCCGGCAAGCCTGGCTCCTACTGGTCCGCAACAGTCAATCCATCACCGCGAAGGCGGAACCCGAATATCCCCTGCCCGACACTGTGTCTTTACACCCGTCCCGCACGCGCCAAACCCCAGGTCCTTGCCCATGCACACCCGCACTTCCGACAACTCCGGGCCATTGCAAATCACGGCAATGCCATTGGCCGGAATCCCGGGGTTGCTTTGGCGAAACATCTGCGCGATTTCCTGAGCTTCAAAGTAATACGAGCTGCTGAACGGTTGCAGCTTCTGCGGGATCTTGACCGCACCGAGCGCCTTGTCGGACGCGTCCAGGTACCCCATGGCGCCGAGGCCGCTGCACGTGCCGTGCTTGGCCCATTCGTGATCGAGCAGCTTCTGGGTCGGGAACAAGGTCAGGCCCTTGGCATTTTCCGCCGGCGACAAGGTCACCCTCGGCGGGCAGGACTCCGGCCAACCGCCCTTGGCGTATTGCGGCCAGAGACCGTGAAGCACGAAGCCGTAGCCTTTACCCGAGCATTGCGTATCATCTTTGTGGGTCAGGCAGAAGGTCGGCGACCAGGAGAGCGTCAGCAAGTAGTAATCGAACACCCCTGCGACCGATTCCGCCTGGACTTTACTGCTCTGGGTTTCGCGGGCGCTGCTCAGGCCGATGTTGCCGAAGGTCAGCGCGATCAACGCGACGATTGCGTAAAATTTCTTCATTACCCACTCCTTGGGATGATTGATTTGGCCGTAAAGGGCCGAAGACTGGTTTTGTCACGCGGGTGTTTCAATCGCATGACGCAAGGCAAAACCGCATGACCTTGAAGGAGCTACGATTAACTGACATCACGACAGGAAATCGAAATGAGTAAAGCAGACGAGCTCGCCGAGAAGCTGAAACAATCCCGGCAAACCAGTGCCGATGCGACCATCGCCGATCAGGCCATCGACAGCTGGCCCGCCCAGGTCTACGAGCTATATCACCAGATTGAAGCCTGGCTGCAGCCACTGATCGAAGTGGGCCTGAAGCTACGACGCAACTCCACTCACGTGTTCGAGAGGGCTCCGGACGGGGCGACTTACGACTACGCCATCGATCAACTGCTGATCGAAGGCAACCACCACAGCATCACCTTCGATCCCGTCGCCCGCTTCACCGCCGACGGTGCCGGGCGGATCGAGATTCACTCGACAGACAAGGAACTCGCGCTGTTGCGAACCGTGGATGAACACGGCTATACGCATTGGTGGCTTCAGGCGATCGAACAGTCCGGACAACAGCCGGATGCGATCGCGCTGACGGAACACAACCTGCTTCTGGCGGTGCAAGAAGGGCTGGGGCTTTAAAGCTTGTTCTGCCCCACCGCCATCGAGGGAGGCGCCGCTCGCCTCCCGTCCAGCGTTGGCCGTTCCGAAGGCAGATTCAGCGCACGCAACACAGGGTTATCGTACCCATACACATCGGGTTTGAACGTCACTCGCCCATCAAGACTCAGGTCCACTGTCCAATAGGCCAACAGCACCGGCACTTTCACGGGGAGCCTGATGTTCTCTGTCTTGCCATTGGCTAACTGCTTTTGAATCCCTTCGCTGCCCCAGCGAACCGGGTCGTTGAACAACAGCTCCACCAATTGCAACGGGTTTTCTACTCGAATACAGCCAGAACTGGTCGCACGATTGGATTGCGCAAACAACTCGCGATGCGGGGTGTCGTGCAGATAAATGGCGTAATCATTGGGAAAGCGGATGACCACCTGCCCCAGCGAGTTATCCGACCCTGCATCCTGACGCAGAGTAAGGCCGCGCGGGTTGTCCCAATCCACGGTCGACGGGTCGAGCACGTTGCCTTCTCGATCGATCACGCGGATCCGGTTTGCATCAAGATAACCGGGATTGTTGCGAATCTTCGGCAGCATGTCCTTGACCAGAATGGTCGGCGGCACGGTCCAGGTCGGGTTGAACGTGATGTAAGTGATCTCGGATTGAAAAATCGGTGTGCTGCGATACGGTTTACCGACCTGCACCCGGGAGCGCCATATCAGCTTGCCATCGCGATAGAACGAAACCTTGTACCCTGCGATGTCGACGATGACAAAAGTACCCTGAAGTTTGTACAGCAGCCACCGCGCCCGCTCCATGTTCACGCGGACCTGATCGATTCGCGCCTCGACCGGCACATTCAGCGCCGCGAGTGTCGCCGGCCCCGCCACACCATCCGCCCCGAGGTATTGCTCGGCCTGATACTTCTTCACCGCCGCCATGACGGTGTCGTCGTAGTCGGAGCGCGCGTTCATTTTCGCGCTTAGGTAACCACCCGCCACCAAACGGGCTCGCAACTGCGCAACCGAGGCGTCGTCCATGCCAGGCCTGAGGGTCTGCCCTCCCGGGACCTTTGGCCAACCACCACTGTCGCGAACCCTGCGCAATTGCGCCAGGCCCTGTCGCAACGTGCCATAAATCGCTTCTTGTGGCGGCGCTTGAGCGAACGCGCGCGCGACGTCATGGCTATCGAGGGCAGCGAAGAAAAGATTGACGTCCTCCCGAGGATCGATGCCGACCGGGTCGAAATTCCAATGGATGTCCAGTCGCGAAGGGTCGACCTTGCCGCGCCGCAACTGCAGCAGCGCCGTGATGAACGTCTGGGTCGCCGAGATATCAAAAGCCGCCCGTTGTCCGGGGGTTGGTTCAGTTGCCTGCATCGAGTTTCTGGCCGTGACCAGTTCGGCAATTCGAAAATCCTCGGGGTCCAGGCCATCGACCCCGGTGTCGCTCAGGCTTTTCAATAACTGGACGACATCGTCATCGTCCGTCCAGGCGGCGCGATAGCCACGATGGCTATAAAAATCCAGCACCGCTCGATTGACGTCGACCCGTTGATGGCCCGGTGACGTGAGTAACGGGGGAAACGCCGACCTCAATGGCGCCAGCGCCGCCTGAATCGCCTGACCGACATAATCACCAGGCGCGGCATCCGCGACGACGCTAACGGGAGATGGCGGCTCAATCGGCGAAGTTTCCGCAATTGCCATGCCGCTTATCAGAAAGCCCATAAAAAATATGCGGCTTATGACGAATAACCTTGTTAACTGCCCCATGGATAATCCTTAATCTCCCGTTTTCAACCGGCTAGCGTCGTGCGCGCTGCTAGACTCGAAACAATCAGATGAGACTTGCATATGGCCCTAGACCGCTTCGGCTTTTTAATGACGGCCCTGTTGCTGACCGCGTTTACCTTACCGGCAGCCTACGCCGATTCGCTTGAAGCCGCGCTGATCAAAGCGGCCCCCAATGCCAACGCCAAGGTGATTGCCTTGGCCGTACGCGCTTCCCAATGCAGCCGGGCCCAAAGCGCGGCCCCGGTGCAAAGACTAGCAGTCATCGATTATTCCCTGCCCTCGACCGCGCAGCGTCTTTGGGTGTTCGACCTTAAACAACGCAAATTGTTGTTCCACGAACTGGTCGCCCACGGTCGCAACAGCGGCGAAAACATGGCCCGTCAGTTCTCCAACCGCAATGCCAGCTTCGCCACCAGCCTTGGTTTGTACCGAACCCAGTCCAGCTATGTCGGGCAGAACGGTTATTCGTTGCGCATGGAAGGTCTGGAGCCGGGTTTCAACGACAACGCTTTCGAGCGGGCGATCGTTATTCATGGCGCGCCGTATGTCAGTCCTGACCTCGCGCGGGCGAATGGCCGGATCGGCAGAAGCCTGGGTTGCCCGGCGGTGAGACCTGCGATTGCGCATCAGCTGATCGATTCGATGAAGGACGGGCAGTTGCTGTTTTCTTACTATCCGGATCAGCGCTGGTTGAAGTCTTCTTCGTATATCAATTGCGGTAACGCGACCGTGGCAGACTCGTCCAAGCCGAACAGAAGTCACTAAACACCGAGTGAAACTGTCAGAAATGTAATCTTGGCCTCAGTCTGCTGAAAGGCGCCGCCTGTTAGCCTTCACCTCATTGAGTTCTCCTCCCTCCGCTCAGGATGGACTTGAGGGCTTCATCAGGCTGACGGATGGGAAAAACGGCATGCATTCCAACACCTCAAGACGCACTTTCGTGAAGGGCCTGGCCGCGGGTGGAGCCCTCGCGGGCCTCGGGCTGTGGCGCACGCCGGTCTGGGCGGTCACCAGCCCCGGCGAACCGAACGTGCTGGCCGGTACCGAGTTCGACCTGTACATCGGCGAAACCCCGGTCAACATCACCGGCAACCCTCGAACCGCGATGACCATCAACGGCGGAATTCCCGGCCCCCTGCTGCGCTGGCGGGAAGGCGACACCGTCACGCTGCGGGTGAAGAACAAACTCAAGGACACCACTTCCATTCACTGGCACGGCATCTTGCTGCCCGCCAACATGGACGGCGTGCCGGGCCTGAGCTTTCACGGTATAGAGCCGGACGGGATGTACGTCTACCAGTTCAAGGTCCGTCAGAACGGCACTTACTGGTATCACAGCCATTCGGGCTTTCAAGAACAGTCCGGGGTTTACGGGCCATTGGTGATCGACGCCAGGGAACCGGAGCCTTTCCAGTACGACCGCGATTACGTGGTGATGCTGACCGACTGGACCGATGAAGACGCGGTCGGCCTGATGAGCAAACTCAAGAAACAATCCGATTATTACAACTACCACAAGCGCACCGTGGGCGATTTCATCCACGACGTCAGCGAGAAAGGCTGGGGCTCGACAGTTGCCGATCGCAAGATGTGGGCCGAGATGAAGATGAACCCCACCGATCTGGCCGACGTCAGCGGCGCCACGTACACCTACTTGATGAACGGCCAGGCGCCGAACATGAACTGGACGGGCGTGTTCCGCCCCGGCGAAAAGCTGCGTCTGCGTTTCATCAACGGCTCGTCGATGACCTACTTCGACGTGCGCATCCCCGGCCTGAAAATGACCGTGGTCGCCGCGGATGGCCAACACGTCAAACCGGTGAGCGTCGACGAATTCCGCATCGCGGTGGCGGAGACGTTCGATGTCATTGTCGAGCCGACCCAGGACGCCTATACCCTGTTCGCCCAGTCGATGGACCGAACGGGTTTTGCACGAGGCACCCTTGCGGTGAAGGCCGGCTTGTCGGCGCCAGTGCCTCCGCTGGATCCGCGACCGCTGGTGACCATGGATGACATGGGCATGGGCGGGATGGATCACGGCAGCATGGGCGGCGACATGGCGGGGATGGATCACAGTGCACCGCAAGGCATGACGGGCATGGACGGCGGTGATATGCAGGGCATGGACAACATGGCCGGCATGGATCACAGCAGCATGGCCATGGGCGGCATGGCCGGTATGCAATCCCATCCAGACACGGAAAAGGACAACCCGCTGGTGGACATGCAAGCCATGAGCACCTCGCCGAAACTTGACGACCCGGGCCTGGGCCTACGCGACAACGGTCGCCGCGTGCTGACCTACTCCGACCTGCGCAGCACCTTCGAAGACCCGGATGGCCGCGAGCCCGGTCGCACTATCGAGCTGCACCTCACCGGCCATATGGAGAAGTTCGCCTGGTCGTTCAACGGCGTGAAATTTTCCGACGCCGAACCGCTGCGACTCAAGTACGGCGAGCGAATTCGTGTGGTGCTGGTCAACGACACGATGATGACTCACCCCATTCACCTGCACGGCATGTGGAGCGACCTCGAAGACGAGAACGGCCAGTTCATGGTGCGTAAACACACCATCGACATGCCACCGGGATCAAAGCGCAGCTACCGGGTCACCGCCGACGCGCTCGGCCGTTGGGCCTATCACTGCCATCTCCTGTACCACATGGAAATGGGGATGTTCCGTGAAGTTCGCGTGGAAGAATGAGGCGCTACCCATGACCAGACTGAATCGCTCTACCCGCCTCGCTTTGGCACTCGCTGGCTTCACGGTTTCTTCGGCCATGGCTGCTACCGACGATATGCAGGGCATGGACCATAGCCAGATGCCGGGCATGGATCACAGCCAAATGCAGAGCATGGACAACGGCCAGATGCAGCCCGCCGCGCCGACCCAAAGTCGCACGCCGATCCCGGCATTGACTGACGCCGACCGCGCTGCCGTCTACGTCAGCCCCGCCGGCCATGCCGTGCATGACTCCGCGCTCAACTATTACTTGCTCGCCGACAAACTCGAATGGCAGGACGCCGACGACGGCAGCGCATTGGCGTGGGATCTGTCCGGCTGGGTCGGCGGCGACATCGATCGCCTGTGGCTGCGCTCCGAAGGCGAACGCGTCAATGGCAAGACCGAAGACGCCGAAGTCCAGGCCCTCTGGGGCCACGCGATCAGCCCATGGTGGGACGTGGTGACCGGCGTGCGCCAGGATTTCAAACCCGGCGCCCCACAAACCTGGGCCGCACTAGGTGTGCAAGGCATGGCGCTGTACAACTTCGAAGCCGAGGCCACGGCCTTCATCGGCGAAGGTGGCCAGACCGCCGCACGGCTGGAGGGCGACTACGACATCCTGCTCACCAACCGGCTGATTTTGCAGCCGACCGCCGAGCTCAATGTCTACGGCAAAAACGACCCGCAACGGGGCATCGGTTCCGGGCTGTCCAACACCGAAGCCGGCCTGCGATTGCGCTATGAAATTCGCCGGGAATTCGCGCCCTACATTGGCGTGACCTGGAACCGCACCTATGGCAAAACCGCCGATTACGCCAAGGACGAAGGCGAGGACCGCAGCGAAGCCCGCCTTGTCGTCGGCGTTCGGCTGTGGTTCTAAATGTATTAACTCGAAAACCTAAAAACCAACCGCTTAAAGCGGTAAGAGGCCTTGCATGCGCACAATCAAAACCACCGCTGTTGCCATCGCACTTTCAACCGGGCTGCTCATGAGCGCACTCGCTCAAGCCCACCCGAAACTGCTCTCCTCTACCCCGGCCGAAGGCGCGGACGGCACAGCACCGAGCAACATCGAACTGCACTTCTCCGAAAACCTCGTGACCCAGTTCTCCGGCGCCAAACTGGTCATGACCGAAATGCCCGGCATGGCCCACTCGCCCATGCCCATGAAGGCCAAAGTTTCCGGCGGCAGCGACCCGAAAACCATGGTCATCACCCCGCTCTCGCCACTGCCCACCGGCAGCTACAAAGTCGAATGGCGCGCCGTGTCTTCGGACACTCACCCGATCACCGGCAACGTTACGTTCAAAGTGAAGTGATGGATGAGCGACTCAATCAGCATTGCCCTTCGCTTTGTGTTGTATGTGGATTTGATGCTGTTGTTTGGGGTGGCGCTCTTTGGGCTGTACAGCCTTAAAGGACTGGAACGGCTGTCGGGAACGGTGTTGCCGTTTCGGCCGATGTTAGCGGGAACGGCGGTGCTGGGAGTGGTGTTGTCCGTCGCGAGCATGGTGATGATGGCGAGTGCCATGAGCGGGGAATCGGACTTCGCCGAACTGCGTCCGCACATCGAAATGATGCTGTTCGAGACGAACGTCGGGTTGGCTTGGGGGGTTCGCATTGTTGCGCTGGTCGTCGCAGGTTTAGTGGTGATGCTCCGTGCACCTGGTTTCAGTTTATGGGTTGCAGCTTTTGCCGGCGGTGTTGCCCTTTCCAGCCTGGCCTGGAACGGGCATGGCGCTATGGATGAAGGCAGTCGTCGTGTCGGGCATTTCACGGTGGACATTCTGCACCTGCTGACGGCAGGGGCCTGGCTTGGCGCATTGATGGCGTTTGCGCTGATGGCAAGAATCAACGCCCTGCACACTGAAGCGCGCATCAAGTTGTTGGCCCGCGCCGTTAATCGATTTGAGGTGATTGGCGCGGTCATCGTGGTGGTCATTACGGTGACGGGGGTTGTGAATTATCTGTTCATTGTCGGGCCGAAACTGGATGAGGTATTTCTCAGTACTTACGGGGTTTTGCTATTCATCAAAGTGGTGCTGTTTGCAGGAATGCTCGTGCTCGCCGCGTTGAACCGGTTTCACCTTGGGCCGTTATTGGAGCGATCGTTGCTGGACGGGCAATACGCCGTCGCCGCTAATGCGTTGCGGCGCAGCGTGCTGGTGGAATGGGTGGCTGCGGTGGTGATCGTGGGGTTGGTGGCCTGGCTCGGAACGTTGAGCCCGGAGATGGAAATGGCAGCGCAATAAGCCTGAAGGGATCGTTTGATATGGATCAATAACACGCTGCGGCCATGGCGTAATTTCAGGCTCATGCCCTTGATGGGGAAATACGACATGTTCTGATCAGCGGCCATCTGGCGGCGGCTGATCAGCCCTTACTCTCTGGAGATTGCCATGCACGCCTACATTAAATCGCTCGCCGCTCTGATCGTCTGCAGCCCGTTGATGGCCCTGGCAGTCGACGAACATCACCCCGACCAGCCGCCAGCAGCACCGACGGCAACTACCACCACCCCAGCCATGCCCATGCAAGACAAGACCATGAGCGAACAGATGCAGAGAATGCAGGCGGCCCACGACAAAATGCTCGCCGCCAAAACCCCGGCCGAACGCCAGGCTGCGATGCAGGAAGCCATGACCACGATGAAAAACAGCATGGGCATGATGCACGACCATTGCACAGGCATGGGGATGGGCAAGGGCATGTCCGGCAGCAAGGACGGCTCGGGCACAGCGATGATGGACATGATGATGAAAATGATGGATCAGCAATCCAGCATGATGAAGATGCCGATGGGCCAATAAATCTCACTTCGTCGGAATGGAGCTCGCCACATGAACCATTCACCACCCTCGACGCCTCCAGCCCCCTCCTTCTGGCGCAGTAAACCCGGCATCGCGCTGGGGATGCTGCTAGTAATCGGTCTGTTTTACCTGGCTCGCGAACATTACGGCCATATCTCACCGATTCTGCCTTACCTGATTCTATTGCTGTGCCCGCTGATGCACCTGTTTGGCCATCACCACGGCGGCAGGCGCTGACCCATGCATGGCCATAACGGACATCTGGATGACCTCAAGTCACCTGCTCAGACGAAGCAGGCACCGGAGTCGGCGGCGACCGAAAAAGAGTACACCTGCCCCATGCACCCGCAAATCCGCCAGCGCGGCCCGGGTACATGCCCCAAGTGCGGCATGACCCTGGAACCGGTATTGCCCGAACTGGAGGAAGCAAGCAATCCTGAGTTCGAGGACTTTTCCCGGCGCTTCTGGTGGACCCTGCCGCTGACTCTGGCAGTGACTGCACTGGCCATGGGTGGTCATGGCTTGAATCTGTTTCACGGTGCCACACAGAACGGGGTCGAATTGGTGCTCGCCGCGCCTGTCGTGCTGTGGGCCGGCTGGCCGTTCTATGTGCGCGGCGTGCGCTCGATCATCCAGCTCAGCCCCAACATGTGGACGCTGATCGGCCTCGGCACCGCCGCAGCCTTCCTCTACAGCCTTGCCGCCACGCTGGCACCCGGCCTGTTTCCAGCCACCTTCATGATGGATGGCCGGGTTGGCGTGTACTACGAAGCGGCGGCGGTGATCATCTCCTTGACACTGCTCGGACAAATGCTCGAACTCAAGGCGCGCTCACAAACCTCTGCCGCGATCAAATCGCTGCTTGGCCTGGCGCCCAAGACCGCGCTCCGGATCAACGCCGATGGCAGCGAAGCGGACATTGCCCTGAGCCATGTGCACAGCGGCGACACCTTGCGTGTGCGCCCCGGCGAGAAAGTCCCGGTCGACGGTGTGGTGCTGCAGGGTGAAAGCGCGGTGGACGAGTCCATGCTCACAGGCGAGCCGCTCCCCGTGATGAAACGCCCTGGTGACGGACTGATCGGCGCCACCCTCAATACCCACGGCAGCCTGGTGATGCAGGCGCAAAAAGTAGGTTCAGCGACCGTGCTCGCGCAAATTGTGCAGATGGTGGTTCAGGCACAACGCTCCAAGGCACCGATGCAACGCCTGGCAGACGTGATTGCCGGCTACTTCGTCATGGTCGTGATCGCCATCGCCGTTCTGACCTTTGTCGGCTGGGGGCTGTGGGGGCCGCAACCGAGCTGGGTGTTCGGCCTCATCAATGCGGTGGCCGTGCTGATCATCGCCTGCCCGTGCGCTCTGGGCCTGGCCACACCCATGTCGGTGATGGTCGCCACCGGCAAGGCTGCCGGCAGCGGCGTGCTCTTCCGGGATGCGGCGGCGATCGAGAACCTGCGCAAGGTCGACATCCTGATCGTGGACAAAACCGGCACTCTTACCGAAGGTCGCCCGGCGTTCCACAGCGTCGAACCTGCGCCTGGCTACAGTGCTGACGAAGTGCTGCGCCTGGCCGCCAGTCTCGACCAGGGCAGTGAGCACCCGTTGGCCCACGCCATCGTCGAGCGCGCTCGCGCCAACGGACTGGTATTGAGCACAGCGCAGACGTTCGAATCGGCGTCAGGGATCGGCGTGCGCGGACAAGTCGACGGGCACCGTGTTCAACTGGGCAACACCGCCCTGATGGCTGAAGCCGGCGTCGCCATCGAAGCCCTGCAGCCCCACGCCGAGCAGCTGCGCAGCGACGGAACCAGCATCATGTACCTGGCCGTGGATGACGTGCTCGCGGGGCTACTCGCCGTCGCCGACCCGATCAAACCCACCACCCGGCTCGCCGTCGAACGCCTGCAGGCCGATGGCGTGCGGGTGATTATGGCGACCGGGGACGGCCTCACCACCGCCCGCGCCGTCGCCCGCCAACTGGGCATCGAAGAAGTCCACGGCGAGGTCAAACCACAGGACAAGGAACGCTTGGTCGCCGGATTGCAGGAACGCGGGCACCGTGTGGCAATGGCCGGCGACGGCATCAACGACGCCCCGGCCCTGGCCCGTGCCGACGTCGGTATCGCCATGGGCACCGGCACCGATGTTGCCATGAACAGCGCTCAGGTGACCTTGGTCAAGGGCGACCTGCTCGGCATTCTGCATGCCCGCAGCCTATCGGTGGCAACCGTACGCAACATGCACCAGAACCTGGCCTTTGCCCTGGCCTATAACGCCATGGGCATCCCCCTCGCCGCCGGGTTGTTCTACCCGTTGACCGGGCATCTGTTGTCCCCGTTGGTGGCTGCACTGGCCATGAGCGTGAGCTCTGCCTCAGTGGTGTTTAACGCCTTGCGCCTGCGCCAGGCCTCGATTGACTGAGCACGAAACAAGCGCTTGACCTTGCCATCGTGACAAGGTCAACGATGACTTCAAGCGCTGATGGGCGCCGCCACCAAAGAGGTTTATCCATGAACAGTATTGAGTTGCACGTCGAAGGCATGAGTTGCAGCAGCTGCGTCAAACACGTCAACGCGGCGCTGCAACCGCTGGAGGGAGTTGGCGAGGTGACGGTCGATCTGGCCCATGGCCGGGTCAAGGTGACGGGCGATATACAAAGCAACACCCTGATTTCTGCGCTGACGGAGGCTGGTTATCCGGCAAGCCTGTTGGCCGCAGACAGTCACGAGCAGGTCAGGAAAACGTCCGGGTGCGGTGGGGCCGGTTGCTGCTGTCGTTGAGCCCGGGCCATCGGTGGAAGTCGTGGCATCGTCATCCAGTGTGCGGCCGCTGCGACCTCTTTATTGTGATGGATGACAGTCAAGAAGTGGATCGCGTCGATTTGGGCGCTGCTTTTTCCTTCCGTTTTCGCTGGCGGATATCCGGAAGATAAAATAGTGCATATAAACATAAACTTGATATTTCAATTTTTTCCAAGGGCGGCAAATTTCCTGAGGTGAAAGTTTTGTGCTCGCCTATACTAAAAAGGTTAAATAGTGCTGGCGAGTGTGTTTGACAAGGTATTGAAATTTAAAGGTACAGGAACCCGTGATGGTTTGGTCATAACGAGGATTTAATATGAACATCTTATTAAAAGAACTTCAGGCCTATCATCATGAAGTGGCTATGAAAATTACTCAGATCAAAGAGTTGTTGAGGAAAATTAGGCATGAATCCGATGGTGCTGATGACTGCAAGCTGTTGTTCAAGATGCTGGAAGCCTTGCATGGTGATGCAGAGCGACACCACCATGAAAATGAAGAACTTATTCGGCTGGCCTTGCTAACGACTGAGGCACCGATCCACCAACGGGTCAAGGATATCGAGCGAGATCATCAGGCATTTGGGCGCATTGCCGGACAGCTGAAGATGTTGGAGGACACAACTCAGGAAACGAGAGTCATTGCTGACACTATCGATGATTTCATCAAAAAATATTACGATCATATGGACGCTGAGGAAAATATTTTCTTTCCGGTGGCAGATAAGTGGCTGTCAGACAACCAGTGGCAGGAAATCAAGCGTCAATGGCATTAAGAAGTAATGAACGTGGTGGACGTCGAGTTAAAATTACTTAAATCAAACCCACCGCAGCTACATATATCGGCAATTGGTCTGGTGGGTTCTGCTGGATGGACAACATCAAAGCGTTGGAAAGAGCCGCCACTCGATAAACTCAAGGGAGTAAGAGTCCACTCTGCCAACAACTCGATTGAAGCGCATCTTAAGCATTCGAAGTCCTTGGCTTGTGGATAAACAACTAATGTGAAGGGATACGTGTCGGGCCTTGCCTGACACGTACCATGCGCTGGAGTGAATGGAGTATTGGGACAGTGGATGACAGTCGAGAAGCGCTTTAACTACACTGACTCCCGCTTGAACCCCACTCCATCACAAAAGCCCTATAACAATGAAAACCATAAAAAGCACAATGATGCTCTGTGGCCTGCTCGCGCTAGCCAGCGGCGTTCAGGCAGAGCAAAGCCCTTCCCATCTCGACACCGTCCTGCAACAAGGCCAACTGCGCGTTTGCACGACCGGCGACTACAAACCCTATACCTTCAAAGGTGAAGACGGCGAATACTCGGGGATCGACATCGCCATGGCCCGCTCATTGGCCGACAGCCTGGGCGTGAAGGTTGAGTGGGTCCAGACCACCTGGAAAACCCTGATGCCCGACATGCTCGCGGGCAAATGCGATATTGGCGTCGGCGGCATCTCCGTCACGCTGGAACGCCAGAAAAAAGCCTTCTTCAGCACCACGCTGGACGTCGACGGCAAAATCCCACTGGTGCGCTGTGAAAACCAGGCGCAATACCAGACCATCGAACAAATCAACCAACCTTCCGTTCGCCTGGTCGAACCGGCCGGCGGCACCAACGAAGCCTTCGTCCACGCCTTCCTGCCCAAAGCGCAATTGAAGCTTCACGACAACGTGACCATCTTCCAGGAACTGCTGGATAAGAAGGCTGACGTGATGATTACCGACGCCTCGGAAGCGCTCTACCAGCAGAAACTTAAACCGGGCCTCTGCGCCGTCAACCCGACGCAATTTATGCAGTATGGGGAGAAGGCTTATCTGTTGCCGCGCGATGATATTAGTTGGAAGTTGTACGTCGATCAGTGGCTGCATCTTGCCAAGGTGACGGGCAACTACCAGAAAATTCTGGGTCAGTGGATAGCGGTGCCAGAGGCGAAATAGCTCGCTACATACCCCCTGTAGCAGCTGGCGAAGCCTGCGTCCGGCTGCGAAGCAGTCGCAAAAACAGAACTCGCAATGCATCAGGCAGATCACGCAACGGCGGAAGCATTTCAGCCGTTGCATCCTCGAAATCATTTTCAGTTTCCTGTGGACCGGAAGCGTGGCGGCACGATCTTAAGTCGTCATCCTGGGCCGAAAGCCCGTCAACGGCTGCTCATCTTCAATCGCGACACAGGGTCAATCCTTTTTGGGTCGCGGCGGGTTGTCCTGACGATAGGTATGCTGGGGATTGATGACCAATTGCCTGACCTGGCTGTCCAACTCTTTGCTGTGATACAGGTCCAGGCATTTGAGCAGTTCAAAGCGAACGCCTTGGCGCTCTGATTCGACCAGTGGATTGTGATAATCACGAGCCAGAAACTGGTCAACCAGAGGTCTACCGGCTTGAGGTGCTTGCTCCAGATCAAAATAGGTCCAGTCCATAAGCGCACTGGCACTGCTTCCGGCGTCCTGGGCGGCTTTAGGTTCGCTCTTGTAGGCTGTAGCGATGCAGTCTGCCAGCACCATATCCTTGTAATTTTGCGCGTAGGTGCGCCCGCCTGCCTGTGGGGAGTTGGTCGGATCATCCTTGGACCAACTGTTGGAAGGCGCGGCGGCCCAAGCCAACACCAAGACCGCAGTCAAATACTTCATCATGTTTTTGCAACACTGCCGCCGATGACTGTCGCAACTTTTTCAGATGGATTGAGGGTGTCGTAACTCCGCTGAGAAGCCGCCCACGCGCTAGAAAATGAGGGTCGAATCATGTTTCATCCTTGAGTTTAGGAAGCAGAAAACCTGCAGCAGTTTAATCCTTCATGCTTGAGGTGACATAGACCTGAATGACGGAGTCATGAAGGTGTATTGCCCGGAAGGGTGTCTAGCAGCTCCGTCATGCAGCTGATGCGATAACGTCCTGCAGCTTACTCGGCACATGAACGCCACATTCACGACGACTAACCATAAAAAAGACGTCAGATATTTCCTTGTTTTCTTCGAAGAAACTCGCTCGTTTAAATGGGATGTTTAAAGACACTCGCGGTTACTTCACAAAGGCTACAACGGCTTGCGTCGTTGCCTACGACTACGCCAGAATCCACCGGCTTGTGCGCTTAAGGTCCGGGCTTTATCGTTTCCCCGTCGCTGAAAAACAGCGATCGGGTTTGGTAGCCCGTACATGAGATTTGCACAGCATCACCACTCGCGGCGTTTTTCGTCTCGGCTTTATGGTGGTCATGCACAGGGCACCTTCGGGTGCGCCGGCTTCCTCATGTCCCGGTCTACCAACCTGCGCATGGCCGCCACCCTTCGTTTGGTAGCGAGGTTGGATGGCTCCTTTATTTATGGCATGAGGAGTTCTATCTATGTTCAAACCAACACCCAATCCGCCGATCACAGAACCGGCATCCCCCTACGAATCACTTGATTCCAAAAAACTCAACGAAGCCGCAGAACGCGCCCTCGACTACTATCTCAAACCGGCCGCTCAAATCATGGCTACACCATACCAACCCAATACAATGTTTTTCGCCAATCCAAAGTCCGACACCGAATCACTGCTGGCCAACGCCAGCGAGACGCTGGGATCGGCCACGGTTATGCTCGGTGATTTTGCTGCGCTGCTGGAAGGAACACACCGCAAAACCCTGCTGGGCATCGCGCAAGTGGTCATGCTGGGTGAGTTGGCGGTGAACCAGGCGCTGGATAACGTCGAGCCGTCTAAGTAACTGATATTGAAAATCGGCGCGGGGAGGCGTGAGCCCCCCGTTGCGCCACAGAACACACTTCAAATGCGAGTGCATAGTCGTGAGTCACCTTCCAAAGCAAGTCTGATACAGTCGTCCCCCGGTAAATTCGTTGACAGGAAGTCAAATATGGCAAAGCCAGCCGCACGTATCACCGACCCCACCAGTTGTCCCATGCCAGGGCACGGCCCAAAAGCCATCGCCTCTGGTTCCCCCGACGTGTTCTTCGACGGACTTGCAGCCGCGACCAAAGGCGATGCCTGCACCTGTGGCAGCGTTTTGGCCTCGGCCGTAGCAGCAACGGTCTTCATCAATGGCAAGAACGCCGCACTGGTCGGCACTGTCGGCACCCATGGCGACGTCGTGATCGGCGGCTCGGGCACGGTGGTCATCGGTGATTCGCATACACCAGCACCGTTCACGCCCCCACTCCCATTGTTGCTGCAAAAAACCTACGGACACACCTTTAGCATCGTCAATAGCGAAACCGGTCAACCTTTAGCCGGAAGAAGTTTCACTGCCACCGTTAACGGTGAAAAAATCATTGGTCTCACCGATAGTGCAGGAATAGCGCACATCAAAACCCCCATCAAAGATGCCACTATTTCTGTGAGCATTGACTTTACCTCTCCAGCTCGGACGCTTAGCGAACTCACGGATTGATCAAACATGGCTGAACAATTTACTACTGAAGCAAAAGCGACCGAAGTCAAACCCAGTGAACCAACAGCTCCCACTACCATCACTGTCAACGATAGAGCCGCTACTAGAGAAGCAATCCTCAGACTCGTCCGCAAAAAGGGTTTTGAGTTTATAGAACGATCATCTTGGGGAGCGCATAAAGCAAAAGGCGAAATGGTCGATGACTGGGACTACTCGATGATCGCACTTCACCATGCTGGTAGAAGTGTTGGTTGTGGTGCCGGCGCAGGACAGATGCGTGCGATTCAGAGCGAGCATCAGGCGAAGTTCGATGATATCGGTTATCACTACGGCATCGACTGTACGGGTAAAGTATTCGAAGGACGCGACATCCGGTTCAAAGGCTCAAGCGTACATAATTACAACACGGGCGTAATTGGCATCGTTTTGCTAGAAAATCTGACAACCGCCGATGAAGGCGGCGATGTAGTTGCTCTTGCTCGCCAGGCTCTTGAAGCCATCAATGGCAATATGGACCAGAAAATCCCAGCTATACAAATCGACACTCTATTGAACCTAATTCAAGCCCTGACCAGCGTTTTCAGGGTGACTACTTTGGGGGGACACCGGGAATTTCCAATGCAAGCCGGCGAAGGAAAGATTTGCCCTGGCAACATTGGAATGGAGCTGGTGAGAAACCTTCGAATCAAAACCAATCTATTGCGACCACCAACATCATGAAATCGCTGCTTATCATTTTCCCGATCATACTCGTCGCCTTCCTCTACATCGGCTTTTACGAAAAGATGGAAGACGCTTACCCGGAAAGAGTATTTTTCATTAAGAAAAGCCCGACATTTCAAATTCAGTTTGAAAATATTTTCGCGTACGAATCAGATGACAAAAAGCTGAGTGAGCTGAGCGACACGGAGCGGCAGATGGTCATCCAGTACTGCAAATATCGGTTAGGCGTGACTACAATATTGAAAAACCAAAATGAGCTTGAAAAATGCAAAAAAAAGTAAGATCAAATTTCTTGACACACTAGACAAAGGTTCTCAAGGACAGACCATAACTCTTAGTCTTAATAACTAAAAAAGGGGACAAAAAGAGGTAGATTTATTTACCCATGCTGTCACGTCCAAAAAAATCAATCTATCCGCTTTACCCATCCCCCTTTTGCCCCCCCTTTCTTCATCGCATCCTAATTCAGATTTCCGAGATGGAGAAAGGATGGTGAAGAGTAGCATTTCGCAGACCGCCATTTAGTGTTTTTTATAAGCGGATCGCTCACGAAAAAGCTGGTACATCAACAAAAAACTCAAGGAGTTAAAATGCAAAAAGACAATGAATTTATTTCACTTTACTTAGAAAACGAAGCTTCGAAAATTCGAGTCAAAAAAGGGGACTGATTTATTTACTCGTGCTGTCGCTGAAGCTCTCCCATTCCTTTGCTCCACTTGTCCCGAACTACCGCAGCAAGACTCACCTGAGCCCCGCAAGCCCAATCCTGATAAACTCCCCATCTCCCAGCCTCACCCATTCCAGAAACGCCAATGCCCCCAATCACCGCCACACCCGCCCCGCTCTCCCGCCGTTTCTCCGTCGCACCGATGATGGATCGGACTTACTAATCGCCCCACCCTTGTAAACAAAGGCCCATAGACCTGCTCCGAACCGCCCGTACCACTTCCGTACCACCAACACTTGCTCCCAACCTGCCTACTTCTTCCTTCCGCCCGTTGTAGCAAAATTTAAGCAACCGTTTTCAGCTCCAATCCCGAGCACTATCGCTGCCGTGCTTTCACGCTTTGTCGGAAGCTTCCCAAACTGATAACGAGGGTTCGATTCCCTTCACCCGCCCCCACTATTTTTTGGGCCTCCAGCAGTATCGAGGTAGCGTCAGGCGAGACTGGTGACAGTTACACGAATTGTGTGGAAGCGCCGGCCAGCTCCCCTTTCTCCCTGCAATACCGGGTTTTAGGTTGACCCATGGGAAAAAGGTAATTTTGGTAATTTTCTTTTTAGATCGACAAATAACTCTATGAATTCAATAACTTAAGAAACTTCTACAAAGGTAATAATAGGGTAAGGAATAGGTTAGAAAATTACCTTTGGCCCTAGTAATTCCCCTGCCTTACGAAACCCTTTAAAATCAGACACTTGGCAAAATATTACCTCCAGCCTTACCAAATATTACCCTCTGAGGTAATACGTCAAAGCCAAGGTTTATAAGGGCTACAGCCCTATTCAAGCGTCGCCTTACCAAAATTACCCTTTCCCCGCCCTCGACCTGAAATTGCCCCTCCCGGCTACGCTGCTATGCTTCCAACTTTCCGAATGGAGTCGAAGCCATGGTCAGCGAATATTCCCTCTCTGTGGTTCTTGAAAGAATCTACGAAAACCAGCAAGCCCTGGAAGCTGCGATCATGGAACTGACGCTCGTGGCAGAACAGCAAGGCTTCGCTGTCGCCGGTGACAACGCTCGGACTGCCCTGGATCGAATTGGCGAGAACGCTGGCTTTATCAAGCAGGGTTTAGCGCGCCTGAGAACGATGGAAAAGGACTAGCTGGTGACCCTATCGCTGACGTTAATTGGCCCTCTCACAGGCAGCTAACGGCCGATTCTGTTGAAAAAGTCGGTTTGCCCAAAACGCTCGAATATTGATGGGTGAAAATGCCTCTTTTGCACGCTGCTACGTGAAATCCGAGTCCTGAACCTTCGGCGCAAAACACAGATTTCAATCTCAGGCGCGTACTTTTCTGCCGTGGAAACCGAAGCCGACTTTTTCAACAGAATCGGCCAAAAGCGGACACTCGCCTCGCTAGTTTCTGCGCCTTGACAAGCCCGATGACTATCTAGAATAACGGGCTGAATTGGTCGTGATTCTCGCGCTCCAGGCGGCAGTCGGGGGGCGGTGCAATATGTCTGGGTATTCCTTTTGAGGTGAGCAGAACATTCTCGATGCTCACCGACCAATAGGGAGCATCGTGATAGGCTGCCACTTCCCCGATAACCGCCAGCCATAAAGCAGAATACCAATCACTATAACTACCTGATCTCAAGTCGCGTTCTGCGCTTTCAACTGATGCACATTTAATAATGTGACAAGACCCGGCCTTATTGTTTAGCGGTCCAATTATTTTGCACTACCAATAATCTTGAACAACTTCATCATAGCCCAGCATTAAAACCTATATATGATTATTGGCTATCAAGCGGTAATAAATTATTTCTTTATATCATAAAAACTAGTTGCGCATTTTGCAAGTGGTGCTATTCCTATACCTTAATGTATGAATCTGTTGAGGCCAAAGTCAGCCTCCTATGAGATAAAACCTATGAGTGCAGAGCTAGAGATGCTTCTTAGCTAGCAAACAATAACAAACCTCACGGAGTCATTATGAAAAACATTACAACTTTTTTATTCGCAGTCGGACTATTTTTTAATCTAACAGCGACCTTTGCGCAAGACCAGGGCAAGAGCACAGAAATACAAAACCTTAATTCCAAGTCGGTAGAAATAAAAAAAGAGAATCCAAAGGAGCAGATTCCGACCGACATATCTACTAAGGATGCTGCCGGGCGGCAGAATGTGTCCATGCAATGCTTCACTACTGACAATAACCATCGGGTAATGATTACTGTGCAGAATCAGAATACTTCATCGCGCTCTTGCCATTCATATTGTTTTTACAGCACCAATGGAGGATACAATGGCACCCAAAACTGTAATGGCTCTATCAGGCCAGGGTATAGCGGAGAGTTTTGCAGCTTATATACCTCCAATGTCACCTACACAATCACTGATCCTGGCGCTTTCGATTGCGAACGCTAGAAGTATCGAAGGACCGACGGACCAATTTTTGCAGAGCCGCACGTGTAGTTGAGCCTTTTTGCTATTCAGTCGCCGTGCCAAATCAGCGCCCTCATTAGGAGCATTAATATAGCCATAGTTTGATTGGATGGTAAGTACTAGGCCCCATACCCGCGCTGCCAGTCTGCTCGAATATTATAGTGTTAGACGGCTACGGCAGTCGCCCATTCGACCAACGACATTTTCCAGACCATTTTAGGAACCAGAGTTATAAATCTTTTACCTCAACTAATATTCGCAAACAAATTACAGGCGCGATAAACAGCCTCGTCTTTATATCTTACTGGTATTAAAATATATGGAACATCAATGAGAAGATGCTATACATAAATCTACATCGCCAGCCATCATTCGAGGCGAAACCTGCCAACCCACGCGGATCCGCACTTATGAGTAAAATAAATTATCTGGAATTGGTACCGGCGCCGTTCAATGCGCCGCCACTCGTAGGCGATCGCATAATGTTCTCGGTAACATTATCTTCAGATGGATCATTGGCAGGGGTGTATGGGCAGCACACAACAGCTTTTGAGCATTACTTCGGATACTGGGTCAACAGAAATGGAACGACTACTCTCTACCAGCCTCAGTACAGCATTCCTGCATCACAAGTGCTTTGGCCGTGGCGACTTATAAACAACGCAGGGAAATTGGCAGGCTGTGCCCGATTGGTGGACGGCACTTACAGGGTATTTGAGATCGATACATTTACTGGGACCTTCACTGACATCCCCGTTCCTGTCGGGATCCGACAAGTCAGTTTTTACGGCATACTCGACAGTGGTTTAATCTTATCGCACTTTGATGTGTGGCCTGGGCCTACATTACTTACTACATACATACTAAACGATGGCGCGCCCCGAACATTCAATATTCCAGGATATGTGCAGAACTCTGTCGTCAGAAACGCACCATCAGAAAAATTTCTCGTAATAACCGCTCGTAAAGCTTCTGACCCAACTACGACTTTTCGTACACTGCTACTAACAAATGGTCTCGAGATCGGCATCATAAACGAGATTGATGATAAGATCATTGTTGAGATCGATGACAATGGAAATTTTGTTCGCATGGAAAAAAATAGCCCCTTGCCTTCATGGGAAGCGCCCGGAGTTTTAGTGCTAAACGGAGCAGTTATTAGCATCCCCACCAAATTTGGTGGAAATAAATTCGTAGATGCTCGACAATCCATATTGAAGCATGACGGCATGCTTCTTGGCGTTTATCGTAGCACAAACAACTTAGGAGATTACAGCGGGCTTTTTACATTCCAAGATGGAGTTATCAGCGATCTCACGATTGGCGCCGCAGCAGGCACTCAAAAGTTCAAAAACATAGTTCCAACAAGATTTAATGGCGCTGGACAGATTTCACTAGCCACTCAGAGCTTGGGTGTCGTGAGTCGAGGCTGGGACAGTTACAGATGCTTCGTAAGCTGACGCAACGCAAGATCTATCGTGAATAAAAAGTCCTCACGAAGCCGGCTAACGATGCCTACTGAAATTAAGGAAATGCTGTAAGCTACAAGATGAACAACATGACTGCAAAGTACCTATGAGGTGCATTATGGATTTTGCTGAATTCAACATAAATTTGACAGCGAAAAACCCTCAAGAATATTTGGAGCTTTTAGCGAGCAATGAAAAATGGTTCGCCAGATGCAAAGATGACCTGAAACATATCCGCTCACTAGGTGAGAATCCTCTTTCAAAATTAGCTACTGAAGATTTTGATCAGTTCATAGATGCCGCGACATTTAATAATGGAGGACTAGGGCATGCCGATTACTCCCCGCTAATGAAAAGTCTCACACTTTCAGAAATCCAGCTAATATTCTCTTACTGTGGAATTGGGCCGATACTTCTACTCGACTATCAGGATTACTATTGTGAAAGCAAGGGCAATTGTACATCCAAGAACTTTAAAATATGCACAAGCTCATGTTGATACCGGATGTGATTCTTACCACAGTTCTTTTTTTCGAAAAAAGGCATCCCAACCGGCAGCTTTGGGTCGATTACGGTCGTCCGAATTAGCCATATCACCGCTGGTCACCTGTGAAATGCGCTAAACAGCCTGAAAGCCCGCTGCGCCGGGGCTTTAAGGCAAGTTGATACCCTTCCTGAAACACGTCCAAACCTCCCCTGGTGCGAGCTATTGAGAAATCAAAAACTCGTTATGACGCTTGTTTTCAAATGACGTTTCCTTGCAAACCGGGGCCTCTAGAGATCAGCCACCGATCTGGCTTGCTTTGGGCGCTTCGTAAAGCTGCTGCACTTCTTTGCAAAACCTTGCACGCCGTGAAACTGCAAAATGCCTCAAAGACCCCGCAGCGGGCTTGGGCGCGGCCTTGATTTGCACCACTACCTGTCTTTGCACAACAAAGGGACGCAAAGCCCGTCGGCGGGAGGGGGATAAGTGCTTTTTGATATGTTTTTTTCTCAGTCGACAGAATTTCGCTACCATTCGAGAATGGTGAAGTCGAGGTTGCGTTGCGGGAGCGATCATCCTTCACAAGATATTGCCGCAATGCAGCAAGCGACTTACAGACCGAATAATTAGGAGTGTTTTATGTTCAGCATGGATTTGGAAGACTTTTTAGAACAGTCCGCAATAACAAAACTTGAGTGGAACAATTCGCAAGCTGACTGGAACACTCTTAGTCAAATAGCAAATGATTTCGAAAAACACAATCAGGCTCTCTCTAGCGCAGCGGAACAAATTTCCTCTCGGATTAGGACATTTCCTGGCGTCCACTCTGTTCGTTGGCGCATTAAGAATACTCTACATTTACTCAAGAAAATCGTAAGAAAAAAACTTGATAAAAACCCAAAGGAAAAGTGGATTACTATAAGTCACGAGAATTATTTGGATGTGGTTACTGACCTAATTGGCATAAGAGCCCTTCATCTTTTTAAAGATGAATGTATTGCTATCGATAATTCGATACGTGAAGCATGGGATCTAAATGAAGAAGCAGTAATGTATATTCGTGAAGGGGATGGAGTTCCTGCAGCTATAACGGAGCGTGGATGTAGAGCTGCCATACACGACGCGGGTTATAGATCAATACACTACATAATAGAGAGTCGCCCAGAAAAAAAGACACTCTTCGCTGAGGTTCAAGTAAGGACAATATTTCAGGAGGGCTGGAGCGAGATCGATCACAAGGTAAGGTACCCCGATTTTTCGGACAACGAGCATATCAGCGTTTTTTTAGATTTGTTCAATGGTCTGGCTGGTAGCGCGGACGAAATGGGTTCTTTCGTAAAAGATTTAGTGAAGCTCTTGAAAGTTGGCGAGGAGGAAAAAAGCATAGCGATTCAGGAACGTAAATTAGCAATTCAAGAACGTGATCAAGCAATTGCGGATATGAGCGATAAGCTGAATGAGCTTGACACTTTGAAGAAACAAGATAAAAAATCAGCAGACATCATTAATAAGTTAAAAACAGATTTAGATAAAATTCGTCACTCCCAAAGCGTATCATCGAAGGGTGAATATAATTCTCAAACTGGAAAGCTATCCAGAAACGGCATTAAATCCGTTATAGGATTTAACACAATTGACAATATCAAGTTTGGTCACACAATATCTAGTAGCTCTATCGGCAAAGCCCTGCAAAGTTTAAAATCTTTGCAGAATTTTGACTCCTTAAGTGATGGCTCGAATAATAAAACCGACAAAGATGATTAGCCAGCATATGGCTGATCAAAGACGCCCACCCAGAAAAGGATCGACAAATGTCAAATAAAATATTCAAGAACACTTGTGTCAGATGCAAACTGAAAACGAATCATACAGTGCATTCAGAACATGTGGAAGAAGGTAATCCTAGCGAATACCACTATATAGAAAGACATCAGATAGTTAAGTGTAACGGCTGTGATACTTTGTCATTCAGAAGAATTTTCACTGACTATGAAAATGCATGGCCAACTGGTGATAATGATTGGGATGTACCTACGGATATTGAAACTTATCCACAGCTAAGCGTGGCAAACATACAAGGCCTATACCTTCCAGATATAGTTGGAAGCATATACTTAGAAACTTGTAACGCATACTCCCAAGGATCTTTAACTTTGGCCGGCATCGGGTTTCGGACAACGATAGAGGCAATCTGCAATGATCAAAATATCCCCGGAAATCAACTTAGTACTCGAATAACAAATTTGGCCACTAGAGGCCTTATTTCAAAAAAAGATTCCAATCGTTTACACTCCATTCGCTTTATGGGAAATGACGCAGCTCATGACATAAAAAAGCCTCAGAAAAAGCATTTAGAGGCAGCCTTAATAATTGTGGAACATCTAATTACTACTGTCTACATTTTAGATCTTGAAACCAGTCATCTCGACGGAATTATTGAAGACTATGAGGTTTTTGAGAAATTATTGTTAAGTAAAATTCCTGAATTCAATATCGGCGACTCTTATCCTGTCTCCAAATTTCTAGGGAAAGACATTCGCAAAATCAGCGGTTCCACGAAGAAATTCGAAGATAAACTCAAAGAGCAAATTGGGAAGAAAGAATTTACATTGCTTTCTATAGGTGCGAAGCAAAAATATCAAGGTTCTAAAGAAGAGCTTCAGCACTATACGTTAATGCCATCACCTGACTTAGAAACCACAGTTACTACAGCGTGATGCTTTTCAGCGTCTGCCCAAATAACAATGCCTGCTGGGCTGTGTTATTGAATGATGCAGCATCGGTGGGACTCGGTATTGGCCCCGGTACAGGGTGTGCGCAGCCAGTTGCGTGTTCATCTGTTGCAGCAGATCGAGCATGTCACACACGACCTGAAACAGGTTCACACTACTGGACCCGATCCAGTTTTTCGGCGCCTGCAACTGCTGGCTGATTCCGGCCACGCTCCTGCGCAGCCCCTGAATTTTCTCCTGCATGTCGCCTCCCACCGTGGCGTTGTGTTTCTGCCCCACCACCAGGTTCAGATCACGGCCGGTGGCCTGGTGCAGGTCATCCACGGCCGCCAGACTCGCCGATCCACCCGACAGCAGCTTGAGTGCGCCCAGGGCTTCGATCGTATTGACCCCTCCAACCGACTCGGTCGAATGATCGTCAACCGTCTGCGCGTGGCTTTGAAACTGCTCTCGGTTCTCCAGGGCTTCCACCTCGCGCTCGATCGACTTGTCCTGGATCTTGCCATCGGTCCGGCGTAGCAAGTTGCCGTCGGCGTCGACACGCTGCTGGGCCGCCTCGCTGTGCTGCCACACCTGATCGCCCTTTTGCACCTTGGGCATGCTCAGGCCGTGAGGCAGGATCGTCTGGATGTAGGGCTTGTTCGGCAGTCCGTAGGCAAAGCACACCACCACCTGGGTGCCTTCCTCCGGAAAGGCGTACAGGCCCATTTCCTCGCCGCCGGTGGGCAGCGGCAACGGCACGCCGGCGAGCTGCGGCAGCTGCGGATCGGGCTCACCGTCCGGGCCGAGGACTTCGATGTCCACCGCATAGCGCGGCCGGAAGTCGTCGCAGATGCCGGCGCCGGCCGGGGCATCGGCCACGGCAACAACCCGGGCAAAGCGTGGCAGGTGGTAACCACCGGTGAGTTCGGGGAATTGGCGCTCTACAGCGCGGCGGATTGCGTCTTCCATCGGATGGCCATCTGGTCATTGGCAAGGGCCACACTGGTGATGCGCTCGCCGTGGTTAATCGTTGCACCTGGTCGCAACCCGGGAAGGGCTGCGACCATCGCGCTTTGGTTGCCCTGGTAGCCGTCGAACAGCTCCGTGGGGATCTGCAGTGGCGCACGGGCGCCGAAGAAACTGTCGGCCCAGCTGCCTACGAACACTTCACCGTTGCCCAGCTGGTGCCAGGTGAAGTCGGGAATGCTGAACACCCGGGCCAGACTGTCCATCGCCTGATAACCAGCGGCCAGGCTATAGAAGAACGGCGCCTTGACGCTGGCGTAGAGCCGATCGGGCACGCGAAAACGCAAGCCAGTCTGTTCGCTGATCTCGGTCAGCACGGCGCGCAGATCGACGTGGCGCAGATTCAACGGCAGCGGATTGGCCAGGACGGCGGCCAGCTCACGGCAGAACAGCACCTGCTCGACGGCGTTGGCGGCGGTGCAGCGCTCGACGTAGCCAATGAAGTGCCGTTGTAACGTGCCCTCGTTGTAGCCAATGTCCAGCGTCACCAGACCTTTCACTGGCACCGCGGATTGGATGGTGAAGGTCGCCCGGCCGGGACTGGTAGCGTCCAGCCGAACGTCTTCTTTCACCAGGGCGAACGGCGCGCTATTGATGGCCAGAACCTTGTGCAGCTTCACGTCGGCTCTCAGCTCCGATCCCGGCACTGTCTATCGTCGGCTCAGGCGAGTTTTATGGCTGTCACACCGTGTGCATGGAAGACCGGAAAATCTCCCCCGTCTGTGCGCTGCCCCGTTTTCAGGTTGCCCCTTGGGAAAAAGGTAATTTTGGTAATTTTCTTTTTTGATCTCGAAAATAACCAATAAATTTAGGTAGTTATAGAAATTCAATAAAGGTAATAATAGGATAAGGAAGAGGTTAGGAAATTACTTTTAATTGTAGTAATTTCACTCGCCTATGAAGTCCTTTAAAATCAGCCACTTGGAAAAACATCACCTCTTGGCTTACCAAATATTACCTTCGAAGGTAATACGTCAAAGTCACGACCTATAAGGGCTGCAGCCAATTTTTCGCGTTCACTTACCAAAATTACCTTTTCCCCAGCCTCGAACTGAAATTAGCGCCTTCAGGCGTGCTGCTATGCTTCCTGATTTCCGAATGGAGTCGAATTCATGACCAGCGAATATTCTCTTACCGTCGTCCTCGAAAAAATGTATGAAAATCAGCTGGGCCTCGAAGCCGCGTTGATGGAATTGGTGTTGTTAGTCGAGCGGCAGGGATACGAGACCGTAGGGGAGAATGCTCGCGTGGCACTTGAGCGAATCGGAGAGAATGCAGGGTTTATTAATCAGGGCTTGCTCGTGAACCGAATTTTAAATGACTACTAATTGCCAAAGTCGGAGATCGGAATAGCAGCCTGTCGCCCCAACTTCACAAGCGCCTAGCAAATTTAGGACTATTGAACCCATCCGCAACTTAAAGCAATTTATACGAAACCATTGAACTTTGGCTTCTATTAGAAGCGGTCACACATCGACGAAGAAATAATGAAAACTTAAACCTATAAAAACACCAGAAAAGATAGACGTTTTAGCTGAACAACCATCACACCACGCATATCAACCGTGCTACAACTTGTAATACATATAAAATCCTGCTAGGATTGGTACATTTAATCAGTGAGCATGCCAAAGTGTCCACCAAAAGCAAATCCAAAACTGTTCGAATTAATGCTGCAGCCAAACGTCAAAACCCTCCAGGGTTCGCTAATTCGTTTGCACTTAGCACGCTGCATAATGAAGTTATCGTTTTCGATTTCGCAGATATAGAAGATGGTTACGAGAATATATTCAGCTCCGTTGCATTAACAAAGTTTGCCGCCAAAAGTCTCAGCAGGCACTTAGTTGAACTACTTGAAACAATCGACGAAGAGCAAGAAGAGGAAGTCGATGAGCAAGCATAAAACCAAGCAACCATTTTTTTTCGTGGATCATATTATTCCAGAAAAAAAATTTTCGGCTCCTGCCAAAACTGAGTTTGTATATTCAGACACCATTCATAAATATGAAGCATACAAATTTACTTCATCCAAGCACACTTCACCAGAAAGATTCCATGAAGACTGGGCAATCTTTATGGAGAATGTTTCTTGCCACAGGCTTGACAACTTAAAAAAATGCAGCAATTCAATCAACACAAATACAAAACCATTAACCTTGGAGCTAAAGTGCTTTGTTGATTCAACTCCAATAAAATTCCAAAAAGCACAATGGAGTTGGTATTTTGACGAAATTATCGAAACAATTAATACTTATTTTGAAGAGGCAACAAAAGAAGAGTTACCTTTTGCACCTCCCTCATTAGAATCCTTAACTTATTTCCTAAGATACATACCTTTTTTTGCAGATACTAAAGCGAAATCATACATTGATCGAATGACTGGTAGATTTGGAATCATATTACACAAAAATAAAAACATTTTAGACATTCAGATCCGTGAAGATTCAGATATAGTTTTTTCCTATGCAACCCCAGGACTCAAGAAAAGCTTCCCATCTTTTAGCGGCGAAGCTGTAGTGATAGACAGCATTGACTCCCGACAAATACAAAAACTTTTAAGAATCGCTTATGACTGAGCAAAAGGACATGTCTCACTCCACGCTGCAACTCGTACCTGATTTTCTCTATAGATTTATTCGTTCACAGTGGCTTGGCCAATCTCATCAGTGGCTTGTTCTTAGGCCCGGCCCTCCACCTGAAGAGTACATATCACTTTACGCTGGCGAAGGTGAATTACCAGAAGCTAGAGTTTGTGACGCGGTGGGAAAAGTATCAAGCGCTTTCAATTTAACTTCGACGGGTAAAGCATGGGAGCTTCACCTGCCATCAATTACGCGAAGAATTAATCGAAAGAAAGACATTGTAACTTTTATACCGGCCGGCCCACCACACTACGGCATGAAGTACATTACTGATGTTGACAGAGAAATCCAGGAGGCTAACGCAATTCTATTAGCAATGAGCCAAGACAGAGTTTATGATTATAACCACTGCCAGACATTCATTGATAGAAAGGCAAAAGCTTTAGCTAAGGCCGAGAGACCCGCTAAAAAAATAACTCAGGAAGCTGAATAAGCACTATCCTATTAATAGTGGGAAAGATAACCATATAGTCGATCCCACTCAGACAAAACCCTACAAAAAAGCATTCAACAACTTCAATCTGGGTTTTGAACGCTTCTACTGAAAATAAAGCTTAGTAACTCATTTCCTGTTTTCTATCTACGCCAGATTTCTCCCTTCGATTCCTGCAATTCATAACCTGCTGCGTTTTACTGCATATACCTTGAAGATCCTCTTTTGGCCAAAGCATCAGCCCAATGTCATTGAGCAAGATTGAAATAGCCTAAACACTATGAAAGTCAACAGGGCCGGGCTTCTGAGTCGATTCAATACCCTCCTCGGAAGCCGTCAAAAATACTTCTGAGGCGAGCTATTGAGAAATAAAAACTCGATAAAACACGTCTTTTCAGACGGCGCCCCCTTGCAAACTGAGGTCTCAAAAGGTCGGCTTCCGATTTGGCCCAACCAGTACGCTACACAAAATCGCTGTAATTCTTTTCAAAAACTTTCACTCAGTGAAATTGCAATGTGCCTCACATACCCCGCAACCGGCTTGGCCAAGGCCTAGAATTGTTATACCGCCGCCCTTGCACAAAAAATGGATACGAGGCCCGCCGGCGGGAGGGGGATAAGTGCTTTTTCCGAAGTTTTTTATTCTGGCGAGGATTTTTTGTTGACGTGATCACCTGGCCGTCCCTATCCTCCCGCTGTCGCTGCAAATTCAGCGACCGGGCTTGGTAACCCGATCAGCAAAAGGCGCAACAGCGCCCCTATCACGATTGCAGGCGCTTTTTTTATGTCCGCGATTCCGTGCCATGGCGGCTGTGCGTGGGAGACCTTCGGGTCTGCCGGGTTCCTTTTGCCCCGGTTTACCAACCTATGCACAGCTGCCACCCATTCGCTTGGTAACGAACGTGGCAGCTCCATCGAGCAAAAGGAGCCTCATCGTGACCGCCCTCATTCCGTCCAAAATCCGCGCCTTGGCACACCGCCGTATGGCCCTATCTGCACTGCATGCTGACTCCTCGCTGGCTGTCCGCCTCAAGCGCTATAACCATCACATGGCTCTAGTCCGCACGCTGAACGCGAAAGGCGGCGTCCAATGAAGAAGCCCTACAGCCTTTCCGAAGACGAATTCGACAAGCTGCGCCGGGCGCAGGACTCCATCCAAATGGTGACAATCCTGCTCGAGGAGGTACAGCGCCCAAACTCGCTGACACCGCAGATGATGGCGTCATTCATGGCGCTGGTAGGCGAGGACATGGGACGTGTACTGCAGTCTGTAGGCGGTAGTTTTTCAACCCGTTAAATACAACGTCAGTTGTGATGATTTCCCGTCACAACTGACCGTCAGGCATGGCGACTTTCACCATACCTGCCCGTAAACGGCAAGATGTTCTTGACTGCTGGCCCAAATTGAAAATGCGTGTCGCCATTATGGAGATACATGAATAAGCACTTGAAGGATGCGAGTGTACATCCAGCTGATGCGCGTTCAGTTTTATGTAGTTACACTACCACCAACAACTGCCTAACCTATATCTATCACAAAGAGGATGAAATGCGAGTCAAATGTAAGTGCGGGACCAAAGGGGGGATTCGAAATAGTAAGCAAGAATCAACAGATGTGATTGCCCTATATTGTCAGTGTTTAGACGTCCATTGCGGACACACTTGGGTAGCTCACTTAACTTTTTCTCATACTTTAAAAAAACCTGCAAACTCTCTACTCGTAACCGACGCAGCTTTTTTGAACGAGCCGAAACAGTAAGAGCACTCCGCCGAATTGTTCGCTCTGGTGAATATGTTTCAAGCCAAGATACCGGTCGACTGATGTCATTCAACAGCGTCCATTCCATGGGCTTATCCGAACTAGACGTCAGCTGTATAAAACTAGGACCGTTTACTTTCGGCCAGAAGCGGGCACTCACTAAAAAACACGGCCTAGTCAAGAGTTTCATTCGTAGACTTTCTAGATATCGACAAAGCTACTTCGAAGAGTACCTACCAGCCCAGAGGACGCTCAAGATGAATGCATGATTATCGCCTAACCTTTATCCAGCGGTTTTTATATGAGGAAGACGGCAACTACTCCCCGAGAGGGCCATAGCGAGACATTCATGGATCCCAATCTACCTCAGGTACGAGTGATATGCCCTTGGCGCTTTCGGCTTATCCATCAAAGAATACCAACCTCCATCGGTAGTGCCCGAGCCGAAAATAGTGCAAACAGCAGACACCTAATGCTTACTGATAACGCACGAAAAAAAGCCCGACGCTGGAATACTCGCCGGGCTTTTTCCATCATTGCCCGGCAATGACGGTGTATCGGTTCAAGGTAAAGGATCGAACTTCAAGCTGCTGAGGCTCTGCACTTTGTCCTCGCGGACCATTTTGTATTCAGTGTTCGGGCCAATCCAGCGATCCCAGATCGCGTCGATCTCCCCGGCTTTTTCCATCGTCGCCAATGACTCGTTGACCTTGGCGAGAAACGCCGGCTCATCCCTGCGCATGCCCGCGCCAATCGGCTCGAGCGCCATCGGCTCCTTGGCGAGCGCCAATTCGACACCGCTGGCCTTGGCCTGATTGACCAGTTTCAACGCGGTCATGGTGTTGGTCACCAGGCCCACGACCTTATTCTGCTGCAAGGCCATGTAGGCCGAGCCGGTGTCCTGGAACGTCACCGGTGTGGCCCCGGCAATGCGGATCGACTGCTCGGAGGTCGAGCCTTTGGTGGAGCTGATGCGCTTGTCCTTGAAGTAGCTTTTCGGCTGATCGGCGTGGGCCGCGCGCACCACCAGGGTTTCCTTGGCGATGTAGTACGGATCGCTGAACTGGATCTGTTCAGCCCGGGTTTTGGTGTAGGCCAGATTGGCGAAGATCACATCGACTCGGCCCATTTTCACTTCAGGAATCCGTGCTTCGACAGACAGCGGTTTGAGCTCCAATGCAACGCCCATGGTCTTGGCCAGGGCCTTGCACAGGTCGACGTCCATACCCACCAGCTCACGGGTTTTCGGGTCCGGGGCGGAAAATGGCGGCACGTCGGCGTACACCCCACAGCTCAACGACTTCTTGGCCATGATGTCGCTCAATTGATCGGCCTGCGCGACCGCAACAGCCAGAGGACCTAACGCCAGCGTGACAAACAGATGCTTCATACGCATGGAAAAACTCCTGGGATTGGAAAGTCGGATGGCAGAAGGAGCAAAATCACTGCGGTTCAATGGGCGCGCAGATCGGCAATAAAACGTTGTGCGCGTGGATGCGTCGGCTGGCTGAAGAAATTCTCGGGCGTGCTCTTTTCCAGAATCTGACCCGCGTCCATAAACCAGATGGTGTCAGCGACTTCACGGGCGAAATTCATCTCGTGGGTCACGCACATCATGGTCATTCCATCCTTGGCCAAACTCTTCATGACGTTCAGCACTTCACCGACCATTTCCGGGTCAAGGGCACTGGTGGGTTCATCGAACAACATCACTGGCGGCTCCATCGCCAGCGCCCGGGCAATCGCCACCCGCTGCTGCTGACCGCCGGACAACTGCGCCGGATAGGCCCCGGCCTTGTGGCCCAGGCCAACCCGATCCAGCAATTGCATGGCCTGCTGCTTGGCGGCCGAGCCTTTCAGGTTGCGGATTTTGCTGGGCGCCAGGGTGATGTTTTCCAGCACCGACAGGTGCGGAAAAAGATTGAAGCTCTGGAACACGAAACCCACCCGGCTGCGCAGTCGATTGATGTGAGCGTCAGTGCCGTGAACATCCTGGCCGTCGAATAGGATCTGGCCTTTCTGGATGTCTTCCAGGCGATTGACCGTGCGGATCAGTGTCGATTTTCCGGAACCGGACGGGCCGCACAACACCACCACTTCACCGGGTTTCACTTCGGCGGTGATGTCAGTCAGTGCGTGGTACTCGCCGTACCATTTGTTGATGTTCGAAAACATGATCATTGGATGCATGGACGCAACCCTCTTCAATTATCAATGGCCAGCAAGGGGTCGGCAGCCACGGCTTGGCCGGCGTTGCCCAAACGTTTGCGAGCGATACGGCGTTCCACCCAGGCGGCCAGATGGGTCAGACCGAAACAGAGCAGGTAGTAGATGATCGCCAGGATAAAAAACACCTGGAACGGCTTGGTCAGCAGTTGGTTATTGACCTGGTTGGCGGCGAAGGTCACTTCCTGGACGTTGATCACATAACCCAGGGAGGTTTCCTTGATGATCGAAATGAACTGGCTGATCAGGCTGGGCAGCGCGTTGTACAACGCTTGCGGCAAGATCACCCAGATCGTCGTGCGCAGGTAACCAAGGCCCAACGCCCGGGACGCTTCGTACTGCCCCGCCGGCAGCGCCTGAATACCGCCGCGAATGATTTCGCACAGGTAGGCGCTCTGGTAGATCACCAGCGTACAAAGCATCGTCACGAACCCGGTGATGTTATGGCCGATCAGCAACGGCACCAGGAAGTAGGTCCAGAAGATCACCATCAGCAGCGGGATGCCCCGCAGCACATACACCCAGACCGTGGCGGCCCAGCGCAGTCCGGTCCACGGCGAAACCCGCGCCAACGCCAGCAGCAAACCGAAAGGGAATGCCAGCAACAGCGCCAGGGCCGCGAGAATCAACGTACTCGCCAACCCGCCCAAAGGGCCGTGCGGGTACTGGCCGATCAGGAACAAGGTCCAGTTCTGTTGCACAATCGAAAAGACATCGATCATCGTCGTCTACCTCGCCAGCGCTTTGTTGAAGCGTCGCGCCAACAGCGCGCCGAGCCCCATCAACAGCAATGAAAAGACCAGGTAGAACACCGTGGCGACCAGGTAAGACTCGAACGTGCGGAAGGTGTAGTTCTCGACCTCGCGGGTGGCGTAGGTCAGCTCGACCACGCCGATGGCCATGGCCAGGCTGGTGTTCTTGAACAACAGCACGGTGTGGTTGATCAAGGACGGCAGGCAATTGCGCACGCCTTGCGGCAGGATCACGTAACGCATCGAGCGCACATAACCCAACCCGAGCGCCCTGGAGGCTTCGGTCTGCCCGGCCGGAATGGCGCGCAGGCCACTGCGGATATCTTCACAAAAATACGCCGCCTGACACAGTCCCAGGGCAATCACCGAGAACAGGTATTCAGTGCTGTAGTTCGCCAGCCACAGTTGCGTGGACTCGCTGAGCAAGGTCGGCACACCGAAATACCAGAGCATCAATTGCACCAGTGTCGGCACGTTGCGGTGGTAAGACACGTAACCGGCCACCAGTCGATCGGCATACTTGTTGCCGGTCAGGCGTACGGTCACCAGCAACAGCGCCAGGGCCATTGCCAGCAGCCAGGCGAACAGCGCCAGCTGCAGAGTTATTTCGATGCCCTTGACGATCAGCTCGGCATATTCGCCTTGCAGAACCGCGGCCAAATCGAAGTCATGCTTCATGGTCAATCCCCATCGGCATTGGGATAAGGGCAGGGATAAGGCGCCAGGCACAAGCTTGGCGTGGGTACCGCGATGACGGATCGATCCGTTCTTCTGTAGCGTCTCGTGCGGGGGAACTCAGCCCTGATAATCCTGCGGACGGGCGGTGGAAAGGCCGCCGGGCACTTGCAGGGTCGGGGTGATTTCCATGTGCCCGACATTGACCGCAATCGGCGCGGCAATGGCAAACGCGATGGCGTCGGCGATGTCCTTGGCCTGAGGCAGTTCGAACCCTTCGACAAAGCGCTTGTAGGTTTCTTCGGAGTCACCGTGGACGTGGGCGAAGATGTCGGTGGCCACTCGCCCCGGACAAATCTCGGTGACCCGCACCCGCTTGCCGAAGGCATCGATGCGCAACTGTCGCGACAGCATGCTCACCGCCGCTTTGGTCGCGTGATAAGTCGAGTTGCCGCCGAAGTTGTACGCCGCGGCAATCGAACTGATGTTGATGATGTGGCCGCAATCGCGCTCGACCATCCCCGGCAGCGCCAGACGCGCCAGGTGCAATACCGCACGCAAATTGACGTCGATCAGCAAGTCGATGCCTTCGGCGTCGGCCTTGAGAATCGAGCCCGGCTTGTCGACACCGGCGTTGTTCACCAGAATGTCGAACGGCTGGGTTTCGAACAGACGCGTCAGCCCGGCCAGATCAGTGACATCGATGGCGTGAGCAATACAGCCGGTTTTAGCGGCCAGTTCTTGCAGCTTGTCGGCGCTGCGGGCCAGTGCATGCACCTGCACGCCTTCCAGACACAGACGCTCGACGACGGCGGCGCCAATCCCGGAAGAGGCGCCGGTCACCAGCGCGGTTTTGTAATCTGAAAATGGCATGGATCTGTCCTCATATTACGTGTGCGGATCACTCGAGTGATCGCGATGACTTCGACTCTATCCAGCCCTGAAGCCTTGGACCAAGACGGAATGACTGTGTGGCAATAAGCCCTGCTTATGACCGTGCAACCGTTACGCCAACAGCTGCGAAATCGGTGTGATAGAACCGCCCGCCAGCTCGATTTCTCGACGGATGGTGCGGGCCAGTTCAACCGCGCCAGGCGTGTCGCCGTGCAACAGGATCGAATGCGCCGGCACCTTGATGTGCTTGCCATTCAGGCTGGTCACGGTGCCCTCCTCCAACAACTGTCGAACCCGTTGCAACACGGCCGCCGCTTCCTTGATCACCGAGCCCGGCACCTTGCGCGGCACCAGCAGGCAGTCGTCGTCGTAGGCGCGGTCGGCCAGAAACGTGGTGGCGACCCGCAAGCCACATTTGTCAGCGGCGTTTTCAATCGCACGACTGCTCGATGAGCTGATAATCAGCGTCGGATCAAACGCCGCCACCGCACACACCAAGGGCTCAGCCAGTGCAGCGTCGGCCGCGACCAAGTTGCCCAGCGCGCCGTGAAAGCTCATGTGGGTCATGCGGTGACCATTGACCGCCGCCATCCCCGCCAGCGCGCCGAGCTGATAGACCACATAAGTCGCGAGTTCCTTGAGCTCGATGTTCATCTGCCGCCGACCGAAACCCATCAAGTCGGGGAAGCCCACATGGGCGCCCAGGTCAATGCCGCCGGCCTTGGCCAAACGCACGGTGTTGTCCATGATCTGCGGGTCGCCAGCATGGAAACCACACGCTACGTTGGCCGATGAGATCAGGCTCATCAACGCTTCATCTTCACCCATGCGCCAAGGCCCGAAGCCCTCGCCCAGATCAGCGTTCAAATCGATTTTCATTGCTGCTTTCCTCGCCGGCTCAAGCCGCGTCCAGGCGCATGAACGCCTCGCCATAACCGATGGTCGTGCCACACACCGTCAGCACCGCCGCCAGCCGTCCGGCCTTGTGGCTGCGGACCGGCAACAGCAGATCACCGACTTGCAGCAGCGCGACCAGTTGCCCTGGCTCCACCCGACTGCCGAGCGATACCAGCACCTCGCTCTGTTGCGGGTGCTTAAGCAGCAACCGGCCCAGGCCTGGAGTCTTTAACAGCTGCTCCTCCGGTGCCTTTAATGTCTCTGGCGTGGCGATTTGAACCGGTTCCGCGACTTCGTCGACGCTACGTTTGAGCACCAGATGCAGCCCCGGACGACGAATTTCCGCGCCAGCCAGGTGAGTCTCCTTGAGCCACACCGCCAACTGGCGGATTTCCTGATTTGTCATGTTTGAATGTCCTTAACGCGAGGCCAGCCCGTGAAGGTCAACCAAGCGGCCGACCTCCGCGAGATAGCGCGAATTGTCTTCCAGGGCTGCGACAGCTTCGGCGTAACTGCACTCGATAAAGCGCACCTTGCTGCCGATCGGCGCCTGGCCCAGGCGCCAGAGATCGGCCTCGATCACCGTGCCGAATTTCGGATAGCCGCCACTCGGTTGCGCGTCGCGCATCTGGATGATCGGCTGGCCACCGTGGGGCACCTGGATCACACCGGGGACGATGCCGTGGGAGCGAACTTCCATCGGCGCCTTGGGCAAGATCGGCGCGCCTTCGAGCCGGTAGCCGTAACGGTTGCTCTGGGTCGTGAGCTTCCACTCGCCGGACCAGAATGCCGCCCGGGATTCATCCAGAAAACACTCGTATTCGGCCGCCGGGAGTACCCGCATCGCGGGCAATCCATCGCGTTGCAATGGCAAGGCCTGACTGGGTGACACGACCCCAAAATCCGTGGGCTGCGCGCTCATGCCGGGACGCAACGCCGAGACCTGGTCACCCTGCTGCAACGCCCGCCCCTGCAAGCCGCCGAACTCACCGCGTAATTGCGTGCTGCGCGAGCCGAGCACCTGCGGCACGTCGACACCGCCGGCCAGACACAGATAAGCGCGACTGCCGGAGGTTGGATAGCCGAGGCTCAGCACCTGGCCTTCCCGAGCCTGCGCTACCCAGAATGGCAACAATGGCTGACCGTCGAGGGTGGCTTCGCAAGCCGCACCAGTCACCGCGAAGGCGCAGTCCTGAACAAACCGCACCTCGAATGGAAACAGCGGAATTTCGATGGCCGCCGCCCCCTTGGGATTACCCAGCAGCAGATTGCCCAACGCCAGCGCCAAATGGTCCATCGCGCCGGAAGTCCCGACGCCGTAACCGAGGCTGCCGAAGCGGCCGAAGTCCTGCACGGTGGCCAGGGCGGTGGCCGATAAAATCTCGATCATCGAATGATCCTCTCGATGCGCAAGCGCAACATATCGCCGGGCCGCAGCATGGCCGGAGGGTTTTGGGTCGGGTCGAAAAACGACATTTCGGTCCTGCCGATAGTGTTCCAGCCGCTGGGACCGGCCGATGCGGAGACACCGGTCTGCACCCCGCCGATCGACACGGAGCCGGCGGCAATACTGATCACCGGCACCTGGCGCCGTGGCGTGGCCAGACGCGCGTCCATGCCACCGAGATAGCAATAGCCGGGATGGCTGCCCAACGCATACACCGGGTACAGCGGCTCGCAATGCAGGTTGGCAATGGTGTCGATATCCAGTCCGGTGTGCGCCACCACATCACTCATGTGCGGACCGAATTCGCCGCCGTACACCACCGGCAACTCGACGATGCGCCCTTCGAGTGGCAGCGGTTGGCTTTGCTCCCAGGCCTCAAGCAATCGCTCGCACAATCCGTTGAGGTCATGCGGCGGCTTGATGAAGGTCAGCATCAAGTTGTTCATGCCGGGGACCGCTTCGTGTATGTCGGCCCATTGCCCGGCCTGCAAAGCCAGGCTCCAAATGCGTTGTTGCGGCGCCAGATCCAGCTCGCCGGGGGCTTCGAACAGCAAAGCCGTGGACCCCAGCAGGCTGATGTGCGGACGCAGCGATACAGTAGCAGTACTCATGTCGGACTCCGTTGTTGCAACCAGCGCTCCAGGTGATGAATGTCTACGCCACCACTACAGAACGCCGGGTCGTCGAGAATGTCGCGGTGCAGCGGGATATTGGTCGAGATGCCTTCCACGACCAGCTCACTCAGGGCCAGGCGCATCCGCGCCATCGCCTCATCACGAGTGGCGCCATGGGTGATGACCTTGGCCACCATCGAGTCGTAATACGGCGGCACCCGATAGCCGGTGGTGACATGAGAGTCGACCCGCACACCAAAGCCACCCGGGACTTCCCAGCGCTGAATCAGCCCCGGGGTCGGCATGAAGGTGATCGGGTCTTCGGCGTTGATCCGGCATTCCAGTGAATGACCGTTGAGTTGCACGTCTTGCTGACGCAGCTCAAGCACTTCGCCTCGGGCCATGCGCAGTTGCTGCTGGACGATATCGATGCCGGTGGTCATCTCCGTCACCGGGTGTTCGACTTGCAGCCGGGTGTTCATCTCGATGAAGAAGAACTCACCGTCTTCGTAAAGAAACTCGAAGGTGCCGACGCCGCGATAGCCGATCTGCCGGCAAGCGGCGGCACAACGTTCGCCGACCTTGGCAATCAGTTCCGGGTCGATACCAGGCGCCGGTGCTTCTTCAAGCACCTTTTGATGCCTACGTTGCAAGGAGCAATCGCGGCAACCCAGCCAGATCGCATGGCCATGGGCATCGCACAACACCTGGATTTCCACATGCCGCGGATGACCGAGAAACTTCTCGATGTAGAGCTCCGGATTACCAAAAGCCAGCCGTGCTTCTTCACGGGTCAGCGCAATGGCATCGAGCAGTTCTCCCTCTTCTTTCACCACCCGCATGCCGCGACCACCGCCGCCACCAGCCGCCTTGACGATCACCGGATAACCGATTTCACGGGCAATGGCGAGGATGCTTGCATCGTCCGTCGGCATCACCGAATCCGGACCCGGCACGCACGGTACGCCGGCTTCGCGCATCGCCCGTTTGGCAGCGACCTTGTCGCCCATGGTGCGAATGCATTCGGCGCTCGGCCCGATAAAGGTCAGCCTGGCGGCTTCGATGCGTTCGGAAAATCCGGCGTTCTCCGACAGGAAGCCATAACCCGGATGGATCGCCTGAGCGCCGCTGACCTTGGCTGCGAACAGCAGCGCAGCCTGGTTCAGATAGCTCTGACCGGGACACGCCGGCCCGATGCACAGGGCCTGATCGGCGTTTTGCACGTACTGGGCGTGGCGATCAGCCTCGGAGTGCACCACCACGGTCTGTATCCCCAGGCCACGGCAGGCACGCTGAATGCGCAGGGCGATTTCGCCACGGTTGGCGATCAGCACTTTGTCGAACATTGAATTCACCTGAAAGAGGATGGGCTTGGGATCAGTCGAGACGGAACAACGACTGACCGGCTTCGACTTCGGCGCCACTCTGGGCTAGAATCGCGGCGATCCGTCCGGCGGCTTTGGCCTTGACCGGGTGGAACATTTTCATTGCCTCGATGACCGCCAGGGTCTGCCCGGCTTCGACCTGCTGACCGACCGTGACAAACGGCGCTTCCCCCGCGGCGGGCGTCAGATGCAGCACGCCGTACAGACTGGCCTTGACCTCGATGGCCTGCACCGTCGGGGTATCTGCCGTGGATGGCAGCGGAGTCGATACCGGCGATTGCCCGGTCAACGGCTCTGCGGTCAAAACCTTTCCGGCCTGCTTGAAAAGACGAACCGTACTGTCACCTTCGGTCAGACTCAGTTCGAGCAGATCGGATTCGGCGAGCAAATCGATCAACCCCTTGATGCGTTCTGAATCCATGCGTGGGCCCCTGCCTGTCGAGCTGTCTTAAGTGGATGGGGTCAATGTAGCGAGCCCACCGAACGACGACCAAGACGCTTTGGCTTTGGGGTGATAAGCCGTCCTTATGACCACTCAGTTCAGGCTGCCGCGCATCTCGGCGACCAGTTCCAGCAGGATCGCCTTGACCGCTTGGGCCGGCACCGACAGCGGTAGATGACCGGACAAACACAGCGCCAGTGGCGCCTCGACCGCGGGCTCGACAATGCGACACATGTGCATCGAGGTGGCGGCGACCATCACCCGCGCCGAGGACTCGGGCAGGATCGTCGAACCGAAGTGCTCGGCGACCGCAGCGGTCAGGGTGATCGACGATTCGATTTCCGCCACCACCCGCGCACTCAGGCCGATGCGCAGGAAGGCTTCATCCACAAGTCGACGCATGACGTTGTAGGGACGCGGCAGGAGCATGTCCATGTCCGCCAGGTCGGCCAGCGGGATCTCTTCGAGAGCGCTGACAGCAGGATCGGCACTCACCAAATAGAGGTGCTCGCGCAGCAGCGAGACGAAGCTCAAGCCATGGACTTCACGCCCGCCATAGAGCACGGCCATGTCCATCCGGCCATTCATGATCAACTCGCTCAAGGTGGTGCCGAAGTTTTCATTGAGGTACAGCAGAATGCCCGGATGACGCTCGCGCACCCTGCGCAATAGCGGCAGGGACAGCGTCGATGCGGCAGTGCCTGGCGCCAGGCCGACCGACACTTGCCCGGACAACGCCTGCCCCGTGGCATTGATGTCACTCTGAGCTTGTTCACACTGGCGCAGAATGATTTGCGCGTGGCCGTAGAGCACCTTCCCCGCCTCGGTCGGGGTGACGCCGCGTTTGGTGCGGATCAGCAATTGTTGCTGCAGTTCGGCTTCCAGCGTGGCCAGTTGCTGACTGAGTGCCGGTTGGGCGACATGCAGCACATCGGCGGCCTGAGTCATGCTGCCGATATCGACGAGTTTCACGAAATACTTCAAACGGCGCAGGTTCACGGTGGCGATGCTCTTGCTCAACAAAGGGGGGCTGCCCACAAGCTTTAGCAAGAGCCACGCCAGCCCTGATGCCAATCATTTGTGGCAAGGCGCAGAACCTGTGGGAGCGTGGCTTGCCCGCGAAGAACGATGACGCGTAATACCTGAAAAACCGCAGAGCACTCTTCGCGGGCAAGCCTCGCTCCCACAGGTTTTTGTGTCTCAACCATAAGCCTTTGCTATGGCTTGATCGTTGTTGCCGGCGTTGATACCCGCCAAGGGCATACAGGCTTTGGCGCACCGTATTAGTGCAAGCACTGTTCAGTTCCAGCCATAAGCGATGCCTATCCGACCAGAACGATCTCGTCTTATGGCGGCCAGGGTAGCGACTCGTACTGTAGGGCCTCGTCAACGTCATCAACGAGGAAAGACACGTGACCGCCTCCCGCATCGCCGCCCGTGTGCAACGTATCAAACCATCGCCCAGCAGCGCCGCATCTGACCGTGCGAACGAACTGCGCCGGCAAGGCAAGTCCATCATCAATCTGGTCGTCGGCGAGCCAGACTTCGATACCCCGGTGCACATTCGGCAAGCAGCCAGCGCCGCCATCGAGCGCGGCGAAACCCGCTACACGCAAAATGCCGGCACCCCGGAGCTGCGCCAGGCCATCGTCGCCAAACTGGCCCGAGAAAACGGCCTGACCTACGGTGCGAATCAGATTCTGGTCACCAGCGGTGCGAAGAGCGCGATCTTCAATGCCTTCGCCGCCACCCTCGGCGCGGGCGATGAAGTGCTGATTCCGGCGCCGTACTGGGTGTCGTACCCGGACATGGTGCTGGCCTGCGAAGGTGAACCGGTCACCCTCGCCTGCCCCGAAGAAAACGCCTTCAAGCTGACCCCGGCGCAACTGCGTAGCGCGATCACCGAGCGCACTCGCTGGTTGCTGCTCAATTCGCCCAGCAACCCGACCGGCGCCAGCTACAGCGCTGCCGAACTGCGCGCCCTGGCCGATGTGCTGTTGGATTATCCGCAGGTGTTGCTGATGACCGACGACATCTACGAACACATCCGCTACGAAGGCCTGGACAACCCGCACATCCTCGCCATCGAACCGGCATTGACCGAGCGCACCCTGGTGGTCAACGGCGTGTCCAAGACTTATGCCATGACTGGCTGGCGTATCGGCTACGCCGCAGGTCCGGCCGACCTGATCGCTGCCATGGCGACCCTGCAATCGCAATCGACCAGCAATGCCTGTTCGATCAGCCAGGCCGCCGCCGTCGAAGCGCTCAATGGCAACCAGGCGTTCGTCAAGGAAAGCGTGGCGGTCTATCAGCAACGCCGGGATCGCTGCCTGGAACTGCTCAATGCCATTGACGGCTTGAGTTGCCGCAAGCCCGACGGGGCGTTCTACCTCTATGTGAACTGCTCAGGCTTGCTCGGCAAAACCACGGCCCATGGCAAGCAGCTGGCCAGCGACTACGACGTGGTCATGTACCTGCTGGAAAGCCAGGGCGTGGCCGTGGTGGCAGGCACCGCTTATGGCCTGGCGCCGTTCTTCCGGATGTCGATTGCCACCGACATCAAGACCCTCGACGAAGGTTGCTCGCGCATTGCTGCTGCCGTTGCGGCTTTGAGCTGAGGACCGACGATGGCCGTGGCGACCCACCCTCCCCTGAGTTTCAAACAGGCCTTGCTGGCGATGCTGGGCATTTCGCTGGTGTTGATGCTCTCGGCGCTCGACCAGACGGTGATCGGCAACGCCTTGCCAAGCATCGTCGCCGAACTCAAGGGCTTTGAGCTTTACGCATGGGTCGCCACGGGCTACATGCTGGCGTCGATCGTCACCATCCCGATCTTTGGCCGACTGGGGGATTACTATGGGCGCAAGCCCTTCGTGATCGCCGCCACCCTCATCTTCACCCTGGCGTCACTGGCCTGCGCACTGGCCAGTGACATGCTGTTGCTGGTGATTGGTCGCGCCTTGCAGGGTGTCGGTGGCGGCATGTTAATCGGCACCGCATTCGCCTGCATTCCGGAACTGTTTCCCGACACCAGACAACGCCTGCGCTGGCAGATGCTGCTCAGCGCCCTGTTCAGCGTGGTCAACGCTATCGGTCCGGGTTTAGGTGGTTATCTGACCGGGGCGTTTGGCTGGCGCTCGGTGTTCTATCTCAATCTGCCGCTGGGTTGCCTGGCGCTGTTTTTTGCCTGGCGCTACCTGCCTTATTACCGCCCACAGCAACTGACAAAGATCAGCCTCGATTGGCCGGGCGCGCTGCTGATTGCCCTGGCATTGGGCAGTCTGCAGTTGTTCGTCGAATGGCTGGGGCATTCCAGCCTGATGTTGAGTGCGGCGCTGGGTTTGATCTGCGTGGCGGCGACTGTCGCGTTGTGCGTTTGGGAGCGGCGCTGCACGCACGCACTGCTGCCCTCGGCATTGCTGCGGCTACCGAGCATGCGCCTGCTGTTTCTGCTGTCGATGGCGGCCGGCGCGATCATGTTTTCACTGCTGTTCTATCTGCCGCTGTTGCTGCAAGGCAGCTATGGCTACTCGCCGCAGGATGCCGGCCTGTTGATCACGCCGCTGGCGTTGAGCATCACCCTGGGGGCGATCGTCAACAGCCGCATCGTAACCCGCTTGCGTAATCCGAACCTGTTGCCGCTGTGCGGTTTTGTGGCGCTGCTGCTGGCATGCTTCTGCCTGGCTCTCGCCGGGCGTAGCGCCTCATTCAATGTGTTGCTCGGCTTGATTCTGCTGGCAGGTCTTGGCTTGGGATTCATCCTGCTGAACCTGACGGTATTCACTCAAACCCTCGCCGAGCGCCAGTTCCTCGGGATCGCCACCGCACTGACGCAGTCCTTGCGACTGGTTGGCGGATTGCTCGGCACCGCCTCGATGGGTGTGCTGGTCAACCTGCTTTACAGCGCCAACCTGCAACGACTTTTTATCGCCCAAGGGCACGCTGACGGTTTGGCGTTGTACGCCGACCCGCAGATCCTTTTGCACCCCGACACCGCACTGCTCGAACACCCGCAATGGCTGAACCTGGCCCGCGATGCCCTGGCCCAGTCAGTGGGTGTCGGCCTGCTGCTCTGCGCCGGCATCGGCGTGCTCGCACTGTTCATCCTGTACCGCTTGCCGCCCGTGAGACTGAACGTCTTGCCGGCCACCGCTGCTCCTGAAAAACAATAAAAACCTTTACTGCCGCTTTTGACTGCCTCTCACAACATTCGACAACTCATGGGGATGACTCCGATGGAGCTTTTCAATCGCGCACCTAAAGTAGTGGCCGGCATTTGCGGCCTGATCATCGCTCAACAGGGCTACGCCGCAGGCCTGGTAGAAGACAGCAAGCTCAGTGTGCTGGCCCGCAACTTTTTCAGTAATGCCGACAACCGCAGCGGCGCCGCCGCCCCCAACTACACCCAGGAATGGGGCCAGGGTTTCATCGCCAACTTTCAGTCCGGCTACACCCAGGGCACGGTCGGTTTCGGCATAGACGCCATTGGCATGTACGGTATCCGGCTGGACTCCGGCAAGGGCCGGCACTACAACCCGGAAAGCAAAGCCTTCAACGGCAACATCTTCCCGACCGACAGCGACGGGCGTGCCGTGGATGAGTTCGGCAGCCTGGGCCTGACGGCCAAAGCCAAGTTCTCCAACACCGAACTGAAATACGGCACGCTGGTCCCGATGTTGCCGGTGGTGATGTCCACCGACCGCATGCTGCAGCAAACCTTCAATGGCGGGCAGATCCAGTCCAAGGATCTGGAGAACTTCACCTTCACCCTCGGCCAGTTGGAGCATGTCAAAGGTCGCGGCTCAAGCAACCAGATGGGCATGTCCATTCCCGGTGCAAACAACGCGCAGACGGGCGAGTTCGTCAACAAGTTCTATTACGGCGGCGTGGACTACAAAGCGACCAAAGACCTGACCTTGCAGTACTACTACGGCAACCTGCCGGACTTCTACAAACAGAACTATCTGGGCCTCAAATACGATTGGCAGGTCGGCCCCGGCACCCTGCGCACCGACCTGCGTCACTTCGACAACCGCTCCGATGGCGCCAATGGTCATGACCCCGACTTCTACACGTTTGGCTACTACGGCAACGGTGTCACCAAAGGCAAAGTCGACAGTCGCCTGAGCAGCGCGCAATTCACCTACCTGGTGAACGGCCACACCTTCGCCGCCGGCTTGCAACAAGTCAGCGGCGACAGCGATGCGGTCTGGTTGAATCAGGGCGACGGCTCTACGGCTTACTTCATGACGGAGTCGATGATCGGCAAGTTCCAGCGCGCCGGGGAAACCACCTGGCAGGTGCGCTACGGCTATGATTTTGCGACGGTCGGTGTTCCTGGTTTGAGCGTACTGGGTATGTACGAAAGCGGCTCGAACATCCGCACACCCGATGGCGACAAAAAAGAGTGGGAGCGCAATTTGACCGTGAGCTATGTGATTCAACAAGGACCGCTCAAGGACCTGAGCATTGCCTTGCGTCACGCGTCGTTGCGCACTGAAGTGTCCACACAGCGCGATAGCGATGAGCATCGGGTGATCATCAGTTATCCGCTCAATATCCTGTAAGCGCCGGGCGCACTGGATGATGCGCATCGTCATCCAGTGTGATTCCATTATTGAGTCTGCAAGGAGTGCCGGGGGGCGAAGCAAGCTCCCCCCTCGCCACCCTGACGAGCACTGTCAGCCTTCAAAACCCGACGTTAGCTGCTAGCCCACCCAACCGACGGCGGTCTTTGGATTCATCCAACCTGGAGGCGAACATGCTCACGGCTTCCACTGCTGAGCACCACCAAATTTTCGAGAAAGATCGACTAATTGCGTTTTGCCGAATGCGTCCTGTACCACGTTACCTATGGCAGGAGGTGGCTCTGCTCTGAATGACTTTTGGCTGTGGATTCAACCGTTCTCTGCCGGTCACGACAAGCATAAATCGGCCAAAACAGTCATTCGCTGACATATACATAGGGGGATTGCTATGCGCCGTGCATAGGTCATTCAAACGTATTGAAAGACCTACGACCAATCCCTTATGATTTGCGCAGGCTGGATCGAAGCCTGCTGCCCACCTTGGCAAACCCGAATGGGACGATTTCCTCCTCTTCAATGCGTTTGGGATTCCCTGTGCGGATCTCGGCAGTGGGCACCGGCTTTCCGCGAACAGAGGATGCATCCTATGAAACGCATAATCTTGATCCACCAATCTACTGTTTCTCGCCTAAAACAACGCGCTCGCCGCCTGAAACGGGCTAAAGACATTTCGCATCTTGAAGCTCTTGAGATCGTAGCCAACGCTGTGGGCTTGGATAATTGGCATCAGATTTCAGAAGCGGCAAAGCTATGCCAACCAATTCAGGACGCTTATAGCAAAGGGTTTGTTTTAGCCTTCGATGCTAAGGAGGCTCCTGACCCTGATGATGAAGATAGCCCGCTACTCTGGGAGGAATTTGCCTTCGATCTGTTAGGAAGTCTGTTTTTTGAGCAATATCGAAATCAGCCAGATGAGGAGGATCTTGAAGGAAGGCCGATTTCTGAAACGCATGATCCCGATGATCTTAAACAGTATTTCAATAGCGATTGGGAATGCATGTACTTCTTCCGCCTGAAAGCCCCCTATCAGGTGACTACGGTAGAACAGCTTCTATCGCTGATCCATAAATACACGTTTTGGCCACCGCGCTTCATTTTCGCGAAAGGTAAACTGCTGGATACGTATGGACTACCGGCTTTGAACGATGACGGAGAAGTGATAGGCATCCGTTTCTAGGGGGTCGGCTTCCGGCCATTTCCAGTCATACACTGTTCGCCACAATCTCGGAAACGAATACCAGCAGCAATCCAGACAGCTGACATTTGTTAGAGAGAGCGAGGTGATTACCCAAGATCGGCCAAATTTACTTTACTGGGAGCGACAAAAAAGGCCGGGGCGCCTCAGCCCCCCGGCTGCACCACTCTCGATGTGCCCGAATCGCCGCCAGGGAGGGCCACAGCGCCTGATGCGTTGCTTTCCTAATTTGCTTGCCCACTAGCGGGGCATATTCGGATGCTGCCAATCTAGGATTAATTTGCAGGGTGAAATCGTCGCTTAGGTAAATCAGACCTCTGTCCCACAGGGTGTGAAGATCACTGCGTAGTAACAGCCCGTTAGTGATGTGATTAGTGTCTGGTCCTAAGTAAGGCGTAATGTGTGCAGCTTCCAGCACCTCCACTACTGTGCAGCCGGTTAAGGCGCACTGCCCCTCGTAGGCGGTGAGTAAGCCGCTGCGAAAAGCAGGTTGCCCTTGGCGCAAGGCGATTTCACGTAGATCGCGCCTGCGGTTATCTTCTGCCCCATCTGGTGTGAAGGAAGACATCGGTTCTTCAACGGTCAGACCTAGTTTAATAGTGGGGTCTGATAGCGTCGTGCTCTGAAGAGTAAAGACTCCGTTCTCCCATGAAACGACTTTGGCTAAACCTAGCACCTGATAGCGCGTTATTTCTGGCTTCTTGGATAGCTGCTTCAGTACTGCCACCGGCACACCGTCGTCCATGCACCGCTCCAAACCTAGATTGGTAAACAGTGCAGCGGAGTCGCCCAACTTGTCTTCCTCTTGGGCATACTGGTAACACCAGCTCCCATCCTCTTGATAGATAGGCTCTTGATCGCTGTAGGGGCTGTTCAATGTTTGGCGGATCGACAACGCATAATTGAGCTTTTCGGGTTTGTAGATTCCCTTTGCCGAGATTGTGACCGTATCAGGGGCCTGTTGCAGTTGTTTCCAGGTCAGCACTTGGCCGGCGTGCTGCTCAAACCAGAACAATAATCCGAAATGGTTATCGTCGGATTGCTCTAGGAATGTATTGATCTGCATTGGCGTCAGGCTCATGGCAACTTATCAAATCGAAGTATGTACTAATAAATGACAGCAAGGATCTAGCATTTTGGCTAGGATTACTGAAATTCGCTTGGCCCCATAGAAGCACCTGCGAACGATCGCTAAGGCTGAGAAACCAAGAGCAATCGCAGCTGGGCAAATGACGACTCCATCTCAGTACACTCAGTTTCCAAGGCAGAAAAGTACGCATCTGAGATTGAAATCTGTGTTTTGCGCAGAAGGTTCAGGACTCAGATTCGACGTAGCAACGTGCAAAAAAGGCTCTTTCACCGCTGAACGCAGGGGTAGCCAGGCCGGGTCGACTTTTTCAACACAATCGGCAGTTTCCTACCGTTCGTGAACGCATCTTTGGGTAGAAAGCAGCACCTATTGAATCGTTTTTTTGAGGGAAGGGCGCGCGGAGTTAAGTGCCACTGACTCACCTTAACGTCCTAGCGCCCAGTTTTACGGGTGTCTTCAGAACTCGCTCAAACCACCTCCAATTGGCATACATGTCGCCTCGTCCACGGAGGTGGGTGTAACGCCGCATCGAGTTCCAGTCTCGATGTCCCGATACACTCGCTACCCGAGGAATATCCCAGTCCATTTCGAACAGCCGGCTAACGCCGTCGTGGCGCAGGTCATGAAAGTGCAGATCCTCGATGCCAAGGATCTTGCAGGCCCTCGTCCACGACGTGGATACGGATTCGGCGCTATAGGGGAAGATCTCAGGCAGCACCTTCGGCATGGTTTGGAGAATGGCCCAGGCTTCCGGCGGTAAATGGCACCAGACATCGTTACCGATCTTCTGGCCGGGGTTTTTCATGTCACGCACCAATACCCGCTGGCCCACTTCATCCAGATCCGTCCACAGGATCCGCGTAATTTCCTCCTGCCGGCGTGTTGAGAACAACGCAAACCCAGTCATTTTGAGCATGTTGATCGACGTTGGGCGACGGGCTTGGATACCCTGAAAGTGCGTGAGTAGCTTGTCGAGTTCATCCAACGTCGGGCGTCGGTCGCGCTCACGACTTTTCATGTTGTACCCCAGCTTTTTCAACACCCGCCGGGCATCCGTCATTGCGTGCGGATCGACTTCGTAGCCCCAAGCAGGCCGAGCGATCGATAGCACCGCGCCCAAATGCGCCAGATCATTACCAGCCGTCTGAGGCTGTACACTCCCGCCCTCCTTGCCCATCCGCCACAGCGCATACTCCACCAACTGCTGACTGTTGATGTCCTGGTCATTCAATTTGCCCAGGTATGATTCGCTGATCGCTTTGAGCGTGGCGAGCTTGGTCTTACCCAAAGGCCGGACCTTCTCCATCTCAATCAAATAACGGTCGATCATCTCCTTGACCGTCGTGCCTTTGCGATTTGCCCGCTCGATCGCGCCTGGCTCGTCCAGCTCCGCTTCGCGTTTTCGAGCCCATGCCAGGGCAGCCTGTTTCCGGGCGAAGGTCTGGCACTCTTGGTAAACTATTGCCCCTTTGTTTTTAAGGCGGATTTGGACCGTATAACTAACCGATCCGTCGGCCTTCTTTCTTGCTCTAATGGTTGCCATCGTTCCAGTGGTACAAATGAGAAAGTGAGTGGTACATTTTACCACCGGCCTTTAAAAAACGCCTGAAAACGCCCAAAAACGGCCCAGAATACGCAGAGAAAAATGTTAGCTAAAACAGTCACTAACCCACAGAACACAAGCTCTGCGCTGTCTCGGCGGTTTAGCGTTGCACCCATGATGGATTGGACCGATCGCCACTGCCGCTTCTTCCTGCGCCTGCTCTCCAAGCACGCCCTCCTCTACACCGAAATGGTCACCACCGGCGCGCTCCTCAACGGCGACCATGACCGCTTCCTGCGTCACAACGAAGCCGAACACCCGCTCGCCCTGCAACTCGGCGGCAGTGTCCCGCTGGACCTGGCAGCCTGCGCACGCATGGCCCAGGACCATGGCTACGACGAGGTAAACCTAAACGTCGGCTGCCCAAGTGATCGGGTGCAGAACAATATGATCGGCGCGTGCCTGATGGGGCATCCGCAGTTGGTGGCCGATTGTGTGAAGGCGATGCGTGATGCGGTGTCGATTCCGGTGACGGTGAAGCATCGGATCGGGATTAATGGGCGGGACAGTTACGAGCAGTTGTGTGATTTCGTCGGCACGGTTCGGGATGCCGGGTGCACGAGTTTTACCGTGCATGCGCGGATTGCGATTCTGGAGGGGCTGTCGCCGAAGGAGAACCGTGACATTCCACCTCTGCGCTATGACGTGGCGGCGCGGTTGAAAACGGATTTTCCAGAGCTGGAGATTATTCTCAACGGCGGGATCAAGACGCTGGAGGCCTGTCACGAGCATTTGCAGACGTTTGACGGCGTGATGCTGGGTCGTGAGGCGTATCACAATCCTTATGTGATGGCTGAGGTGGATCAGCAGCTGTTCGGCAGCACGGCGCCGGTGATCAGCCGGGCCGAGGCGCTAGCGCAGTTGCGGCCTTATATTGCCGAGCATCTGCTGGCGGGTGGATCAATGCACCATATCACCCGGCATGTGCTGGGGCTGGGCACCGGGTTTCCGGGGGCGCGGAAGTTTCGGCAGTTGTTGTCGGTGGATATTCATAAGGCCAAAGAGCCTTTGGCGTTGCTGGATCAGGCAGCAGAGTTGCTGGAGGGGCGTTAACGGTCACCTGCGTTGAACCTGTCCCCCATTTCAGCATCGTATCTACCGATACCACGCCCCGCCTTTCAAACATCCGTTTTCAGGATGTTGCCGCTGGGGCTATCGATACACGTACGCGCCCTTGAGTGGCTGCAAGCGCTCGGGTAATGTCATTAGACCCATAGGACAGAGCACGCTCATGACTTCCAAGCTGGAACAACTCAAACAAATGACCACCGTGGTTGCCGACACCGGCGACTTCGAAGCAATCGCTCGCGTTAAACCCGTGGACGCTACCACCAACCCTTCCCTGCTGCTCAAAGCGGCGGCCATTCCCGCTTATGCCGAGTTGCTGAACGCTTGCGTTCATGACTGCAAGGGCGATGTGGGCCTGGCCAGTGACCGTTTTGGCGTTGCGGTAGGGCAAGAGATTCTGAAGGTTGTACCGGGCCGTATTTCCACTGAGGTGGATGCGCGCCTGTCGTTCGACACTGACGCCGTATTGAAGCGTGCGCACCGTCTGATCGACCTGTACGAGAAGGCCGGCGTTGGCCGTGACCGTGTGCTGATCAAGATCGCTTCGACCTGGGAAGGTATCCGCGCTGCCGAGAAGCTGGAAAAGGAAGGCATCCAGACCAACCTGACCTTGCTGTTCTCTTTCGCTCAGGCTGCGGCTTGTGCTGACGCTGGGGTTTTCCTGATTTCGCCGTTCGTTGGCCGTATCTACGACTGGTACAAGAAGGCCACCGGCAACGACTACACCGGCGCGGATGATCCGGGCGTGCAGTCGGTGACGCGTATCTACAACTACTACAAGGCCAATGACTACAAGACTGTGGTCATGGGTGCGAGCTTCCGTAACCTGAATCAGATCGAGCAGTTGGCCGGTTGTGATCGGTTGACCATCAGCCCGGATCTGCTGGAGAAGCTGGCGGCGGATACTGGCAAGCTGGAGCGCAAATTGGCGCAGGGGCATGCTGGCGAGGCGCGTCTGAGCCTGAATGAAGCGCAGTTCCGTTGGTTGTCCAACGAGGATGCGATGGCGACCGAGAAGCTGGCTGAGGGGATTCGTCAGTTTGCTCGGGATCAGGAGAAGCTTGAGGCGTTGTTGCAGGCCAAGCTGTGATCTAGTTCGAAGCTGTGCAAAAAGGGCGAACCTTAGCGGGTTCGCCCTTTTTTGTGCGTTGTGTTGGAGATTGAATAGGCTTCGCGCTGGGGGATGTGGTGATCGTTATGGCGCCTTCGCGGGCAAGCCTCGCTCCTACAGGGATTCGTAGTGGGTCGGGATGGTGAGTTTACGCGGGGCTAGTGTGGGATCAGACCGACCCACACCGTTTCAGGGGAATCAGTGCCGCTCCAGCGCATTCACCAGGTCATGGAACGCCTCACGGTTGGAGTCGTTCAGGCCCATGAGGATTTTGTGCGCTTCGAGGACTTTGACGCGCACCACTTCTTCGGACTGATCCTGGTCCGGCAGGTCGGTCAGGCATTCAGGGCATGGGATCGGGCGATCAACGATGTTGAACACCTGCTCAAAGCCCATGGACTGCAGCAAACGGGTGATGTCTTCGTGGGTGGTGACGACGGTCGGCAGCAGGCCGACCTTTTGCCGCGACAGGATCGACAGTTTGGCCAGCAGGCCCAGGGTGGTGCTGTCGATGCTGCGGGTTTCGGTCAGATCGATCACGATGGCGTTGAAATTCAACGCGGTGAAGATCCGCTCAATAGTCGCATCCAACGCCGAACACAGGGTCAGGCGAACTTCACCGACGAACTTCAGGACGAAGGTGCCGTCCTGCTCGGCGAACTGGATTCTACCGGTACTCATTAAAGATTCCTGCTCAACACCAACAGGGCGATATCATCCGGCATCTCCCCTAGCGTGGCCAATCCAAAAACCTGGCGCAGACCATCCAGGCTGCCGCCCGCTGCCTTCACCCGTTGAGGCAAAGCAGCTTCTTTATCTTTGAGTGTGGGTTCTGGCAAAAGGTCCAAAATGCCATCAGACATCAGCGTCAGGCTGAACACTGGTGGCAATTCCAGTACGTGGTCTTCGTAGCTGGCTTCATTGAAGAGGCCCACCGGCAGACCGCGCCCTTCCAGGTAACGAACACTGTCTGGCGTGTACAACACAGGCAACGGCAGATGACCGCCGATGCTATAGGTCAACAAACCGGTCTCCTCGTCGATGACTCCACCGACCATTGTGACGTGTTTACCCAGCTTACAACTGATCAGGCCCCGGTTGATATGACCAAGAACCTCTGAAGGCTTGAACTCCGGCAATGTGCCGTTGCGCTTGGATTCGAACAGCAAGCGCGTGGTCATGAACTTCAGCAGCACGGTAACGAAGGCTGAAGAGGCGCCATGGCCGGAAACGTCCGCCAGGTAAAACGCTACCCGACGCTCATCGACCCGAAAGTAGTCGACGAAATCGCCCGACAGGTACAACGACGGAATGATCTGGTGCGCAAACTGGAACTCGTTGATGCTCCAGGGGCTGACCGGCAGCATGTTCATCTGCACCTGGCGACCGGCGTTCTGGTCTTCCTGGAGCAGGTTCAGGCTGGCTTCGAGCTCGCGGTTGGCCTTTTCCAGCTTCTCGCGATAGCGCTGGTTTTCCAGCAGCAGGCGCGCACGATCCAGGGCCCGGCGCACGGAGTGCTCGAGCACGGCCAGATCTTCAAGAGGCTTGATCAGATAGTCCGCCGCGCCCAGGCGCAGGGCCTCGACCGCGTCGTTCATCACGCCCGCGCCCGACACCACGATCACCGGGGTTTGCGGCGACAGCTCGGTGACCTGGCGAATGAGTTCGAGTCCGCCCATCTGCGGCATGCGCAGATCGCAGATGACCAAGTCGGGCTTGTCTTGCTCGAATACCTGAAGACCCTGCTGGCCGTTGCTGGCCTGCAGGACACTGAAACCACTGTCTTCCAAGTAGGCCGCGAGGCTCGCGCGCACTACTTCGTCATCATCGATTATCAGCAGCGTGGCACTGGTTTTTGGCATGTGGGCAAACGGCGCCAGAATTAGGTTGGCGTAGCAGGCTGGGCATTGGCCCCCGCACACACTACTGGATTCGCTTTCTAGCCTCTCTGCCGCACCGTTTTCGAGCGTTAGCCCTACTTACAGGTACACCAAAGGTGCCCTTCTAAGGCGCAGACGGTACTCCCATCCGCGAGGCGTTTCAAGCTCACGCCGATGGTCGCTTGACGTCTTTACTTGTCAAATCACCGGGAGTTATAAGAACAGGCAAAACCGTAACCCAAAGGAAGGATCGAGCCCATGAGCCAAACTGATCGGGACTACAGCGAAAAGCGCGATTTCATCCGCATGCGGGTCGATGCCGATGTGGCGCTGATTCATGAAGGCGACGAGGTGCCAGCCGTCTGCATCGACCTTTCCAGCAGTGGCATGCAAGTTGAGGCGCCCCGCTTATTCAAGGTCGGTGACCATCTCAGCGTGCGGATTGATTCCGATCATGCAGCGCTCAAAGGCCTTGAGGCCGATACCGAAGTGGTGTGGGTGAAAACACAGGAGGGTTCCAATCAGAAACTCGGGCTTACAATCCTGAAAATGAAATAGCCCCGAATTTACCAGCAAGCCAAACGAAAGAAGGCGGCCAGATGGCCAACACCCGTCAGTTAAGGCGCGGAACCTGTGGGAGCGGGCTTGCTCGCGAAAGCGGTGTATCAGGCGACATCAATGTTGACTGTGCCGCCGTCTTCGCGAGCAAGCCCGCTCCCACATGGATGGCGCCTGAACTGACTGACATTGGGCCAAATGGCCGCCTTCTTCGTTTTACCGGTCGAGATTAAAAATCGTCTTCGACCTGGCCGTCCTTGACCTTGAATTCGCGATTTTGCAGGTACGCATTGCGAATAAAGGTGTATTTGTCGCCGCTGACCAGCTTCTCGGCCGACAGCAGGTTGGCGCGGGCGTCGACGATGTTCAGGCCGAAGATCGAATTACGCACCGGCACGTCGTGGATGTAGCGGTACGGGCCGGTATAGCCGTCGACATACTTGGAAGGCGCATCACGCAAGGTGCTTGGACCCAGCAGCGGCAGCATCAAGTATGGGCCGCTGCCCACGCCCCAGTAACCGAGGGTCTGGCCGAAGTCTTCATCATTGCGATGCAGGCCCATCTGAGTGCCCACGTCGAAGAAGCCCAGCAGGCCGAAGGTGGTGTTGAAGATCAAACGCGCGGTATCGACGCCTGCCGCAGCGGGCTTGGCTTGCAACACGTCGTTGGCGAGGTTGGTCACGTCGCCGACGTTGCGAAACATGTTGTGGATGCCATCTTCCAGAAACTGCGGCGTGACGAATTGATAGCCCTGAGCCAATGGCTTCAGTGCGTAAGTGTCGACAAAATCGTTGAACTTGTAGATCGGGCGGTTAATGCTTTCCCAAGGGTCTTCTTCCGTGGCCGCCTGGGCCGCGAACGGAGCCAGCAATACACTGGCACACATACAAAGCTGAACGAGCTGATTGCTCCAGCGCATAGAGAAACTCCTTGGATTCGTACTGGCGCGGGGGCTTGGCCCAGGCGCAAAGGCCGCTAGTATATGACGGAAAACCCGGTTTAGGCAGCATCGTGCGCGATGGCCTCCGGATGATTCTCCTGGCTGGAAGCGATTCACATCAGTGTCACTCAACTGTCACCGTCCACGAATAGCCTTGTTACTATTTCAAGGATGTTGATATGCCACGCGCCGAAACCACGCCTCTCATCGCCCCCAGCCTGACCGCGGTACTTTTCGGCCTCAGCGGATGCCTGGTGGATTTCGGCGCACGTACTCGCCAAGGTGGCACACTGACTGCCGAGCATGCCGAAGTCACGCTTGGCGCTCTGGACAGCCTGTCCAGCTTGCAGCGCCAACAGATTCCTTGCGCCTGGCTCGATGAACTGCCCCCCGCCCTCAGCCACTCTCTGGCCGGGGCACTCCCGGAATGGATCAAACCTTCGCAACACCTGGCAACAATCAATCCATGGCCAGCCCCGAACGCCTGTTGGCAAGCCTTAATGGCGTTGAATGTCGAACGACTGGACGGTTGTGTGCTGGTCAGCGGCGAACCGCGACTCCTGCAATCGGGCCTGAATGCCGGGTTGTGGACCATTGGCCTGGCGTCCTGCGGCTCGCTGTGCGGGCTGGCCCCCAGCGAATGGCAGGTCTTGAGCCAAAAGGAACGGGAACATCTGCGCGGCAAGGCGACAATGCAGTTGTTCGGCCTGGGCGTGCATTCGGTAATCGATCATCTGGGCGAACTCGACACCTGCCTGGCCGATATCAGCCTGCGCCGGCTCAAGGGTGAGAAGCCCTGATCGAGATCATGCAGTTTGCCTGGGAGTGGATTAATCTAAAGGTCAGCCGTAGACCTTTGGCGCGCCGCTGCGGTCTATGCCAGTGCCTATCGATAAAAGGAAGAACGCCATGCCTGCCCGCGAACTGCAAGAACAACTCAACAAACTGCGCGAGCAATTGGAACAGAATCCACCGCTTACCGAAGCCGAGCGCGCTGACCTGCACGCGCTGATGCAACAGATCGAACTCGAACTTGAGCTGGAAACCAAAACCCAGGACACCAACCTCGCCGACAGTGTGAATCTGGCCGTCGATCGCTTCGAACTTGAACACCCAACCCTTGCTGGCACCTTGCGCAACATCGTGCAAGCGTTGGGCAACATGGGGATATGAACCCGCCAGATACAAAAAAGCCCTGCTATCGATAGCGGGGCTTTTTAATGCCTGCGACCTGAAATGCAATCCCTTGTGGGAGCGGGCTTGCTCGCGAAAGCGGTCTAGCAGGCACTTTCATGTTGAATGTGCCCACGTCTTCGCGAGCAAGCCCGCTCCCACATTGGAACTTTACTGACGAACCAGCCGATGGTTCGGCAATTGCACTTCTTCCGTGCTGCGATACGGGTTGATGTCCAGCCCGCCACGACGCACATACCGCGCATACACCGTCAGCTTCTCTGGCTTGAGCAACCGTTGCAGGTCGAGGAAAATCCGCTCCACACACTGCTCATGGAAGTCCGAGTGCTGACGGAAGCTCACGATGTATTCCAGCAAACTCGCATGGTCCAGCGCCGCGCCGCGATACTCCACCGCTACGCTGCCCCAATCCGGTTGGCTGGTGACCGGGCAGTTGGATTTGAGCAAATGGCTGTGTACGCACTCTTCAATAATGAGCGACTCATTGCACCGCAGCAGTTCCGGACGCGGATGCTCGTAGTTGCTGACGCTGATATCCAGGTCATCGATGCACACACCCGGCAACGCCACGACGCCTTCCGCCTCAACATCTTTCAGGCTGCGAATCCGCACGCCCACCGGTTTGCCGGCTGCGGCCGAAAGGTCTTTTGCCAGCGTCGCTTCAAGGCTTGCGGTGTCGGCAAACGCTGTTTGGTTCAGGGAGTTGAGGTACAGCTTGAACGACTTCGATTCGATGATGTTCGGCGAATCCGCCGCAATGCTGAATTCGCCAATCGCCACCACGGGTTTGCCGGACGGCAACAGCCAGGACAGTTCGAAGCAGTTCCAGAAGTCCACGCCCTTGTACGGCAGGGTTTCAGCCGTCAGGCCCAGCTCGGCCCATTTCGCGGTGCGCGGGATCGGGAACAGCAGGGACGGCGTGTAGGTGGCGATGTATTCGCTGGACTTGCCCAGCGGCGAATGTTCGGCTGCGGGATGCATGGCGGAAACCTGACTGAAGAATCAGCGGATTCTACCAGCCTTTGGTCCCGCCTTTGAGTGCTTACTGACTGACTGTCAGTTTGCCGACCATACCGGCCTGATAGTGACCGGGGATATTGCAGGCAAATTCCAGGTTGGTGGCCTTGGTAAAGGTCCAGGTCAGCTCGGCGGTTTTGCCCGGCTCCACCAGCACACTGTTCGGATCATCGTGTTTCATCCCATGCCCTTTGGAGGAATGGTCCATTGTGGCCATGGAGCCGTGGTCCATGGCCTTCATGCCTGTAGGCATCAGCATGCCGCTTTGCTGCATCTGGAGCATTTCCTGCTGATGCCGGGCATGCATTGCCGCGTCGCCGAGGTTGAATTCGTGCAGTAACTGGCCTTTATTCACCAGTACAAAACGCACGGTTTCTCCGGCCTTGATATCAATCGCCTTGGAAGTGAAGGACATATCGCCCATCACCACTTCAACGCTACGGGTAGCCTTGGTCGCTGCCGCCGGTTGACCGAAGTCGTAGGAATGCGCCGGCGAAGCCTCCAGTCCCAAGCTCAGAGTCAGCAAGCAAGCGGTCAGTACCAGACGATTTTGCAAAAACATAGTCGCACTCCAACAAGATGAGGTTCAGCTTGTGGGAAACTTAACCCGCGGGCTCTGCCAGCCACCTGACAGGCAGATTACAACTTTGTCAGGTTGGCCTGTATCGCCGCCGCCCACGGTATAACGCACCGTTCCAACTGCGCGAGTCGCCCATGAAACTGCTGATTGTCGAAGACCAACCGAAAACTGGCCATTACCTGCGTCAGGGCCTGACCGAGGCCGGTTTCACCACCGAACTGGCGGCCGATGGCAGCACCGGCCAGCAACTGGCGTTGAGCGGCGATTACGCCTTGTTGATCCTCGATGTGATGCTGCCCGGTCGCGATGGTTGGCAGATTCTGCAAGCAGTGCGCGGCGCGGGCCTCGACACACCAGTACTGTTTCTTACAGCGCGAGACGCTGTGGAGGACAGGGTTCACGGCCTGGAACTGGGTGCCGACGACTATCTGGTCAAACCGTTCGCCTTCTCCGAACTGCTGGCGCGGGTTCGCAGTCTGCTGCGTCGCGGCAGTGCCACGCCTCAGGAAACCAGCCTGCAACTGGCCGACTTGCGTCTGGATCTGATTCGTCGTCGGGTCGAACGCAACGGTCAGCGCATCGACCTGACCGCCAAGGAATTCGCCCTGCTGGAAATGCTCCTGCGACGTCAGGGTGAAGTTCTGCCCAAGTCGCTGATCGCTTCCCAGGTGTGGGACATGAATTTCGACAGCGACACCAATGTGATCGAAGTGGCGATCCGCCGTCTGCGCCTGAAGATCGACGATGACTTCCCGAACAAGTTGATCCACACCGTGCGCGGCATGGGCTATGTCCTTGAAGAGCGCCCTGCCTGATGCGCCGACTCTCTCTAAGCAATCGTCTGGCGCTGCTGTTCGCAGCTTGCACTGCCGTGGTGTCGTTGTTCGCCGGGGTGTTGTTCAGCCGCGCCAGCGAGGCGCACTTTGTCGAGTTGGACCAGCAGTTGCTGGATGGCAAGCTGATTGGCTTGCGCCGGGCGCTGGATGACATTCCGTCCAGCGAAAGCGAGACCAGACTGGCCGATGAATTGAGCCGACAAGCCGATCTTTCGCTGCGCATCATTGGCAGCGACGGCCAACGCTTGTACGACAGCTCGGCCCGTTTACCCAAAGACTTGCCGCGCCAGTTGGGCCTGTCGACGATGAGCGACGACGGCACTGACTACCGCGTCCTGAATGCACCGCTGTTCCCCGACAAACCCGATTCACCGCAACTGACCTTGTTGCTGGACATCACCCATCACCAACATTTTCTGCAGCGCATGCAGCATCTGATTTGGCTGACGGTCAGTTTGTCGGCGCTGGCCACTGCTCTGCTCGGAGCCTGGGCCGCACGCAGCGGTTTGCGCCCGTTGCGGCGCATGAGTGCGGTCGCCAGCGGCGTGTCGGCGCAATCGCTCAACGCTCGCCTGCCAGAAGCAGACATGCCGCCAGAGCTCGAGGAACTGGCTTACAGTTTCAACGCCATGCTCGGACGCCTCGACGACTCTTTTCAGCGGCTCTCGGCGTTTTCCGCCGACATCGCCCATGAACTGCGCACACCGCTGTCGAACCTGCTGACCCACACCCAGGTCACCCTCACCCGCCCTCGCCCCATCGAGGATTACCGCGAAGCACTGCACAGCAATCTCGAAGAACTGCAATGGATGGCGCAACTGGTCAACGACATGTTGTACCTGGCCAAGGCTGACCACGGCTTGCTGATGCCCAAGCGCGAAGCGCTGGAACTGTCGGAGGAAGCCGATGTGCTGCTGGAGTTTTTTGCGCCGCTGGCCGAGGACGCTCAGGTGAAATTGAGTCGTGACGGCACCGCGCGCATGCAGGGCGACCGCAGCATGTTGCGTCGGGCGCTGTCCAATCTGCTGGACAATGCACTGCGGTTTACCCCGGGCGGTGGCGAGGTTCGGGTGAAGATTGTTGAACAGCCGACAGGGCTGAGCCTGACGGTTGAAAACAGCGGGGAAGTGATTTCTGAAGACTTGTTGCCGCGCTTGTTTGACCGCTTCTACCGGGCAGACCCGGCGCGCCGTGAAGGCAGCAGTGAGCATGCGGGGCTGGGATTGGCCATCACCCAGTCAATCATCCGCGCCCATGGCGGGCAGATTCGTTGCGAATCGGATAAGGGATGGACGCGGTTTGTGATTGAGTTGCCGAAGGGGGATTGAGGCCAATAGTGCCCGCGAAGAACGATGACGCAATAAACCTGCAACCACAAAGAACCCGGCCCATTGGCCAATGCCAGTCAGTTAAGGCGCAAATCTATGTGGGAGCGGGCTTGCTCGCGAAGACGGCGGCACAGTCGACATTGATGTCGCCTGATACACCGCTTTCGCGAGCAAGCCCGCTCCCACAGGTTCCGCGCCTTAACTGACTGACATTGGGTCCATCGGCCGGGGTTTCGTTTATCGCCTGTCGTCGGACAATCTGCAAAAGGGGTGCTATCGAGGAGACCAACGGCGACTACCGATCAGCCGAAAAGCGGTCGCGGCTGTTGGTCAGGTGTAACCACATTGCCGCCCGCGCCGCATCCGGATCCTGGCGTTTGATGGCGTTTAGAATCGCCTCGTGTTCGAGGTTGGCGAGGTGCCCCAGCTTGCTCAAATCCGCCGACCCGCGCTCGGCGGCATTGACGCGGGTCCGGGGGATCATGGCGCTGCCCAGGTGCTGCATGATCTCGGTGAAACACGCGTTGCCGGTGGCTTCGGCGATCAGCAGATGAAAGCGTTTGTCTGCCTCGACGCAACTGTCGTTGTTGGCCAACAGGCTTTGATAGTCATCCAGCGCTTCACGCATCTGCGCCAATTGCTGGTCTGTGCGACGAACCGCTGCCAGCGCCGCAGCCTGGGTTTCCAGGCCCATGCGCAACTCCAGAATACTGCGCACGCCCAGTGCCGTATCGACATTCAGACGCAGCCCCTGATCCGGTGCGCGCTCCAGAACAAAAGTGCCGATGCCGTGACGGGTTTCCACCAACCCCGAAGCCTGCAACTTCGAGATCGCTTCGCGCACCACTGTGCGACTGACGCCATGCTCCTGAACAATCGAGTTCTCCGACGGCAGCTTGTCCCCCGGCACCATCTGACCGAGCAGGATGCTCTGGGTCAGTTTGCTCACCAGATCATGAGCCAGGTTATGGGCACGCTTGCGGGCAGGTGCGTCGATGTCTTCTTGCATGGTGATCATCCGAAAAGCGGGTATCCGGATCGTATCACCGTGCGCGCTTTTCGATGACGGGAATCTCAATAAAACGCCGCCTAACTTGTATGACAACACTCAAATTTCACTGCACAAAAGACGATTTACACCATCGCACCGAAGCGCTCCGCCGCGACAAAGGGAAATTATCGACTGAAGAAATCCGGGGCACAACCCAACAAATACGCCGCACAAACCCATAAAACGAATAAAAAACCTTCCGCCTAGCACCATTTTGTTGAGTGACAGTACTTGTAGAACAAAAAAACCTAGTTGTATGATGTCTATCAACAACGCAACACCCAGCCACACCCCGCATAAAAATAACGAGTGGGAGAAAAAGCAGTGAATACATCCATATCCGGGATGACCGAGGGCGCCGATTCGGTCCTGAAGTCTGCCATCTCGAAAGTGAAACGCCACGTTCTGCCGCTGTTCGTGATCATGTTCATCGTCAACTACATCGACCGTGTGAACATCGGCTTCGTCCGCGCGCACATGGAACATGACCTGGGCATTGGCGCTGCCGCCTACGGCCTCGGAGCCGGTCTGTTCTTCATCGGCTACGCGCTGTTTGAAGTCCCCTCCAACATCCTCCTGCAAAAAGTCGGCGCACGAATCTGGCTGACCCGCATCATGCTGACCTGGGGCCTGGTGGCCGCCTGCATGGCGTTCATCCAGAACGAAACCCACTTCTACATTCTGCGGTTTTTGCTCGGTGTGGCCGAAGCCGGTTTCTTCCCTGGGGTGATTTATTACTTCACCCGCTGGTTGCCTGGCGTCGAACGCGGCAAGGCGATTGCGATCTTCCTCAGTGGCTCGGCCATTGCGTCGCTGATCTCCGGCCCGCTGTCCGGGCTGCTGCTGCAAATCAGTGGTTTGGGCATGCACGGCTGGCAATGGATGTACTTCATTGAAGGGATGTTCTCGGTCGGGCTGTGCGTGTTCGTCTGGTTCTGGCTGGACTCCAAGCCCCACGACGCCAAATGGCTGACCCTTCCTGAGCAGGACGCGCTGGTCAAAGCCATCGATGACGAACAACTGGCCCGCGAAGCCGCGACGCCGATCAAACCGTCGCTGGGCACGCTGCTCAAGGATCGCCAGATCATCCTGTTCTGCGTGATCTACTTCTTCATCCAATTGACCATCTACGCCGCGACCTTCTGGCTGCCGAGCATCATCAAGAAGATGGGCGACCTGAGCGACATCCAGGTCGGGTTGTTCAACTCGATTCCGTGGTTGCTGTCGATCGTCGGCATGTACGCCTTCGCCACACTGTCGGCCAAATGGAAACACCAGCAAGCCTGGGTCGCCGCTGCGCTGCTGATCGCTGCCGCCGGGATGTTCATGTCCACCACGGGCGGGCCGATCTTCGCCTTCGTCGCCATTTGCTTCGCCGCGCTGGGTTTCAAATCGGCATCGTCGCTGTTCTGGCCAATTCCCCAGGCGTACCTGGATGCACGGATTGCTGCGGGTGTGATTGCACTCATCAACTCGGTGGGCAACCTCGGTGGCTTCGTTGCGCCGACCACCTTCGGTCTGCTGGAACAACACACCGGCTCGATTCAGGGCGGGCTGTACGGCCTGGCCGCCACCTCGATCATCGCCGCGATCATCGTTTTCGCCGCGCGCAATAAACCGAAACCTGCACCTGTGGTTGCCCTGGGCAAACCAGCACCTAATCACGCCTGAACATTGGTTGTAAGGACAAAAAAATGACTCCACAAGAAGCCGCAAAAGCCCCGATCATCACCAGCATGCAGGTTGTTCCCGTGGCTGGCCACGATGGCATGCTGCTCAATCTGAGTGGCGCCCACGGCCCGTTTTTCACCCGCAACATCGTGATCCTCAAGGACAACGCCGGTCACACTGGCGTCGGAGAAGTGCCGGGTGGCGAGCGTATTCGTCAGACGCTGGAAGATGCGCGCGCACTGGTGGTCGGCAGCCCGATCGGCACTTACCAGAAGATCCTCAATCAAGTGCGCCAGACCTTTGCCGATCGCGATGCTGGCGGTCGCGGCCTGCAGACCTTCGACCTGCGCATCACCATTCACGCGGTCACTGGCCTTGAAGCCGCCCTGCTCGACTTGCTCGGTCAGCATTTGGACGTACCGGTCGCGGCCCTGCTCGGCGAAGGCCAGCAGCGCGACGAAGTGAAGATGCTCGGTTATCTGTTTTATGTCGGTGATCGCAACGAAACCGATCTGGCCTACCGCAGCGAACCGGACGCCGACAACGACTGGTTCCGCCTGCGTCACGAAAAAGCCATGAGCGCCGGCGCCGTGGTGCGCCTGGCGGAAGCTGCCCACGCCCGTTATGGTTTCAAGGACTTCAAACTCAAGGGCGGCGTGTTGAGTGGCGACGAGGAAATCGAAGCGGTCACCGCCCTCGCCGAACGTTTTCCCGATGCGCGCATCACCCTTGATCCGAATGGCGCCTGGTCGCTCAAAGAAGCGATCCGCCTGTGCCGGGATCAGCATCACGTTCTCGCTTACGCCGAAGACCCGTGCGGTGCGGAAAACGGTTACTCGGGCCGTGAAGTCATGGCCGAATTCCGTCGTGCCACGGGCCTGAAAACCGCGACCAACATGATCGCCACCGACTGGCGGGAAATGGGCCATGCAATCCAGTTGCAGTCAGTAGATATTCCTTTGGCAGACCCGCACTTCTGGACCATGCAAGGCTCGGTTCGAGTCGCGCAGATGTGCCACGAATGGGGCCTGACCTGGGGCTCACATTCCAACAACCACTTCGATATTTCCCTGGCCATGTTCACCCACGTCGCAGCCGCCGCGCCGGGTGAAATCACGGCCATCGACACCCACTGGATCTGGCAGGACGGCCAACGTCTGACCAAAGCGCCGCTGCAAATCGTCGACGGCTGCGTGCAGGTGCCGAAAAAACCTGGCCTGGGGGTTGAGCTGGACATGGATCAACTGGCCAAGGCCCATGAGCTGTACAAAGGCATGGGACTGGGCGCGCGGGATGACAGCGTGGCGATGCAGTTTCTGATCCCGGGGTGGAAATTCGATAACAAGCGACCGTGTCTGGTGCGGTAGGCTTCTGAAAGCGCCGTGATCCCTGTGGGAGCGGGCTTGCTCGCGAAGGCGGTGTGTCAGTCAACATCAATGTTGAATGTGATGACCCCTTCGCGAGCAAGCCCGCTCCCACAGGGTTTTGTATTAATGCGATGCTTGCAGCAGCCAGTCCTTGAACGCGGTCATCGCCGACGTTTCAGGGCGCGACTGCAAGCGGGTCAGCCAGTAGCTGCCCGTGGTGATCCCGATGTCGAACGGTTGCTCGATTGCACCCGCCGCCAGTTGTCGAGAGAACATCAAGGGCGGCGCCAATGCCACTCCCGCTCCTTGCAACGCCGCTTCCATCATCGCCAGCGAGGAATCGAAGACGATGCTCCGGGGCGGTGCGGCATGGGCCGAAAGACCAGTCGCCTGAAACCACTCCGGCCACTCATCCGTGCGATAGGAGCGCAACAACGTTTGCTGCAACAGATCGGCCGGCGTGTGCAATTGCCGCGCAATCTCGGGAACGCAGAGCACCGACAACGGCGCCTCGATCAACCGTACCGCTTCGATCCCATGCCACGCCCCCGCGCCAAAGCGAATGGCGTAATCCAGCCCTTCAGCGGCCACATCCACCCGGTTATTGTTGGTCGACAGACGCAAATCGATAAACGGATGTTTCGTCTGAAAATCCGCCAGCCGCGGTAACAGCCAACCGACCGCAAACGTCCCCACCGCCCCCACTGTCAACACCTCGCGAAAATGCCCGCCCTCGAAACGCTCAAGGGTTTCGGCGATCCGGTCGAAAGAGTCGCGCAACACCGGCAGCAGGGTTTCACCTTCGTTGGTCAGCATCAGGCCTCGGGGCAGGCGCTTGAACAAGGTCACGTTAAGCTGGGCTTCAAGGCTTTTGACCTGATGACTCACCGCCGCCTGCGTGACACACAACTCCACCGCCGCCCGTGTAAAACTCAGATGGCGTGCCGAAGCCTCGAAGGCGCGTAGCGCATTCAGCGGCAGATGAGGTCGAATCATGCCCACTCCCAAAATTTTCTAATGGCTCATCTGAAATATCGTCGTTTGTGGGTATTCGCCAAACTGCATAGATTTGGCTCGCCCAACAACGGACCGGCTTGAAAAACCGCTCGGAGTGTAGCGGTTAACACCACGAAAAATAATGGAATTGAAACAATGACGAACAAGAGAAATGCGGCCAGATTGAAGATTCTAGCGGCTTGCGTGGCGGTATTCGGCGCCAGCCATTGTGTTGCCGCGGCCCGGACGGACCAACCCATCGAGACGATTGTTAACGACGCCGTCCGACCGGTCATGCAGGCCCAGAGCATTCCCGGCATGGCCGTGGCCATAACGCTCAACAGAAAGCAGCATTACTTTAACTACGGCGTGGCGTCGAAAGAAACCGGGCAACCGGTAGCAAACAACACCCTGTTCGAGATCGGTTCGGTGAGCAAAACCTTCACCGCCACCCTTGCCGCCTACGCGCAGGCGACAGGCAAACTGGCCCTGTCGGACAACACCAGTCAGGTTCTACCAACATTAAGTGGCAGCGCGTTCGACAACATCAGCGTGCTGCAACTCGGCACCTACACCGCTGGCGGCCTGCCGTTGCAGTTCCCCGGTGATGCGGACCATCAGGACAAGATGCTCGGCTATCTCAAGCAATGGAAACCGACCTACGCCGCCGGCACTCATCGCCTGTATTCAAACCCCAGCCTTGGGTTGTTCGGCTATCTGGCGGCGCAAAGCATGGGGGCGCCGTTCGATGAACTGATGGAGAACACCTTGCTGCCCAAACTCGGCCTCAAGCACAGCTACCTCAAGGTGCCGCAGGATCAGATGGCGCTTTACGCCCAGGGTTACAACAAGGACGACAAGCCTGTGCGGGTCGAACCGGGCGCGCTGGATTCCGAAGCCTATGGCGTTAAAACCAGCGCCTCGGACCTGCTTCGCTATGTTGAAGCGAACATGAATCCGGCTTCGCTGGAAAAGCCCTTGCAGCAAGCCATCGCCACCACTCATACCGGTTACTACACCGTTGGCGAGATGACTCAAGGGTTGGGGTGGGAGTTCTACAACTACCCGGCGACGCTCGATACATTGCTGGCGGGCAACTCGTCGCAGATGGCCTTTGAGGCGCATGAAGTCCGGTGGCTGAACCCGCCGCAGCCTCCACGTGACACTGTGCTGATCAACAAAACCGGCTCAACCGGCGGCTTTGGCGCCTACGTCGCCTTTGTCCCGGCGAAGGACATTGGCATCGTGATCCTGGCCAACAAAAACTACCCAAACCCCGAGCGAGTCAAAGTCGCCCACAAAATATTGAGTGCGCTGACCAAATAGCCGAGGGTGACGCGCCGTAGCAGCTGCCGAGCCCACGAGGCTGCGTTCGGCCGCGAAGCGGTCGTCATCCGGTGAATGCCGTTTACCTGAAAGAACGCGGTGACAGACCTTGCGACTGCTTCGCAGCCGAACGCAGCCTCGCGGGCTCAGCAGCTGCTACGGACGTTCGGGGGATAAACGAAAAATGGTCAAGACGCAGATCCTGTGGGAGCGTGGCTTGCCCGCGAAGAACAATGACGCGCAGTACCTGAAAAACCGCAGCGCATTCTTCGCGGGCAAGCCACGCTCCCACAGGATTTTCGTCGCTCAAATGTCTTAACTTACCAGCAGAAATTCAATCATCCGGCATCTCAGGCGGTTTGGCGGGCTTCGCCGGTTTGCCCTTTGCGCCTTTGGCCGGTGCAACCTCAGCCACCGGCGCTGGCACCGGTACTGTCGCTTCCTTTTCGGCGGCTGGCAGCGCGTCGATGGTGCTGAAAATCTCTTTCAGCTCGACCACATCCTTTTCAAGCTTCTTTTCGCCGTCCTTGCCGACCAGGATGATTTTGCTCTTCGCCCCGGCGCCCAATTTCAGCGAGCGGATCAACGCCATTGTCGTTTGCGGGTCGAGGTCTTTTCCGTCGCGTTGCCCCATCGTATTGATCACGGTGTACAGCACCATGTTTCGCTCGGTGAAGCCCTTGCGGCTGGCGGGTTCATCCAGCGATTTTTTCAGGCTGACCCAGGTGGGATCAACCGAACTGGGCGCGATGACAATCAAGGGACGGGCCCTGCCCACGTCTTTAACCAGAGGGGAATCGTCATCGGCGGCGAACAAGGGGCCGACGAAAGCCAGCAAAGTAGCCAGGGTCAAAGACCTGATGAGCATGCGCATCTCCTTTTGATATCCACGCTCTAATGATTGCGCATCGCGGCGAACGTTCCGGGTGAGGCGTATTTATGTTCGCCTTGCCCCAAGCTTAGGTCAGGGCGGTCATTGCGCAACAGCCTGAGCTAATCTCATAGCACAACTCGCACCACCTGATTCGCCGTGAGGATTTTTCCATGAGCGCTCAGCTGAACCACACCATCGTCTGGTGCCGTGACAAACAGGTGTCGGCCCGCTACCTGACCGACCTCCTCGGCCTGCCCGATCCCGAGCCGTTCGGACCAATGCTGGTGGTCAAATTCGATAATGGCGTGTCGCTGGATTTCTACAACAACGACCCGCCGATTGCCTCCCAACACTATGCGTTCCTGATTGGCGACAAAGACTTCGATGCAGCCTTCGCTCGCCTGCAAGCGCGCAAGCAGCCCTGGTGGGCAGATCCTGGCAAACAACGGCCGAATGAGATCAATGATTGCGGCGGTGGCCAGCGGGTGTATTTCGATGACCCGGACGGGCATCTGATGGAGATCTTTACCCGGGAATAGAGACCCGTCATTGGCGTGTCATATACCGAACGGAAAGGTGTCTTCCTCGTGTTCCATGAACTCAGGCTCCGGCAATGGCGAGACCGCGTGGGTTTTTTCGATCCAGACAAAAGCGTCGAACTGCTCTGCCAGTACGGCCTGAAAGTAATGGCTCTGGCGCTCGGTCCTGGGTCGATAGATGACGCCGATGGCGCGCTCAAGTAATGGCTCAGCCAGTACGTCCAGCAATTCCTCGCTCGGTGACGTCCGCCAGTCGAGCAGTGCTGCGGGAATACCGGCCTGGAGAAACAGTTGTTCCCAACTGTCGGCCAATGCCGGGTTCACCTGTTTGACCTGCATCGGCTCGTCCCAGTCGTCGGCGGCGGCGACGGTGCCATGGTCGGTGCCCATGCCGATCAGCACCGCTTGTGAGCCGTAGGCCGTGCGGCACAACTGGCCGATGTTGAATTGCCCCTCCCAGCCCATTTGCGTCGCGGCGGCGTTGCCGATGTGTGAGTTATGCGCCCACACCACCGCTTTGGCGCCTGCCCCGCGATGCACCATCAGGGTTTGCAAGGTGTCGAACATGTGCAGGTCACGCAGGTTCCACGAGGCGGTCGAGCCGCGGTACATGGCGCGGTAATACTGCTCGGCGGCCCGCACCACGCGGGCGTTCTGGGTGGCGCTGAAAAACGCCTCGTCGTCGGCGACCATCGGGTCAAGCCGTTCGCCCAGCAACACATTCAATTGCTCGACCACTGCGTCCTCGCACGTGGCCATGTTGCCCCGCTCAGCGAAATGACCGTACAGCGCCGGGTCGTCATGCCACGGCGTCAGGCAGCTGTAGCGATGGCGGGCCTCTTTTGCCAGCTGCGGATCGGTCTTGTCGAGATAGCCCAGCACTTCGTCGATGGAATGACGCATGCTGTAAACATCCAGCCCCCGAAATTCCACCCGCTGCTCAAGCGCCAAGCCGCGATTATGGTGGTGCAGCCAGCGGGTGAAAGTCTGCACAGCGGTATTGCGCCACATCCAGGTGGGGAATCGGGCGAAGGCCTGTTTTTTCCAGGCAGAGCGGCCCAGGTCGCGGACACATCGGTCGATCTGGCCGGCATCGGGCCAGTCGGCTTCGACCGCGACGATGCCGAAGCCATGCTGCTCGATCAGGCGGCGGGTGATCGCCGCTCGGGTCTGGTAGAAGTCCTGGGTGCCGTGGCTGGCTTCGCCGATCAGCACCACGCTGGCATCGCCAAAGCGGTCGAAGAGTTTGCCGAATTCAGGTGAGTCGAGTGCAGGCAACGGCTCGGCATGACGGCGTAGCACCTCGGCCGCGTTGCCGGGTGGCTCGCCGCGAGGGCGGCTGAATCTTCGTAGAAGATCGTTTACGGGGCTGTTCATGGACGTCATGACCTCATCTGAACGTGGTCATAATTTTGACTACGCCAGTGAGGGCATGATTCCGCTAAATTCAGTGATCTATACGGTGCCGGATCAGAACGCCAGCTTGTAGCCGATCAGCACCAGCATCGTGGCCAGGCATGGACGCAGCAGTTCGTCGGAGATACGCCCGGTCAAATGGCTGCCCAGGTAAATCCCCGGCAGCGAACCGACCAGCAAGTAGCCCAAAATATGCCAATCCATGTTGCCCATGCTCGCATGGCCCAGGCCGGCGACCAGGGTCAGGGGCACCGCGTGAGCGATTTCGGTGCCGACCAGCCGCCGGGTAGGCAGCATCGGGTACAGAATGAACAGCGCTACTGTGCCCAAAGCGCCAGCGCCGATGGAGGTCAGGGCCACCATGGCGCCAAGGACCAATCCGGTGATGACGGTCAGTGCATTCAACCGGGGCCCGCTAGGGTTGTAGTAGCCGCCAGCCCGTTTGTGGGCGAAATCGAGCAAGCGTTTCTTGAAGAAAATGGCCAGCGCCGTGGCGAACAATACGAAGCCCAGGGCTTGTTTGATAACGGCGTTCATCGCATCGGGCGAGGTCTGCAAGCTGCTCAAAAACCACAGCGTCAGCGCCACCGCCGGCACACTGCCGAGGGTCAGCCAACCGGTGATCGCCCAGTCGATGTTCTTGTTCTTGCGATGAACCAGCACACCACTGGATTTGGTAATGGCCGCGTACAGCAAGTCCGTGCCCACCGCCGTCGCCGGGTTGACGCCGAACCACAGCAGAATCGGCGTCATCAACGAACCGCCTCCGACGCCGGTCATGCCGACAATAAAGCCGACCACCAGACCTGCAACGACCAACCCGAAATTACCGAATTCCATTAATACGCCCAGAGAATCGCAGGAGAATAACCGGCTCGCAGCATAGCGATTTTTCTTATAACCAGTTATATCGATGCGGTCTATCGTTATGCCAACTCATTGAGGCGGAACACAGTTTTCCCTCTCCACCAAATCCCCCTTGTGGGAGCGGGCTTGCTCGCGAAGGCGGTGTATCAGCCGACACTCATGGCGACTGACACAACGCATTCGCGAGCAAGCCCGCTCCCACAGGGGATTTGGGTTCAGCACTCGTTTTACTGCACCGGCAAAAAATTCAGGAACAGCAAACTCTGGGCATAGTTGAGGCCGATCCGCCGGTAGCGTTCGTCGAGCATTTGGGTCAGCAGGTCCAGCCGCGCGACGATTTTGCCGAACTCCACGGCAAAGCTCAGGTTGCTGCCCTCCTCCGAAATTTCGTTGGAAAACAGCAAGGGCTCGCCTTGCTTGTTTTGCCGCTGACTCAAAATCCAGGTGGCTTTTTCGATGTTGCGCGCGGCATTGCTGACGAAGGTCGGGTTGATCGCATCCGTCATGTAGAACTCCAGCCGATTGCCATGAGCGGTGACCAGCATGCTGCCGATGGCATAGATAAAGGCACCGACCCGGTCGCCGAGAAATTCCGGGCTCATGGCGTAGCTCAGCGCGGCGAGGTCTTTTTTGCCGCCGAGAGTGGGTAGCGGCTGTTGCTGTTCGATGGCCATGCGCACTTGTTTTTCCGCGGTGCCGACATCGAGGAAGCCAGATTTCTTCAGCTCCTGCGGGTTGCGCAGGTAGAGCTTATTCATCAGCAGGTAGAGGCTTTCGAGGTTGTCACGCATCGTCAGGGTCGCCATGCGGTCGACGCTGGTCTGGAGGAATTCCTGGGGTTGGCCGTTGCGAAACTGGCTGACGATATCGTTGCCCGGCTGATGGCTGCAGCCACTGGCGAAGAGCATCGACAGGCCTGTCAGCAGCCAGCAATAACGGCGAATGTGCGGGGTAAAGCGGGGTAAAACTCGAGCCATGGGTTCTTGAACTTGGGCATGGGCCGGCGGTGGGGATCGCCGCGGGCTGGCCAAGGATAGAACCGCGAAAGCCGAAAAAGTGCAGTGCCGGTGGTCCGTAAACGCGAATCACCGTGAAAGCGGCTCCTTATTAGTCATACTTTATAATTGCAACACTGCGTAGATAAGCTATAAATCCTTCCTTGATCGCGTTAGAACTCGATTATTAGTATGACTACTTCTCGCAAAACAACAAAAAGGAAGGTCAACCATGCCTCAATCTCGATACCTGCTCTCCGGCCTCGGACTGTCCCTGATGATCGCCACCCTCCCCGCTCACGCCGCTGGCTTGTCCAGCGAACACAAAGCCTTCGGCAAAACCAATGACGGCACGCCTGTCGAGCAATACATCTTGCGCAACAGCCATGGCCTGCAAGCCACGGTCATTACCTACGGCGGGATTCTGCAGTCGCTGAAAGTGCCGGACAAAAACGGCAAACTCGATGATGTGGTGCTGGGCTTCGACGACGTGCAGGGTTACCAAAGCGGTACCGCGTACTTCGGCGCGACCATCGGCCGCTTCGGCAATCGCCTGGCCAACGGTGCCTTCGAGCTGGACGGCAAGCGCTATCAGGTGCCACTCAACGACGGCAGCAATTCACTGCACGGCGGGGCCCAAGGTTTCGACAAACGGGTGTGGAAAGCCGAACCGAGCAAAGGCAAGGATTCGGTGGGCGTGACCCTGTCGTATCTGTCGGCGGGGGGTGAAATGGGTTTCCCGGGCAACCTGAAAACCGAAGTCACCTACAGCCTCACCGAGAACAATGAGCTGCGCATCGAGTACAAGGCCAGCACCGACCAACCCACCGTGCTGAACCTGACCAACCACAGTTATTTCAATCTGGCCGGCGCGGGCAACGGCGACGTACTGAAGCAACTTGCGACTTTGCATGCAGCCCGTTACACGCCGGTCACCGGCAAACTGATCCCCACCGGTGAGCTGGCCCTAGTCGCCGGCACACCCATGGACTTCACCCAACCGACCGCCATTGGTCAACACATCAAGGCTGATCACCCGCAACTGAAATTCGCCGAACCGAAACAAGGCGGTTTCGATTTCAACTGGGTGCTGGACGCCAAGGGTGATCTGGGCAAACTCGCTGCCGATGTCAGCGATCCGCAATCCGGCCGCCGGTTGCAGCTCTACACTACCGAGCCCGGCGTGCAGTTCTATACCAGCAACTTCCTTGATGGCACGGTCAAGGGTAAGGCTGGCAAGGTTTATCCGCATTGGGGGGCGTTTACTCTGGAGACTCAGCATTATCCGGATTCGCCGAACCAGCCGAACTTCCCGTCCACACGGCTGGATCCGGGCAAGCGCTATACCCAGACTACGGTGTACAAGTTTTCTACCCTGTAGGTTAGAAGATCAAAAGATCGCAGCCTTCGGCAGCGCCTACAGAGGCTGCGATCTTTCGAGATCGCCACGGAACCACCGGGCCATTTTGCTGCCAACTGAAGTATCGATCGGACTTTCGAAAGGAGGATGCATGCGTATTCTTGAGCTGGCCGGCAGCCAAGTGCCGGTCATCGGCCAAGGAACCTGGCGCATGGGAGAGGAACGCTCCCGACACACAAAGGAAGTTGCAGCGTTGCGCTTGGGCATCGAATTGGGCATGACCCTGATCGACACCGCTGAAATGTACGCTGAAGGAGGCGCTGAAGAGGTGGTGGGTGAAGCCATCGCCGGCCTTCGCGACCAGGTTTTTCTGGTCAGCAAGGTCTATCCCTTCAACGCCAGCCGCAAAGGCATCCCCCAGGCCTGCGAGCGCAGCCTGCGGCGGTTGAATACCGATTACATCGATCTCTACCTGTTGCACTGGCGCGGCGACTATCCCCTTGCGGAAACCGTCGAAGCCTTCGAACGCCTGCGCGAAGATGGCAAGATCGGCCATTGGGGTGTGTCCAATTTCGACCTGGACGACCTGGAAGAACTGGCCTCACCGGCCTGCGCCACCAATCAGGTGCTGTATAACCTGGAAGAGCGCGGCATCGAATTTGATTTGCTCCCCTGGAGCCAACACCAACGGATGCCGGTGATGGCCTATTGTCCGATCGGCCAGGGCGGGCACATGCTGGCCAATTCGACGCTCAAGCACGTTGCCGCCCGTCACGAGGCGACACCTGCGCAGGTAGCGCTGGCATGGATTCTGCGTCAGAACGGCGTGATCGCCATCCCCAAAGCGGTCCGCCCCGAGCATGTGCAGCTCAACGCACAAGCGGCGCAGTTGCGGCTTGAAGTCGGGGATCTGGAGGCGCTGGACCAAGCGTTTCGCGCGCCACAACGTAAGCAGCGGTTGGCCATGGTCTGAGCCATCGCGGTTTGTCAGAGGGCATCGGCATGAGAAGTACCGATCAGCTCGACGCGTTCAATTTGCCACGCTTCGTTCAGGCGCAAGACCCTGTGTTCGAGTGGGTGCAGGAAGAGCTGCGCGCCGGCCAGAAGCGCCGGCACTGGATGTGGTTTATCTTTCCGCAGTTTTCCGGGTTGGGCGACAGCGAGATGTCCCGCTACTTTGCCATTCGCTCCAGTGAAGAAGCCACGGCGTACCTGAAGCATCCGTTACTGGGGCCACGCTTGCGCATGTGCACGCAACTGGTTCTGGACATTCCTCAAAGCTCGATCGCCAAGATTTTCGGCCATCCCGACAACCTCAAATTTCACTCATCGATGACACTGTTCGCCCAGGTTTCGCCCAAAGGCAGCCTGTTCCATCAGGCGCTGGATCAATATTTTCACGGCATACCGGATGACTGGACGTTGTCGCTGCTGGACTCAAAACAAGCCCAACTGCCCCCCAATCAGCGTTGAGAAATCGTCATCCACGAACGGCAGGATTGCATCCGCCACCGGCTGCAGCTGCCGAGTGACGTAATGGTCGTAGTCGATGGGCGCGCTGCGGATTTCCAGCGGCTCGGGGCCGGCGACGGTGATGACATAACTGATCCAGCCGCCGTTCTGATATTGCCGCGGGCGTCCCTGCTGGTCGTTGTAGTCGTCGGCGATTCGCGCGGCCCGCACGTGGGGCGGCACGTTACGTTGATAGTCGTCGAGGGTACGGCGCAGGCGTTTGCGATAGATCAGGCGTTCGTCGAATTCGCCGGCCAAGGTCTTGCGCACATAGTCACGAACATAGTCCTGATAGGGTTTGCGATTGAAGATGCGCAGGTACAACTCCTGCTGGAATTGCCGGGCCAACAGCGACCAGTCGGTGCGCACGGTTTCCAGGCCCTTGTAGACCATTTCATCGGTGCCATCGGCGCGGGTAACCAATCCGGCATAGCGCTTCTTGCTGCCCTCCTCGGCGCCGCGAATGGTCGGCATCAGAAAGCGCTTGTAGTGGGTTTCGAACTGCAGTTCCAGGGCACTTTCCAGCCCGTATTCCTGTTTCACATGCTCGCGCCACCACTGGTTGACGTGGTCCACCAGCGCATGACCGATCTGCGCGGCTTCTGCCTGACCGTGGGCGCGGCGCAACCAAACGAAGGTGGAGTCGGTGTCGCCGTAGATCACCGCGTGGCCTTGGGCTTCGATCAACTGGCGGGTGCGCAGCATGATCTCGTGACCGCGCAAGGTGATGGACGAAGCCAGCCGTGTATCGAAGAAGCGGCAACCGCTGGAACCCAGCACGCCGTAGAAGGCATTCATGATGATCTTCAAGGCCTGGGACAACGGCGCATTGTGTTCGCGCTTGGCGGTTTCGCGACCTTCGGCGACCCGGGCGACAATGGCCGGCAGGCAATGGCGGGTTCTAGAAAAACGTGCACCGCGAAAGCCCGGCACCGACTCGCTGTCGTCGGGATGCTTGAGCCCTTCGATCAAGCCCACCGGGTCGATCAGGAAGGTGCGGATGATCGACGGATAGAGGCTTTTGTAGTCGAGCACCAGTACCGATTCGTACAGCCCGGGTTGCGAGTCCATGACAAAACCGCCGGGGCTGGCCTCCGGTGGTTTGCCGCCGAGGTTCGGTGCGACGAAACCCTGACGGTGCATCAACGGCATATACAGGTGAGTGAACGCCGCCACCGAGCCACCGCTGCGGTCCGCCGGCAAACCGGTGACGCTGGCGCGCTCGAGCAGGAAGGTCAGCAATTCGGTCTTGGCGAAGATCCGCGTCACCAGTTCGCAGTCCTTGAGGTTGTACTTCGCCAGGGCCGGTTTGTCCTCGGCGAACATGCGATTGATTTCGTCCATGCGCTGGTACGGATTGTCGATTGACTTGCCCTCGCCCAGCAGGGTTTGTGCGACGTTTTCCAGGCTGAACGAGGGGAAGCTCCAGGTCGCCGAACGCAGCGATTCGATGCCATCGATGATCAATCGGCCGGCAGCCGAAGCGAAGTAATGGTTGCCACTGCCGTGTTCGCGCCACTGCATTTCTTCGTCGCCACGCCCCAGCTTCAGCGGCACCGCCAAGCGCCGAGCATGTTCGTGAAGTACGCGCAGATCGAACTGCACGACGTTCCAGCCAATGATGGCGTCGGGATCGTGGCGGGCGAACCATTCATTGAGTTTCTTCAGCAGCAGGGTTCGCGAGTCGCAGTATTCGAGCTGGAAATCGACCCCACTGTCATCGCCATTGGGCGGCCCGAGCATGTACACCTGCCGCTCGCCGCAGCCTTCCAGGGCAATGGAATACAACTCGCCCTGAGCGGTGGTTTCGATGTCCAGCGAGACCAGTCTGAGCTTCGGTCGGTAGCCGGGGTCGGGTTTCATTTGCGCGTCGATCAGCAGACCTTCCGCGCCGGGCGTGCCGCCGAACAAAACGGGAGCGGTGATGAAACGCTCCATCATGTAGCGTTCCGGCGGGCGGATATCGGCTTCGAATACATCGACGCTTGATCTGCGCAGCGCGGTTTCCAGGCGCATCAACTGACCGTGCTGCTGGCAATACAGGCCAAGCACCGGACGATGTTCGAAGTCCAGAAGGGCCAAGGGCTTCAGCTCGACGTTTTTCTCACCGCGCAGCAGCGCTTCGGCTTGCTCACGCTGGGCTGCGGGAATGAACGCTACCGACGGTTGATGCGGCAGGCGGATGCGTCGGGGACCGGCATCGGTCGCCAGCCAGAACTCGACTTCCGTGCCGGCCGGGGTATCGCGCCAATGCCGGGTCAGGACGAAGCCCTGCTGTAAATCCACCACTGCAACCTCAACGAACTGATTCAAGAGGTAATTCTACGCGTGATCGCCGGTGTGGTGAGGGGGATTGCCCTAACGCCAGTAAAACCTGTAGGAGCGAGGCTTGCCCGCGAAGAATGCACCGCGGTTTTTCAGGTATTACGCGTCATCGTTCTTCGCGGGCAAGCCTCGCTCCTACTGGATTTTCGTGGGGCTTTTACAAAGAAAAATCGCTGAATGACGCTTTTTGCGCGGTATCTGCCGCTTTCTGCCTTGCTCTGTGAGCGCGTCTCTACGATTCTTCAAGAACAACGACAACACCCGAGAATCCGCCATGAAAACCGTCGCCCAACTGCTCAAGTTAAAGGCCCAACAGAATCAGCAAGTCCACTCAATTGCACCGCATCAAATGGTGCTGGAAGCGCTGATGGTGATGGCCGCAAAAAACGTCGGCGCGTTACCGGTGCTGAAAGAGGGAAAGGTCGTCGGCATCATCAGCGAGCGTGACTATGCGCGCAAACTGGTGCTCAAGGGGCGCTCCTCTGTCGGCACGCCGGTCAGCGACATCATGGTGTCGCCGGTGATCACCGTGGACACCCATCAAACCGTCGAAACCTGCATGGGCATCATGTCCGAAAAGCGCCTGCGGCACTTGCCGGTGGTGGAAAACGGCGAGTTGATCGGCTTGCTGTCCATCGGCGACCTGGTCAAGGAAGCCATTGCCGAACAGGCTGAACTGATTCGCCAGTTGGAGCAGTACATTCGCGGCGAGTGATTCCAGCACACCGCAAATCCCCTTGTGGGAGCGGGCTTGCTCGCGAAAGCGGTATGTCAGTCAACAGTTATGGTGACTGATACACCGCTTTCGCGAGCAAGCCCGCTCCCACATTTTGATTGGCGGTGTTCTTACGGCCAATGCCGCGCGAAAACCGGGGCCAATGCAGGGTGCCGGTCGAAGCGTTCGAGCCAGGCGGAAAACCCCGGCCGCGCAACGCGCAAGTGCTCTCGGGTACCCGCCCAACGCGTTACCACCGCCGCCAGAATATCCAGCGCGCCCGGCGCTCCCTCGCCCAGGTACAACTTGCCGGCGAACTGATCGGCAAACACCTCCCAGCTCCAGTGCAGGCGCTGACGGGCACCGGCCATAAGGTTTTCCCTCGAAGATTCGTCCGCCTCGGCCAGCCAGCGCTCGGGGTAGTCGATGATACCGATGGCGGCATAGCAATTGCTGACGATGTACACCAGGCCCCGAATAACCTGATCACGCTTGAGCGGGTTTTCCGGCAGCAGGTTCGACTCCGGGAACGTCAGGCCCAGGTGAATCAGGATGGCCGCACTCTCGGTCAGAACACCGCCATCGGGCAATTGCAGAGTGGGAATTTGCTTGAGCGGGTTGAGTTTCTCCAATGCCTGAACCGTCTCCGGGGACGAAAAGACATCGATGAAGCGATAAGGCACCTCGCACAGCTCCAACGCCGCTTCGATGGCGGCCGCACCCGAGTTCTGATGTCCGTAAAGCTGATACATGACTAAATCTCCTCTGCGACTCTCTCTTTGTAGCAGCTGCTGAAGATTGCGTTCGAATTGTCAGTCAAGCGTTGGTTTTTTGACCATTTTCGGTCCAGTCACATCCCCGCACGCTTCATGCAACGTTGATAACGCTCATCGACTCGCTTGGCGAACCACGCCGTGGTGAGTTTGCGGGTGATTTTCGGGCTTTGCAGCATAATCCCCGGCAATACCGCACGGGGTAATGGCCGGCCTTCGGCCTGTTCGGCCAAGGCGAAGACCCGCCGATAAAGCTTGGTGTCCTCGAACTCGAGGCCTTTCCCCTCCTCCAATTGATCCCGAATGGTCATGTTGCGCATGTCCAATTGCTTGCCGAGGGTGCGCACCGCCAATTCCGTAGCGCCAGGCATGATCGAACCGTAGCGCACCAGATCGCCATCCAGCGCCAGCGGGATGCCGGTCGCGCGGCTTACCGCGTTCTGAAACGCCGCATTGCGGCTGGCGTACCAACCGGCGTTGAAATCGGCGAAGCGATACAGCGGCTGCTCGTAGCTCACCGGATAACCGAGCAAATGGGCAATACCGAAATACAGACCACCGCGACGCGTGAACACTTCACGGCGAATCGAGCCGTCCACCGGGTAGGGATAAGCCCGCGCCTGCTGCTCCGCAAAATCGATGCTGACCTGCATCGGCCCGCCGGTGTGCACCGGGTTGAAACCATCAAACAGCGTCCGCCCCATTGGCACCATGCCGATGAAATCATCGAAAATCGCGCTGAGTTCTCTTTCACTGCGCGCGGCATTCAGCCGGTCGCTGTAACTTTTGCCATTGGGTGAACTGACCTGCAAGGCACCGCTCACCAACAGGCCGGGGATGTGAGCCTTGGCGGCGCGACGGTCGATCTCGTCCCGGGCGATCTTGCCCAGGCCCGGCACCCGCGGATCAGCCTGAAACGTCGATTCCTGCTCAGTGACCGCGAGTACCGAACACAGGTTTTGCGTAGTCGGCGAAATGTTCTGGGCAGCAAATGCCGCGTAGATATCCGTGGCCCAGCCTTGGCGATCGACCGTCTTGGCCGGCAACAGGCGCATGATCTCTGCCTTGACCTCGGCGGGCTTGCGGGCCGGCGGTTCCTGCGTGCGTTGGCTACCGCAACCGGCCAGAACCAACAGTGCCGCGACGCTCATGATCAATCGATTGACTTGCATGGTGCTCCATCAAAATCCGTTGAGCCGGGTTAACCATACGATCAATGGCATGGCGCAGGCTATGACTGTGGCAGTCGCGGACTGTTCCCCCTTAGCGCTGTAGCAGCTGTCGAGCTTGCGAGGCTGCGTTCGGCTGCGCAGCAGTCGTAAAACCAGAGATTGCGGTGCGTCAGGCAGACCGCGTCAATCGGATTCACGACTGCTTCGCAGCCGAACGCAGCCTCGCAAGCTCGACAGCTGCTACACGCGTGGTTTTCCGTTGGGCAGCCGGGAGGCCAGTGCATTCGGGCTGAACCATACTTGATCCACATACTGCGGAGGACAGGCTCATGAACCGTAGCGACGTGCTGATCATCGGCGCCGGCCCGACCGGGCTGGTACTGGCGCTGTGGTTGAGCAAACTGGGGATTCGGGTACGGATTATCGACAAGACGTCGACACCCGGCACCACTTCACGTGCACTGGCGGTACAGGCGCGAACGCTTGAACTGTATAGCCAGCTCGACCTCAGCGACGCCGTTGTGCAAAACGGCCATAAAGTGGCCGCAGCGAATTTCTGGGTCAAGGGCGAACCTGTCGCACGCCTGCCGCTGAGCACCATCGGCGAGGGTCTGACGCCCTACGCGTTTCTGGAAATCTATCCGCAAGACGAGCACGAACGCCTGCTGATCGAACGCCTGGAGGCCTTCGGTATTACAGTGGAGCGCGATACCGAACTGCAAAGCTTCGAGGAAACCGGCGACGGCATCACCGCCCGGCTGCGCTTGCCCGATGGCCAGCAGGAAACCTGTCAGGCCTGTTACCTCGCAGGCTGCGATGGCGCCCGGTCGATTGTGCGCAAGACGCTGGACACCGGTTTTCCGGGCGGCACCTACCAGCAGATTTTTTACGTGGCGGACGTGCAAGCTCGCGGCCCCACATTCAACGGTGAACTGCATGTGGATCTCGACGAAGCCGACTTCCTCGCCGTTTTTCCCTTGTCCGACGAAGGTCGCGCCCGACTGATCGGCACGGTTCGCGACGAGCGCGCCGACCGTGCCGAAACCCTCCAGTTTGCAGACGTCAGCAGCCGGGCCATCGAGCATCTAAAAGTGCAGATCGATCAGGTGAACTGGTTCTCGACCTACCGCGTGCATCACCGGGTCGCGGATCACTTTCGCACGGGGCGCGCGTTTCTGTTGGGTGACGCCGCCCATGTCCACAGCCCGGCGGGTGGCCAGGGCATGAACACCGGGATTGGCGATGCGATCAATCTGGCCTGGAAACTCGCGGCAGTGTTAAGCGGTGGCGCCTCGGCCAAACTGCTCGACAGTTATGAAACCGAGCGCATCGCCTTTGCCCGGCGATTGGTGGCGACTACCGACCGGGTATTCAGTTTTGTCACCGCCGAAGGGCGAATTGCCGACGTGCTGCGCACCCGCGTGGCACCCTTTTTGATCCCGAAAATGACATCGCTGGAAGCCGCTCGAGAGTTTCTGTTTCGCACGGTGTCGCAGACCACCCTCAACTATCGCGGCATGCCGTTGAGCGAAGGCGTTGCTGGCCATGTTCACGGCGGTGATCGCCTGCCTTGGGCCCACGACGGTGAAGGGGACAATTTCGAGTCGCTGAAAAATCCGACCTGGCAGGTGCATGTGTATGGCGATACCAGCGACGAGATGATCGCCTGGTGCACCGAGCATCACCTGCCGTTGCAGGTGTTCGACTGGCGGCCGGCGTTTGAAGCGGCGGGACTCACACGCAACGGGTTTTACCTGTTGCGGCCGGATACCTATGTAGCGATTGCCGACTACAGCGCCGATCCGAAGGTGATCGAGCGGTATTTCCGGGATCACGGGATTCGGCCGTTCTTCGGCTGACCCCAAGAACGACGAAGATCAAATGTGGGAGCGGGCTTGCTCGCGAAGACGGCGTGTCAGTCACCATAAATATCGACTGACACGCCGTCTTCGCGAGCAAGCCCGCTCCCACAGTGATTATGTGGTGGTCTTTAGATCCCGGCCAGGGCCAGGTCCATCGCGAAGTAGGTGAAGATCAAATCCGCCCCGGCCCGTTTGATCGCCCCCAGGCTCTCACGCACCACTCGGTCTTCATCAATCGCCCCGGCCTGGGCGGCGAATTTGATCATCGCGTACTCGCCACTCACCTGATACGCCGACAGCGGCAAACGCGAGGCTTCGCGGATGTCGCGGATGATGTCCAGGTACGCGCCGGCCGGTTTGACCATCAGCGCGTCGGCGCCTTCCTGTTCGTCCATCAGCGATTCCCGCACGGCTTCGCGGCGGTTCATCGGGTTCATCTGATAGCTTTTACGGTCGCCCTTCAGCGCACTGCCGCCGGCCTCGCGGAACGGGCCATAAAGCGCCGAAGCGAATTTGGTCGAATAGGCCATGATTGCGGTCTGGCTGAAACCCGCTGCATCAAGCGCCCGGCGAATGGCCTGGACCTGCCCGTCCATGGCCGCCGACGGTGCGATCACATCAGCGCCAGCGCGGGCAGCGGCTACGGCTTGTTTGCCGAGGTTGATCAGGGTCTGGTCGTTGTCGACTTCGTGGTGGTGCAGCACGCCGCAGTGGCCGTGATCGGTGTACTCGCAGAAACAGGTGTCGGACATCACGATCATTTCCGGCACGGCGTCTTTGGCGATGCGCGACATGCGTGACACCAGGCCATTGTCGCTCCAGGTATCGCTGCCATTGCTGTCCAGATGATGGGACACGCCAAACGTCATCACCGACTTGATCCCGGCCCGAGCGTAACGCTCTATCTCGCCAGCCAGCTTAGACTCGGGAATACGCATCACCCCGGGCATGCTCTTGATCGGCACGAAATCGTCGATTTCTTCCTCGACGAAAATCGGCAGCACCAGATCATTCAAGCTGAACTCGGTTTCCTGGAACAGGCTGCGCAGGCTCGCATTGCGGCGCAGACGGCGTGGACGTGCTTCGGGGAACTGACTGGGCATGGGGCTTCCTGAAAAAACAGCGGAAAAGACGAAACTTATAGGGGGCAAAGCTTATGCCCTGCAAGATGCGGCGCACAAACCTCGATCGCTCAAGACTGCGTTGCCGCGGCGGCAACAATCCCCGCATCCAGCACAGAACCCTGTGGGAGCGGGCTTGCTCGCGAAGGCGGCCTACCATTCAATATTAATGTCGACTGACCCATCGCTTTCGCGAGCAAGCCCGCTCCCACAGGTTCAGTGCGATAACTCAAAGGGGTTGCTTGGGGATTTCCAGCCCGCGAATCACCGCCGGCCTTGCCAGAAAACGCTCCAGAACGCGGGTAACATTGGGGAAATTCTGGATGCCGACCAGGTCGCCGGCTTCGTAGAAGCCGATCAGGTTGCGCACCCACGGAAAGGTCGCGATGTCGGCGATGGTATAGCGCTCGCCCATGATCCAGTCGCGCCCTTGCAGACGGCCATCAAGGACTTGAAGCAAGCGCTTGCTTTCCTCAACGTAGCGATCACGGGGACGCTTGTCTTCGTAGTCCTTGCCAGCGAATTTGTTGAAGAAACCGAGCTGGCCGAACATCGGCCCGATACCGCCCATCTGAAACATCAGCCACTGAATGGTCTCGTAACGCGCCGCCGATTCCTGCGCCAGCAGTTGCCCACTCTTGTCGGAAAGGTAAATCAGAATCGCCCCGGACTCGAACAACGCCAGCGGATGGTCCCCCGGACCATGGGGGTCGAGGATTGCCGGGATCTTGTTATTGGGGTTCAGCGAGAGAAATTCAGGGGACAGCTGATCGTTGGTGTCGAAGCCCACACGATGCGGCTCGTAGGGCAGCCCGATCTCTTCGAGCATGATCGAAACCTTGACGCCATTGGGCGTTGGCAAGGAATAGAGCTGGATCCACTCCGGGTATTGCGCCGGCCATTTTCGAGTGATGGGGAATGCAGACAAATCGGTCATAAGGGGCATCCACGGGAAAAACGGAGTGAAGATCATAATGTAGAGCTGCCGAAGGCTGCGATCTTTTGGCGTCCTCAGGGGGGCGCCGAAGAGAAAGATCAACAGATCGCAGCCTTCGGCAGTTCCTACAAGGAGTAAGGTGTGTGCCGTGTCCATAAATCCGCAACATCCAGTCGATAACCTTTTCCCCAATCCGTTCAAGGTTGCCGTTAAAGTGTCGGGCACCTCACTCGGATCGAACCAAAGGGCTTCAGAGGACTCTGAGCATTGCCCTGTAGGAAACGGACCGGGTCAATGACATGGAATACACCCGATGCTGGGAGCTCGCGGTGTCAAGGTTTGTCAGCCTTAACCGAATACGCTGAAGATGACCTATTCGATGATGAACGCATTGAAATTCGCCAAACGCTTCAAGCATCGCGCCTATATCTTCCTGCCCTCCCTGCTGGCGGTCAGCGCGTTGTTTTTGTCGCTTGAGTCCAGTGAAAGCCGCGCCCAACCGGCGGACGGCACCCAGACGCTGGTATTCCTGCGCCACGCGGAAAAACCCGCCGGCGGACTGGGCCAGCTCAATTGTCAGGGGTTGAATCGCGCCATCGACCTGGCCACCTTGTTGCCGGAAAAATTCGGCAAGGCCAACTACGTGTTCGCCGCCAACCCGACACGCAATGTCGAGGAAGGCGAATTCGATAACTCCTACAGTTACATCCGCCCCCTGATGACCATCAGCCCCAGCGCGATCAAGCTCGGCTTGCCGGTGAACATCGAATTCTCGGCCAACGACACCAGCGACCTGGCGGATGAACTGCTCCACGACAAGTATCACAACTCGGTCATTTATACGGCCTGGTCCCACGGCTACCTGCCCGAGCTGATCAACAAGGTCGCCGGGGAAGCGGTCGGCGAGAAACAGAACATCACCGATGATTGGGCATCCAGCGACTACGACTCGCTGTACGTGCTCACACTGACCTGGCACAACGGCAAGGCCAGCCTGCAGAGCCACAGCTACAAGCAAGGTCTGGATAACGGTCAGGAGACTTGTCCGACGTAAGCGGTCGGGCGTTTGTCAGGGCCTCTTCGCGGGCAAGCCTCGCTCCTACAGGGGATCTCACTGTAGGAGCGAGGCTTGCCCGCGAAGAGGCCAGCAAACCCGCCACCTAAACTTGCTTGTTAGCACGCTCCCGCAGGTATTCAAGCACCGCCCCCCGCTCCCCGACAAACTCGATCCGCGAACCCTTCTTCTCCCGCTGAAACGCATACATCGGGTCGTAATATTCGCGCAGTAACCCTTCGATCCAGCTTCGGTGCAAATCCACCGCACCGCTGTTCGCCTGTTCTGCCAGCGCATCTTCCATCAAGGTCAACATCCGCTGATGGCGTTCGCCGCCCAGCCTTTTCTGGACATTGTTCAGGCTCGCCAGCAAACGCTCGGAAAACAGCGCGAAGCCTTCATCGCCATACACTTCGATGAACTCGGCGCACAAATCCACCACGTAATCACGCAGGATCCGTTCAACACGCCCTTCCAGGCTGTCCTCCAGCCAAACCATCGGAAATTGCTGCATGCCCTGATACAGCGGCAACGGCAAGGCGCAACTGCCGACCATACGGCTCTCGTCTTCCAGCACGAACTGTTCGATACCGCGGGCACGCTTCTTCAGCACATCCACGGCCAGGCGGTTTTCAAAGTCGATGTTGGAGGGTTGGCCGGTGGCGCGTTTGCCGAAGCTGGAGCCGCGATGATGGGCGTGGCCTTCAAGGTCCAGCCCATTGCTCAATTGCGTGAGTACCTCGGTCTTGCCGGTGCCGGTCATACCGCCCAGCAAAACGAAATCGCACTGGGCAATGGCCTGATCGAGCGTGTCGAGCAAGAAGGTGCGCATGGCCTTGTAGCCGCCACCGACCCGCGGATAGTCGATGCCCGCTTCATCCTTCAGCCATTGCTGAACGATCTGCGAACGCAAACCGCCGCGAAAACAATACAAATACCCCTCTGGATGCGCCCGGGCAAAATCGGCCCAGGCCTGGATGCGCTCGGCCTTGATCTCGCCGGCCACCAATTGATGTCCCAGCGTGATGGCTGCTTGCTGACCTTGCTGCTTGTAGCAAGTGCCGATCCGTTCCCGCTCAAGGTCATTCATCAGCGGCAGGTTGACCACACCGGGGAATGAGCCCTTGAGGAATTCGACCGGCGCGCGGGTATCCATCATCGGCCGGTCATTGAGGAAGATGTCGCGGTAATCGGTGAAATCGATGGACATCAAAACACCTCTACCGCGTTAGTCTGTCGCTCAACCAGTTCGCCGATCGGCTCAAGGGTCAGACCGAGTTCGGCTGCCACCATCAAAAACTGTTCATTGCCCTCAGGCGTGACCGCAATCAGCAGGCCGCCGCTGGTCTGCGGATCGCAGAGCACACGTTTGTGCATTTCCTGAAGCCGCCCGAGTTTGCTGGCGTAGCTGTCGAAATTGCGCAGCGTGCCGCCCGGCACGCAGCCTTGATCAAGGTAGTACTCGACACCCGGCAGGCGCGGTACACGGTCATATTCGATGCGGGCGGTCACGTTGCTGCCGTCGGCCATTTCTACCAAGTGCCCGAGCAGGCCGAAACCGGTGACGTCAGTCATCGCGGTCACACCGTCGAGTTTGCCGAAACGGCTGCCGGGTTTGTTCAGGGTGCACATCCAGTCACGGGCCAGGCCGATGTCGGCATGGCGCAACTTGCCCTTCTTCTCGGCCGTGGTGAGGATGCCGATACCCAAGGGTTTGGTGAGGTACAGCAAGCAACCGGCGGTGGCGGTGTCATTGCGCTTCATATGGCGTTTTTCCACCAGTCCGGTCACGGCCAGGCCGAAGATCGGCTCCGGCGCGTCGATGGAATGGCCACCGGCCAGTGGAATCCCCGCCTCGTCGCAGACCGAACGCCCGCCACGAATCACTTCCCGGGCAATCTCCGGCGCCAGCACATTGACCGGCCAGCCGAGGATCGCAATCGCCATCAACGGATCGCCACCCATGGCGTAGATATCGCTGATGGCATTGGTGGCGGCGATACGGCCGAAGTCGAACGGATCGTCGACGATCGGCATAAAGAAATCGGTAGTCGAGACCACGCCGCGTTCTTCGTCGATGGCATACACCGCCGCGTCATCGCGCGAGGCGTTGCCGACCCAGAGTTTCGGGTCCAGGTTTTGTGCGCCGCTGCCGGCCAGAATCACCTCCAGCACCTGGGGTGAAATCTTGCAGCCACAGCCTGCGCCGTGGCTGTATTGGGTCAGACGAATCGGCTCGCTCATCGGGGTACCTCATGAAGTCAATGCCGCCGATTCTAACAGAGCACTGGTGCGACAAGGCGCTCCGCCTGGCACTGACCTTGTGGGAGCGGGCTTGCTCGCGAAGAGGGAGCGTCAGTCGGCATTAATGCTGTTTGGCACACCGCCTTCGCGAGCAAGCCCGCTCCCACATGAATTGCGCAAACTAACTGGCATTAGGGTTGCCCCCTCTCCACAAAAGCTCTTTGCCACAGATCGGGTTACTCGTCTGACAGTCGACACCACTTTGGTGCATATCCCTGCCAGATCCCCTTCGCCCTGAAAACCACTCCTTCTGCTCATCTCCCCGAAATCCTTGACCAAAAGGACAGTAAAACTACCAATTCCCTCAATTTTTCAGCACCTTGAACAAAACTGGTATGCCTTGTGCAAACGTTTGCGAGTCGCCGATACCGGCCTGTTCGCCACCTAACCGCGTAAAACCCGCACCACCGGGCTTTCGATCCGCACGAAAAGGGACTTTTAATGCATTGCACCTCCAGCCGCGTGACTTGCTCGCGCACTTTTGCTGTTTCCTTGCTGCTGGCCAGCGTTACAGGACTACTCAGCAGCCACGTTTTGGCCCAACCGGCCAGCACCGAAGAATCCGCTCAGGGCGAAGCCCTCAGCCCTGAAGCGAGCCCGCCGAAAAAAGGCGCCTACCTATCGGACTGGTTCAATCAGGACCTGACCGTCATCGGCAGCAAAGACATCAGCTTCGGCCCGCAACCGGCCGACGACATCTACCTGGAATATGAATACTTCGGCCGCAAAGGGCCGTTCGAGTTGTACGGCTACATCGACATTCCGAAGATCTTCGACATCGGCAACAGCCATGACAAAGGTGTCTGGGACCACGGCTCGCCGGTGTTCATGGAGCATGAACCGCGGATCTCCATCGATTACCTCGCCGGCCGCAGCCTGGCCGTCGGGCCGTTCAAGGAGTGGTACGTGGCGTTCGACTGGATCTACGATCACGGCAGCAATAGCGCCAATCGCGCCAACACGCTGTACAGCGGTCTGGGCACCGACATCGACACCCATTCGCGGGTCAATCTGTCAGCCAACTTCTACGGCCGCTACCAGTGGGAAAACTACGGTGCCAGCAACGAGTATTCATGGGACGGCTACCGCGCCCAGCTCAAATACATCGTGCCCATCAGCAGTTTTAGCAACGGCGCTTCGTTGACCTACATCGGTTTCACCAACTTCGACTTCGGCTCCGACCTGCACAAGGACAACCCGGCCCGCACCGCCAACGCCACCGTGGCCACCAACGTGTTGCTCTACGCCTTCACCCACTTGCGTTTCACCCTGGTCGGCCGTTACTTCCACAACGGCGGCAACTGGGACGACGGCAGTGAATTGAATTTCGGCGACGGTGACTTCCGCGCCCGTTCCAACGGCTGGGGCTACTACGCCGGTGTCGGTTATCAGTTTTAAGGCTCATTTGAATAAGGAGGTTTTATGAAGGCAATGACCCGTTTTTCCCTGTCCGTCGGTTTGGCCATGAGCACCCTGCTCTCTTCTTCTGCCTGGGCGGTTGACACGCCGATCCAGCCGAAAGTAGTGCTGATCACCATGTTTGCCCCCGAGGCGCAGAACTGGATCGATCGCCTGGAGCTCAAGCAAGAAGTGCGCGTACCGGGCCTGTCCGCCGAGTACCCGAATATTCGCTGCAACACCCGACAGGTGTGCCTGATGGTCACCGGCATGGGCCAGACCAATGCCGCGGCCTCGACCCTTGCCCTGGCGCTGTCACCGAAATTCGACCTGCGCAAAAGTTACTTCCTGATCGCCGGGATTGCCGGCATCAGCCCGCACCACGGCACCATCGGCACCACCGCGTGGGCGCACTACCTGGTGGAGTTCGGCACCCAGTGGGAGCTGGATTCCCGGGACGCGCCGAAAGACTGGCCGACCGGTTACCTGGGCATCAACACCAAAAGCCCGAACGAAAAGCCACCGCTGGACTACAAGACCGAAGTGTTCGAACTCAATCCGAAGTTGCAGGCCAAGGCGTTCGCCCTGAGCCACAAGGTTCAGCTGAGCGAGAGTAAGGAATCAGCGGCATGGCGCTTGAAATATCCGTCGGCCCCGGCCAATCAGCCACCGGTAGTGACCCAGTGCGACACGCTGGCGGGTAATACCTGGTTTTCCGGGACGCGCTTGAGCGAGCGCGCAGAAGTCTGGACCAAGCTGTTGACCAATAACGAAGGGGTGTATTGCACGACTCAGCAGGAAGACAACTCCACCTACGAGGCGCTGCTGCGCGCCAGCCGCGAGGGGCTGGTGGACGTCCGGCGTCTGGCGGTGGTGCGCGCCGGTTCCGACTTCGACCGGCCGGCGCCGGGCCAGAGCGAGGTGGATAACCTGCTCAAATACGCCGATCAAGGTGGGTTTGTGCCGGCGCTGGAGAACCTGTACCGCACGGGGAATCCGTTGGTGCAGGAGATTTTGACCAACTGGTCGGTTTGGGAGAAAGGTGTTCCCGAAGCTTGATCTGACAAAACACAACCCCTGTGGGAGCGGGCTTGCTCGCGAAGGCGAACTGACAGTCAACGTGGATGTTGAATGTGAAGCCGCCTTCGCGAGCAAGCCCGCTCCCACTTTAGTAGCATTACGGCAACCACCCCAGGCATGTTCAAGTCAGGCGGCGTAGCCTTACGCCAGGATCATCAGGAGTCAGGAACGCTCCAGTATCACGAGGCGCCCGGCTGTCGCCAGTCACTGTCACCGTCCGACAATTCGACTGAATTTTCGCCGCGCCTCGTGATCCCTCTATAACTACAGGGAGGAATACGGGTTTTATGAACAACGCAAAACTTTTCGTCATTGAATACACCCTTCATGGCCAGCCCAAGTCTTTCATTATCCGCCTCGACAAAATGGACAATGCAGAGGCTTGGCACTGGGCAAGTTGCGATGCCGGAGTAGGCCGGATCCCGCGCTTTGGCCGTGAGAGGGTGCAAAAGACCAGCAAACCGCTGGCAGAGAAATTCGGCATCGAGAATGTGACCTGGCGACCGGCCAGTTGAGCGTCAAAAAGGAGGGGAAAGATTCAAACCGAGTGGAGCCTGGACGGCTCCACTTTTTTGGCTGAACGGTCAGTGCTTTGCACACTTGCAGCCTTTGGTGGCGCATGCTTCGTCGTGTTCGTGATGTTTGGCGCAGGCTTCACAGCAATAGTGCTTGCCGTGACGCGCGATCGGATGTTCGCCCAGTTTGCAGGAACATTTGGGGCAGTCGCAGATACTTTCACTGTCGATCATGAGTCTGACTCCATTGTTGTGGTCGTCAAAGTGCCGCGGGTGCGCGACACCTGAAGCAAATGACCGCTCGTCCCCCAAACGGGTTCAAACAAACCCTTGGACGGTGTTTGCTTACTAATGAGGGTAGTCGCGATGCAGCTACTCATGGGCGAACACTGCCCTGTGGTGAGGGGAAGCACAGCACCTGTAGGAGCGAGGCTTGCCCGCGAAGAACGAGGACACGTAATACCTGAAAAACCGCGGCGCATTCTTCGCGGGCAAGCCTCGCTCCTACAGGTTCTGCGTCCTGATTTACCGGCATTGGGGGCAAGCCCCTCGCCACACGAGCAACATCGATCAAATACGGAATTGCCCGACCAGTTGCCCCAGGCGCTGACCAAGGTCGGCCAGGCTGCGCGAGGTCTGGGCGCCGAGTTGGGTTTCGTCGGCGACGCTGTCTACGGCCACGGCGATCTGGTGCACGCTGCGGTTGATCTCTTCGGCCACGGCGGTTTGCTCTTCGGCGGCGCTGGCGATCTGGGCGTTCATCGAGTTGATGGTGCCGATCAATTGGGCCATGGCGTCCAGAGATGCCCCGGCCTCGTTGGCCTGGGCCGACGTGCCGTCGCCGGCCTCGCTGGAGCGGCGCATGGCTTCGACCGCCGATTGGGTACCGGCCTGCAAGCGGTCGATCATGCTCTGAATTTCCTGGGTGCTGATTTGCGTGCGACTGGCCAATGCACGCACTTCGTCGGCGACCACCGCAAAACCACGCCCGGCCTCACCGGCGCGGGCGGCTTCAATAGCAGCGTTGAGCGCCAGCAGGTTGGTCTGCTCGGCAATCGAACGGATCACCCCGAGCACGCTGACAATCGACGACACGTCTTTCTGCAGGCTGTCGAGCGACACGCCGCTGCTGCGAATGTCATTCACCAACGCATGAATCTTCACAATGCTGCCGGCCACCACACGCTTGGCGGCCTGGCCTTCTTCGTCGGTCTGCTGGGCAGCGACCGCCGCGTTTTGTGCACTCTTGGCCACTTCCTGGGCCGCCGCCGACATTTCGTTGATCGCCGTGGCTACCTGATCGGTTTCGTGACGCTGACGCTCCATGGCCTGATCCGAACGCTGGGCCTGATCGGACACCTGATTCACCAGCCCGGTCAGTTGCGAGGTCATTTCAGTGATCTGCCGTACCAGACCGTGGATCTTGTCGACGAAACGGTTGAACGAGCCGGCCAGTTGGCCGAGTTCATCCTGGCTGGTGATGGTCAGACGCCGGGTCAGGTCGCCCTCGCCTGCCGCGATGTCGTCGAGGTTGGCTTTCATCAGGTTCAGCGGACGCAGAATGGTATTGGCCAGCAACATCCCAGCGGCAGCGATCAACAACAGCACCACCACGGCAATCCCGACAATGCTCAGCACCACGCCTTGCATGCGCTCCTGGACCTTGGCCTCGACCACCGCCACTTGGGCTTCGATGCCGTCAAGGTTGACCGAGGTGCCGACCGCCATGTCCCACTTCGACAGGTACTCGGTGTAGCCGAGTTTGGGCACCAGCACCTGGGTGTTGCCGGGCAGCGGCGAGCTGTATTGCAGGTAGTGAGTACCGTCCTTGGCGACTTTCACCAGGTCACGGTTGACGTAGACGCCATTCGGGTCGCGGTTGTCCTTGAAGCTCTGGCCCACGCCTTCGGGGCTGCTGGCCTTGAACAGGCGCACGGTATTGGAGTCGTAGCCGAAGAAGTAGCCGTCCTTGCCATAGGTGATGCTCGACAGCAATTTGATCGCCTGCGCCCGTGCTGCGTCATCGCCGGGGGCGGCCGCGTCGTAGAGCGGTTTGATCGTGGTCATGGCCACGGCAACGTAACTTTGCAGGGTTGCCTTGGCATCGCTGAGCAGGCGCTGACGGGTTTCCTCGACTTCCTTGCGGGCCTGCTCCTGGAGAATGAACAATGTGGTCAGGCTGATGACCAGCGCAAAGAGCAGCACCGGGAGGACGGCAAGGGACAGGACTTTAGCCTTCAGGCTCATGCGCATGACGTTCACTCTTTTGATTTTGTTGGCGTGGTTAAAGGCTATAACGGCAGGCCAACGTAAAACTGTAGGAGCCAGGCTTGCCGGCGAAGGCGTCCTCGAAATCGCCTTCGCCGGTAAGCCTGGCTCCTACGGGAGCGAAATCAGAGAACCATCGCCGCCACCCAACCAAACACCAGCAGCGGCAGGTTGTAGTGCAGGAAGGTCGGGACCACGGTGTCCCAGATGTGATGATGCTGGCCGTCGATATTCAGACCGGAGGTCGGGCCCAGGGTCGAATCCGACGCGGGTGACCCGGCATCGCCCAACGCACCGGCGGTGCCGACGATGCACACGATGGCGATCGGGCTGAAACCCAGTTGCACGCACAACGGCACGAAAATCGCCGCCAGAATCGGTACGGTGGAAAACGACGAGCCAATGCCCATGGTCACCAACAATCCGACCAGCAGCATCAACAGCGCTCCGATGCCTTTACTGTGGTTGATCCACGACGCCGAGGACTCCACCAGCGTCTGCACATGACCGGTGGCTTTCATCACTTCGGCAAACCCGGACGCGGCGATCATGATGAAGCCAATCATCGCCATCATCTTCATGCCTTCGGTGAACAGGTCATCGGTGTCGCGCCATTTGACGATGCCCGACACCGAAAAGATCAGGAAGCCCACCAGCGCCCCGATAATCATCGAGTCCAGCAGCAACTGAACAATGAACGCAGCGGCAATCGCCAGACCGGCGATCATCAGGCTCATTGGGTTGTACTGCACCGCGACCTGTTCGACTTTCTCGATTTTCTCGAGGTCGTAAACGCGTTTCTTGCGGTAGCTGATGAACGCCGCCGCGAGGCCAAACACCATGCCCAGCGCCGGAATGCCCATGGCATGGGTGACATTGATACCGCTGATGTCTACCCCGCTACGGGCGACGTTGGCCAGCAGGATTTCATTGAGAAAGATGTTGCCGAAGCCCACGGGCAGGAACATGTACGGCGTGATCAGACCGAACGTAATGACGCAGGCAATCAAACGACGGTCCAGTTGCAGTTTGGTCAGCACATATAACAGTGGCGGCACCAGCAACGGGATAAAGGCGATATGAATCGGCAAAATGTTCTGGGAGGCGATGGCCACCACCCACAGCAGGCCGATCAGCAGCCATTTGACGTTTCCGCCACCGTTGGCGTGCTGGCGATCGACCATGGCCAGGGCCCTGTCGGCCAGCGCATGGGCCAGGCCGGACTTGGCGATGGCCACCGCGAACGCGCCGAGCAAGGCATAGGACAACGCAACAGTCGCCCCGCCGCCGAGGCCGCTGTTGAAAGCTTTAAGGGTCGCGTCGATGCCCAGGCCACCGGTCAAACCACCGACCAGCGCCCCCACAATCAGCGCGATCACCACATGCACGCGGGACAGGCTGAGTATCAGCATGATGCCGACCGCGGCAATTACTGCATTCATTGTTGTTACCTCAAAGCAGCGCGGTGAGGCAATCACCGCCAAACGGAATGAGTCCGGCCGGCAGTCTGTATGAGCGCCGCCAGCGGATTAGGAGAAATGGGTTTTATTAGAGGGCGCGCACTGTGCCGGACCGCTGCTGCCTTGTCAAAGCCAACACCTGTAGGCGCTGCCGAAGGCTGCGATCTTTTGATTTTCAACGACCTCGATGACGCCAGAAGATCAAAAGATCGCAGCCTTCGGTAGCTCATACAGGGTGTGAATCAGTGGCATAAGGGTATGAGTTGTGTCAGGCGACATTGATATTGACTGTGCCGCCGCTATCGCGAGCAGGCCCGCTCCCACAGGGTTAGCGGTTGTCCGCAAAATTTGCAGGCGATACAGATCCAATGTGGGAGCGGGCTTGCTCGCGATGGCGTTGTGTCAGGCGATATCGATGTTGACTGTGCCGCCGTCTTCGCGAGCAAGCCCGCTCCCACAGGTAAAGCAGTGTTCTTTGGATCGGAGTCAGCGTTTGGGCAGTTCGATCGTGACTTTCAACCCTTCCCACTCGCTTTCCTGCAACTTCAACACCCCGCCCCACGTATCGACGATGTCGCGCACGATGCCCAAGCCCAAGCCATGCCCATCCGTCTGTTCATCCAGCCGGGTACCGCGGCTGAACACCTGAGTGCGCTGCTCTTCGGGAATTCCCGGCCCATCGTCTTCCACGCTCAACTCAAACCCTTCAGCCGTTTCGACCACGCTCAGCCGCACCTCGGCATCCGCCCATTTGCAGGCGTTGTCCAGCAGGTTGCCGAGCAACTCCAGCAAGTCTTCGCGATCCCACGGCAGTTGCAAACCGGCAGGCGCGCGGTAGCTCAAGTCGAGGTGTTCGCCGTGGATCATGTTCAACGTGGCTAACAACCCCGGTAGCTCGGCATCACAATCGAACAACGCTCCCGGCAGTGCATCCCCGGACAGCCGGGCGCGGTTAAGTTCGCGATTGAGCCGTTGCTGAACCTGTTCCAGTTGCGCCTGCATGACTTTGCGCAACTGCGGGTGAGCATCGAGTTTTTCGCTGGAAGCCAGGCTCAACAACACCGCCAGCGGGGTTTTCAAGGCATGGCCGAGGTTGCCCAAGGCGTTGCGTGAACGCTTGAGGCTGTCTTCGGTGTGGGCCAGCAAATGGTTGATCTGCGCCACCAGCGGTTCCAGCTCCAGCGGTACTTCTTCGTCGAGTTGCGAACGCTGGCCCTGCTGCAATTGGGCGATTTGCTCGCGAGCCTTTTCCAGGGGGCGCAAGGCGCGGCGCACGGTGATCCGTTGCAATAGCAAAATCAACAACAGCCCCGCCAGCCCCAACCCCAGACCGACCTGCTGCATGCGCCGAAAGCTCTCGCGCACCGGGGTGTAGTCCTGGGCGACGCTGATGGAAATCGCTTGGCCCAACCGGCGATAGTCCGAACGCAACACCAACAACTGCTGGCCTTCCGGCCCCAATTGCAGATTGCTATGCAGGCCAGGATGTTCAAGCTGCGGAAGCTCCTGATCCCATAACGAGCGGGAGCGCCAATGGCTGTTGGCGAAATCGATACGGAAGTAATGCCCGGAGAACGGTCGCTGATAGGCTGGCGACAAATGCCGCTCATCCAGTTGCAAACCCTGCGGCCCACGCACCAGCGCCACCAGCAGGTTTTCGCTGTCGTTGCGCAACCCGTCTTCGAGGTAGCGTTGCAACCCCATTTCGAACAGCCACAGGCTGGTTTGCGCCAGCACCAGGCCGACGATCACCATCACGCTGATCAGGCCCAGGCTCAAGCGGCGCTGGATCGACTTCACTGGGCTTGCCCGCCGAACAGGTAACCCTGACCGCGACGGGTTTCGATCACGCCGCGGCCGAGCTTGCGTCGCAGGTGGTTGACGTGAACTTCCAGCACGTTGGAATCGCGCTCGGTTTCACCGTCGTAGAGGTGTTCAGCGAGGTGGCTTTTGGAAAGGATCTGTTCAGGGTGCAGCATGAAATAACGCAGCAGGCGAAACTCGGCGGCGGTGAGCTGGATGTCCGCACCGTCGCGGGTCACGCACTGGCGACCTTCATCCAGATGCAAACCGGCGGCCTTGAGCGTCGGCTGATTGGCGTGACCGTGGGAGCGGCGTAACAATGCCTGGACTCGCAGGTGCAGCTCTTCGGGGTGAAACGGTTTGGTCAGGTAATCATCGGCGCCGGTCTTGAGACCTTCGATCCGCTCAGCCCAGGAACCGCGCGCGGTGAGGATCAGCACTGGCGTGGCCAAGCCGCCGGCCCGCCATTGCGCCAGCACGTCGAGCCCCGGCAAACCCGGCAGTCCCAAGTCAAGGATGATCAGGTCATAAGGCTCGCTGCTGCCCTGGTACACCGCATCGCGGCCGTCGGCCAGCCAATCCACCGCGTAACCCTGCCGGTTGAGGCCGGCCATCAATTCGTCGGCCAGCGGCACGTGGTCTTCCACCAGGAGCAAACGCATCGGTCAGTCTTCCTTGTCTTTCAGTAAATGGCCGGTGGTGGCGTCGAGGTCCAGCTCGCGCACCATACCTTCGGCGGTGAGCAGCTCGACCTCGTAAATGTAGACGTCGTGCTTTTCCTCAAGCTCCGCTTCCAGCAGCTTGGCCCCGGGATAGAGGTCCAGCGCTTGCTGCAAGAGCTGCTCCAGCGGCAGGATCACACCTTGTTGGCGCAGGCGCAGGGCCTCGTCCTGATCCAGGTCGCGGGCCATGACCACCGAGCAAAATGCCAGGAGCGCCAGCGCCATCCGACTGCTGGTGCGCCGATTTAAACAAAACACCTTCATTACGTATCCTGATGATCCTTGAGAACCTGCCCGCTGACAGCGTCCAATTCCAGGTCCCACTCAAGACCCTGCGGGTCGCGCAGTTCCACCTGGTAGATGTACTTGCCGTACTCTTCTTCAAGCTCGGTTTCGCTGATTTTGGCGCCGGGGTGTTTGGCCAATGCCGTGGCGTTGAGCTTCTCGAAGGACACAATGGTACCAGCGTCGCGCAGTCTCAGGGCTTCGTCGGGGCCGAGGTCGCGCGCGTGAGCGATGCTGGCAGTCATGGCGATGATGGAGGCGGTGAACAGGGCAGTCAGGATTTTCATGGGTGTCTCCGTATTTTTTTATGTGTTGCTACGAGGGTCACCTTAGTGATTCGAACTTAACTGAAACTGAATTGCCATCATTGGGAATAGCACCACGATATCGCAGCCATACACAAAACCTGTGGGAGCGGGCTTGCTCGCGAAGGCGGTTCAACATTCAGCAAAAATGTCGACTGTTACACCGCTTTCGCGAGCAAGCCCGCTCCCACATAATCGCCGCCTGCCAGACATCGAGACCGGTTATGACCGCGATCCACATCAAGTTCCCTTCCCTGACTGTCAAGGCCGGCCCGCGAGCCTTGGCGCGCATCCGTGCAAATGGCTTGAGCGCCGCCGATGTGGGCACGCTGCCGGGCGCTGCCGGTGGCCCGAAAGCGTTGGGAATTCAGGGGCTGGATCTGGCGCTGTTCGGCGAATGGCTGCCGGCGGCGCCCCGGGAGCGTTCGCTGATCGGCGCCTCGGTGGGTTCCTGGCGGTTCGCCAGCGCCTGCTTGCCGGATGCCGCCGAAGGCATCCGTCGCCTCGGTCATCTGTACACCGAGCAGAATTTCGCCAAGGGCGTGACCATGGCGCAGATCAGCCAGAGTTCCCGGCGCATGCTCGATGACTTGCTCGACGGCCGCGATGCCTCGATTCTGGACAACGCCCACTACCGACTGAACATCATGGTGGTCAAAAGTCACGGCCTGCTGGCGGACGATCATCGCGGTCGGCTGGGGCTGGGCCTGTCATCGGTGATCGCTGACAACCTGTGCGGGCGGGCGCGGCTGTCGCGGCATTTCGAGCGGCTGATCCTCCACGACCCGCGTCTGGCGCCACCGGTCAACGCGCTGAATGACTTCCCGTCGCGCTTCGTTGCGCTGGATGCCGGCAACCTGCGCCAGGCCCTCCTCGCCTCGGGTTCGATCCCCATGGTCATGCAAGGCGTGCGCGACCTGCCGGGTGCCGGTGACGGGACGTTTCGCGATGGCGGACTGCTGGACTATCACCTCGACTTGCCCTACAGCGGCAATGACATCGTGCTGTATCCGCACTTCACTGATCGAGTGATCCCCGGCTGGTTCGACAAGACGCTGCCGTGGCGCCGCGCCTGTCCTGCGCGCTTGCAGGATGTTCTGTTGCTGGCGCCATCAAAGGAATATCTGTCGCGCCTGCCCTACGGCAAACTGCCGGACCGTAACGATTTCAAGCGCTTCATGGGCGACGCCCCGAGCCGGCAAAAGTACTGGCGCGTGACGATGGATGAAAGCCGCCGGATGGGTGACGAATTCCTCGAACTGACCGCCAACGGTCGCCTCGGCGAGCGCTTGCTGACCCTCTAGTGCCCTGTCTCGCCAATACTGTTCCTTTTTGACGGTGGCTGTTGTCGCCATGCTGCGTTGCCGCTCCTCGCCATAGCGAGCTATGACTCGTCGCGGCGCCTTGCCTGACGACAACAGCCACTCGCCAAAAGAGGAGCGTATTGGTGAGACAGGACACTGGTCAGTGTTTTCCCGCATCGCCAAACACAAGCTGGTAAACTCGCCACCTGCCCCTATCGCCGCGGCGATCGCCACCTGACAGAGCTGAACATCACTGTGGAAATCTTCAAAGAGTTTACCTTCGAGTCCGCCCACCGCCTGCCCCACGTGCCAGACGGCCACAAGTGCGGTCGCCTGCACGGTCACTCGTTCAAAGTGGCGATTCACCTGAGCGGCGACCTCGATCCGCACACCGGCTGGATCCGCGACTTTTCGGAAATCAAGGCGATCTTCAAGCCGCTCTACGAGCGCCTGGACCATAACTACCTGAACGACATTCCCGGCCTGGAAAATCCGACCAGCGAAGTGCTGGCCAAGTGGATCTGGAATGAATTGAAGCCCCTGCTGCCGGAACTCAGCGCGATTCGCATCCACGAGACCTGCACCAGCGGTTGCATCTATCGCGGTGAGTAAACCGATCTAAAGACAACGAAAATCCCCTGTGGGAGCGGGCTTGCTCGCGAAGGCGGCGGCACAGTCAACATCGATGTAGCCTGACACGACGCCTTCGCGAGCAAGCCCGCTCCCACAGGTGGAACTGCGTTTCGTCAGTGAATAATAAAACAGCCTTCAATGGCTGTTTTTTTATGCCTATGCTTCTTGGCTCGCACACGCCAAGAGGACGCTCCCATGGCTGACTGGCCGCTGGCTCAGACCTATCGCTTCAACGGGCATTCCGTACGCTACGCCGTGCGTGGCGACGGGCCGCCGCTGGTGTTCGTGCATGGCACGCCCTTCTCTTCTTATGTATGGCACCGGATTGCGCCGCACTTCATCACCACGCACCGGGTGCACTACTTCGATCTGCTGGGTTACGGGCAATCCACACAGCCGGACGGCGATGTGTCGCTGGGCGTACAAAACCAGCTGTTGGCGCAATTGCTGGAGCACTGGGGCCTGCAACGGCCAGACGTGGTGGCCCACGATTTCGGCGGCGCCACTGCGTTGCGCGCGCATCTGCTCAATGGCAAGGATTACCGCAGCCTGACGCTGATCGATCCAGTGGCGCTGTCGCCCTGGGGTTCGCCATTCGTGCAGCATGTGCGTCAGCATGAAGCCGCATTCAGCGGATTGCCCGATTACATTCAGCAGGCGATTGTGCCGGCCTATATTCGCGGCGCGATCAAGCGCGAGATTCCCGATCAAGAGCTGGCGCCCTATGTGCGGCCATGGCTTGGGGAGCCTGGGCAAGCAGCGTTCTATCGGCAGATCGCGCAGATGGATGAACGTTATACCCGCGAGGTCGAAGGGCTGTATCCGACGGTTCGCTGCCCGGTGCAGATTCTTTGGGGAGAGGACGATCAGTGGATTCCCATCGAGCGCGGCCGGGCGCTGCAACAGATGATTGCGGGGTCGCAGTTTCATGCCATTGCCAATGCCGGGCATCTGGTTCAGGAGGATGCGCCGGAGGTGATTGTGGCGGCGCTGCTGCGGTTTTTGCCGTTGGCCGGTTGATGATGATCGTTCCCACGCTCTGCGTGGGAATGCCTCAATGGACGCTCTGCATTCCCACGCAGAGCGTGGGAACGATCAACAAATGTTCCAATTTGACTCAACCCCGCACCGCTTTCGAGCCCTCTGCGGGCCAACTCCGTCGGCTTGGCTATAAATAACTACGCCACCCCACGCTTGGCACGACCACTGCAACACCCCCCGCGTCCTCCATCCAGCAAGGAACGCCATATGACGCAGAACGATTCGGGCAACGATTACCCCCTCAGCGAAGTCCCGATGCATGCCCGCAAGGGACTTGCCTCCACCGCCATGGTGCTACTGGGTTTTACCTTCTTCACCGCGACCATGTTTGCCGGTGGCAAGCTTGGTGTGGCGTTCAGTTTCGGCGAGATGATGGCGGTGATTATCGTCGGCAATCTGCTGCTGGGGATCTACGCCGCGGGGCTGGGCTACATCGCCTTCAAGAGCGGCCTGAACTCGGTGCTGATGGGACGTTTCTGCTTTGGTGAAGTGGGCAGCAAACTCAGCGACCTGATCCTCGGTTTCACCCAGATCGGCTGGTATGCCTGGGGCACCGCGACGGCGGCAGTGGTGCTGGGAAAATATTTCGAACTGAGCGAGGGCACGGTTCTCGGGTTGATGGTGCTGTTCGGCCTGGGCTTCTGCGCCACGGCGTACATTGGCTATCGAGGGTTGGAGATTCTGTCGTACATCGCCGTGCCGGCCATGATGTTGCTGCTGATGCTGTCGATGTGGGTCGCCACGGTGAAGGTCGGCGGTCTCGAGGGCTTGCTCGCGGTGGTTCCGACCGGAACGCTGGATTGGTCGACCGCCATTACCCTGGTGTTCGGCACATTCGTCAGCGGTGCGACGCAAGCCACCAACTGGACACGCTTCTCCCGTTCGGCGCGGGTGGCGGTGCTGGCGAGCCTGATCGGCTTCTTCGTCGGCAACGGTCTGATGGTGTTGATCGGTGCCTACGGCGCCATCGTCTATCAGCAACCGGATGTGGTCGAAGTGCTGCTGTTGCAAGGTTTCGCCATGGCCGCGATGGCGATGTTGCTGCTCAACATCTGGAGCACCCAGGACAACACCATCTACAACTTCGCCGTCGCTGGCTGCAACCTGCTGCGCACCGGCCGGCGCAAAGCCGTGACCCTGGCCGGTGCGGTGATCGGTACGCTGCTGGCGCTGCTGGGCATGTACGACATGCTGGTGCCTTACCTGATTCTGCTGGGCACGGTCATTCCGCCAATTGGCGGGGTGATCATGGCGGACTTTTTCTTTCGCTATCGGGGCCGCTACCCACGCCTGGCCGACACATTGTTGCCTGCGTTCAACTGGCCGGGGCTGAGCGCTTATGCGGTTGGCACAATCGCCGCCTTCAGCTCGCCGTGGGTCGCACCGCTGGTAGGGATTGCTGTAGCCGCGCTAACGTATGTGCTATTGACCGGGGTACTGGGTGTCCGTACCGCCGACGCACCACTACAAGATCTCTAGAAGGATTGCCTGATGCATATCATCAACGCCCGCCTGCGCAACCAAGAAGGCCTGCATGAGTTGCACCTGGAAAACGGCCTGATTCACAGCATCGCCCGGCAAACCGAAGCCCCGTCACTGGGGCCTGACGACTTGGACGCCGGCGGTAATCTGGTGGTGCCGCCCTTCGTCGAGCCGCACATTCACCTCGATGCCACCCTGACCGCCGGCGAGCCGCGCTGGAACATGAGCGGCACGCTGTTCGAAGGCATCGAGTGCTGGGGCGAGCGCAAGGCGACCATCACCCACGAAGACACCAAGACCCGCGCCAAGAAGACCATCCAGACCCTCGCCGCCCACGGCATTCAGCATGTGCGCACCCACGTCGACGTCACTGACCCGGAGCTGACGGCGCTCAAGGCGATGCTTGAAGTCCGCGAGGAAAGCCGTCATCTGATCGATCTGCAAATCGTCGCGTTCCCCCAGGAAGGCATCGAGTCGTACCGCAACGGTCGGGAGCTGATGGAAGAAGCGATCCGCCTGGGCGCCGATGTGGTCGGGGGCATTCCGCATTTCGAGTACACCCGGGATCAGGGCGTCAGTTCGGTGAAGTTTCTCATGGACCTGGCCGAGCGCACCGGTTGCCTGGTGGACGTGCATTGCGACGAAACCGACGACCCGCACTCACGTTTCCTTGAAGTGCTGGCCGAAGAGGCCCGCAGCCGTGACATGGGTTCGCGCGTCACCGCCAGCCACACCACGGCCATGGGCTCCTACGATAACGCCTACTGCGCCAAGCTCTTTCGGCTGCTCGGGCATTCGGGGATCAGCTTTGTCTCCTGCCCCACCGAAAGCATTCACCTGCAAGGACGCTTCGACAGCTTCCCGAAACGCCGCGGCGTGACCCGAGTGAATGAGTTGCTCGAGGCGGGGATGAACGTGTGCTTCGGCCAGGACTCGATCGTCGACCCGTGGTATCCGTTGGGTAACGGCAACATTTTGCGGGTGCTCGAGGCTGGGTTGCACATCTGCCACATGCTCGGTTATCGCAATCTGCAAAGTGCGCTGGATCTGGTAACCGACAACAGTGCCAAGGCCATGAACCTGGGTGATCGTTATGGGCTGGAACAAGGGCGACCGGCGAATCTGCTGATTCTGTCGGCGGACAGCGATTATGAGGTGATTCGCAGCCAGGGTTTGCCGCTGTATTCGGTTCGCGAGGGTAAGGTGTTGATGAAGCGGCAGATGCCGGTGGTGGAATTCAGTGGTCTGAGCTGAAACATCGTTGAATGTGATGGCCCCTTCGCGAGCAAGCCCGCTCCCACAGTGGATTTGTGATCGACGCAAAACTACTGTGGGAGCGGGCTTGCTCGCGAAGGCGATCTTGAATTCAACCCATCAACCGCGCCGTACCAAACAATCTGACCCGACTCAATTCGCCCTCCATTTCCTCCAGCAAAATCGGCGCCGTGCCGCCAGGCATGACCACCTTCACTGCCCCGGCCGCCACCCAACCCACTCGCCACGCCGAACACGCCACCGCACTGGCGCTGGTGCCCGACGAGGCGGTCGGCCCTTCGCCACGCTCGAACACCCGAGCAACGATTCGGCCCTCGGACTCAAGCATCGCCCATTGCAGGTTCACCCCTGCCGCGCATGGCTGCCCTGCCCCGGTCGGCATGGCGTAAGCGATGCGGGTCAAGCCGTCGGCCAACCCCGGTTCGCGCATCTGCGCGTTACTCGGCAACGCAACGGCGTCTGTCACCAACGTTACGCAATGGGGATTACCTATGCGCACGAACTGGCTGTGGTTCCAGGCAGGATTGAGCGCCGACAACGGCCGCACATGACTGACTTCGCGCCCCGTCAACGTCACGGGTTCAACACCTTGCGCACCCACCGCCTCAGGGCCGAACGATGGCCGCCCCAGGTCCAGCCAGAACCCTTGCACACCATCGATTTCAGCGGGTTTCACTGAAGTCTCCACCGGCGAAACCGCGTCGCTCTTGTCGTGATGAACCCGCAGCTGACAGGCCTCTTCCGGCATCAGCCCTTGTTCACTCAGGGCCTGGGAAAAAATCGTCAGGCCATTGCCACTGCGCTCGGCCAGGCTGCCGTCGGTGTTGACGATCAGCAGGTCAAACGGCGGCGACGATTGAAACGGCCCCACCAGCAAGCCATCGCAGCGATGTGCCTTGCTGCCGGGTGGTTGTGTCCCGGGAGCCCAGCCGCAGAATGCCTCGATGGCCGACAACGCCCAGGTCTCCCGGATTTGCGCGGCACGGCTGGCCTGTTCAGGCAGCTCTATACCGCTGCCGCGCAGGGTGTCAGGCGCCACCACCGTGTAGATATTCCCTCGAGCATCGTACATCCGCGTCATGGCGCCCCCCTCTATGAACAATTGATGCGTCGACGATATCGCGAAACAGCGGCTGGCTGTGCAAGGATGTCACCCTGCCTGACGGCAGCCCGCCCGGACGAGGTGATCGAACCCCTTGCGGTAGTTCACTGTCCCTTGGGGACGCGACGTTTTTTGCCAAGGATCGATATGACCAACCTCAACACCCAAGCCACCTTCGTCCCCGGACGTCTGGAACAGATGTCCACCCGCATCGCCTTCTTCATCGCAGGCTTCGGCATCGCGGCCTGGGCGCCGCTGGTGCCTTACGCCAAGGCGCGGGCCGGGCTGGATGAAGGAACCCTCGGGCTGTTACTGCTGTGTCTGGGGGTGGGCTCGATTCTGGCGATGCCCATGGCCGGGATTCTGGCTACGCGCTTCGGCTGCCGTCGGGTGTTGAGCGGCGGGACTTTGTTGATCTGTGCGGCACTGCCGCTGTTGGCGACGGTGTCTTCGATTCCGGCGTTGATCGCCGCGTTGTTCATGTTCGGCGCGGGCCTGGGCACGGTGGATTCGACGGTGAACCTGCAAGCGGTGATCGTCGAGCGGGCCAGCGGCAAGAACATGATGTCGGGGTTTCATGGGCTGTTCAGCCTCGGCGGGATCGTCGGCGCGGCGGGTGTCAGCGCCCTGCTCGGTTTGGGTTTTTCGCCGCTGGGGGCGATGTTGGTGGTGATCGTGATTCTAGTGCTGGCATTGCTTAAAGCCGCGCCGCACCTGTTGCCTTACGGCAGTGAAAGCTCCGGCCCGGCATTCGCCGTACCCCATGGCATCGTGCTGTTTATCGGCGGGATGTGTTTCATCGTGTTCCTGGCCGAAGGCGCGGCGCTCGACTGGAGCGCGGTGTTCCTGGCGCAGGAGCGCGGAATCGACACCGCGTATGCCGGGCTGGGTTATGCGGCGTTTGCGCTGACCATGACCGTCGGGCGCTTGACCGGCGACAGGATTGTTCGGCGTCTTGGTTATACGCGGGTGATTGTATTCGGTGGGCTGACGGCCGCGGCGGGCCTGGCACTGGCGACATTTGCCCCGAGTTGGGAAGCGGCGCTGGTGGGGTATGCGCTGCTGGGCGCTGGCTGTTCAAACATTGTGCCGGTGCTCTATACCGCCGTCGGCAAACAGACCGTCATGCCGGAAAGCATCGCCGTGCCGGCCATTACCACGTTGGGCTATGCAGGGATTCTCGCCGGGCCTGCGGTGATCGGCTTTATCGCCCACGGCAGCAGCTTGAGTTTTGCCTTTGGGTTGATGGCGGTGTTGCTGGTGGCAGTGGCGATTGGCGGGAAGGTGTTGAAGGTTTAAAAGCTTCGCGGGCAAGCCTCGCTCCTACGGATTTGTGTCGTGCGCCGACAATGCGAACGACACAAATCCGTAGGAGCGAGGCTTGCCCGCGAATGAATTCACCTCGGTCTATCAGAACCCGACGCTGGCCTGCACAAAGAACGTACGCGGTGCGCCGACGTACATCCCCGCGTTGTTGTCGCTGGAGCGGGTGAAGTACTGCTTGTCGAAGATGTTCTTCACCCCTGCCCCGACTTTCAGGTTCGACAGGTGCGAGCCAAAGTCATACCCGCCACGCACGTTCCAGGTGACGTAACCCGGGATGTCGCCGTACTGGCCGTCCGCGCTGCCTTCGGTGATGTAGTTGCCGCTGAAGCTGCCATCAGCGTTCACCGCGGTGCCTGGCGAGCGCTGTTTGGACTGGGCAAAGGCATCGAGGTTGTAGGTCCAGCGGTTGATGTCGTAACGCAGGCCGGCGGTCGCCACCTGACGCGAGTAGAACGGTAGGTCACGGCCCTTGAAGCCTGGAATCTCGCCTTCATAAACGGCGCGTGTGTAGGTGAAACCGGCGTTGGCGGTCAGGCCGTCGAGCCGAGGGTCCAGCGCCGCCATGTCGTAGTGCACCGAGGCTTCAAGGCCCTGGTGCGTGGTGGCGCCGAGGTTGGTCCAGCCCACATCGTTGCTGATGTATTGCAGTTCTTTATCGAAGTCGATGTAGAACAGCGTCACTTCCCCGCCCCACACGTCATCGTTGTAGCGCGTACCGATCTCGTAGGTCTTGGCCTTTTCCGGGTTCAGGCCGTTGGCGGTGTTGTCACCCGAACCACCCTGACCGAGCTGGAAATATTGCAGGCTGCCAAACGAGGTTTCGTAGTTGGCAAACAGCTTCCAGGCCTCGGACATGTGATACATCACGCTCAGGGCCGGCAGCGGTTCGTTGCTGTCGATGCTGCGGCGCTTTTCCTGAACAGGTTTGCCAGCGGTGTCGAGAACCGGCCGGTCGTGCCATTCAGTGCTGATGCTTTCAAAACGGATGCCGGGGGTCACGGTCCAGTTGCCGACGTCGATCTTGTCATCGATGTACACGGCATGGGCTTCGGTGCCGCCGGTACGATCCTGGAACACATGACCATCGGAGGTTCTGGTGACCACCGGCTGATTGTTCACCAGCGCCAGGCGGCTCGCCTCTTCATGCATGCCCTCTTTCAGGTAGCGATAACCGACGCTGGCTTCCTGCGTGGTCGGGCCCAGATCGAATACATGGGACACCCGCGGTTCGATGCCGAAGGTGTAATAAGTACGCGGATAGGAGCTGAGGGTTTTCTGGTCGCGAGCGGCGATGGTGCTGCCACGGAAGCTGTCGGAATAGTAGGTCAGCACTTCGGCCTGGGTGCGGTCGTCGATCTGCCGAATCCACTTGAAGGACACGTCCTTGCGGCGGCCGCTGAAGTTGTCATGGTCACGATCGGACTGGAACGGATCGGCGTCGTACTGCTTCTGCGTCAGGCCGCCGGGCATGTCGGCGCTGGCATCGTAGTAATGGAAATTGAGGCTGAAATCGTCCTGATCGGTAGGTACCCAATGGGTCTTGAGGATCACGTCGTCGATGTCATTGCTGTTGTTGCTTTTGCGATAACCGTTGCCGTTCACCCCGGAATACAACAGCGCCACGCCCATGCCGTTATCGGCGGTGCCACCGAGAAACGCGGTGTCGATGTGTTTCCAGCCGCCGCGCTGAGTGGTTTCCAGGGTGGTGCCGATTTCGCCGGTGGCCTTCTCCGGGATCGCGCGGGTAACGAAGTTGATCACGCCACCGACGTTCTGCGGCCCATAACGTACGGAACCGGCGCCGCGCACCACGTCAATGCTGTCGAGGTTGCCGGAGGAAATCGGCGCCATGGACAGCTGCGGTTGGCCATAAGGGGCGAAGGCGGCCGGCACGCCGTCGATCAGCACGGTGGAGCGTGGCGACAGGCGTGAGGTCAGGCCGCGCACGCCAACGTTCAGGGAAATATCGCTGCCGCCGGTGCCGTTGGCGTCCTGCACTTGCACGCCGGGTACACGACGCAGCACGTCACCAACGTTCATGGCGCCCTGCTCGACCATGGCTTCACGACGGATTACCGTGCGCGCGCCGGGATGGTTTTGCACCACCGCGGCGTCGGCATCGCCGAGCCAGTCGCCGACCACTTTGATGTCGGTCACGCCCAGTTCCAGCGGGCCGTTGGCGGCGGAAGTCGGGGCTGGCATCAGGGTCACCGAGCCTTCATCGATCCGGTATTCCAGACCACTGCCTTGCAGCAATTGGCGCAAGGCTTGTTCCGGTGAAAGATTGCCGTCGACTGCCGGAGCCTGTTTGCCGGCCACCAGTTCAGGGCTGAAAAAAACCTGCAGCGAGGTTTGCTGGCCCAGCTGACTCAAGGCCTGGCCCAACGGCTGCGCCTGAATATGAATGGTATCCGCAGCGAACGCCTGGGGCAGCGCCGAACTGACCGCCAGGGCGAGAGCGAGGGGCAGCCAGGATGATTTGTTATTTTTAGCGATGGTTTTCTTCACGTCGAACATTGTCCTGTGGATCGCAAGAGTGTGCGGCTGTTAATGCAAACCAGTTGCAGTTGGACAAGAAGACGAAGAACTCGAAAAAAACCTGAATCTATCGGGCAATTATTTCCTGACTGCCGTCATCCAGGGTGCGGATGGCCACCGGCAGAATGCTCGGCAAGGCCTTTAGCAGCGCGTCGGTGTTGTCAGATTTGAACACGCTGGTCAGGCGTAGATTGCCCACTTTGGCACTACCAACCGTCAGCGGTTTTTCCCGATAGCGCGACACTTCTTCGGCCACTTCGCTGAGGCTGGCGTTGTTGAACACCAGTTTTCCGCTGCGCCATGCGGTCAGTTCCGCAGGGTTGACCGCATAGGCGACGGCCACCTTGCCCTGGGCATCGACGCGAGTACCGAGACCGGCGGTGAGACTGACGAATTCGTCGCCGTCGCCTTGAACCTTGACCGTGCCCTGCTCCACCGCGACCCGGGTTTCGGCGCTGTCGCGACGCACGTCGAAACGGGTGCCGGTGACGGTCACTTTACCGCTGCCCGCCTCGACCACGAACGGTCGGCTGCTGTCGTGCTCGACGCTGAACATCGCCTCGCCTTGCGTCAACTCGATGCCGCGACGATCCTTTTCATAGCGCACCTGCACCTGGCTGCGGCTGTTCAGATCGATCACCGAACCGTCCGGCAACGCCACATGACGACGCTCGCCAAGGGCCGTGGAATATTCAGCCGTGTAGGTCGCCGGAGGGTTCAAGCCACTGAACAACCCCAGGCCGAGCGCCACTACCAACACACTGGCGGCCACTGCATAACGCACCAACGGACGACGTTTGCCGCGGGCCGGCGAAGTTTCGCACAAGGCGTGCAAACGCTTGGCCGGAAGCAGATCGGCTGCCGCCCACAGGCTCTGGAGCATTTGATATTCGTCACGATGCTGCGGGTGTTCGTCCAGCCAGACCTCGAAACCTCGCCGCTCTTCGGCGTTAACGGCAGGCTCCTGCAAACGCACAAACCACCGCGCCGCGTCGTCGCGAACCGTTGTTTGCCCGCACGCACAATCACGAGTATCCATCATGGAAAGTCCTGTTTGGCCGGGGATGAGAAGGTGCGGCGAATCATGGTTGTAACCCGTCCAGACGATCACGCAAATGCCGCAGGGTGCGGATCATATACTTTTCCACCATGTTCTTGGACAGCCCCAGGCGTTCGGCGATTTCGGCCTGGGTCAGGCCTTCGATCTTCTGCCAGACGAACACCTTGCGGCAGTTGACCGGCAGCTCGGTGAGCGCCCGTTCGATGGAGTCGGCCAACTGGATCGCGTGCATGAAATGCTCCGGGTCGCCGGACGACGACACACTGTGATCAATCGCCTCCGACTCCATGGCCCCCCGCCGATCCTCACGCCGATACCCGTCCACCGCAATGTTGCGTGCGGTCTGGTGCAAATACGCCCGAGGTTGTTGCACCGCCGCCGAATCGGACTCAAGCACCCGCACGAAGGTGTCGTGGGCCAGGTCCTCGGCCTGCTGACGATTTCTCAGGCGACGGGTCCAGGTGCCGATCAACTCTTCGTAATGCTCGAAAAAGCCGTGTCTGCGGGGCAGCTTGGGGGTCATTGCGGTGTGCTGTGGAGAGGAGGCGCGAATAGTAATGCTTCCTATTAACTGGAAGCAATGGATTCCCTCGATCCCCCGTGTTGTGACCCCGTCGGAAGACTGGATGGGATGTTGAATCAGAATCAAAAAATGAGGGCGGGCGGCCAAGGCTTCGATAAAAGAAGCCCGCGATGCGTTCTGTCACTCAAAGCCAACCTGACAACCGGCAGCCTGAACCCATTGCCAGAAAATATTACCTACGTCATATTGCATCCATAATAAAGCATCATTTCTCACAGGTACTTCTCTATGACCAGCATGCCCAGCCCTGAACCCGACCTTGCTGTCGCGATGAACACACCCAAGCCTCCCCTGCTTAAAAGGTTGCTCTCGCTGACAGCAGGTATTGCGGCTCTGGTAATCATCGGGCTGTACGCAACCCATTGGTGGACCGCCGGCCGTTTCATCGAAGAAACCGACGATGCCTACATCGGTGGCGACGTCACGGTGATCGGACCGAAGGTCGCGGGGTATATCGAACAGGTACTGGTCACCGACAACCAGAAGGTCAAGGCCGGCGATGTGCTGATTCGGCTCGACGCCCGCGACTATCGCGCCAACCTGGCGAAGGCCGAGGGTGCGGTGGCTGCCGAAGAAGCGTTAATCGCCAACCTCGACGCCACCGAACAACTGCAACACGCGGTGATCGGCCAGGCCCGCGCCGGCATCGATGCCGCCGGCGCCGAAACGGCCCGCTCGCGGGACGATAACGCCCGCTACAAACGCTTGGTGAACAGCAATGCCGTCTCGGTGGAAAGCGCGCAACGGGCCGACGCCACCTTCAAGACTGCACAGGCGCAGAGTGCCCGGGCTCAGGCCGAACTGCTGGCCGCGCAACGTCAGTTGAACGTGATCGAAACCCAGAAGCAGCAAGCGCACGCCGCGTTGATCCAGGCGCGAGCCGAGCGTGACCTGGCGCAGTTGAACGTCGGTTACACCGAGTTGAAAGCCCCCGTCGACGGCGTGATCGGCAATCGTCGGGCACGGGTCGGCGCTTACGCTCAAGCCGGTTCGCAACTGTTGTCGGTGGTGCCGGCCAGCGGGCTGTGGGTCGATGCCAACTTCAAGGAAGATCAGCTGTCGCGGATGACGCCAGGCCAGCGTGTGATCGTTCATGCGGACGTGCTCAAGGGACGTGAATTCCACGGTCATCTGGACAGCCTCGCGCCAGCCAGCGGTTCGCAGTTCAGTGTGCTGCCACCGGAAAACGCCACCGGCAATTTCACCAAAATCGTCCAGCGGGTGCCGGTGCGAATCCTGCTCGACCCGGCCGACGGCGTGCTCGGTCATCTGCGTCCCGGTCTGTCGGTGACGGCCGAAGTGGACACCCGCGCCGAGCCTGAAACCCCGACCGTGGCCAGCGCGCCATGAATCGCGCCCTCGCCGCCCCCGCGCAGCCGTTCAACGCCGCCAACATGGCGACGGCGACCAAGGTGTTCGCCTTCGCCACGATGTGCATCGGCATGTTCATTGCGCTGCTGGATATCCAGATCGTCTCGGCGTCGCTGCGTGACATCGGCGGCGGGCTCTCGGCCGGCACCGACGAAACCGCGTGGGTGCAGACCAGTTACCTGATCGCCGAAATCATCGTGATTCCACTGTCGGGCTGGCTGTCCCGGGTGTTCTCGACCCGTTGGCTGTTCTGCGCCTCGGCGGTGGGTTTCACCCTGGCCAGCCTGCTCTGCGGCGCGGCCTGGAACATCCAGAGCATGATCGCCTTTCGCGCCCTGCAAGGGTTTCTCGGTGGTTCGATGATCCCGCTGGTGTTCACCACCGCGTTCTTTTTCTTTACCGGTAAACAACGGGTGATCGCCGCCGCGACCATCGGCGCCGTGGCCTCGCTGGCACCGACGCTCGGGCCGGTGATCGGTGGCTGGATCACCGACATTTCGTCCTGGCACTGGCTGTTCTACATCAACCTGGTGCCGGGGATTTTCGTTGCGGTGGCGGTGCCGATGCTGGTGAAAATCGACCAGCCGGAATTGTCACTGCTCAAGGGCGCCGACTACCTGAGCATGCTGTTCATGGCAGTGTTTCTCGGCTGCCTGGAATACACCCTCGAAGAAGGCCCGCGCTGGAACTGGTTCAGCGACAGCACGATTCTGACCACCGCCTGGATCAGCGGCCTGGCCGGATTGGCCTTCATTGGTAGAACCCTGCACGTGGCCAATCCGATCGTCGATCTGCGTGCCTTGAAAGACCGCAACTTCGCCCTCGGCTGTTTCTTTTCGTTCGTCACGGGGATCGGCCTGTTCGCGACAATTTACCTGACGCCACTGTTTCTCGGCCGGGTGCGCGGTTACGGTGCGCTGGACATTGGCTTGGCGGTTTTTTCCACCGGGGTGTTCCAGATTCTGGCGATTCCGCTGTACGCCTTTCTGGCCAACCGCATCGACTTGCGCTGGATCATGATGACCGGCCTTGGGCTGTTCGCCCTGTCGATGTGGGATTTCAGCCCGATCACCCATGACTGGGGGGCTAAAGAGTTGATGCTGCCGCAAGCCTTGCGCGGGATCGCTCAACAACTGGCAGTGCCGCCCGCGGTGACCCTGACCCTCGGCGGACTGGCGCCCGCGCGGCTCAAACATGCCTCGGGATTGTTCAACCTGATGCGCAACCTCGGCGGCGCGATGGGCATCGCCGCGTGCGCCACGATCCTCAATGACCGCACCAACCTGCACTTCACTAGGTTGGCGGAGAACCTCAACAGCACCAACGAAGCGCTGAATCAGTGGCTGTCCCAGGTCGGCAATAACTTCGCCGCCCTCGGCCAGAGCGGTGACATCGGCGTCACCGCCAGCCTGCGTCAGTTGTGGCTGCTGACCTACCGCGAAGCGCAGACGCAAACTTATGGCGACGTGTTCCTGATGATCATGGTCTGCTTCATCCTCGCCACGGCGATGGTGCCCTTGATGCGCAAGGTACAACCACCGGCCGCGCCGAGTGCCGATGCGCATTGAGCCCGATTCTTACTCTTGAGGCATTTTGCGAAAACCCACGGCCAGGCGGTTCCAGCTGTTGATGGTGGAAATCGCCACGGTCAGGTCGACCATTTCCTTGGGGCTGAACTCGGCGCTGAGCAGTGCATAGTCTTCGTCCGGGGCGTGGGTCAGGCTCAGTTGAGTCAAGGATTCGGTCCAGGCCAGTGCGGCACGTTCACGATCGGTGAAGAACGGTGCCTCGCGCCAGGCCGTCACGGCAAACAGCCGGCGTGGCGTTTCCCCACCCTTGATGGCATCGGCGGTGTGCATGTCGATGCAGAAGGCACAGCCGTTGATCTGTGATGCGCGCAGCTTGACCAGTTCGATCAGCGACTTTTCCAGCGGCAGCTTCGAGACCGCGGCTTCCAGGGCCATCATGGCTTTCAGGCCGTCCGGGGAGGCGGTGTAGAAATCGATACGAGGTTGCATGGTGAGCTCCAATAACAGGTGAGGTTGGCGCTACGTTAATGCCGACCTGACGTTGTACAAATAGCCAATTATTGGGAAGTTGAGGATGCCAATCGGCCGGAAGATATTCAGTGATGGCTCAGGCCCCTTCGCGAGCAAGCCCGCTCCCACATTGGACTTCGCCGGACACAAAACCTGTGTTCACTGAAGATCTAATGTGGGAGCGGGCTTGCTCGCGAAGGGGCCCGAACAGGCAACCAACACATCAGCCGCTACGCTTGCGCAACCACTGCAAAAACCCCTTTTTCTCCACCACCTTGGGTGTTTCCTGAATCAGCGTCTGAGCCGTATGCATCCTGTAATCGAACAACGCCTTCATCGCTTCGCTGATGTCATGCCGCGCATCCAGGCATGGCTTGAGGTATTCCTTCTCGATGCGGTAGAGCGTGCAGAATGTCTTGGCCGAAAAGTCGGCGAGCGCCGATTCATCGGACAGAATCCCGGCCTCGCCAATCACCTCACCCGGTCCCATGCGCCCGGCCTCGAACTTTTTGCCACCGCGACTCAGGGCGACCGACACCACGCCGGATTCGATGATGAACAGGTGATCGCTCACCTCCCCCGCCGGCAGGATCATTTCCCCGGCGCGGAAGGTTTGCAGCTTCATGTTCTGGCTGAAGGTTTCTTTCTCTTCCTGACGCAGGGTCGAGAAGATGTTCGAGCTATCCAGCAACGCCCGCTGCCGTGACAGCGCAGCAGGCGCGTTGGGTTCAACGCTCGACAACAGACTGACCCCGGACGCCTGCAAGTGCCGGAATGCCAGATCGAACAGCAAATTACGCACCATGCGTTTCTGATCCATGGAAACCACGAAACCGCTGATTTCATACTCCACGCCGGTGCTGCCGGAGCTTTTCAACGCCACGCACGGTGCCGGTTTGTTCAACAGGAAGCGGCAGCCCTGCATGGCCCGCTCCAGTGCATCGATCACCGTTTGCGGACGAGCGTGGGGGCTCACTTGCAAGCTGATCGAGACGCCGAAAATATCGCTGGGGCGACTGAAGTTGACGATCTTGGCCTTGGCCGCCAGGGAGTTGGGAATCACCGCCATGCTGCCTTGGGCGGTTTGCAGGCGCGTGGCGCGCCAGTCGATGTCGGTGACCCGGCCTTCGGTGCCGTCGATGGAGATCCAGTCATCCAGTTGATAGGGCTTTGTGGTGTTGAGGACGATCCCGGAAAACACGTCGCTGAGGGTACTTTGCAAGGCCAGGCCGACGATGATCGCCAACGCACCGGACGTTGCCAGCACGCCCTTGACCGGTAACTCGAGCACGTAAGCCAGGGCGGCTATGACCGCGATCAGGAAAATCACCGCGCCGAGCAGATCCTGCAACAAACGCCCGGTGTGCCCGACCCGTTGCATCATCACCGCGCCGATCAACACCGTCAGGGTGCGCGCGGCGAACAGCCACCAGCCAATTTGCAAACCGGTTGCCGCCAGGTGCAACGGCACGTTGTCAGCCCAGGGCGCCGGCTCCATGGGGTTCAAGCCTTCGTTGAACAGCAGCATGCTGAACAGCGCGAAAATCACCAGCCGCACCACCAGTTTCCAGTTGCTGCCGCTGGCCGTGATCAAACGCCACAATCCCAGATCGATCAGGATCAGAATCAGCGCGCTGAGCAACGGGTGATCGGTAAGCAGTGACAGCATCAAGCAACTCCAGCAAGGGCCAATGGCGCGAAGATCTCACAGATTGTAGGAGCTGGCGAAGCCTGCGATCGGCAAAACACCACAAAACCAATGTGGGAGCGGGCTTGCTCGCGAAGGCTGCTTCACATTCAACAATAATGTCGACTGTTACACCGCTTTCGCGAGCAAGCCCGCTCCCACATTAATTACTTGCTGTTGGTGAGGGTGTTGTAGCTGGTCATCAGATTGCGGTAGTCCGGAATGTGGTTGGAGAACAAAGTCGCCAGACCTTCCACGTCGTTGCGCCAGTCGCGATGCAGTTCACAGGCCAGGCCGAACCAGGTCATCAGTTGGGCACCGGACGAAGACATGCGATCCCACGCCGATTGACGGGTCAGTTCGTTGAACGTGCCGGAAGCATCGGTCACCACGAACACCTCAAAACCTTCGGCCAGTGCCGACAGCGCCGGGAACGCCACGCAGACTTCGGTCACCACACCGGCGATGATCAGCTGTTTCTTGCCGGTAGCCTTGATCGCCTTGACGAAGTCTTCGTTGTCCCAGGCATTGATCTGGCCTGGGCGAGCGATGTACGGCGCATCCGGGAACAACTCCTTGAGTTCCGGCACCAGCGGGCCGTTGGGGCCGGTTTCGAAACTGGTGGTCAGAATCGTTGGCAGCTTGAAGTACTTGGCCAGGTCGGCCAGGGCCAGCACGTTGTTCTTGAAACGGTCCGGATCGATGTCGCGCACCAGAGAAAGCAAACCTGCCTGATGATCGACCAGCAGAACGGCGGCGTTATCCTTGTCGAGACGTTTGTAGGAAGTAGTCATGGGGTAATCCTCGCTTTTTATCGATGCCGAACGGGCCGGCGTAAGTGAACTCTGATTTTTCGTTTAAACGTGGCCAGGCAAGCGTAGTCAGCCAAACCCGGCACGCCACAGCGCTACAACAATGATTTCAATCACTCATCCGGCCAAAGCGTCCCGACTGGAAGTCGGCAAAGGCCTGGTGAATTTCTTGCTCGGTGTTCATCACGAACGGGCCGTGGCCAACAATGGGCTCGTCAATTGGCTCTCCGCTTAGCAGCAACACCACGGCGTCGTTATTGGCTTCCAGACTGAGCTGATTGCCATTGCGTTCGAACAACGCCAACTGCCCTTCTCGCACCAACTCCACACCGTTGACCTGAACCGTGCCGCGCAGCACCACCAGTGCCGTGTTGCGCCCTTGGTGCAGATCCAGGGTCAGCGATTTTCCGGCGTTCAAGCGAACGTCCCACACATCGATTGGCGTAAAGGTCCGCGCCGGGCCGCTGTGGCCTTCGAACTCACCGGCGATCAAGCGCAGGCTGCCAGCGTTGTTCTTCAGTGGGATGCTCGGAATGTCAGCGTCGAGAATCGTTTGGTAACCGGGCTCGGCCATCTTGTCCCTGGCCGGCAAGTTGACCCACAGCTGCACCATTTCCAGGGTGCCGCCGCTCTTGGCGAAACCTTCGGAGTGGAACTCTTCATGGAGAATCCCCGACGCTGCGGTCATCCATTGCACATCGCCGGGGCCGATCTTGCCGCCGCTGCCGGTGGAATCGCGGTGTTCCAGTTCGCCCTTGTAGACGATAGTCACGGTTTCGAAACCGCGGTGCGGATGCTGACCAACGCCACGACGCTCGGTGGTCGGGGTGAATTCGGCAGGGCCGGCGTGATCCAGCAGCAGAAACGGGCTGATGTGTTTGCCCAGGTTGTCGTAGGAAAACAGCGTGCGAACCGGAAAACCGTCGCCGACCCAGTGAGGTCGTGGGCTGGTGTAGATACCGATGATGTTTTTCATCTTTGCCTCCGAATCTGTTGTTTGACGCGATGGACAAAGCTTAAAACCGGCGCCTTTGGTGCGCTAGACTGCAAAAATCAGCCTTAGCGTTCTATTTGGAGAACGATGGTGGAAGACCTCAACACCCTGTACTACTTCACCCAAGTGGTGGAGCACCGCGGTTTCGCCCCGGCTGGGCGCGCGCTGGACATGCCCAAATCCAAGCTCAGCCGACGCATTGCCGAGCTCGAAGAACGCCTCGGTGTGCGCTTGCTGCACCGCAGCAGCCGGCATTGCTCGTTGACCGAAATCGGCCAGGCTTACTACCAGCGTTGCCTGGCCATGCGGGTCGAAGCCGAAAGCGCCGCCGAACTGATCGAACGCAATCGCTCCGAACCCCAGGGCCTGGTGCGCATCAGTTGCCCGACCGCGCTGCTGAATTCCTGGGTCGGGCCGATGCTGACCCGCTACATGCTCAAATACCCGTTGGTGGAATTGTTCATCGAAAGCACCAACCGCCGGGTCGATCTGATCCACGAAGGGTTCGATATCGCGCTGCGCGTGCGCTTTCCACCACTGGAAAACACCGACATGGTGATGAAGGTGCTGGGCAACAGCACCCAATGCCTGGTGGGCATTCCGGCGTTTTTGCAGCGCTTGTCGTCACCGGCCACGCCGGCTGATCTCAGTGGGCTGCCGAGCGTGCATTGGGGTGGCGCGCAGCGGGAATATCAGTGGGAATTGTTCGGTGCCGACGGTGCCAGCGCGCTGATTCGTCATTCCCCGCGGATGGTCACCGACGACTTGCTGGCCTTGCGTCACGCGGTGCTCGCCGGCATCGGCATCGCCCACCTGCCAAGTGTGGTGGTGCGCGATGAGATTGCCGCCGGCCGACTGGTGGAACTGGTGCCGGGCTGGGCCCCCAAGTGCGGAATCGTGCACGCGATCTTCCCCTCACGACGCGGATTGTTGCCGTCGGTGCGGACCTTGATCGACTTTCTGGGCGAGGAATTCAGCCATAGCGATATTGCTTAGGGGTGGGGTCAAGTTCCAGCACCGAGTCGCGCCCTTCGCGAGCAAGCCCGCTCCCACATTGGATCTGCGTACACCACAGATCCAATGTGGGAGCGGGCTTGCTCGCGAAGGCGTCGGACCAAACACCATCAATGCCACTGAAACATCCCATTCATGACTTACGGTAAACAGTGCTTTGCCCAACCAGCGGTTTTTCTCAAGGGGCCAGCCGGGGATACTCCCGCTCATTCCCACTGCAACCCCTGGAGTCATTGATGTCTATCCCTGCATTCGGTCTTGGTACATTTCGCTTGCAAGGCCAAGTGGTCATCGATTCGGTGAGCACTGGTCTTGAGCTGGGCTACCGGGTCATCGATACCGCGCAAATCTACGAAAACGAAGCCGAGGTCGGCCAGGCCATCGCTACCAGCGGCATTGCTCGTGACGAGCTGTTCATCACCAGCAAAATCTGGGTCGCCAACTTTGCCAAAGACCGGTTGATCGACAGCCTTAAAGAGAGCCTGAACAAGCTGCAAACCGATTACCTGGACCTGACGCTGATCCACTGGCCGTCGCCGGAAGATCAGGTCCCGGTCGAAGAATTCATGGGCGCCTTACTCCAAGCCAAACAACTGGGCCTGACCCGAAAGATCGGCGTATCCAACTTCACGGTCGACCTGATGCAACAGGCCATTACTGCCATCGGTGCCGAGAACATCGCCACCAACCAGATCGAGCTGCACCCGTACCTGCAAAACCGCAAGGTTGTCGAATTCGCCCAAAGCCAAGGCATCCGGATCACCTCTTACATGACCCTGGCCTACGGCGAAGTGCTGAAGGATCCGCTCATCCAGCAGATCGCCGATCGCCTTCAGGCGACACCGGCCCAGGTCACGCTGGCGTGGGCCATGCAGCTTGGGTACGCGGTGATTCCTTCCTCCACCAAACGCGCCAACCTGCAAGGCAATCTGCAGGCCTGCGCCCTGACCCTGAGCGACGCCGACATGGCGCTGATCGCAGGCCTGGATCGCGGCCAGCGGCTGACCAGCCCCAAAGGCATTGCGCCGCAGTGGGATTGAGTTTCAGCCTTGACTCAAATCTGCGCTCAAATACTTGTCCAGCGATGACATTGCGTGCTGCAACCGATCGACGGCTTCATCGAGCAGCACCGTGTTCCCTTCATCGATGACCCGCTCCAGTTGCTCGCAATGCTCGATCAAACGCACCGCCCGGACCATGCGCGCACCGCCCTTGATGCGGTGCGCCAGGGCTTGCAGGTCATGGCGATTACCTCTGGCGTGCGCCTCGAGCAGATCATCCCGATCAACCCGGTTGGTCACCACCAGTTTGCGCACCAGCTGATCGAGCAGTGTGCGGTCCGCACCGACGTATTGCTCCAGGCCACTCAAGTCCATCTCGGGCGGGGGTTGCTTTTCGAGCGTCTCGGGTGCTTCGTTTGCAAACCTGGACGCCAGCCATGCGCTCAAATCCGCCAGCAGGATGGGTTTGAACAGGCAGTCGTCCATACCTGCCTCCAGACAGCGGACTTTCTCCTCGGGCTGCGCATTGGCGGTAAAGCCCAGAATCAGCGTCGACGGTAATCCCTGGGCGCGTTCTTCATCGCGTATTGCACCCGCCAGTTCATAACCACTGAGCCTGGGCATATTGCAGTCGGTAACCACCAGATCGAACTCACAGTCGCGCCACAGCTCAAGCCCCCGTGCGCCCTCTTCAGCCTCCAGAACACGATGCCCCAAGTGGCTCAGTTGCCATGAAAGCAACAAACGATTAGCCGGGTGATCGTCGACCACCAGAATCGTCAGTGGTCGCGTCGGCACCTGCACCCCGCTATCCACTGCCGCAATGGAAGGCAACGGTTGCAGTGCGATCAGCTCAAGGGTGATGTCGACCTGTGTGCCTTGCCCAGGGACGCTGTCGAGTTGCAACTGGCCGCCCATCATTTCGCACAGGGTGCGGCTGATTACCAGGCCCAACCCGGAGCCGCCGCGAGCTGACTGCGGGTTATTGCTGGCTTGGGCGAACGGGCTGAACAACCGGTGCCGATCGACGTCGCTGATGCCAATGCCGGTGTCTTCAATGCGCACACTGACCGTCAGATGCTCCGGCGTCACGGGCGTCACGGGCGTCACCCGCAGCGTCAGGCTCACCTCGCCTTCACGGGTGAACTTGATGGCGTTGCTCAGCAGATTGGACAGCACCTGCTTGAAACGGGTGGGGTCGATCAACACGTCGCAATTACTGTGTTCATCCAGATCGATTCGCCACGCCAGTTCATTCTGCCGTGCAAGGCCTTCGAAAACCCGGCACACCGACTCCACCAGCTCCCGAAGATTGGCGCGTTCAGGTGTCAGGGATAAATGCCCGGACTCAATACGGGCGATGTCCAGAATGTCACCGATCAGCGCCAATAATTGTTGTGCGGCACCGGACGCCACCTCAATGGCAAAGCGATCGGTGACGCCCTCGTCCGCACGTTTGAGGGCCAGTTCGAGCATGCCGATCAGGGCGTTCATCGGTGTGCGGATCTCATGACTCATGGTGGCCAGAAAAGTGGTTTTGGCGCGGTTGGCATCGTCCGCCTCGTTCTTGGCCTCCTGCAATTGCCGTAACCAGTGCTGGCGCTGACGGATTTGCCGGCGCTGCCAGGCGATCCAGCCCAGGGCGAGCAACAACAGGGCGCCAGCCACGGCAAACGCCTGAAGAATGCCTTGACGATGGCGCAGCCAATAGCTGTCATCCAGCACCACATCATTGCTCCAGCGGGCCACCAGATCGTCCATTTCCTGAGGCGAAATGCTCAGCAACGCCTTGTTCAGAATCGAGTGCAATTCCAGCGCGCCGCGGTGCGTGGCCAAGGCGATACGGGCGGGTTGGTCGCCGACAGTGCTGCTGACGCGCAGACGATCCGGGTAGTGCCGAGCGATCAGGTAACGGGCGACGATCAATGAACTGAGCGTCGCATCAGCCTGCCCCTTGATCACCCGTTCCATGCCCTCGGCCGGGCTTTGCACTTCGACCAGGCGCACCTGCGGCGCCCGGGCCTGCAGGAACCCGAACAACGGATGACCACGATAAATCGCCAGGCGTTTACCGGCCAGATCGTCCAGCGTCCTTGGGCTGCCCGTCGTCGTTGCACTGACCAGCACAAATGGATTGCTGAGGTAGGCGCGGGTAAACAGCAATGCATCTTCACGCTCGGTACTGGGAGTGACCACAGGCAACAGGTCGATTTCGCCGTCCTGGAGTTGCTCAATCTGCCGGTCCAGTGAGTGGCCGCGTTGCACCTGAAAGGTCAAACCACTGCGCTGGCTGATCAGCGTCAGCAACTGCGCCGTCAACCCGTTGAACCGGCCTTGGGCATCGTAGAACGTCAGCGGGGAAAAGTTGTCGATCGCACCGACAGTGACCGTCGGATGCCGGTCCAGCCAGCGTTGTTCACTGGGGCTCAAACGCACCTGCTCCTGACCCGCCGAATCAGCCCTGCCGGCACTCCAGCGCACTTCGATGACCACGCGCTGTTCCATCGGAATCGCCGCCAGAGCCTTGTCGATGATGCTTTTGAGACGCGGATTGTCCTTCGCCAAAGCAAAGCCGAACAGATTGGCATCCAGACCGGAAGGCCCCGCCAGATGAACATTGTTGAGGTAGTTATTGTTGATCAGATAATTGGCGCTGATGAGGTCTCCGAGGTACACATCGTCTGGCCCGAACGCTACCGCTCCGAGCGCATCGAGTGCCGAGGGATAGAGTTGCAAACTTGCATCGGGATAAAAATCTTCAACGGTCTGCGCCTGCAAATAGTCTTCGACCATGGCGATGCGTTTGCCGGCAAGGTCGACGGGCATTCGCTCGTCCAGTCGGGTGACCAGCATGGGCTGATCTTCGGCATAGGCTCGGGACCGGGTCAGCGCGGGGTCGGTCGCTTCGAAGTTGTTCGAGGTTCCGAGCAGATCCAGCTCATGGCGTTTGAGGGCGTCCATGGCGGCCTCACGAGTGGCATAACGCAGCACGTCGATTTTGACATGCAGCAGTTGCCCCAGCAGCTCGGCGTAATCGGCCGTGATGCCCTCCAGTTCATCGCGGTGACGCGTCACTTCGAACGGCGGGTAATCCGCCCCCGTTACACCCAGGCGAAGGGCTCGTTTATCGCGTAGCCATTGCCAGTCCTTTTCATCCAGCTTGACCTCAAAGCCCTCCACGGTGGAGCGCCCCAGCAAATGCAACCGCTGCGGCTCGTCAGCCAGTGCCGCTGAAACGTGCGGCACAAGGCTCAACACCAAGGCCAACAGGACGATGCGCACGGTCGGTTTCATTCAGATCAGATGATTGCGCTTGGCGAAGTCCCGCAGGTGCACCGCCGCGTTCACGCCAAGCTTTTCGATCAAGCGGGTCTTGTAGGTGCTGACGGTCTTGTGACTCAGGTGCATAAGCTCAGCGATGGCCTTGTTGCTCGCGCCCCGGGCCAGGTATTGCAGGATGGTCAGTTCGCGGTTGGAGAGTTTGTCGATCATCTGTTTTTCGCTGCGTTGCAGGGCGTCCTGCGATCCCGAAGGCAGCCGCGCAAAATAGGTGTAACCGGTCATGACCGCATGCACGGCTTTGTGCAATTGACTCAGGTCGTTGGTCTTGGCGACATACGCCATGGCCCCGGCGCGCATGCAACGCTCTTGAAAAAACAGCGGATCCAGGGACGTGAAAACCAGTACCAGACATGACCAATCACTGGCCCTGATCCGGTCCAGCACATCCAGCCCATCGCCCTCGGGCATGACCAGATCCAGCACCAGCAGCGTGGGTGAATGCTCTCGGAGCATCGACAACGCCTCGCTACCGCTGGACGCCTCATAAATCCGTTTGAAACCCTCCTTCTCCAATACGATTTTGACTGCGCCGCGTACCACCGGATGATCGTCAACAATCAGCACTGACTTCATGGTAATTCCCTGTGCAAAGATCTGACGATTGCGCACCAATGCACGCCGGATAACGACGTGCCGGACGCAACGGCTGCGCTAAGACTTTTGCATGACGGACAGGAAGAAGGTACCTGTCAGAAATGATAGTTCCGACGAGCGGCAACCCAGAATCAAGCAATTTGATGCTGATATCGCGCAGGCACGGGGGACTGTGAAGCTTCACCCGCAGGCGGATCGATGAGCGCCATCAGCCGTTGAATGGACACCAGATCCGGTCGCGCCCCGTGGCTCACCTGAACCTTTTGCTGAACCTTGTGTTTAACACCGGCGGCCGGGATCGGCGACAACTGTGCCGGCCGGCCATCGTAGATCAAGGTGTGGTGAACCTGGCCGTTATCGAGGAAGAACCCGAGCAGGTTCAATGCCCCATCCGCCAGCGAGGCATTGATGACCACCAGGTCAAATGGCTCGCAACCGTACTCGACCAGGGTCAGCATCTCCACAAGGCTTTGTACCGGGGCCACCCGGTAATAACCGAGCTGATTGAACAGCCGCTCGGTTTTCATCCGGTGAAAATGCTGTTCGTCGGCGATCAGGATACGCAAGGTTTTGTTGATCATCGCGTGCCTCCAGGTCAATCAATGACTGATGAGTGAGGCGGCAAGGCTACGCAAGACCGAGGAAGCGTTCTGTAGGACGTTTCCTAAAAACTGCGCCATTTATCCCTTCAGTACATGGCCCTCGGAACGGGTCGGGTTTCGCCGCGCCGTTGCAGCGCGGGATTCTTCAGGAGGGTTCTGGATTCAAGATTTGTGATGTTCTTTCGGGCCTCTTCGCGAGCAAGCCCGCTCCCACATTAGTCCTGCGAACACAGGTCCCATGTGGGAGCGGGCTTGCTCGCGAAGGCGGCCTCACAGACGCCGAAGATCTCAGCTCGCTGTGGCCAACAACAAATCCATCACCGACCGCCCATGCCCACGCGACTTGCCATGGTCATACAGCGAGCCGGCAATTTCATCGGCGCGGATCGGCAGGATCGACAGCAAGGTGTCGCTCAAGCCGTGGCTGGCCTGGCAGAAACCCTGCATGTAGATGCCGGCCTTGCAACGCTCGTCGGTGATCAGTTTGTAGTGGCGATCGACCTCGAAATCGCCCAGGTATTGCTCCAGCGGAGCCAGCAATTTGCGGTGCATCTGGCGCTCGTAACCGGTGGCCAGCACCACGGCGTCGTAATGGCGAACCGTGACTTCGCCGGTGGCATTGTTGCGCACCGTCAGCTCGATGCCGCGCTCGGTGGCGGTGGCTTTTTCGACGGTGGTCAGGGTACGGAACGCATGGCGCGCGATGCCCGAGACTTTCTGCCGGTAGAAGATGCCGTAGATGCGTTCGATCAGGTCGATGTCCACCACCGAATAGTTGGTGTTGTGGTACTCGTTGACCAGACGCTCGCGTTCGCTGCTGGCCTGCTGGAACACCAGGTCGGTGAACTCCGGCGAGAACACTTCGTTGACGAAGGGGCTGTCATCGGCCGGCTTCAGGGCCGAGCCACGCAGGATCATGTCCACCTGCACCGACGGGAAGCTGTCGTTCAGGTCGATGAAGGCTTCCGCCGCACTCTGCCCGCCGCCGATGATCGCAATGTTCATCGGTTGGTTGTTGACGCACGGCTGCCTGGCCATGCGCTCCAGGTACTGGGAATGATGGAACACCCGGCCGTCATCCTTCAGTGCCTTGAACGCTTCGGGAATGCGCGGTGTACCGCCGGCGCTGACCACTACCGAACGAGTGGTGCGCACATGCTGCTGACCTTGCGTATCACGCGAGATCACTCGCAGTGCTTCGACCTGCTGGTGGTGCAGCACTGGCTCGATGGCCAACACTTCCTCGCCATAGCGGCTCTGCTCGGTAAATTGCCCGGCGACCCAGCGCAGGTAGTCGTTGTACTCCATGCGGCACGGATAGAAGGTGCCAAGGTTGATGAAGTCCACCAGACGACCGTGGTGCTTGAGGTAATTGACGAAAGAATACGGGCTGGTCGGGTTACGCAGCGTCACCAGGTCCTTGAGGAAGGAAATCTGCAGTTCGCTCTGGGTGACCAGGGTGTTGCCGTGCCAGCGGTAGTCCGCCTGCTTGTCGAGAAACAGCACATCCAGCTCGCCCTGGCTCGGCCCGCGCTCTTGCAGGGCGATGGCCAGAGCCAGGTTCGAAGGGCCGAAACCGACGCCGATCAGGTCGTGAACGATGGGCGATGCAATTGCCTGTGTCATTTCCAGTGTCCTCTGGATGAACCCCGGACCAGCGGGGATAAAGCCTGGGTGACCTGACCAGCCTTGTGCGGCAGCAGATCGTCTGTTGAATAGGAACGAGGACAATGAAAAAAAATTTAACGAGGCCTGATTAAACGGTGCCGATCAATGGGCGTCCCACTGGCGCATGCGCACCCGACAATGCTTCATGGCATTGACGATGTGCTTTTCCACCAGCGCCCGGGAAATCCCCAGGTGCTCGGCGATTTGCGGGTGCGACAAGCCGTCGATCTTGCGCAAAAGAAAACTCTCGCGACACAGCTTTGGCAACTCCGCCAGTGCGCGCTGAAGCATGTCCAGGCGCTGGCCGTGATCAAGGCTGTTGTGGGGGGATGGCGTGAAGTAGCGTTCTTCGCTGTCGAGCACGTCCAGGGATTCGACCTGCCGCAAGGCATTGCGTCGGTGGTCGTCGATTACCAGATTGAGCGCGGTGCGATAAAGAAACGCCCGGGGTTGTTCGATCGGCGTGTCACTGGAACGCTCCAGCACCCGCAGATAAGCGTCATGCACCACATCTTCAGCCACCTGACGGTTGCCTAGCTTGGCGTTCAGGAAATACACCAGCTCGCGATAGTAGTTTTCCAACATGACTCCCGGTTCTTGGGCCAATCTGTGCCATAAAGAGTGCGCCATAAAAGAGATGGCGGCACGATGATGGCAGCGCGCAAGGGGCGTAATTTATAGTAATTCTCATATAGATTTAAAGCACTGGATCCATTTACTTGAGAAATAACCTCATTTGTCGTCCTGTAACGCCATGTATCAACGCTTAAATTCCCGTTCGGGGTTCTCGTTTACAGGACAGCTTCCCGTGTCTGTCGGTCCACCGACAGCGTTCAGCGGCGCCGGTCACTGCCGCGCACGCCGAGCGACGGGCCGATTTCTACCGGCTGGAACCCCGCATGAAACGTCCCCGCCCTACCCGACGCGCCCTGTTTGTCGCTCTGTGCCTGATCCCCGCCGCAGCCCTGGCCGCCTGGCAAGTGATCCCGCCGGGGCGTGAAAAACTTGCCACCGCCACCGTGACCCGCGCCGATATCGAAAACAGCGTGACCGCCCTCGGCACCCTGCAACCGCGACGTTATGTCGACGTCGGCGCCCAGGCGTCCGGGCAGATCCAGAAGATTCATGTCGAGGCCGGCGATCAAGTCAAGGAAGGCCAATTGCTGGTGGAGATCGATCCCTCGACCCAGAAAGCCAAACTCGACGCCGGGCGCTTTTCCATCGACAACCTCAAGGCCCAGTTGCAAGAGCAGCGCGCCCAGCACGACCTGGCGCAACAAAAGTATCAGCGCCAGCAGAACCTCAAGGCTGGCGGCGCGACCCGCGAAGAAGATGTGCAGACCGCCCGCGCCGAAGTCCGGGCGAGACAAGCGCGCATCGATATGTTCGAGGCGCAGATTCGTCAAGCCCAGGCAAGCTTGCGCAGCGATGAAGCAGAGCTCGGTTACACACGGATCTACGCGCCGATGTCCGGCACGGTGGTCGCCGTCGGTGCCCGGGAAGGCCAGACGCTCAATGCCCAACAACAGACGCCGCTGATATTGCGCATTGCAAGATTGTCACCGATGACCGTATGGGCCGAGGTTTCCGAGGCCGATATCGGCCAGGTCAAACCCGGCATGACCGCCTGGTTCACCACCCTCAGCGGTGGCAGCCGGCGCTGGAGCAGCACCGTGCGGCAGATTTTGCCGGTGCCGCCGCGCCCGCTCGAACAGTCGCAGGGCAGCCCCACCAGCGGTCGCAGCGGCAGCGAACGGGTGGTGCTTTATACCGTGCTGCTGGATGTCGACAACGCCGACAACGCCTTGATGACCGACATGACCGCCCAGGTATTTTTCGTCGCCCAGCAAGCGCAGAACGTGCTGACGGTGCCCACCGCCGCCCTGCAAAACGGCACCGCGGCGGATCACCAGATCGCGCAAGTGGTGGCGGCCAACGGCGAGGTTCAGCGCCGCGAGGTTCGCACCGGGATCAGCGATCGGTTACGCACGCAGATTCTCGAGGGGCTGGCGGAAGGCGATCACGTGCTGAGCGCCCCGCTCACCGGCAGCGGAGGCTGAATGCAAACGCCCCTGATTGACCTGCGACAGATCCGCAAAGCCTACGGCGGTGGCGACAGCCCCGTGGTGGAAGTGCTGCGCGGCATCGACCTGTCGATCCATGCCGGCGAATTTGTCGCCATTGTCGGCGCTTCCGGCTCCGGCAAATCAACCCTGATGAACATCCTCGGCTGCCTCGACCGCCCCACCAGCGGCGACTACCTGTTCGCAGGGGAAAACGTCGCCGGTCTGGGCAGTGACGAACTGGCGTGGCTACGGCGCGAGGCCTTCGGCTTCGTGTTTCAGGGTTACCACCTGATCCCGTCCGGATCGGCCCAGGAAAACGTCGAAATGCCCGCCATTTATGCCGGCACCCCGGCGGACGAACGCCATGCCCGCGCAGCGGCCCTGCTCGAGCGCCTCGGCCTGGGCTCGCGCACCGGCAACCGTCCGCATCAGCTTTCCGGTGGTCAGCAGCAACGGGTGTCGATCGCCCGCGCCTTGATGAACGGCGGCCACATCATTCTCGCCGACGAACCCACTGGCGCCCTCGACAGCCACAGCGGCGCCGAAGTCATGAGCCTGCTCGACGAACTGGCCAGTCAGGGGCACGTGGTGATCCTGATCACCCACGACCGCGAAGTGGCCAGGCGCGCCAACCGGGTCATCGAAATCCGCGACGGCCTGATCATCAGCGACACCGCCACACATCCCTCGGCCGCCCCGCGCACGGCCCGACCCGGCGCGCTGCAAGCCGTGGACCTGCGCCAGCGCCTGAGCGCCGGCAGCGAGCCCAATGGCGCCTGGAAAGGCGAACTGGTGGACGCGGTTCAGGCGGCGTGGCGCGTGATGTGGATCAACCGCTTCCGCACCGCGTTGACGCTGCTGGGGATTGTCATTGGCGTTGCGTCGGTGGTGGTGATGCTGGCGGTGGGCGAAGGCAGCAAGCGGCAGGTGATGGCGCAGATGGGCGCCTTCGGTTCCAACATCATTTACCTCAGCGGCGCCGCGCCCAATCCGCGTACGCCGCCCGGGATCATTACCCTCAACGACGTCGCCGCGCTCGCCAACCTGCCCCAGGTGCAGCGGATCATGCCGGTCAACGGCTCGACGGCCGGCGTGCGTTTCGGCAACGCCGACCACACCGCCTATGTGGGCGGCAACGACACTAACTTCCCGAGCATTTTCAATTGGCCGGTGGTTCAGGGTAGCTATTTCACCCAGGCCGATGAAGACAGTGCTGCCGCCGTTGCGGTGATCGGCCACAAGGTCAGGGAAAAGCTGTTCAAAGACCTGGCCGACCCGATTGGCCAGTACATCCTGATCGAAAACGTGCCGTTTCAGGTGCTCGGCGTGCTGGCGGAAAAAGGCTCCAGTTCCGGCGACTCCGACAGCGACAACCGCATCGCCGTGCCCTACTCGGCCGCCAGCGTGCGGCTGTTTGGCAGTCGCAATCCCGAGTATGTGGTGATCGCCGCCAAGGATGCGCGCAAGGTCAAGGAGGCCGAGCAGGCAATCGAACAAACGATGCTGCGCGAGCACAAGGGCAAGCGCGATTTCGAACTGACCAACAACGCCGCCATGATCCAGGCCGAGGCCCGCACCCAGGGCACGCTGTCATTGATGCTCGGTTCGATTGCAGCAATTTCGTTATTGGTTGGCGGCATCGGCGTCATGAACATCATGCTGATGACCGTGCGTGAACGCACCCGGGAAATCGGTATTCGCATGGCCACCGGCGCCCGTCAGCGCGACATCCTGCGCCAGTTTCTCACCGAGGCGGTGATGCTTTCGGTGGTCGGCGGTATCGCCGGGATCGGTCTGGCGCTGCTGGTCGGTGGCGTTCTGCTGCTCGGCAATGTCGCGGTCGCGTTCCAGTTGATCGCCGTGCTCGGCGCCTTCGGCTGCGCCCTGGTCACCGGTGTCATCTTCGGCTTCATGCCTGCCCGCAAGGCTGCCCGGCTCGATCCGGTCACAGCCCTTACCAGTGAATGATCGACCTATGAAAGTGCCCCTGACCCTACTGGCCGCCAGCCTGTTGCTGGCCGCCTGCAGCACCCCTGCGTCGCGCCCCGACAGCGGCCTGCAACCACCCGCCGCCTGGCAATCGCCGAACACCGCGGCCGCTGCACACAGCAATCGGCAATGGTGGACGCAGTTCGGCAGCCCGCAACTCAATCGCCTGATCGAACAGGCCAGCGTGGGCAGCCACGATCTGGCCGCCGCCGTCGCCCGGGTGCGGCAGGCCCAGGCCAGCGCCACCATCGCCGGCGCCCCGCTGCTGCCCGAACTCAAGGCTGGCCTCAACGCCAATCGCCAACGCTTGCTGCACGGCAAGGGCTACAGTCAACTGGACGTCAGCCCTGATAATCGCTCGCTGAATTATTACGATGCGGAACTGAGCGCCAGTTACGAAATCGATTTCTGGGGCGGCAAACGGGCGGCCCGGGACAGTGCCCTGCTCGGCTTGCAGGCCAGCGAGTTCGATCGGGCCACCGTGGAACTGACCTTGCAAAGCGGCGTGGCCAACAGCTACACCCAGGCCTTGTCGTTGCGTGAACAGCAACGGATCGCCGAGCTGAACCTGGCCAACGCCCAAAACGTTTTGCGATTGGTGCAGACTCGCTACGACGCCGGCAGCGCCACCGCGCTGGAACTGGCGCAGCAAAAAAGCCTGGTGGCCGAACAGCAACGCAAACTGCCACTGGTGCAACAACAGGCCCGGGAAGCGCGGATCACCCTCGCCGCCCTGCTCGGCCAACCGGTGCAGGCACTGACGCTGACGGAGCAGCCGTTCGATCAATTGCATTGGCCAGAGATTGCCAGCGGCGTGCCCAGTGAGTTGTTGAGCCGTCGCCCGGACATCGCCAGCGCCGAAGCCAAACTCGCCGCCGCTCGAGCCGATGTGACCGTCGCCCGCGCGGCGATGCTGCCCAAGCTGACGCTCACCGCCAGCCTGGGCACCGGCGCCGACCTGGCCTCGGATCTGTTGCGCACGACTTTCTACAACCTGTCCTCGGGGCTGGTAGCGCCGGTCTTCAACAATGGCCGCCTCAGTGCCGAGCGCGACAAGGCCACAGCGCGTCAACAGGAACTGCTGGAAACCTATCGCGGGGCAATCATCAATGGCTTCGCCGATGTGGAAAAAGCCCTCAACAGCATTCGCGGGCTGGACGAACAACGTCAGTGGCAAGGGGAGGAACTGAGCCAGGCACAGACCGCTTTCGACATCGCCCAGAGCCGTTACCAGGCCGGCGCCGAAGACCTGCTCACGGTGCTGCAAACCCAGCGCACGCTGTATGCCGCCCAGGATCTGAATGTGCAGCTGAGATTGTCGCGGTTACAGGCCAGTATTGCGCTGTACAAGGCGTTGGGTGGGGGTTGGCAAATCCTCTAGCTCAGCGTGAGCATTGAGATCGCTATCGCGAGCAGGCTCGCTCCCACCTTAATCCTGCGTGTACACAAACATTGTGTTCAGCCCGGATCCTGTGGGAGCGAGGCTTGCCCGCGAATGAACGATAACGCGGTCTACCCGACTAAACCGGCCATCCCTTGACCTTCAAATGCCGCGCATACCACGGCCGTCGCGGCACTTTGCGCAACAGGTCACTCATGTTGTCTTCATCGCCAAAGGTGATGCGCAACGCCAGCTTCATGGTTTCCGGATCCATCTCCACCGAACGCCCCACCTGCAGACCCGGGGTCGCGCTGCAACCGTGGGTGTCCGGCCCGAGCCACGGATCGCCGACTTCCACCCAACGCCCCGGCGCAAACCACGGCACGCCGTTGACCTCCAGGCGGCTCAGTTCGCCTGGGTGAAAACGTTCATGGGCGCGGAACCAGTCTTCGATGCGATCGTCGATCCAGCCGTGGAAACGCCAGAACACCGGATTGACGTGGGACGAAAACGGATCGCCGAGAAAATCGTTTTCCGGGGCATACCAGCGCGCCGCGAAGTCGGCCTGATCCCGAGCCATCGGCACGGGTATTTCGTTGGACGGGTCCCGAGCCACCGACGCCCAGCGCATGTGCAGCCAGTCGTGCAGGCCCAGCTCGACCTCCGAGCCGAACTGGCCGAGGGTCAGTTTCGACAGGTAACGCGGATCCCGGTACTGCGACTCCCAGACCTGGAAGTTGCTGTGATAGGTCTCTGCGGCTTTGATATCGCTGACCCACTGGGTGTATTCGTCGTCGCCTTCGGTCAACCAGGTCGGCGGCAAGGCATTGCCATCGTGATTGTCGAAATAGCGCGCGAAGCCCTGGCGATCCCGCTCGAGTTCCGGTTGCGGCAGGGGGAACGCCGGCCATGAAGGCAAATCCTGCATGGACCGAGCGATGCCGAGCATGTGTCGGTGCATGAAGAAGAAATCGATGCCCGAACCGTTGCGGTCCTTGCGCGGCCCGCGAGCGTCACGTTCGTTGTCCCGTGGGCCGGGTTGCCAGCCGATGCCGCGCAACGCTTCGCGTTTTTTCTCCGAGAGCTTGTGCCATTTGTCCCGGGAAGCGTGCCAGAGCTGATGAAACAATCGATGTTCGGGGGACACCAGCCACGCCAGAAATGTCGGGTTGAGAGCAGTGCGCTCCCGCGCTTCGGGAAACCGGCGCTTGATAGCGATAAAGCGATTGTCGAGTTCGGGCAAACCCAACGGGCGATTCAGGCTCAGCACCTGGCCGCTGAACGTGCCGCTGCCGGCGTTGCCGAACGCTGCCCAGACCTCGTCGAGTTTGGCCTTGAACTCATACACCGGCGCCACCAGCGGGGCGTCAGTGCGCATCAACCGCCAGTACAGTTCGGCTCCATTGGCTGGCGCCAGATCGCCGATGACCTGATAGCACGGCTGGCCTTCCCCGCGCAGGTGAGTACCGGTGTCCAGGCAACCGCGCAACCCTCGCCCGCGATGAGCGATGTCGAGAAACAGCTCCAGCCCGTCCTGCGGCAAGCCCTCAAGCCCGGCATCGCTGCCGACAAAACGAATGTCCCAGATTCCGCGCAAGCTGTCGGCCAGTTGCTGCCCGGCGGTGCTCGCCAGGTCGACCGTGGCCTCCCCCGGCGTGATCGGTTCCTTTTCCCGGGTCAGCTCACGATGTGCATAAAAAGCGGCAGGCACCGCAGCGCTCGTGAGCGCCAGGCCCGCCATGAACCAGCGTCGAGAAATCGTCATTGCCCTACCTGTGTCAGCCTTGAAGCAGGCTTTATCCAAGCTAGAACGTTTGTTGTGGGGGGAAATTTAAGCGCACCAGACAGTCCCTTGTGGGGGGCTTTCTGTGGATAGAGGGCTTTCCTGTGGCGAGGGAGCTTGCTCCCGCTGGAGCGCGGAGCGGTCCTGATTTTTCTCAGACAGATCGCGTCTGCTGGATTGACGACTGCTTCGCAGCCGAGCGGGAGCAAGCTCCCTCGCCACAGGGAATCGCACAAGCCACTAATTTTTTCTGTTGGTCACTCGTTCTTCCCAGATAGCAAAGGCCCCTGCGCCTGCACTCAACGGCGAACCTGACTGAGATGGCGATGACAAAAACACATTCGAAAAAGGCCCTGTACCTCGGCCTGCCACTGGCCCTGGCCATCAGTGCCGGCGCAGGCTGGCTGGTCTGGGATTACGGGTTCAAGGACAATCCCGGCTACCCGGTCAAGGTCATGAAACAGGCCACCGAACTGCAGGGGCGGATCCTTTCCTTCGACAGCCACATCACCGTCCCCCTGAGTTTCGGCGCCCACGGCAACGAGGCCGACAAGGACGGTTCCGGCCAGTTCGATTTGATCAAGGCCAACCGCGGCCGACTGTCCGGCGCGGCCCTGACGGTCTTCGGCTGGCCGGAAATGTGGAACGGCCCGAACGCGCCGCACAGGCCCACCGACGGTTTTGTCGAAGAAGCGCGCAACCAGCAGGAAGTGCGCTACAAAATCATCTCCGGCCTGGTGCGCGATTTTCCCAATCAAGTCGGTATCGCCTACACCCCCGACGACTTCCGACGCCTGCACGGCGAAGGCAAGTTTGCGATTTTCATCAGCATGCTCAACGCCTACCCGCTAGGCAATGACCTGAGCAAACTGGACCTGTGGGCCGCTCGCGGCATGCGCATGTTCGGTTTCAGCTACATCGGCAACAACAGCTGGGCCGATTCGTCACGACCGCTGCCGTTTTTCAACGACTCCCCCGATGCCCTCGACGGGTTGTCGGACATCGGCAAACAGGCGGTGCAGCGCCTCAACGATCTGGGCGTGATCATTGATGTGTCCCAGATGTCGACCAAGGGCCTGGAGCAAGTGGCGCAACTGAGCCGCACGCCGATGGTGGCCTCGCACTCGGCGCCACGGGCCGCGGTGGACATCCCGCGCAACCTCAGCGACAAAGAGCTGCAGTTGATCAAGAACAGCGGTGGCGTGGTGCAGGTGGTCGGCTTCTCGCAATACCTCAAACCGCTGACCCAAGGCACACAGGACAAACTCAACGCCCTGCGCGCGCGTTTCGATCTGCCGCCATTGCCCAACCTGGCGATGGCACTGATGCCGGGCGACCCGATCATCACCGCCTGGTCCGAACAGAAGCTCGGTCAATACGCCAGTGGCCTGTACGCCATTCTCGAAGAAGAGCCCAAGGCCACGCTCAAGGACCTCGGGGACGCCATCGATTACACCGTGCGCAAGGTCGGCATCGACCACGTCGGCATCGCTTCGGATTTCAACGACGGTGGCGGTATCAAGGGCTGGGAAAATGTCGGCGAAATCCGCAACGTCACCGCCGAATTGATCCAGCGCGGTTATTCCGAAGCCGATATCGCCAAGCTCTGGGGCGGTAACTTCCTGCGGGTCTGGGAGCAGGTGCAAAAAGCCGCGAAGCCCACGCTGATTTCTCGCCAGGAACCGCTCAAGCCATGAGTGACCGTCGGACCTTTCTGAAACAGGCCGGGGTCCTCGCCGCCGGCCTGCCTTTGGGTGCCAGCCTCGGCTTACCGGTCGCCGCCGCGCAGATGCAAACCCTGCCCCGGGACAAATGGGCGCAATTGCGTCAGTTGTTCGACCAGGACCCGAACTACATCCACTTCGCCAATTTTCTGGTGACCTCCCACCCCAAACCCGTGCGCGAGGCCATCGCCCGTCACCGTGCCGCGCTGGACCTGAATCCCGGGCTGGCCATGGACTGGGACCTGGGCGTGACCCACCAGCGCGAAGAAAACGTACGGCTTTGGGCCGGTCGGTATTTGCAGGCCAAACCGACACAGATCGCCCTCACCGGCAGCACCACCGAAGGCCTGGCGATGATTTATGGCGGCGTGCAGGTGCGCCCCGATCAGGAAATCCTCACCACGGTTCACGAGCATTACTCCACGAACAACATCCTGAATTTTCGCAACCAGCGCGATGGCACCCGCGTGCGCAAGATTCAGTTGTTCGAGCAGCCACAGTCGATCTCGGCCGACCAGGTGCTGGACACCATCAACCGCAACATCCGCCCCGAGACCCGCGTGCTGGGCATGACCTGGGTGCACTCGGGCAGTGGCGTAAAGCTGCCGATCAGCGACATCGGCCGACTCGTCGATGAACACAATCGCCAGCGCGACGACCAGGACCGGATCATTTACGTGGTCGATGGCGTGCATGGTTTCGGCGTGGAAGACCTGAGTTTCCCGGCGATGAACTGCGACTTCTTCATTGCCGGCACCCACAAATGGATGTTCGGCCCTCGCGGCACCGGCATCGTTTGCAGCCGCAGTGAAGAGCTCAAGTACGTCAGCCCGAGCGTGCCGACCTTCTCCGAAGCCACGACCTTTTCCACCACCATGTCCCCGGGTGGCTATCACGCGTTCGAACATCGCTGGGCCGTGGACGAAGCGTTCAAATTGCACCTGGAACTGGGTAAAGCTGGCGTGCAGGCGCGCATCCATCAACTCAACAGTTACCTGAAACAGCGCTTGCTGGAGCAACCGGGTGTCGAGCTGGTCACCCCGGTCGACCCGAGGTTTTCGGCGGGGTTTAGCTTCTTCCGGGTCAAGGGTCAGGACGGCGATGCCGTGGCTGCTTACCTGGTGCAAAACCGGATTGTCAGCGATGCAGTCAGCCGCGACGTCGGCCCGGTGATCCGCACCGCGCCCGGCCTGCTCAATACCGAAGCCGAGGTGGACCGCTTCATCAACGTGCTGGGCAAAAAGCGCTCCGCGTGAACCTTCGCTGCGAGGCACCGTTTTCCTTTAACCGAGACGACTTATGAATACGTCCCACCCACCTTCCGCCCTGCGAACCCTATCGGCCCTGGCACTGACCGCACTGCTCGCCGGCCTGCTGCCCGGTACGGCCCAGGCCGCAAGCCCGCCAACTCCCGGCAAGGTGTTCAAGGACTGCAAGGACTGTCCGGAAATGGTCGTGCTGCCCGCCGGCCGCTACACCATGGGCACGCCAGCGGATGAAGTTGGCCACCAACCCGATGAAGGTCCGCTGCATGAAGTGACCTTCACCCGCCCTTTCGCCATCAGTCGTTTCCAGGTACTGGCCGGCGAATGGGACGCCTACGTGCGCGCCACCGGCAACACCCCCGCCGACTTCGATGATCGGCCGGGCCGTCGCTGCACCGCTGGCAAACCCAGCTTCAAACAGACCGCGCGCCACCCGGCCGTGTGCATGAACGTGGCCGAAGCCGAGGGCTACATCGCCTGGCTGTCGAAGAAAACCGGTCATGCCTATCGCATGCCCAGCGAGTCGATCCGTGAGTACGCCGCCCGCGCCGGCAGCACCGGGGCTTTCCCGTTTGCGTTCGATGAAGGCGCCGACTACCAGATCTCCAAAAACGCCAACACCTACGGCGCCGCCGACGGCTACAACTTCACCTCCCCGGCCGGCACTTTCCCGGCCAACGCCTTTGGCGTGTTCGACATGCACGGCAATGTTTATGAGTGGGTCGCCGACTGCTACCGCGAAGACTATGTCGGCGTGCCCAGCGACGGCAGCCCGTGGCTGGAACAGAACTGCAAACGCCAGGTCATGCGCGGCAACGACTGGGGCGAAGCACCGGTGTTTTCCCGCTCCGGCAATCGCAACAGCAGCCTGCCCACCAGCAGCGGCGACTGGCTGGGGTTTCGTGTAGTGCGTGAGCTCTGAATCCTTTGTGGTAAGGGCTTGCCCAGCTTTTTGTAGGAGCCAGGCTTGCCGGCGAAGGCGCTCTTAAGGACGCCTTCGCCGGCAAGCCTGGCTCCTACATGTGCGGCATTCCCGTCCACTGCTGTTTAAATAAAATCCCCGACCATTCGTTTTCCTTAAGTACCGGCACTCCCTACGTGTCGAAAGGAATCCTCCATGACCAAGCCAACGCGTGGGGCGATCAACGAATTGTTCGCCCTGCTCAAGCCCTTCCGCCTGATTGTCTCTGTGTCCATCGTGCTCGGCATGATCGGTGGCCTGAGCGTCACCGTGTTGCTGGCGACCATCAACAATGCCCTGCACTCCGCTGACGGCCTGACCCGCACCGTGGTGATGATTTTCGCCGGGCTGTGCGTGCTGGCGCTGCTGACCTCGATTCTTTCCGACATCGGCACCAACTACGTCGGTCAGCACATCATCGCCAGGCTGCGCAAAGAGCTGGGGGAGAAAGTGCTGTCGGCGCCGATCGACCAGATCGAGCGCTACCGCAGCCACCGGTTGATCCCGGTGCTGACCCATGACGTGGACACCATCAGCGACTTCGCCTTCGCCTTCGCGCCGTTGGCGATTTCCCTGACCGTGACCCTCGGTTGCCTCGGCTACCTGGCCATGCTGTCGTGGCCGATGTTTCTGATGATGCTGGTGGCCATCGCCATCGGCACCACCCTCCAGGCCATCGCCCGAGCCAAGGGCATGCGCGGTTTCTACGCGGCGCGCGACTCCGAAGACGAGCTGCAAAAGCACTACAACGCCATCGCCGAAGGGGCCAAGGAACTGCGCATCCACCGCCCACGGCGTCAGCGGATGTTCGTGTCCGGCATCCAGAAAACCGCCGAGAAAATCTGTGACACACAGATCCGCTCGATCAACACCTTCGTCATTGCCAAGTCGTTCGGCTCGATGCTGTTCTTCGTGGTCATCGGCCTGGCGCTGGCCCTGCAATCGTTCTGGCCCAGTGCCGACAAGGCCGTGATGAGCGGTTTTGTGTTGGTGCTGCTGTACATGAAAGGTCCGCTGGAACATTTGGTCAGCACCCTGCCGATCATCAGCCGGGCGCAGATTGCGTTTCGCCGGATCGCCGAACTCAGCGAACAATTTTCCTCCCCGGAACCGCACCTGCTGCTGGAAGACCATGGCTACAAACCCGGCCCGGTCCACAGCCTGGAACTGCGCAACGTGCGTTACGCCTTCCCGCCCGTGGAAGGCAGCGAGCCCTTCCGCCTCGGGCCGGTCAACCTGCGCATCGAGCAAGGCGACATCGTGTTCATCGTGGGTGAGAACGGCTGCGGCAAAACCACGCTGATCAAACTGCTGCTGGGGCTTTACGCCCCCACCGAAGGCGAAATCCGCGTGAACGACCAGCCGATCACCGCCCTCAATCGCGATGACTACCGACAGAACTTCACCACGGTATTTGCCGACTATTACCTGTTCGATGACCTGATTCAGGGCGACCGACAAGTGCCACAGGATGCCACGCGCTACCTCGAACGCCTGGAGATCGCGCACAAGGTCAGCGTGCGCGACGGCGCGTTCAGCACCACCGATCTTTCCACCGGGCAGCGCAAACGCCTGGCGCTGGTCAACGCCTGGCTCGAAGAACGGCCGGTGCTGGTGTTCGATGAGTGGGCGGCCGATCAGGACCCGACCTTCCGGCGCATTTTCTACACCGAACTGCTGCCCGACCTGAAGCGTCTGGGGAAGACCATCATCGTCATCTCCCACGATGACCGCTATTTCGACGTGGCCGATCAACTGGTGCGCATGGAGGCCGGCAAGGTCAAAAGCGAACTGCAACCCGCGTAATCGACGAGGCCGTGGCCGGTCGGAAAAATATTTTTTTCCGGTTTGCCGCGGCCTCCTCGTCTTAATGAGATGAATAAGAACCATTACCAACTATACCTGCCAAGGTCTTAACCTCATGTCCGCATCCCGTTTCATGCTTCGACCTCTGACCCGCGCCCTGTTAATGAGCAGCACCACTCGCTCGCGCATGACGTCCACCGGCCTCGGCCTGGCGATGACCCTGGCGGTGACGCCGTATGTCCAGGCCCAGGAATGGACCCTGAATATCCCGGCCCAGCCATTGGCTCAGGCACTGCAGACCCTCGGTCAACAGACCAATCTGCAAATCATCTACAGCCCTGAGAGCATTCAGAACCTGCGCTCCAGTGCCCTCAACGGCCGCTATCAGGAAGATGATTCGCTCAATGCGCTGCTCAAGGGCACCGGGATCCGCCATCAACGCGACGGCAACACGGTCACGCTGCTGGCGCCGACCACCGGCAGTGCGATGGAACTGGCACCGACCAGCATCAACGGTCAGCGGTTGGGCGCGACCACCGAAGGCAGCAACTCCTACACCACCGGCGCGGTGACCATTGGCAAGGGCGAGCACTCGCTCAGGGAAACCCCGCAGTCGATCACCGTCATCACGCGCAAGATGCTCGATGACCAGAACCTGAACACCATCGAACAGGTCATGGAAAAGACCCCAGGCATCACCGTTTACGACTCGCCCATGGGCGGCAAGTATTTCTACTCCCGGGGTTTCCGCATGACCGGCCAGTACCAGTACGACGGTGTGCCGCTGGACATCGGCAGCAGCTACGTGCAGGCCGATGCCTTCAACAGCGACATGGCGATCTATGATCGGGTCGAAGTGTTGCGCGGTGCGGCCGGGATGATGAAGGGCGCCGGGGGCACCGCGGGGGGTGTGAACTTCGTGCGCAAGCGCGGCCAGGACACCCCGCACACTCAACTGTCGTTGTCTGCCGGCACGTGGGACAACTACCGTGGCCAGGTCGACACCGGCGGCCCGCTGAACGACGCCGGCACCATCCGTGGCCGGGCCGTGGTGACCCAGCAGACCCGTCAGTATTTCTATGACGTGGGCGAACGCAGGGACCAGATCTACTACGGCGCCCTGGACTTCGACTTGAGCGACTACACCACCCTGGGCCTGGGCATGGCCTATGAAGACGTCGATGCCACTCCGTGCTGGGGCGGCTTGCCGCGCTACGCCGATGGCAGTGACCTGAAGCTCTCTCGCTCCACGTGCCTGAACACCGCTTGGAACAACCAGCGCAGCAAGCGGGCCACCTACTTTGGCGACCTGAAACACGAGTTCAACGACAACTGGGCGCTGAAGGTCGCGGGGGTTTACTCGAAAAACACCCAGGACATGGAATACGCCTTCCCCAGCGGTTCAGTACCGGTTGGCGCCACCAGCACCAGTACCGCGATGATCGGCAGCATCTTTGACTACGATCAGGTCGACTACGGCCTCGACGCGTATGTGGACGGCAAGTTCGACGCATTCGGCCAAGAGCATGAGCTGATCGTCGGTGCCAACGCCAGCCGCTCCCACAAGGACGACTTCTACGCCGTGGCCCTCCTGCCTCAGACTCAGAATGTGCTGAACCCCAACCATCACCTGCCCCAGCCGGATGAAAGTTTTTACCTGGCCAACGCCTCCCGGGGTGGTCCGGTGGACATGCGGATCAAGCAATACGGCGTCTACTCCACGGCACGTCTGAAACTGGCCGATCCGCTGACCTTCGTACTGGGCGGCCGCGTCAGCTGGTACAAGTCCGAAACCGATTCCGTCTCGTTCTGGCGCGGCGAAGGCACGCCGACAAGCTCCGAGGCCAAGGAAACCGGGCAAGTCACCCCGTTCGCTGCGTTGCTGTTCGACATCAATGACAACCTGACCGCCTACGCCAGCTACGCGGATATCTTCACCCCGCAAGGTGGCTACAAGACCATCACCGGTGCGACCCTCAAGCCATTGATCGGCCAGAGCTATGAACTGGGGATCAAGGGTGAATGGTTCGACGGTCGCCTGAACAGCGCCTTCAACCTGTTCCGCACCATCCAGAAAGACGCAGCCCAGGATGACCCGGCCTGCCCGGACAGCAGCTGCTCGCTGAACTCCGGAAAAGTGCGCGCCCAGGGCTTCGAAGCTGAAGTCAGCGGTGAAGTCATCGACCGTCTGCAATTGCTGGCCGGCTACACCTACACCCAGACCAAGATTCTGGAAGACGCCGATGTCAGTCAGGACGGCGTGTCGTACAACACCTATGTGCCGCGCCACTTGCTGCGCGTGTGGGGCGACTATGCGCTCAGCGGCCCACTGGAACGCGTCACCGTCGGTGCCGGCGTCAATGCCCAGAGCGGCAACTACCGCGTCTCGCCGACCAGCAACAACAACGTCACCCAGGCAGGCTACGCGGTCTGGAACGGTCGCATCGGCTACCGCATCGACGACACCTGGTCCGTGGCACTGAACGGCAACAACCTGTTCGACAAGCGCTACTACGCCACAATCGGTACCGAAGGTTGGGGTAACTTCTACGGTGAACCGCGCAACTTCGTGATGTCGGTCAAGGCTGACTTCTGATTGCAGCCCCAATGAAAACGCCCCGCAATTGCGGGGCGTTTTTTTGTGAGAAAAGGACGGTGGTTTAACTGAAAGTTCGACGGTGTTCCAGCGGGCCTCTTCGCGAGCAAGCCCGCTCCCACATTTGATCTCAGGCGTACACAAATAGTGTGTTCACCGAAGATCCCCTGTGGGAGCGGGCTTGCTCGCGAAGGGGCCGGTACAGCCACCACAAGATCCACAGTCAGACCAATAAACAGGAACTGTTTAAACGACACTTCCAGACACTCACTCAGGCTACACATTCTTGCGCCGCTGCCTACGACTACGCCAGAATCCGCCGGCTTGTGCGCCTTGAGGCCGGGCTCTATCGTTTCCGGGTCGCTGACGAATCAGCGATCGGGTTTAGCAGCTCGGTAAATATCAAGGCACGCAGTGTCATCTCTCGATCAGCCGGCTACTTTTGCCTACGCTGGTCTGCGTTATGGTGACTGTGCGTGGGGCACTTCGGTGCGCCGGGTTCCTTGATCCCTGGTCTGCTAACCCGCGTACGGTCGCCACCCTTTCTCGTTTAGCAGCGACGTGTGGCGACTCCATTGATCAAGGAGTTTTACCATGTTCAAACCTACACCGAACCCACCGAAAACCGATCCAACATCCCCCTACGAATCCCTCGATTCCAAAAAGCTCAACGAAGCCGCCGACCGCGCCCTCGATTACTACCTCAAGCCGGACATTCCCAAAGACACCAAGCGCAAACCCAGCACCATTTACCACGTCGGCACCGAGGTCGATAACGAAACCCTGCTGGTCAACGCCTGCGAAACCCTGGCATCAGCCAGCATGATGCTCAGTGAGTTCGCCGGATTGATGGACATGCCACATCGCAACATGATGTTGGGGATTCAATCCGTGGTCATGCTTGGGGAGCTGGCAGTTAACCGGGTGCTGGATAACTTCGATCCACGAGGCTAGCGAGGATGATCGTTCCCACATTTGATCTCAGGCGTACACAAATAGTGTGTTCACCGAAGATCCCCTGTGGGAGCGGGCTTGCTCGCGAAGGGGCCGGTACAGCCACCACAAGACCCACAGTCAGACCAATAAACAGGAACTGTTTAAACGACACTTCCAGACACTCACTCAGGCTACACATTCTTGCGCCGCTGCCTACGACTACGCCAGAATCCGCCGGCTTGTGCGCCTTGAGGCCGGGTTCTATCGTTTCCGGGTCGCTGACGAATCAGCGATCGGGTTTGGTAGCCCGGGTTAATCAAGGCGCACAACGCCGACGTTTCAAGCAGTTGACGCTTTTTCGTCTGCTGTTTTGTTATGGCGGTTGTGCGCAGGGCGCCCTCGGACGCGCTGGGTTCCCTTGATGCCCGGTCTACCAACCTGCGTACAGCCGCCACCCTAATGTTTGGTAGCAATAGGTCTGCGGCTCCATTTATCAAGGAGTTTCATCTATGTTCAAACCGACGCCTAATCCGCCGGAAACCGATCCAACTTCCCCCTACGAATCCCTCGATTCCAAAAAACTCAACGAAGCCGCCGATCGCGCCCTCGATTACTACCTCAAACCGGACATTCCCAAAGACACCAAGCGCAAACCCAGCACCATTTACCATGTCGGCGCCGAGGTCGATAACGAAACTCTGCTGGTCAACGCCTGCGAAACCCTGGCATCAGCCAGCATGATGCTCAGTGAGTTCGCCGGATTGATGGACATGCCACATCGCAACATGATGTTGGGGATTCAATCGGTGGTCATGCTCGGGGAGCTGGCGGTGAATCGGGTGCTGGATAACTTCGATCCGCGAGGCTAGCGAAGAACCTGTAACCGATCGTTCCCATGCTCCAGCGTGGGAACGATCAAAGAAGTTCTAGGGTGTTCTAATGGGCCTCTTCGCGAGCAAGCCCGCTCCCACACTGGATCTACTGTGATCACAAATTTTGTGACCAGCGCCGACCTAATGTGGGAGCGGGCTTGCTCGCGAAGAGGCCGGCCCATCCACCACAAACCTAACTGACGGGCATTATTCGCATTGCAGTTTCCATGCTCAACCCAAATGCCGACTCAGCGCCCGACTCAAGCTTTCATGCAAACCCAACACATCCGGCATCACCGAAGCCAATCTGAGCAGGTCATGAGTCAGCCCCGGGCAATGTTCGAGTTCGACACTCACCCCCTGCGCGCGCAGTTTATCGACGTAGGCCTGGCCTTCATCGAGCAACGGATCGAACCCGGCCAGCAACACAATCGCCGGCGCAACCCCGTGCAAGTCATCGGCCAGCAACGGTGAGAAGCGCCAGTCCAGCAAATCTTCGGGGCTGCGGGCGTAGTGCTGGTAAAACCAGTCCAGCGTGTCGTTCTCCAGCAAATACCCCTCACTGAACAACAAACGCGAATCGTGGGTGCGCGACGCATCAGTGACCGGATAACACAGCAGCTGCACCTTGGGGACGATGGCCACGGTGTGTGGCTGAACCACTGCCTGCAAGGCCAGCACCGTCGCCAATGTAGCACCGGCGCTGTCACCGCCGAACGCGACGCGATCGGCATCCAGCCCCAGGGCCAGCGCCTGTTCCGCCAGCCAGGACAAGGCGTCTTCACCGTCCTCCAGTGCGGTCGGGAAACGATGCTCTGGCGCCAGCCGATAGCCAACCGACAACACTGCGCATGGCGTACGCCGGCAGAATTCGCGGCAGACTCCGTCATGGGAATCCAGGCTGCCCACTACAAAACCACCGCCATGGAAATACACCAGCACCGGCATCGGTGCCGTCGCCCCGCTCGGGCGATACAAACGCAACGCCAGCGGCGCGCCGTCCCGGGCCGTGGTGCTGACCTCCAGCACATCAATATCCTGAGGGGCATCCCAGCGCAACTGCGCGGTGGTTTGTTCGAAGATCGCCCGCGCCTTGGCCGGGGTCAGTTGATGCAGCGCTGGCTGGCCTGCGTCCTGGCCGTCTTGCGCCAGGTCGAGGAAGGCTTCCAGATCAGGGTGTAGCGACATCGAAAGAATCCTTATGTCCGTAAAAAAGGGGCGCGCCTGAGCAACGCCCCCCAGCAATGATTAAAACCCCGGCTCTCAGCCCACCCGCGCCATGCAATGCTCGATCAACGCCTCAAGCTCGCGCTGATAATCCTGCATCAACGACTCCAGGGTGCTGGCCCGATAACGCTGGGTGCTGTAGATGCAACGCAGCGCCAACTGACCGTCGTACACCTGGCCGACGATCTCCAGCCAGTTGCCCAGATTGGCCTGCAAGCTGTAGTTGTCGCCGCTTTCTTCCAGCGCCGGCACCAGCAACGCTTGCTCGTCGAAGCTCTGGTCGAACTGCCCCAGATAGTTGAACGTCACCCGTGCCTGCGGCAGGTCGGCCAACTGGCGGGCCAGTTGCGGGCCGGCCAGATGACGCAACACGCCATAGCCGATGCCCTTCTGCGGGATGGCCGCCAATTGCGCTTGCACGTTGACGATCGACGCGCCGATGTCCGCGCTGTCGGGGGTGAGCCGGACCGGGAACATGCTGGTGAACCAGCCCAGGCTGCGACTCAGGTCGATGTTCTCGAACAGGTCTTCGCGGCCGTGCCCTTCCAGCAAAATCAGCGCCGACGGCTGTTCGCTCCAGCGGCACAACGCCCGGCTCAGGGCCGACAGCAGCAAATCGTTGATCTGCGTGCGATAGACCGCTGGTGCCTGCTTGAGCAACTGCTCGGTATGCTCGCGGGACAACTTGAGCCGCGCCTGAGCCTGGTGACGCACCTGATTCTTGCCGCGACGGTTGTCGCACGGCAGGTCGATACCCGGCTGATCCAGTTGCTCCAGCCAGTAGCCCAATTCCTGCTCGGCAATCACCGGCGCCTGCGCCTGCAACGCTTCGGCAAACGCACGATAGCTGCTGGTGCGGATCGGCAATTGCGGTTCGATACCCATCACGCAAGCCTCGTAGGCCACCTTCAAGTCGTCGAGCAGTATCCGCCACGACACGGTGTCGACCACCAGATGGTGGATGACCATCAACAGCCGCGCCTGGCCGTCCGGCAAGGCGATGTGCACCACACGCCAGGCCGGTCCATCGTCGAGTTTGAGGCTGCGCTGAGTCAGGTTGGCCAAGGCTTCGACCTGCTCACTGCTCTCGACCTCGCGGCGCCACAACACCGGTTCGCGGCGCTCGGTCGGTGCGGCATAGCGCTGCAACCAGCGCCCGCCTTCCTGACAGAAACGCAGGCGCAAGGTGTCGTGGTGGTTTTCGATCCAGCCCAATGCCTGTTCCAGGGCATCCAGATCCAGCGTCTGACGCGCACTCAGCAAAAACGACTGGTTGTAGTGATGAGACTCGGCCATGCCCTCGGCAAAGAACCACTCCTGAATCGGCAGCAGATTGAACAACCCTTCACTGGCCACATGGGTCAGGTCCACCGCCGGTTGCGCAGTGCTCGCCTTGACCACGTCCTGTTCGACGATGCCGGCGATGGTCTGGTAGCGCATCAGATCGCGCAGCTTGAGGTCCATCTGCAGGGTCGGGTGGTTCCTGACCCGGGAAATCACTTGCAGGCTCAGGATCGAGTCGCCGCCCAGTTCGAAGAAGTTGTCGCTGATACCGACCTGCTCCACCTGCAACACCTGCGCCCAGATGTCCGCCAGCAGTTGTTCCTGCTGATTGCGCGGGGCTACGTATTCCTCGCTTTTGAATTCCGGCTCGGGCAATGCCTTGCGGTCGAGCTTGCCGTTGGGGGTGATCGGGAAGGCACTGAGGCAGACGATCTGCGCCGGCACCATGTATTCAGGCAAAGTGCTGCGCAGACCGGCCTTGAGTTCATCACCCAGCGCCTTATCATCCACGTGCTGCCCGGCCTCGGTGACGACGTAGCCGATCAGTTGCTTGCCAGAAGCATTGTCCCGGGCGATCACCAGGGCGTCGCTGACCTGCGCCAGTTGCCGCAGGCTGGCCTCGACTTCACCCAGCTCGATGCGGAACCCGCGCACTTTGACCTGATGGTCGATGCGGCCGACGTAATCGACCACGCCATCCTGGCGCAAGCGCACCAGGTCGCCGGTGCGGTACAGCCGCTCGCCGCTGGCAAACGGGTTGGGCACGAAGCGTTCGCAGGTCAGGTCCGGCCGGCCATGGTAACCACGGGCAACCCCGTAGCCACCGATGTACAACTCGCCGGCAAAACCGGGCGGCAGCGGATTCAGTTCTTCATCCAGCACATACAGGGAACGTGCGCCCACTGCCCGGCCGATCGGCGCATAGGCCGCTTCACACTGCTGGCTCACCGGCACTTTCCACAGCATCGGCGTGACCACGGTTTCCGTCGGGCCATAGCCGTTGGTGAAGTACTCGGGACGCAGCGCCGCCTTGACCTGTTCGAAGGTCTGGTCCGGCACCGCATCGCCACCGAAGCAATAGATGCGCACCGGCGGCGGTGCAATTGCGCTGGCCGCGGCGTACTCGGCCAGTTGCTTGAGGTAGGCCGGCGGGAAGCAGGCGATGGTCACGCCGTACTCGTGCAGCGCCTGGTAGGTCTGCTCCGGCGTCCACAGGCAACCGTCCCGCACCACCAGCCGGCCACCGCTGTACAGCGTACTCAACCAGCGTTCATGGGCACCGTCGAAGGCGAACGACATGAAGTGCAGCTCGCAACTGCGGGTGTCCATTTCATACAGTTTGGCGATGGCCTGACAGTGCATGCTCAACGGCCCTTGGGTCACCGCCACGCCTTTTGGCCGCCCGGTGGAACCCGAGGTGTAAACCAGATAGGCCAGTCCTTGCTCCAGCACACGGCACACCGGCGCCTCATCGGCATAACGGGACTCGTCGAGGTGATCCAGCTCAAGGCGCAACAGGCCCTCGGGCACCGGTAACGTCGCCCGCAGGCTGCTCTGAGTCAACAGCAGCGCCATGCCCGAATCTTCAATCATGTACGCCAGACGCTCCGGCGGATAATCAATGTCCAGCGGCACATACGCCGCGCCGCTTTTGAGCACCGCGAGGAAGCTGACGACCATTTCCAGCGAACGCGGCAGTGCCACGCCAATCACCACTTCCGGCCCCGCGCCGTGTTCGATCAAGCAATGGGCCAGACGATTGGCCCGTCGTTCCAGCTCGCCGTAGCTCAGGCTCAGCCCGGCGCATTGCACCGCTATGGCCTCGGGTTGAATCAGCGCGTGTCGGCTGATCAGCTCTGGCAACAGCTGCGGCTGATGATCCGCTGGCGGCTCGGCGCTCCAGGTTTGCATCGCCTGCCATTGTTCAAGCGACAGGCGCTGCAGGTTACCCAGGCGTTCGTCAGGCGCGCGCATCATCGCCTCAAGGGTGTTTTCCAGCGTCAGGCGAATACCCTCCACCGCCTCGGCACTGAAGTGGCTACGCAGGTACAGGTATTCAATCGACAGTTCGTCGCCGAGCGTCACCGCCAGGTCCATCGGCACGTTCGTCACGTCATGGCCGATGGATTTGCCGAAGCTCAGGCCGCTATCGTTGTCCTCTTGCAGGCGGTCGTCGATCGGGTAGTTCTCGAACACGATGATGCTGTCGAACAGCGCCTGCCCGCCCAGGCCGGACCAGCGTTGCACGTCCGCCAACGGAGCCTGGGAATGGTCGCGGATATCCAGGTTGTAAGCCTGGATCCGGTTCAGCCAGTCTGCCAGGGGCTGATCCGGTTCCAGCGTCTGAATGATCGGCAAGGTGTTGATGAACAAACCCAGCATGTTGCCGACATTGGGCAAACTCTCGGGACGCCCGGACACCGTGGCACCAAAGGTCACGGTGTTTTTCCCGGTGTAGCGCTGCAACAACAGCAACCATGCACCCTGGATCAATGTGTTCGGGGTAATCCGCAGATCGCGGCAGAACTGCAGCAGACGACCGGTCTGTTGCGCGTCCCAATGGGAGTAAATGGCGTTGTGGCCGGGTTCATCGGACACATGCCGCGGATGGATGGCCTGGCTCAACGCCGTCGCCTCGTTGACCGGGGCCAGCCGGGCTTTCCAGAACAGCTCCCGGGCGTCCTGGTCCTGGGCTTGCAACCAGGCGATGAAGTCGCGGTAGCGGCCGTTTTCAGCGCTGATTTCACCCTTGGCGTAATGCTGGATCACCTCACCAAACAGTCGCGAGCTGCTCCAGCCGTCCATCAGGATGTGGTGACTGGTCCAGACCATTTGATACTGATCTTCAGTGCTGCGAATCAACAACACTCGCTGCAGTGGCGCATGGGTCAGCTCGAAGCCTCGCGTGCGGTCCTCGGCGGCCCGCGCGGCGATGTCCGCCTCGCTGGCGTCGCGATCGCGCCAGTCGAGCACCTGCAAATCGAGCGTCGCCTGACGCTGGACAATTTGCAGCGGTTTGGCCAAGCCATCGTGCCAATGGAAGCTGGTGCGCAGGATGGCCTGACGCTCGATGACCGCCTCCCAGGCCTTGCGGAAACGCTCAACATCCAGACCGCCCACCGGCAAACTGATCTGATTGACGTACAGGCTGGAACCATTGTCCGACAAGGTATGGAACAGCATGCCCTCTTGCATCGGCGACAGCGGATAAATGTCTTCGATCCGGGACGGGGCTATCGGCAAGGCGTCCAATCGGGCCTGATCCAGATGCGCCAACGGGAAGTCCGACGGCGTGACGCCGTGACTGTCCGGCTGGCAGCAATGCTCGATCAGCAGTTCCAGCTCCCGGGTGTACTCCTCGGTCAGACGTTCGATGGTCGAGGCGTTGAACATATGCGTGCTGAACGACCAGCCGACACTCAACTCGCCGCCGTACACCTGGCCATTGAGCGTCAGCCAGTTACCCAGCAGCGCATCGTCACTGTGCTCTGCGCCCTTGCCCTCATCGGCCGGCACAAACAAGGCACCGCTCTGGCTATCGAAGCTGCCGTCGAACTGGCCCAGGTAGTTGAAGGTGATACGCGGTGTCGGCAGGGTTCGCAGCGACGCCTGGCAAGCCTCGTCCCCCAGATAACGCAGCACACCGAAACCAATGCCACGATCCGGAATTGCGCGCAGTTGCTCCTTGATTTGCTTGATCGAGCCGGCCAGCTCCTGGGTCGGGGTCAATTTGACCGGGAACAGGCTGGTGAACCAGCCGACCGTGCGGGTCAGATCGAGGCCATCAAACAGATCTTCACGACCATGGCCTTCGAGCTGAATCAGCACCGACGACTGTTCGCTCCAACGGGCGATTACCCGTGCCAGCGCCGTCAGCAACAGGTCGTTGACCTGTGTGCGGTAAGCCGCCGGGGTCTGTTGCAACAGTCGTCGGGTCAAGGTCGGGTTCAGGCGACTGTAAAGCGTCAAGGCATGGCGGCTCTGCAGGCTGCCCTGGGGGTTATCTTGCGGCAGCGGCGCGTCGTCCGAGCGCTGCGCCTGCCAGTAAGGCAGTTGTCCAAGCAGCGATTCACTGCGGGCGTGAGTTTGCAATTGCTCCGCCCACTGCTTGAAGGACGTGGTCTTGGCCGCCAATGCCAACGGTTCGCCGGCCAGTAACTGGCGGTAGCTGCCCTGCAAATCCTCCAACAGGATCCGCCACGACACACCATCGACCACCAGGTGATGAACGATCAACAACAAGCGCTGCTCGCCCTCAGGCAAATCGAACAACACCGCGCGCAACAACGGGCCTTGTTGCAGATCCAGGCTGCGTTGGGCTTGTTCGGCGACGCGTTCCAGGTGGGCGGCATCACTGACCGATTCCAGCCACAACGGTGACAGGCGCTGTTGTTCCACGGTCCGATAGCTCGCCGACCAGCTGTCTGGGGTTTGGGTAAAGCCCAGGCGCAGGCCGTCGTGATGATCGATCAGCGCGTGCAGGGCCTGCTCAAGTGTCGCGGCCAGCAGAGGGTTCAACGGTTTGAGCAGCACCGACTGATTCCAGTGATGACGCTGCGGCAAGGGTTGTTCGAAGAACCATTGCTGAATCGGCAGCAACGGTGTCTCACCTGTCACCGGGCCTTGATCGGTTGGCGCCAGGGCTTTGCCGAGCTGCGCGACAGTGGCCAGCCCCTGGACGGTCTGCTGCTGGAACAGATCCTTGGGCGTGAAGCTGATGCCCTGCTGACGCGCCCGGCTCACCACCTGGATGGAGATGATCGAGTCACCGCCCAGGGTGAAGAAGTTGTCGGTCACGCCGACTCGCTCGAGTTTCAGAATGTCTTGCCAGATCCCGGCAATCTGCTGCTCCAGTGCGGTGCGCGGTGCCACGTAATCGCGTTGCAGCTGGTTGGCGTCCGGGGTCGGCAAGGCCTTGCGGTCGAGTTTGCCGTTGGGGGTCAGCGGCAATTGTTCAATGAACAACCATTGCGCCGGCACCATGTAATCCGGCAGGTGCGCCTTGAGTCCGGCCTTGAGCGCTTCGCTCAGATCGTCCTGCTGTTGCGGGCTCAGGTCAGACTGCGTCGGCACCACGTAAGCCACCAATTGCTGACCGCTATGACCTTCCACTGCCAGCACCAAGCCTTCGCGCACGCTGTCGTGGGCCAGCAGGCGCGCTTCGATTTCACCGAGTTCGATACGGAACCCGCGCACCTTGACCTGATGGTCGATGCGGCCGACGTACTCGATCACACCGTCTTCACGCAAGCGGGTCAGGTCGCCGGTGCGGTACATCCGCTCGCCGTTGCTGGCCAGCGGGTTGGGCACAAAGCGCTCGGCGGTCAGGCCCGGGCGGAACAGATAGCCACGGGTAATGCCGTCGCCGGCCAGGTACAGCTCGGCGGCAACGCCAATCGGCGCGGCCTGCAATTGGGCATCGAGCAAGTGCGCGGTGGTGTTCACCAGCGGCCGGCCGATGTTGGCCTGGCCGCCGGCTTCGCGACGGGTGCAGGTCGAATAGGTGGTGTCTTCCGACGGCCCGTACAAATCGTAAACGTGCTCGACCGAGGTCTCGCGGTACAGCGTGTCCACCAGCGTTTGCTTGAGCGGTTCTCCCGCGAGGTTGATGATGCGCACGCCTTGCGGGATCTGCCCGGCACGCTGCAACGCAGCGATGGCCGACGGCACGGTGTTGATCAGGCGCACCTGATCGCGCTCCGGCAGGTCCGGCAGTTCCAGGGCGTTGCGCGCCATGATGAACGAGCCGCCGCGGGCCAGGGTGACGAAAATCTCCCACACCGACAGGTCGAAGCACACTGAAGTCGAGGCCAGCACGCCTTGCAGGTCCTCTTCGCTGTACACCTCGTGCGACCAGTGGATCAACGCCTGCACGTTGCGATGAGCAATCGCCACGCCCTTCGGTTTACCGGTTGAACCGGAGGTATAAATCACATACGCCAGGTTGGCAGAATCAATCCGGCCCTCAAGGTTGTGCGGTGCCAGGTCAGCGAAGGCCTGACCGCCCGCCTCGACCCACACCACTTGCGCCTGGGTCTCGGGCAATTGCGACAGCAAATGCGGCTGGGTCAGCAACACCCGCGCCTGACTGTCGTCGAGCATGTAGGCCACGCGATCCGCCGGGTAGTCCGGGTCCAGCGGCACGTAGGTGCCACCGGCCTTGAGCACCGCCATCAAGGCAATCACCAGTTCGGCGGAACGAGGCATCGCCACGCCCACGCGGATTTCCGCACCGACCCCCAGTGTTTGCAGATGACGGGCCAGTTGATTGGCGCGGCGATTGAGTTCGGCATAGGTCAAACCAGCACCGGCATGCCGCAAGGCAATCGCCTGTGGCCGCGCTTCGACCTGGGCTTCAAAGCCTTGATGGATCAAGGCCTGGGTCGGATACGCGGCGTGATGGTCATTCCATTCGGCCAGGGTGCGCAGCTCGCTCGCCGGCAACAGGCCGATCTCGCCCAGCAAGCGTTGCGGTGCGTCGAGAAACTGGCGCAGCACTTCTTCCAGATGAGCGGCCAGGCCGACAACGCTGCGCTCGGCGAAGTGCTCGGTGAGGTAGTTGAAGTCCAGGCTCAACACCTCGCCGGCACCGGCGATCAGTGTCAGACCGTAGTTGGTTTGCTCGCGATGTTCGAGACCGCTGAAACGCAGTCCACCCGGATTGGCCTCCAGGGTGTCGGACACCGGGTAGTTTTCAAACACCAGCAAGGTGTCGAACAACGCTTCACCGTTGAGCGCGGCCAGGCGTTGGATGTCTTGCAACGGCGTCTGTTCGTAATCGCGCAGCAGCAGGTTCTTGTCCTGCACGCTGCGCACCCAGTCGCGGACACTGCACGTCGCTTGCGGGCTGGCGATCACCGGTAGGGTATTGATGAACAGGCCCAACTGTTGCTCGATACCCGGCAGGTCCACCGGGCGACCGGACACCGTCGCGCCGAAGGCGACGCTGCTCTGCCCGGTATAGCGCTGCAATACCAACAGCCACGCGGCTTGCACCAGGCTGTTAAGCGTCACTTGCTGCTGGCGCGAGAAACCGTTGAGGCGCTGGGTGAAGGCGGCGTCAAAGGTCAACTTATGCACGCCTTTGCCGGGGCCGGGCACGGTTTGCCCGTGGCAAGCCGAGGCCAGCCGCGTCGGTTCGTCCAGTTCGGTCAACTGCCCGCGCCAGAAGGCTTGCGCCGCGTCCTTGTCCTGGCGTTGCAGCCAGGCCAGGAAGTCGCGATAACGGCCCTGGGCACTCGGCACCGGATGCCCGGCGTAATCCTGCAGCACTTCGCCAAACATCCGCGAGTTGCTCCAGCCGTCCATGAGAATGTGGTGGCAGGTGAAGATCAGGCGATGACGATCATCGGCGGTGCGCAGCAGGCACAGGCGCAGCAGCGGCGGATTCTGCAAGTCGAAACCGCGTTCGCGATCAGCCAAGGCACGGGCCTCAAGCACGGCTTGCACGTCCGGCTCTGCACGCACATCCACTTCCGGCATTTCCAGGGTCAGCTGGCGATTGATCACTTGCAGCGGTGTATCGAGGCCGTCGAGGCCCCAGATGAAACCGGCGCGCAGCACTTCATGACGATCCACCACTCGCTGCCAGGCTTGCTGGAAGCGCGGTACATCCAGCCCGTCGATATCCAGCAGCATCTGATAGACGTAAGCGCTGGCGTCGGCGTCGTACAGGCTGTGGAACAGAATGCCCTGCTGCATCGGCGCCAGCGGGTAAATGTCCTCGATCCGCTGCGCCGCAATCGGCAGGCTGTCCAGATGCGCCTGGGACAACCCGGCCAACGGCACATCGGAAGGGGTCAGGCCGCCGCTCGGATGATTCAGGCAATGCTCGATCAACTCACCCAGCGCAACTTCATAAGCGCGGGCCAGGGCGTTGATGGTCGCCTCTTCAAACACGTCACCGCTGTAGGTCCAGGTCAGGCTCAATTGCCCCTGGTAGACGCGGCCGTCGATGGTCAGCCAGTTGCTCATCGGCGCCTGTTCGTCCTGCCCGGCGCCCTTGTCTTCGGTGGCCGGCACCCACAGGGCGCCTTCGTCGAAGTTGTTATCGAACTGCCCCAGGTAGTTGAACGTCACCTTGGGTTGGGACAAGCCGCTCAGGGCCGCTTGCGCCTCATCACGTCCCAGATACCGCAGCAAGCCAAAGCCGATGCCTTTGTTAGGGATCGAGCGCAGTTGTTCCTTGATGCCCTTGATGGACGCTTCGAGGCTGGTCTGTGGAGTCAGGCGCACCGGGAACATGCTAGTGAACCAGCCCACGGTACGGCTCAGGTCGAGGTCGTCGAACAGGTCTTCGCGGCCATGCCCTTCGAGCTGCACCAGGGCGCTGTCGGAGGCGGTCCACTCACACAAAACCCGGGCCAGTGCGGTCAACAGCAAATCGTTGACCTGAGTGCGATACACCGCCGGCGCCTGCTGCAGCAGTTGCCGGGTGCGTTCGGCATCCAGACGCGTATCGACGCTGCGCTCGAAACGGTTCTGCAGTTGTCCATCAGGGTTGTCCAGCGGCAAGTCCGCCGGCGCTTCGGCCAGTTGTCCGCGCCAGTAATCCAGCTCGGTTTCCAGCCCGGCGCTGCGCGCATAACCTTGCAGGCGTTCGCCCCAATCCTTGAACGCCGTGGTCTTGGCCGGCAGGCGCAACGGCGTGCCCGCGCTCAGTTGTTGATAGGCGGTTTGCAGGTCTTCCAGCAGAATCCGCCACGACACACCATCGACCACCAAATGGTGGATCACCAACAGCAGTCGCTGGCTGGCGTCGGGCAAATCCACCAATGCAGCACGGATCAACGGGCCGTCGCTCAGGTTCAGGCTGCGCTGCAGCTCCAGGCACAGCGCCGGCAACGCTTCGCTGTCTGACAACGTCACGGTGCGCAGCAGTGCGTGCGGCTGATCGACGGCGGCATGCTCCTGCACCCAATCACCGGCGGTCTGCCGATAGCGCAGACGCAAGGCATCGTGATGCCGTTGCAGATGTTCCAGGGCCTGCTCCAGCACAGCCGCTTGCAGAGGTTCGGCCGGGGTCAGCAGGATCGACTGGTTCCAGTGCTGACGCTGGGGAATGTCAGTGGCGAAGAAGTACTGTTGAATCGGGGTCAGCACGGCCGCGCCGAGCACATCACCTTGCATCGCCTGCACCGCATCGCTCTGCTGTGCGACGGAGGCCAGGCGTTGCACGGTCTGGTGCTGGAAGATGTCTTTGGGCGAGAAGCGAATGCCCGCCTGACGCGCCCGGCTGACCACCTGAATCGAGATGATCGAATCGCCGCCCAGTTCGAAAAAGTTGTCGTTGAGCCCGACCCGCTCGACTTTCAACACGTCCTGCCAGATCTCGGCCAGACGCTGTTCGAGTTCGCTGCGCGGTGCCGCATAAGCCTCTTGCACCAGGCTCACATCGGGGTTGGGCAGTTGCTTGCGATCGAGCTTGCCGTTGGCCGTCAGCGGCAGGCGGTCGAGGAACACCCAGCTGACCGGCACCATGTAGTCCGGCAGGCTTTCCCGCAATTGCGCCTTGATCGAATCGCGCAAGTTGGCGTGGGCGTCCGCGTCCAGTGGTTCGCTCGGCACGATCCACGCGGCCAGTTGCTGCCCACTGAGCCCTTCGACCGCCAGCACCACGGCTTCACGCACCGCGTCATGCTTGAGCAATTGGGTTTCGATTTCTCCCAGCTCGATACGGAAACCGCGAATCTTCACCTGATGGTCGATACGGCCGATGTACTCGATCACCCCGTCGCCGCGCAGCCGCGCCAGGTCGCCGGTGCGGTACAAACGTTCACCGGCCACAGGGTTGAACGGATCCGGAACGAACCGGGTGGCGCTCATGCCTGGCTGGTTCAGATAGCCCCGCGCGAGCCCGGCCCCGGCGATGTACAACTCGCCAATGCACCCTTGGGGCACCAGGTTCATCGCGTCATCGAGCAAGTACCACGACAGGTCGACAATCGGCTCGCCGATCGGGCTGCTGTGGGTCTGCTGCAAGTCCGCCATGGACAGCGGGCGGTAGGTCACATGCACGGTGGTTTCGGTGATGCCGTACATGTTGATCAGGGTTGGCGCGCGATCACCGAAACGCTCGAACCAGGGGCGCAGGCTCTGCACTTCCAGCGCTTCACCGCCAAACACCACGTAACGCAGCGCATGGTTGCGCGACGAAGCGCTGGCCACTTGCATCAGCGGTTTGAACGCCGACGGCGTCTGGTTCAGAACGGTGACCTGTTCATCGCAAAGCAAGGTGTAGAACTCTTCCGGTGAACGGGTGACGTCGTGGGGCACCACCACCAATTTGCCGCCGTGGAGCAGCGCGCCGAAGATTTCCCAGACCGAGAAATCGAACGCGTAGGAATGGAACAGCGTCCAGCTGTCTTCGGGACCGAAACCGAACCAGTGATCAGTGGCACTGAACAGGCGAATGACATTGCCATGGGGCAACAACGCGCCTTTGGGCTTGCCGGTGGACCCGGAGGTGTAGATCACATACGCGAGGTTGTCTGCCGTAGTCATGCACGGCGGATTGGCCGTGCTGCTGTCCTGTGGAGGTTGATTCAGATCCAGGCAGGCCAGCCCCGGTGGAATCGGCAGCTGCGCCAGCAGATGTCCCTGGGTCAGCAACAGCTCGATCCCGCTGTCCTCGATCATGTAGCGCAAACGGTCGTCGGGGTAGCTCGGGTCCAGCGGCACATAAGCGCCACCGGCCTTCAGAACGGCGACAATGGCGACGATCATGTCCAGCGAACGCTCCACCGCCACGCCCACCCGAACATCGGGGCCCACGCCACGGGCGATCAGCAGATGCGCCCATTGGTTGGCCTGTTGATTGAGTTCGGCGTATGTCAACCGTTGCCCGGCGAACACCACCGCCGGCGCCTGCGGATGACGCTCGGCCTGAGCCTCGATCAACTGATGAATGCACTGGCTGACCGGGTGCACCACCGGGCTCGGGTTCCAGTGCGCGAGCAGTTGCTGTTGCTGCGCGTCATCGAGCACCGGCAGTTGGGCAATGCGCTGGGTCGGGTCCTGAACGATCGCCCGCAGCAGATTTTGCCAATGCTGGGCCAGGCGCTCGATGGTCGCAGGCTCGAACAAATCGGTGGCGTACTTGAGCACCGCTTCAATGCCATGGGCCTGTTCGGTGGTGTTCAATACCAGGTCGAACTGCGCGGTTGCGCTTTGCCATTCCAGCGGCTCGATGCTCAAGCCGTTCAACCGAGTCTCGACACTGATCCGGCTTTCGGCCTGGTGGTTGAACATCACCTGGAACAACGGGCTGTGACTCAGGCTGCGTCCCGGCTCCAGTGCTTCCACCAGTTGTTCGAACGGCAGGTCCTGATGCGCCTGGGCTTCCTGGGCGGTTTGCCGAACCTGACGTAGCAGATCGACGAAGCTGGCTTGGCTGTCTACGTCCGCCTTGAGCACCTGGGTGTTGACGAAGAAACCGATCAGACGCTCGATCTCCACGCGCCCGCGGTTGGCTACCGGCACACCAACGCGGATGTCCGCCTGGCCGCTGTAGCGGTGCAACAAGGCCTGGAACGAGGCTAGCAACAACACAAACAGCGTGACGTTTTCCCGTCGGGCGAATGCCTTGAGTCCATCGCTCAGGGCCGCATCCAGAATCAGATTGTGGCTGGCCCCGGCAAAGCTCTGTTCCACCGGGCGCGCACGGTCGGTGGGCAGCTCCAGCACCGGTTGCTCGCCGCCGAGCTTTTGTTGCCAGTAAGCCAGTTGACGTTCCTGTTCGCCGGCCTCCATCCATTGCCGCTGCCACAGGGCGTAGTCGGCGTATTGAATCGGCAGGGCCGGCAGCCCGGCGTCATGCCCGAGGTTGAAACCGGCATATAGCTGCACCAGTTCCTCGATCATCACCTGCAACGACCAACCGTCCGACACGATGTGGTGCAGGGTCAGCACCAGCACGTGATCCTGCGGGGTGACTTGCAGCAGGGCCGCGCGCAACAGCGGGCCGGTCTGCAAATCGAAAGCTTGCTGGCTCTGGGTCTGGACGAAGGCCTGGATCGACGCCTCAGGATTTGCCGCCAGTTCAGGGCTCAGCTCGTGAGTATCCAGGGCAAACGATCCTGCGGGCAGGATCGTTTGCAAGGGTTGCCCGGCGTCTTGAGTGAACACCGTGCGCAAGGTTTCGTGACGTTCGATCAGCGCCTGGACGCTGCGCTGCAACGCGGCCACCTCCAGCGGGCCCTGCAAGCGCAGGGCCGTCGGAATGTTGTAGGCCGCGCTGTGCGGCGCCCATTGCCAGAGAAACCACTGGCGCTGTTGAGCGTAGGACAGCAACAACGGTTCTTCAGCCGTGCGCTTGAAAACCGGGGCAATGTCAAAAAGGTTGACGCCTTTCTGCTTGAGCAGAACCGCCAGAGCCTTTCTTTGCTTAGCCGAAAGTTGTCCTACCGACTCGATTAACTCTTGCACGCGTTGTTCCCCTCAAGAAATCAGTTTTTCCAGATCATCGAGGGATAGACGTTTGAGGGCCTCCAGGGATTTAGCCAATTCGTCCTGAACCGGTGATAAATCGACGCGCAACGCTTCGATGCGGGTGCAGAACGCTTGCAGGGTGTCGGCTTCGAACAGTTCCTTGAGCGGCACCTTGTCACCCAGGCGTTCCTTGATCCGGGTCACCACCAGCGTCGCCAGCAACGAATGCCCGCCCAACTGGAAGAAGTTGTCCGTCAGACCGACGCACTCGACTTCCAGCACCTCTTGCCAGACGGTTGCCACTTCCCATTGCAGATCGGTGTGCGGCGCTTCGTAACGCTGCAGCGTCGGATTGCCGCCCAGCGCCATCAGGGCCTTGCGATCGAGCTTGCCATTGGGGGTCAGCGGCAGCGCGTCGATCACGTGCAGATGGCTTGGCACCATGTGCGCCGGCAAACGATTGGCCAGGGCCGCCCGCAGGCTTTCCGCCAACGATAAATTGCCCGGTTGGCTCGCTACGACGTAGGCATGCAGGTGTTTACCCGCCGCGCCCTCCTGCGCCAGCACCACGGCTTCGCGCACCTCGGGCTGTTCCAGCAATCGGGCTTCGATCTCGCTCAGCTCGATGCGGAAGCCGCGAATCTTCACCTGATGGTCGGCGCGACCGATGTACTCAATCGTGTCGTCTGGCCCCTGGCGCACCAGATCGCCGGTGCGATACAGCCGCTCACCATGAGTGGCGAACGGGTCCGGTACGAAGCGTTCCGCAGTCAGGCCGGGACGCAGCAGATAACCTCGGGTCACGCCGGCACCGGCCAGGTACAACTCGGCCGCCAACCCTGCCGGCAACACCTGCAACTGACTGTCGAGCAGGTAGGCCACGGTGTTGTCCAGCGGCCGCCCAATGTTCGCCCGGCCGTTGGCGGTGCGCAGGGTGAAGGTCGAATAGGTGGTGTCTTCCGACGGCCCGTACAGGTCATAAACCTGCTTGACCGAGGTGCTGGCGTACAGCGTATCGACCAGCGTCTGCTTGAGCGGCTCGCCGGCCAGATTGATGGTGGTGACCGACGCCGGAATCTGCCCGGCCCGTTGCAGCGCGGCAATTGCCGACGGCACGGTGTTGATCAGCGTCACGCGCTCACGGGCCGGCAACTCGGACAGCGCCAGGGCGTTGTCCGCCAGCACCATGCAACCGCCGCTGGCCAGGGTGACGAAAATTTCCCACACCGACAGGTCGAAGCAAATCGAAGTCGAAGCCAGCACGCCACGCAGCTGCTCATCGCGGTAAACGCCCTGCGACCACTGGATCAGCGCCGCGAGGTTAGCGTGGGTGATCGCCACGCCTTTGGGTTTGCCGGTGGAGCCGGAGGTGTAAATGACATAGGCCAGGTTCTGCGACACGATCTGGCTGACGGGCGCCGTGGACGGATACCCGGCGAGCCATTCGGCGCCCTCTTCGACCAACAGCACTTGAGACGGCAACGCCTCGGGCAACATCGCCTGCAACGCGGCTTCGGTCAGCAGCACCGCTGCGCAACTGTCCTCGAGCATGTGCAGCAAGCGCTCTTGCGGATATTCCGGGTCCAGCGGCACGTAGGCACCGCCAGCCTTGAGGATCGCCAGCAACCCGACCAGCATGTCCGGGGTGCGGCGCATGCACACGCCCACCCGCACTTCCGGCCCGACACCCAGCGCTTGCAGCTTGTGCGCCAGTCGATTGGCCCGGGCGTCGAGGCTGCGGTAATCGAGGGTTTGCTCGGCAAACAACACCGCCGCAGCTTGCGGTTGGCGTTGTACCTGCGCGTCGATCCGCTCGACCACGTTGCGCGAATCCAGCGCCGTGATCGCAGCCTTGCCCCAGTCGACAGCCGCTTGACGCGGGGCGCCGTCCAGCAGTTGCAACGCGCCCAGAGGCTGCGAAGCATCCGACATGAATTGCATCATCAGGCCTTCGAGCCGGGTGCTCAGGTCGGCGATGGTGGCGTGATCGAAACAGGCCTGGTCGAAGCTCAAGCCCAGGGTCAACTCGCGACCGGTAACCGCCACCAGCGTCAACGGATAGTGGGTCTGCTCCTGACGCGAGAGGGCGGAAAACTCGAGACCGGTGGCAGAGCCTTGGGCCAGCGCTTCGGCCATCGGGTAGTTCTCGAACACCAGAATACTGTCGAACAGCGCACCCGCGCCCTGCCCCGCCCAGCGCTGAATATCGTAGAGCGGCGTGTGCTCATGTTCGCGCAGGGCCAGGTTGAGGCTCTGCACCTGCTGAATCCACTGGCCGACCGGGATCTCGGCGGATGGCGCAGCCACCACCGGCAAGGTATTGATGAACAGGCCGATCTGCTGTTCGACGCCGGGCAAGTCCGTCGGCCGACCGGCCACGGTGGCGCCGAAGACCACGGTGTCCTGGCCGGTATAGCGCTGCAACAGCACCAGCCACGCGGCTTGCATCAGAGTATTGAGGGTGACCTTCTGCTCGCGGGCGAAGCGGTTCAGGTCGCCGGTTTGTTGTTCGCTGAACACATGCTGGTAGTCGGCATAACCGCTGGCCAACGTCTGACTGACCGGCATGGCGCTGGCCAGGCGGGTCGGCTCCTGAAGGTCAGCCAATGCCGACGTCCAGAACTCGCGACTGGCCTGAACATCGCGCTGGTCCAGCCACTCGATGTAATCGCGATAGCGTCCCGGGGTCGCCGCCGGGGTCATGCCGGCATAGCGTTGCAACACCTCGCCGAACAACTGCGAGGTGCTCCAGCCGTCCATGAGAATGTGATGACTGGTGTAGATCAAGTGATGCTGCGCTTCAGCGGTTCGCACCAGCAACACGCGCAACAGCGGCGCGTGGTCCAGTTCGAAACCGGCGGCCAGATCCTCTCGGGCCAACTGATCGAGCGCTGCGTGAAGGTCATCACGACCGCGCCAGTCCTGTACGGTCATGGGCATCTGCACCGTCTGCCTTACAATCTGCACCGGCGCGTCAGCATCCTCGGGCCAGACGAATACTGTGCGCAGAATCTCATGGGCCTCCAGTGTCTGCTGCCAGGCCTGACGGAAACGCTCGGCGTCGAGCTGCCGTACATCGACCCGCAATTGATTGGTGTAGGCCGGGCCGTCCGGTTCGTTGAGGCTGTGGAACAGGATGCCCTGCTGCATCGGCGACAACGGATAGAGATCGCTAATATCCCGTGCCGGCACCGGCAGCGCCGACAGTTGCGCCTGAGTCAGGCTCAGCAGATTGAAATCCGACGGCGTGACTCCGGCATGTTCACCGACAGTGCAATGTTCGATCAGTCGTTCCAGTTCATGGCAATAAGCATCGGCCAGCGCCTGAATGGTTTGCGGGCGGTACATGCCTTGGCCGAACGTCCAGCTCAATTCCAGTTCACCGCCGTAGACCTGGCCATCGACGCTCAGCCAGTTGCCCAAGGGCGCATCTTCATTCTGATGCTCACCGGTGCTTTCGGCAGCCGGCACCAACAGTGCGCCATCAGCGGCACTGAACGCGCCGTCGAACTGGCCGAGGTAGTTGAACGTAATGCGCGGCGGCGGCAATTCCCGTAGCGGTTCGAAGCCTGCGAGGTAGCGCAGCACGCCGTAGCCGATGCCTTTGCCCGGCACCGCTCGCAGTTGTTCCTTGATCGCGCACAGCGAAGTGCCCGGCTCTGCCTGTGGAGTCAGGCGCACCGGAAACAAACTGCTGAACCAGCCGACGGTGCGACTCAAATCGAGGTCGTCGAACAGGTCTTCGCGGCCGTGGCCTTCGAGCTGGATCAGCACCGAATCCTGTTCGCTCCAGTCACACAACACCCGCGCCAGGGCCGTCAGCAGCAAATCGTTGATCTGGGTGCGATAGGCGGCCGGTGCCACTTTGAGCAGCGCGTGGGTCAGTGTCTTGTTCAGGCGTGAAGTGGCCCGAGCGGCTTGGCGACGAGTCTGGACGGTCTCGGGGAAGTCCCTCGGCAAGTCGCTGTTATCGCCCTCCAGCGTGCGCTGCCAGTAATCGCGCTCAGCCTTCAAGGCATCGCTTTGCCCGTAACGGTGCAGGTGTTGCGCCCAGGCCTGGAGCGAACTGCTTTTGCCCGGCAGGACAATCGCCTTGCCAGCCGCCAACGCGGTATAGGCTTGCTGCAAATCTTCCAGCAGCACCCGCCAGGACACGCCATCCACCACCAGGTGATGGATCACCAGCAGCAAACGTTGTGTTGCGTCAGGCAGGTTCACCAGCACCGCGCGCACCAGCCGGCCCTGTTGTAAGTCGAGACTGCGCTGGGCCTGGGTGGCCAGCGCTGGCAAATCGGCAAGGTCGTCCAGTGCCCGCACCCACAACAGGTCCGTGTGGCGCTGCGTCTGGAATGTCGCCTGCCAAGTCTCGCCCGATGCCTGGAAACTCAGGTTCAGCGCATCATGCTGCTCGACCAGGGCGGCCAATGCGTTGTGCAGATGGGTCGCGTCGAGGGGGATTTGCGGTTGCAGCATCACCGACTGGTTCCAGTGGTGGCGCTGAGGGATGTCGGTCTGGAAGAAGCGGGCCTGGATCGGCAACAACGGCAGCTCACCACTGATCTTTTGCACGACGCTGGCGGCCGGTTTGCTCTCGATCAGCTTGGCCACCGCCGCCAACTGGCCGATGGTCTGTTTCTCGAACAGTTGCTTGGGGCTCAGCTTGATGCCCTGGCGTTTGGCCCGGGCGATGATTTGCAGACTGAGAATCGAATCGCCACCCAGCTCGAAGAAGTTGTCGGTGCTGCCCACTTGCTCAAGCTTCAGGACATCGGCCCAGATGGCGGCAAGCTTCTGTTCGATCTCGCCCACCGGGGCAACAAATTGCTGCATGACCAGCCCCGGCGCCGGCAAGGCACGCTTGTCCAGTTTGCCGTTGGCGGTCAGCGGCAGGCGCTCCAGCACCACGATCTGCGCCGGCACCATGTACTCCGGCAGGCAGGCCTGTAACTGCTGGCGCAAGGCGTCGACATTCAACGGCAAGTCAGGTGCGGCCACGCAGTACGCCACCAGTTGCAGGCGCGTTTCATCCCCGTCCAGCGGCAAGGCCAACACTGCGGCCTCGCTTACACCGTTCAGGCCCAGCAGTACCCGGGCGACTTCCGCCGGTTCCACTCGATAGCCGCGCACCTTGACCTGATCGTCGGCACGTCCGATGAACTCCAGCGCGCCCTGGCGATTGCGCCGCACCCGGTCACCGCTGCGGTACACCCGCGCGCCGGCGGCACCAAACGGATCCGGCAGGAAGCGTTCGGCGGTCAGCCCCGGTTGCCCCAGGTAACCCAGCGCCACACTCTCACCACCGATATACAGCTCGCCCGCCACCTGATCGGCGACCGCGTTGAGCACATCGTCCAGCACGTAGACATGCGCACCCGACAACGGACGGCCGACCGGCACGCTGCGGGCACCCGAGTCGAGATCCTTGAGCTCATGGGTCAACACGCCGACCGTGGTTTCACTCGGGCCATAGTGGTTGATGAACCGACAGCCCGGCTTGAGTCGCCGCACTTGTTCGAGCAATGCCGGCGAGCAGGTTTCGCCGCCCACGATCAATGCGTGTTGCGGCAATACATCGGCGGCCCGGGACGCTTGCATCAGCGCCGCCAAATGCCCCGGCACGATCTTCAACACGCCCACTTGGTGCCCGGCCATGTAATCGGCAAACCGGTCCGGGTCGAAGCCCAGCTCCTCCGGCAATACATGCAACAGGCGCCCGGAGCACAGGGCACCAAACAGCACGGTAAATCCCAGGTCCGCCGCAATGGTCGAGACCAGCGCCATGCTCGCCGCTGGCTCCAGCGCCAGACGTTCCAGCGCACCGCGCACGTAACTGGCCAGAGCGCCGTGGCTCACCAGCACGCCTTTGGGTTGGCCGGTGGAACCGGAGGTGTGAATCACATAGGCCGCTGCATCCGCCGACACTATCAGCGAAGGCTTCGTCGTCGGCTGGTCCTGCCAGCATTCGGGGGCGAAGGCCAGCCCTTGGCAACCGGCGACCGCCAGGCTGCTTTCCCGCGCGTCGCCTGCGGCACACAGCAGGACTTTCGCCTGCGCGCCTGCGAGCATCTGCTGCAATCGCGCGGCCGGCGCCTTGACGTCCAGCGGCATGTACACCGCCCCGGCCTTGATCACCCCTAACACACAGGTCAGCCACTCCAGTGAGCGCTCCATCAGCACCGCCACTGGCTGCCCGTTTTGCAAACCTTGCGCACGCAGGTAGTGGGCCAGGCGATTGGCGTCCTGATCCAGCGCCTGGAAACTCAAGGTTCGTTCGAGACAGCGTGCGGCCAGCGCCTCAGGCTGTGTGACCACCTGACGCTCCCATTGCTGCAACACCGATTCTGCCGGCTGCCGTGGCGCCAGCGCCGGTTGCACAGGTGTGGTTGCAAGACTGTGCAGCGGCGCCTGCGGGGCGCTGAGCAATTCGCGGAACAGACCGAGCAGCGTCGGAATGAACGCCTCGATGGTCGAGTGCTGGTACAGGTCGCTGGCGTAGGTCATTTGCCCGTGGATCAGCGTGCCGTCATCAGTGATGTCCAGCGCCAGATCGAAGTGCGTGCCTTGTTTGTCCAGTGGATACTCGGTAACGCTCAGGCCCGGCAGGTTCATCGAACGCTGGGTCTGCATACCGACGTTCTGGTTGAACTTGGCCTGGAACAACGGGTTATGCCCCAGGGTTCGCTCGGGCACCAGTTCATCCACCAGTTGCTCGAAGGGCAGCTCCTGATGGGCCTGGGCACCGAACGATGCTTCCCGAACCCGAGCCAGCAAATCGTCGAAGCTGCCGCGCTCATCGACCTTGCAACGCAACACCTGAGTGTTGACGAAGAAACCGATCAGCCCTTCGACCTCGGAGCGCCCACGGTTGGCATTGGGCACGCCGACGCGGATATCGCGCTCGCCGCCAAGACGCGACAGGAACAGCGAAAACCCGGCCAGCACCAGCATGAACAAGCTAATGCCCTGAGCCCGGGCAAAGCCATTCAACTGCCGGGACAGATCCACACCGAAATCAAAGCTCAGGGTCTGGCCTTCAAAGCTCTGGGTCAGCGGCCGGGGGAAATCCGCCGCCACGTCCAACAGCGGATGCTCTTCACCCAGTTGCTGACGCCAGTAATCGAGTTGCCGCTCGCCCTCGCCGGCCTCCAGCCAGCGACGCTGCCAGATCGCGTAGTCGGCGTACTGCAACGGCAACGCCGGCAACTGCGGTTCGCGCTCCAGGCTGAAGGCCTGATAACACTGCACGAATTCCTTGACCATGACGTCCATCGACCAGCCATCGGAGACGATGTGGTGCATGCTCACGATCAGCACATATTCATCGTCGGCCAGACGGAACAGGCTGGCCCGCAGCAATGGCCCATGGAGCAAGTCGAACGGTTGCGCCGCCGCTTCCTGAACCTGCCGCGCCAGCTCGGTTTCACGTTCTTGCACGGCGACGTTCGACAGATCGACGCGTTGCAGTGGCACGCTCTGCTGGTCGAGGATGACCTGGCTCGGCGGGTCGTTGTCGGTCTGGAACACCGTGCGCAGCACTTCATGACGCGCCACCAGATGATCGAAGGAACGCAACAGCGCGGCCTCGTTCAGTTGCCCGTGCAAGCGCAAGCCGGCGGCCATGTTGTACGCGGCGCTCTGCGGGTCGAGCTGCCAGAGAAACAGCAGACGTTGCTGGGCAAACGACAGCGGGATCACCGCGCAGTCGTGACGACTGACCGGCAGCGGCAACAGGCTGAAGTCCTTGCCCTCCTCGCGCAGTTTGGCGAGAAACAGTCGACGTTGCTCCAGCGGCAAACCGACGAACCTTTTAGCGATACGCTCCGCCATATTGCCGCTCATACTTCAACTCCCTCCAAAGAACTCATGAACTGATCCATGTCGGACCAGTCGTTATCGCTTGCACCGCCGGCCAGCGCGGCCAGTTCCAGGGCCAGATCGCCCAGCAGCGGTGTCTCGAACAGGCTGCGCAACGGCAGCACCACGCCCAACTGGCTTTTGATCCGGGCGATCACTTGCGCGGCCAGCAACGAATGCCCGCCCAACTCAAAGAAATGGTCATCGACACCGACCCGTGGCACTTGCAGCACCTCGATCCAGATCTGTGCCAGAGCCTGTTCGGTGTCGGTTTGCGGTGCGCGATAGCTGCTCTGTAACTGGCTCGGATCGGGGATCGGCAAAGCCTTGCGGTCGAGTTTGCCGCTGGGGGTCAGGGGCAGGCGCGGCAACAGCAGCAAATGACCGGGCACCATGTAGTCCGGCAGGTTCTTCTGCAGTGAGGCCCGGATTTGCTGACGCAGAATCACTTGCTCTGCCGCGCTGCCGAGCACGCTCTGATCGACGACCAGATACGCCACCAGTTGCGGGCCACCAGTCAGGGACAATGCCAGCACCACCGCCTCACGAATCCCCGGGCATTGCTGCAACCGCGACTCGATTTCCCCCAATTCAATGCGGAACCCGCGAATTTTCACTTGGTGATCGACGCGACCGATGTACTCCACCGCGCCGTCGTCGCGCAGCCGGGCACGGTCGCCAGTGCGGTACAGGCGCTCGCCGACCGCGAACGGATCGGCGATAAACCGTTGGGCGCTGAGCGTCGGCTGTCGGTGATAACCGCGGGCCAGGCCCGGCCCGCCGATGTACAACTCGCCCACCGCCCCTTGCGGCAGCAGGTTCAAATCGTCGTCGAGCACGTACAACCGGCGTTGCTCCAGGCCGTGACCGATCGGAATGCCGCGCCACGACACCGCTTCGGCGGTCAATGCGCTGCAATCGTGGATAGTCGAAACCACCGTCGCCTCGGTCGGGCCATAAGTGTTGAGCAAACGCACATGGCCCAACCCGGCGCGTTGCCACAGGCGCAGCCCGTCCACCGCCATCGCCTCGCCGCCCACATGAATCTGGCGCAAGGCACCGAAGTGGACCGGCGGGTTGGCCGCGTAATCCTGCACCACCGAATACCAGTAAGCGGCCGGCAAATCCGCCAGGGTAATGCCTTGTTCGACGATCACTTCGTGCAACGTCGCGCTGTCCCACAGGCTCGCATCGCGCAGGACGACACAGGCGCCATGGCACAGCGGCGGGAAAAATTGCTCGACGAAACCGTCAAAGCTGCTGGTGGCGAATTGCAGTACGCGATCACCTTCGCGCAAATCGCTGTAGTCGATCGCCCGCGCGATGAATTCACTCAGCGCACCGTGACTGACGGCCACGCCCTTGGGCCGGCCGGTGGAGCCGGAGGTGTAAATCACGTACGCGAGGTTCTGCGGATCCACCGTCACTTGCAGGTTGTCTTGATTCGCAGCGGCGCTGTCCGGTAGCTGGTCCAGACACAGGCAATCGATGCCATCGAGCGCCGGCAAACTGCTCAGCAGCGGGCTCTCGGTGAGCAACAGTTTCAGTCCACTGTCATCCAGCACATGGCGCAAGCGTTCGGCCGGGGTGTGCGGGTCCAGCGGCACATAGGCGCCGCCGGCCTTGAGCACGGCCAGCAACGCCACGGCCAGTTCCAGCGATCGCCCCAACGCCACACCGACCAGCACATCGGGGCCGACGCCTTTGGCGCGTAACTGATGGGCCAGACGATTGCTGCGAGCATTCAGTTCGGCATAGCTGAGTGAGGGCGACTGATCACCAACGAAGATCACGGCGCGGGTCTCGGGCGTGCGCGTCGCCTGGGCCTCGAACAGCTGCGGCATGCCGGGCAGCAGCGCCGGGATGGCGACAGGTTGAATCAAGCGCTCGCGCTCATCCGTGCCAAGCATCGACACCTCGCCCAGCGGCTGTTGCGGATCACGGCAGACCGACACCAGCACGTTGTGCCAATGCTCGGCCAACGCGGCGATGGTTTGTGCATCGAAGAGGTCGGTGGCGTAGGTGAACGCGGCAAACAGTTGCTCGCCCTCCTCCCGGGTATCGAGCATCAGGTCGCTGGTAGCCGCATGCTGACGCCCGCTGCCGACCATTTGCTGCTCGCTCAGATAGCCGACCTGCAAACCGCAATCGAGGCGCACGTCCTGCAGATCGATCACCAGCGGCTGGTGGTTGAACATCACCTGAAACAACGGATTGTGACTCTGGCTGCGGGCCGGTTGCAGGGCTTCGATCAACGCGTCGAACGGCAGCTCCTGATGGGTCTGGGCGCCAAGCGCCGCCTGACGCAGGCTCTGCAGCAGGTCGCTGAAGCGGGTCTGCGGGGTGACCTCGCTGCGCAGGATCTGGGTATTGACGAAGAAGCCGATCAAGCCTTCGGTTTCACTGCGGGTGCGGTTGGCGATCAGCCCGCCGACGCGGATGTCGGTCTGGCCGCTGTAGCGGTGCAGCAAGGTCTTGAAGGCGGCCAGCAGCACCACGAACAGCGTCACGCCCTGGCGCTGGGCGAGGGTTTTCAGCGCCTGGCGCAGGGCCCCATCGATGACTTTCTCCAGGCGCGCGCCCTGGTGGCTGGACTGGGCCGGATAGGCACGGTCGGTGGGCAATTCGAGGATCGGAGGCTCTTCACCCAACTGCGTGTCGCCCAACTGCGTGCGCCAGTAATCGAGTTGGCGCTCGCACTCCCCGGCTTCCAGCCAGCTGCGCTGCCACAAGGCATAGTCGCGGTAGTGCACGGTCAGTGCCGGCAAGGTCGGTTGCCGCCCCGCCACCAACCCGTCGTAGGTGCGCATGAACTCGTCGATCAGAATGTTCATCGACCAGCCATCGGCAATGATGTGGTGCAACGTCAGCAACAGCACGTGTTCCTGTTCGGCCAGGCGCAACAGGCGAAGGCTCAGCAACGGCCCCTGTTGCAAATCGAAGGCCTGAGTGGCTTCGGCCATCATGTGCTGTTGCGCCTGCGGCCAGCGCCGTTCCTCAGGCAAGGCACTCAGGTCGTTGATCGCCAGCGTCAGGTCATGGGGTTCGGCCACTCGCTGGAACGCACGTTCGCCCTCCTGGCCGAAGGTGGTGCGCAGGCACTCATGACGCGCGACAAGCAGGCTGAACGCGCGCTCCAGCGTCTCGGTTTGCAGCGCGCCGCTCAGGCGCACCGCCATCGGCAGGTTGTAGGCCGCGCTCTGCGGATCCAGCTGCCAGAGAAACCACATCCGCTGCTGGGCATAGGACAGGCCGTCACGCTCATCGGCCCCGACACAGGAGGTCATGGGAAGCTGCGCAAAATCGATGCCTTCGCGGGCCATGCCGGCCAGAAACAAGCGACGCTTGTCCTGTGGCAGTTCGATAAAACGGCGGGCGAGTTTCTGTGCGTCTGCGGCATTCATGCATGGGGTCCTTGCTGATCGGCGGCGTGACCAGGAGGCCCGGTCGTATCAACAAGAACGAATGGCTGGCGCGATGATTTAGCGGTACAGACAAACGCGGCCAGTCAGTTGAGGTGCAGAACCTGTGGGAGCGGGCTTGCTCGCGAAAAGGGCGTGTCAGTCGACATTAATGTTGCCGGGCACACCGCTTTCGCGAGCAAGCCCGCTCCCACAGGTTCCGCACCAGGCATTAGACCGAGCAGTGGACAGCGCAACAAAAACGCCGAAGCCGGTGCAAGACCGGCTTCGGCGATTGGCGCGTCAGGGGCAAATCAGATCAACGCAATCCTGGGAATGCCCTTCGGCCATCGCGACAATCACCTTGCGCTTGCCTTCGAAGGGCGCGCGGGCGTGGGCCGAGAGCATGTTGTCGAGCATCAGCACATCACCCTCCTGCCAAGGAAAACTGATGGCGCAGTCATCAAGCACCGCACGAATCTCACTGAGCACTTCATCCTCGATGGGCGAGCCATCGCCGTAGTAGACGTTACGCGGCAGGTCTTCCTCGTCGACGATATCCAGCAAGGTTTCACGCACCTCCGGCTGCAGGTTGGAAATGTGGAACAGGTGAGCCTGATTGAACCAGACCATGTCACCGGTCACCGGATGACGCGCCACCGCCTGACAGGTCTGGCGGGTGCGCAATTCTCCGTCGTCCTTCCACTCACAAATGATGCCGTGGGCCTTGCAGTAGGCCTCGGCCACGTCGCGGTCTTCGGTGTTGAACACTTGCTCCCAAGCCACGTCCAGCCCGTTGCCGAAATTGCGCACGTACATCAGGCCTTTGTTGACGAAGCGCTCGCGGATCGCGACAGGCATGCGGCGATAGACTTCCCGGCTGTCGGCAATCGGCGTTTCGCCGCCCGAGGTGGCGGCGATCATGCTGTAGAACCAGATTTTCATCGGCCAGTCCCGGGAATAGGCCTGCTCGTTGTGCAGCGGAATGCTCTGATGCGCCGGGTATTCGGTTGAGGTGTAGACCCCCTGGGTGACGTTGGTGCGCGGCGTCGAACCGAACTCGTAATTGAGCAGCGGATGGCCGAAGCCGGCGGCGAATTGGCGGAACTGCTCGGCGCCGTCCAGCTGGAACCCGCGAAACAGAATGCCGCCGTCACGCAACAAATGCTCATCCACCAGTTCATTCAATTCATCGAACACCGCCAACAGGCTGGTATTCGGCTCGGTCGCTTCCACCAACAGCGGCAAGCGACCCCGCACCGGCAACAACGGCCGAACGGCAAAACCCACAGCAACACCCATGACGGGCCTCCTGTTAACATTCGATAAAGTGAACCGCGCGCGCTAAAAAACCGACGCGGCCAGCTGCGCATGACGTCGGTGATGGACTTCCAGATGATTCTTGATAATCCGCAGCACCTTGGCTTCATGCTCATGAATGAAGAAATGCCCGCCGGTCATCATGTCCACCGAGAAACTGCCTTGGGTTTCCTGGCTCCAGCCGATCAATTGCTCGGTGGTGGCCTTGTCTTCTTTGCCGCCGAGCACGTGCACCGGGCATTTGAGCAACGGGCGTTGCATCGGACGGAAGCGCCCGCAGAGCATGAAATCAGCGCGCAGGATCGGCAGCGTCAGGCTCATCAACTCTTGATTGGCCAACACGTCCTCGCTGGTGCCCTGAAAGTTGCGCAGCTGCTCGGTCAACTGTTCGTCGCTCTGCGGTTCGGCGAAGCCACGGTCATAGTCACTGCGCATCGTCGGGGCCGCCGTGCCGGAAGCAAACAGCGCCACCGGTTCTGGAGCACCGAGGGCACGAAAGGCGTGGGCCATCTCGCAGGCCAGCAACGCCCCCAGGCTGTGGCCGAACAGGGCGTAAGGGCCGTGCAAGGATGGCTTGTGTTCCCTGGCCAATTGCAGGGCCAGGGCGCGCATGTCGGTCTGCAAGGGTTCGTCGTAACGGGCGCCCCGCCCCGGCAACTCCACCGGCTGCAAGTGCAGCCACGGCGGCAACTGGCGCCGCCAGCGGCTATAGACCATGGCGCTGGCGCCCGAATAGGGCAGGCACAGCAGTGTCAGCTTTGTCACCGCACTTACCTCGATTGGTTATCTGTTTAGGAGAACGGATGAGGTGTGGCGAGAATTAGTCTGTGGGATGGATCTGTGGGAGCGACGGTTTGCCGGCAAATGAACTCTCTGTGGCTTAAACCGGTCAGCTAGTTAGACCCTCAGTCCCCGGAGCACTGCGGCAATGGCTGATCATCCCGAACGACAAAGCGCCATCGACGCCCACGGCATCATTGGCGACATGCGCAGCGCCGCGCTGGTCAACGACAAGGGCAGCGTGGACTTTTTCTGCTGGCCGGAATTCGACAGTCCATCGATTTTCTGCGCGCTGCTGGACAGCCCCGAAGCCGGCATCTTTCAACTGGCCCCGGACCTGCCCGACGCTCGCCGCGAGCAGATTTACCTGCCCGATACCAACGTCCTGCAAACCCGCTGGCTCAGCGATCACGCGGTGGTCGAAGTCACCGACCTGCTGCCCATCGGCGACAGCGAAGATGATTTACCGATGCTGATGCGTCGGGTGCGAGTAGTCAGCGGACAAGCGACGATCCACATGCGCTGCGCCGTGCGTCATGACTATGCCCGGGCTCACACCAAGGCCCGCGCACGTGATCGGAGTGTGTATTTCGAGGCCACCGGCCAGCCAGACATGCAGCTGTGTTCGAATCAATCCTTACGCATCGAGGGCCATGCGGCCGTCGCCGAATTCATCCTCGAACAGGACCAGAGCGCCGAGTTTCTGCTCGGCGGCGTTGACGATGCGCGCTTCAAGGAAGGTACCGCCGCGCTGTGCCTGGAGCGCACCCTGAAGTTCTGGCGCGACTGGATCGGCCAGTCCAATTATCGCGGTCGCTGGCGAGAAATGGTCAATCGCTCGGCCCTGGCCTTGAAGCTACTGACCTCGCGCAAGCACGGCGCCATCCTCGCCGCCGCTACCTTCGGCCTGCCGGAAACGCCCGGCGGCGAACGCAACTGGGACTACCGCTACACCTGGATCCGCGACGCCTCGTTCACCGTCTATGCCTTCATGCGCCTGGGCTTCGTCGAGGAAGCCAACGCCTACACGCGCTGGTTGCGCGGTCGGGTCAGGGATTGTCACGGCAAGACCATGAAACTCAACATCCTCTACGCCATCGACGGCCGCCAGGAACTGCCGGAGGTCGAACTTCCACACTTGGCCGGTCATGGCGGCGCGACACCGGTACGCATCGGTAATCAGGCCTACGATCAAATCCAGCTCGACATCTTCGGCGAGCTGCTGGACGCGGTGTACCTGGTCAACAAGCACGGTGAAGCAATTTCCCATGAAGGCTGGAAACACACCGTGGAAGTGGTCGATCAGGTCTGCGAAACCTGGCAGCAAAAAGACGTCGGGATCTGGGAAATGCGCGGCGAGCCGTATCATTTCCTGCACTCGCGACTGATGTGTTGGGTGGCGGTGGACCGCGCCATCCGGCTGGCCTCCAAACGTTCGCTGCCCGCCCCGTTCGCCCGCTGGGACCAGACCCGTCAAGCGATCTACACCGACATCTGGAGCAACTTCTGGAATGAAGAACGCGGGCATTTCGTCCAGCACATCGGCGGCACCGGCCTCGACGGCTCGATGCTATTGATGCCGCTGGTGCGCTTCGTCAGCGCCAAGGATCCGCGCTGGATCGCGACCCTCGAAGCCATCGAGAAAACCCTGGTGCGCGCCGGCATGGTCTACCGCTACCGCAACGACGACAGCCAGATCGACGGCCTGCCCGGCACCGAAGGCGCCTTCGCCGCGTGCTCATTCTGGTACGTCGAATGCCTGGCCCGGGCCGGCCAAGTGGAAAAGGCGCATCTGGAGTTCGAGCAATTGCTGAAGTACGCCAACCCGCTGGGGCTGTATGCCGAAGAGTTCGACAGCCATGCCCGGCATCTGGGCAACACACCGCAAGCGCTGACGCACCTGGCACTGATCAGCGCGGCGAGTTTCCTGGATCGGAAATTGAGCGGAGAGAAAAACTTTTGGCAGCCTTGAAGACCGAGTCGGCTTCTTCGCTACTACAGATGTACACCGTTCAACTGTGGGAGCGGGCTTGCTCGCGAAGGCGATTTCACATTCAACATTGATGTCGCCTGACACACCGCTTTCGCGAGCAAGCCCGCTCCCACAGGGGACCAGTTGTGTGGCGCAGGCTTCGGTACGTCGACGTTATCCAGGGTGGTGGGCGGTACGCAGGTTGGTCAACCGGGAAGTCAGGCACCCGGCGCACTCGAAAGTGCCCCGCGCACAGCCCACCGCGAAGCATACCGACATGTACGCCTGTGCACGGGTGACCAAACCCGGTCGCTGAATTTGCAGCGACCTCCAAAGCCTATCGGCTCCCTTTCCTAACCTACAACCGCCAAAACTCGTCGGAAATATCCCCTTTTACGACGCTTTTTGTAGGACCGAGGCTGCGCCCGATGAACTTAAACACGCACCGTCAGCCACGACTGTCCCTCCGTGGCGAGGGGGTTTGCCCCCGTTGGGACACGTAGCGGCCCCTTGAATGCACAACCCCATTCCTCCAGAAGCACCGCATTTGCTGGCTTTGCGGCCGCTGCGCAGCCGAACGGGGGCAAGCCCCCTCGCCACAGAGCCAGGTAGGCCGAACCTACAATCACTAAACAAAACCAGCCCAATCAACACGCGGTAACGCATTCCTACATCCGGAAATACCTTGTTGCCAGCGCTTACATCCATCCCTACCATCCACGTCAACGGGCACAGCGGAGCTGTCCAACAAAACCCGAATTCAAGGAACCAGAATGACCCAGCGTATCCATCGCAGCATCGACACCCCACTCCGATCAGGCCTGAACCGGGATGAACTGTGGGAGGGCCACGACAAAGGCCTGATCAAATGCTGGGAAATCGGCCGCCAACGCGCCGCCCGCTTCCCCGACCTCGCCCGACAATGCCTCACCGGTGAACTTCCGGTGCTAGGCTGGAAAGGTGGCGTCAGCCGCAGTCTGAAAAAACTCGAAAAATACGGATCCCTCAAATACCTCGCCCAATGGCAGGGGTTGCGCGGGGAAGATCTGGATATTGATCTGAACGCAGAACGGGCGTTGACCTGTTCCAGAACCAAAATGGTCGTGACGTTTACGCCGGATCGGTCGAAGTATTTCAATCAGGTGGCGGACGTGGAAGCCTGAGGCAAAGGCCCTGAGTCGATTTGAACCAGCCTCTCAAAACAGCCCTCTGGAATGTCGAATGAACCCTGACGCGCAGATCCGATACGCACTGACACCCAGCCTCAATCTCGCCTACGAGGAACACGGCCCCACCACCGGCGACCCGGTCATCCTGCTCCACGGCTTCCCCTACTCCCCCCGCGCCTACGACGAAATCGCCCCGGCCCTCGCCGCAAAGGGCTACCGCGTGATCGTCCCGTACCTGCGCGGCTACGGCCCGACCCGCTTCAACTCCCCCGACACCCTGCGCTCCGGCCAGCAAGCCGTCCTCGCCCAGGATTTGCTGGACCTGATGGACGCCCTCGCCATCAAACAAGCTGCCCTGTGCGGTTACGACTGGGGCGGTCGGGCGGCGTGCATTGTTGCGGCGCTATGGCCGGAGCGGGTGCGCTGTCTGGTGACCGGGGACGGTTACAACCTTCAGAACATCCCCAACTCCACCCAGCCTCTGGATCCGCAGACCGAACACCGTCTCTGGTACCAGTATTACTTCCATACCCCGCGCGGTGTCGAAGGCTTGACCCAAAACCGCCGGGCACTGTGCGAACTGCTCTGGAAGTTGTGGTCGCCGACCTGGGCCAACAATGCCGCACGTTATCCCTTGAGCGCACCAGCCTTCGATAATCCGGATTTCGTCGAGGTGGTGATTCACTCGTACCGGCACCGCTTCATGTATGCGCCCGGCGATCCGGCGCTGGAACGGATGGAAGAAGCGCTCACCCAGCAACCGGTGATCAGCGTGCCGACAATTTCCCTGTGTGGCGCCGATGACGGCGTGGGCCCCGCTTCTGAAATCGATGAAGACGCCGAGCGCTTTTCCGGCCCTTACCAACGCCGAATACTGGCGGGCGTCGGGCATAACATTGCCGAAGAAGCGCCCGAAGCAACCCTCAAGGCAATACTGGATCTGCTGGAAGGCTGACGGAAAACCGCTCGCGATAGGCTTGCGGCGTCACGCCCATGGCTCGCAGAAAACTGCGGCGCAAGGTTTCTTCGCTGCCAAACCCGCATTGCACCGCGACCCGTTTGATCGGTACGCCGGTGTCGCTGAGTAGCCGTCGCGCGGTCTCGACCCGAATCAGTTCGATGGCCCGCGCCGGGGTCTGGCCGGTGTCGGCGCGGTAGTGACGGACGAAGCTGCGCTCGCTCATGCCGGCCTGCAAGGCCAAGGTCGGGATGCCGAGGTCCTTGGTGAGGTTTTCGCTGATCCAGGCATGAAGTTCGTCGAAGCGGTTGCCTTCCTGTTGCAGGGACAGGGTCACGCTGAACTGCGACTGGCCCCCCGGACGCTTGAGAAACACCACCAGTTGCCGGGCGACGTCCAGTGCCATGGTTCGGCCGAGATCTTCCTCGACCATCGCCAAGGCCAGGTCGATGCCCGCGGTGACACCGGCCGAGGTCCAGACCGGACCGTCGTTGATGAAGATCGGGTTGGATTCGACCTGTAGTTTGGGATGCTGCTGCGCCAATTGTTCGCAGCGGGTCCAGTGCGTGACCACCCGCCTGCCATCGAGCCAACCGCTGGCCGCCAGCAAAAACGCCCCGGTACACACCGACGCCACCCGCCGACACCCGGTCCCATGCTCACGCACCCAAGCCACCAACGGCTCGTCTTGCGCCGCCGCGTAAACGCCCCAGCCACCGGCAATGATCAAAGTGTCGCTGCCCTGATCCGGCAGCGACTCTGCCAACAGCGCCAACCCCGCCGACGACATCACCGCCCCGCCGCCGCTGGCAATCACCGACGGCGCATAGGGTTGCGGCAAACCTTGCTGGCGAGCGATGTCGTTGGCCGAGGCGAATACCTGCAACGGCCCGGTGACGTCGAGCAGTTGTACGTTGGCAAAGGCCAGCACATGAATGGTTTTCGGGGTGTTCGGCATGTTTGGCGTAATTCGTGGGGTGATTGGCGTATGCGCCAGATCCTACGAGCCTAGAGTGAAGCCGTCCACCCCAACCAGGAGAAAAAACGCCATGACGTTGCAGATCGGCTTTCTGTTGTTTCCACAGGTTCAACAACTGGACCTGACCGGCCCTTATGATGTGCTGGCCTCGCTGCCGGACGTGAAAGTGCACCTGATCTGGAAGGACCTGGTCCCGATCACCGCGAGCACCGGGCTGGTGTTGAAACCGACCACCACCTTCGACGATTGCCCGCCGCTGGATGTGATCTGCATTCCTGGCGGCAGCGGTGTCGGGCCGTTGATGGAGGATGAAGAAACCCTGGCCTTCATCAAGGCAAAGGCCGCCGAGGCGCGGTATGTCACTTCGGTCTGCACCGGCGCGCTGGTGCTTGGCGCGGCGGGGTTGCTCAAGGGCAAACGCGCCACCACTCACTGGGCGTATCACGAGTTGCTCGGGGTTTTGGGAGCGATCCCGGTGAACGATCGGGTGGTGCGCGACGGCAATCTGCTGACCGGGGGCGGGATCACCGCGGGGATCGATTTTGCCCTGACCCTGGCGGCTGAATTGTTTGATAAGGACACGGCGCAATTGGTGCAGTTGCAGCTGGAATATGCTCCGGCGCCGCCGTTTGCTTCGGGCAGTCCCGAGACAGCACCGGTCAGCGTGCTGGAGCAAGCCCGCAAACGCGCTGCCGCGTCGTTGAAATTGCGCTCGGAAATCACCGAACGTGCAGCGGCGAAACTCGCCCGCCAGTGAAAGAAACGGCTGCGGGAGCTATTGCCCCCGCAGCCAGTTACTCAGGCCGGAAAATCCGTTGCCAGTGATGAGGCTTTCCACTGGTTCAAATCGTGCTGCACCCGTGCGATTTTCTGTTGCGCCAGGTCAACCGCAATCTGACCCATGAACAAGTGCAGCGGTGGCTCACTGACATTCGCCGCCTGGATGATTGCCAAGGCAATCTTGTCCGGGTCGCCGGCCTGCTGACCATCAAGGGTGTTCTGGTGCAGGTCCAGGGACGCTTGCGCGGCGGTGTAATCATCGATCCTGCGCTCGGCAACGGCCAGCGAAGCGCTGGACAGGAACCCCGTACGCACCGGCCCCGGATAAACCACCGTGGCCTTGATTCCCAACTCCTGAACTTCTGCCGCCAGCGCTTCGGTCACGCCACCGAGGGCGAACTTGCTCGCCACGTAACTGCCCCAACCGGCGTAACCGCCATCGAAGCCAACGATCGACGAGATATTGATCACGTGCCCGCTGCGCTGCGCCCGCAACTGCGGCAAGGCGTGACGCAATACATTGAGCGGCGCAAACAGATTCACATCGAAATTGCGTCGCAGCTCGCGGTCCGACAGCGCTTCGAACGTGCCCTGCTGACCGTAACCGGCGCAATTGACGACCACATCAAGACTGCCAAAGACCTCAACGGTGCTTGCGATAGCGGTGGCCACGCTGGATTCATTCATCAAGTCGACTTGCAGCGGCAGAAAGCGCTCGCTGGCGGCCTGCAGCTCGCCGAGGTTACGGGAAGTGGCGGCGACGCGATCTCCCAAGGCTAACACCTGTTGCGCGAGGGCCAGGCCGAGGCCCTTGGAGGTGCCGGTGATAAACCAGGTTTTAGGAGAGTTTTTCATGAGTAGGTTCCTCTGTTTCAGTGCATGACTTGCTCGATAAAAACAATGACGCGTCACTCCGGCCGGCGGTACAGCACCATCCCGGCGTGATAGAGCACCCCGTCGCGAAAGTCGCCGTCAGCCGTGAAACCGGTGTCGTCGACATATTCGATGTGGTCGCCCTCCAGCCAATAGCGGCCCAGATAGGCGCTTTCCCGATGGCCGCGCGCTTCGTCGTAGCGCCCGCCGGGCAGCAGTTGGTGGCGGATCACGCCGTCGGCGGTGACCCACAGGCCGACGTATTGGTCTTGGTTACCTGATGGTTTGGTCATTTCAGTTCTCCCGACTTCAATAGGTGACCGTTCAGAACGGACTGGCTGTGGGCCGTACGATCAATTCGCTGACATCCACATCGGCCGGCTGATCGATGGCGTAGGCAATGGCCCGGGCGATAGCCTCGGCAGGAATGGCAATCTTGCGGAATTCACGCATTTCGGCCCGGCCGCCGGCATCGGAAATGCTCTCGGCCAGTTCGGATTCGGTCACGCCGGGGGAAATAACCGTGACCCGCACATCGCCCCCGACTTCCTGGCGCAAGCCTTCGGAAATTGCCCGCACGGCGAATTTGGTGGCGCAGTACACAGCCGCGGTCGGGCTGACGGTATAAGCCCCGATGGAGGCGATGTTAATGAACTGACCGCTGCGCTGACGCTGCATCAATGGCAACCCGGCAGCGATGCCGTGAAGGACGCCACGGATGTTGACGTCGATCATCCGGTCCCACTCATCGACCTTCAGCGCCTCGAGTTTCGACAGGGGCATGACTCCGGCGTTGTTGACGATCACATCGACCCGGCCAAAGCGTTCGACGGCGAAATCGATGAAGGCCTGCACATCATCGCGGCGGGTGACGTCCACCGCCCTGAACGCTGCGCTCTGGCCAGCCTCATTGAGTTCTGCGACCAGTGTTTCCAGGCGATCGATGCGTCGGGCACCAAGCACCACATGAGCACCCTGACTGGCCAGGAGACGTGCGCTGGCCTCGCCGATTCCGCTGCTGGCGCCGGTAATGACAACCACTTTGCCTTGAATGTTGGACATGACTTTTCCCTTGTTCTGAAGACTGGAACATCCCGGATGGGGACGTTGCGACAGGTCCAGATTAGGGACGCTTCGATGAGTTTCGTTAGCCGGTTTCTCCTGGGTTCTTGCACGATCCTGTACCAGCGAACCGATGCTGGCCGACAAGAACACAATCGGTTTTACTAGCCCGATTCAACCATCGGCCCAGGAGATTGTTCAGCATGACGACTTCTATTTCCTCGAATGCCCTGCCCCAGGACGGCATCGACGTTCGGCGCGCCGAACTGGTGAGCCTGATGAAGCGCTTTGCCCCGGAATACGGCGTTCACGCCACGCCGATCAAGGACTTGCACCTGATCCGCAGCGACCATCCCACCGAAGACCTGCACACGGTGCACAAACCGGGACTGTGCGTGATTGTCGAAGGACGCAAGGAAGTTCGCCTGGCCGCTGAAAGCTATGTTTACGACCCGCTCAATTACCTGGTGGTGTCGGTCACCCTGCCCTTGGCCGGCAAAGTGATCGAGGCCAGCCCGGATCGGCCTTATCTGTGCTTGCGTCTGGACATAGACCCGGCACAGATCTGCCGTTTGATCGCAGATGTCAGCCCAATCGGGGTATCTGGGGTGAGAACGACTGGACGTGGTCTGTTTCTGGATCGGATCGACGCGCCCTTGCTGGATGCCGTGTTGCGGCTACTGAGGTTGCTGGACACCCCGGACGACATCGCGACCCTGGCGCCACTGGCACAACAGGAAATCTTCTATCGGTTATTGCGCGGCGAGCAGGGTCAGCGCTTGCATGAAATCGCCATCCCCGACACCCAGACCCACCGTATCAGCCGTGCTATCGAGTGGTTGAACAACCATTACGTCGAGCCCTTGAGCATCGAAAACCTGGCGCAGATGATCAACCTCAGCACCTCGGCGCTGCATCACCGCTTCAAATCGGTGACGGCCATGAGCCCGTTGCAATACCAGAAGCAGTTGCGCCTGCAGGAAGCGCGGCGGCTGTTGTTGTCGGAGAATAGCGATATTTCGTCAATCGGCTACAAGATGGGTTACGAAAGCCCTTCGCAATTCAGCCGTGAATACAGCCGTCTGTTTGGCGCCTCGCCGAGCAAGGACATCGCCCGACTACGCGCTCAGGCGATTTAACAGTTTTGTGTACGCCAGAATCAGGCAAATCAAGGCCATAAAAAAACCCGCCTAAGCGGGTTTCTCAAGACCATTGCGACATCCTGTCGGCAGCCATCCTGGCGTATGGTCGATCATCCGTGATCCTGAGCACGTCCTGTGCTGCAGTTGATGGATCCAGATTAAACGTATCGGCGAAGCTTAAAAAGACGACATACCACTGGCTGCGTGTAAGCCATTGACCATTCAACGCCTGAAACCTGCACTACAGGAGATCGGGTTTCAGGTTTCTAAAGACGAAAAAAAACCCGCCGAAGCGGGTTTTTCCCAAGACCATATCGACTCCCTGTCGGCAGCGATCCTTGCTATGGTCGATCATCCGTGACCCTGGAGCACTTCCTGTGCTTCAGTTGATGGAGCTAGATTACCCTTCGGATCCAATCCGCAATAGACGACATAGCTACTACCGCGTGTAAGACATCCGCTATAGCCGCCCCTCCGAACCCCCTTAGATGTATCAGCCATCATGGGCTGAAGCCACGAGTTTCATGGCCTGCAGCCATCAGCCGCCCTGACGCTCGTGGTCCTTGGTGTCTACCAGAAATTTTTCGATATTGCTCATCTGCTCATCCCAACCCCGGCTGTCCATGCGGAACGCCTTGAGCCTGCGCGACTGAGGGATGTGATCGAAACCGGACTCGACGACCGTCAACAACGTGCCTTCATCCATATCCTGGAGTTCGAACTTCACCAGCGTGGTGGGCTCCTGGGAGTAATCGGTATCAGGTTCGACTGCGTACGGGTGCCAGCGAAACGAAAACACCCGCTCCGGCTCGACCCGCTCCACCAGTACATTCCACAACAAGTGCTCATAGCCAGGATAAGTAATCTGCCCCTGGGTCCACTCGCCGGCGACAAAGCGCTTGCCTTCGAGTGCCACGCCGAACCATTGCCCGAAGGCTTCGGCGTTGGCCAGCACACGCCAGACCTGCGAGCGCGGCACCTTGAGCAGGATTTTCCTTTCGATGCGATCTGATGCTGGGTTCATAAGTCACCTCCTGTATTGAACAGTAGGCCCGTAAAGACCATAAGACCAACCTAAAAGTTGTATCAAACAGGTGCCGCAATCACCCGTACCTGAAATATTCGGCCTCAGTTCTGGCCATAAGTTCTGGTTTTTGGGGGGGAGTCAGCGGGCTGAAACTGCTAACGTTTGCAGCGACGTGACCCCTTACAAGGAAGATTCATGCAGCCTTCACTCACGGAACGTTATCGCGCAACCCTGCTGGGGCTTGCGTGTGGGGATGCCGTTGGCACCCGTGCCGAGTTCCAGCCACGCGGCTCGTTTATCCCTCTGACCGATATGGTTGGGGGCGGCCCGTTCAATCTGAAGCCAGGGCAATGGACCGATGACACTTCCATGGCACTTTGCCTGGCAGAAAGCCTGCTGAACAAAAAAGGTTTTGATGCGGCCGACCAAATGGGCCGTTATCTCAACTGGTGGCAATGGGGTTACCTGAGTTCAACCGGCGAATGCTTCGACATCGGCATGACCGTCCGTGAAGCGCTGACTCGTTATCTGGAAAACGGTCAGCCATTCGCAGGTTCCACCGATCCCTACACAGCCGGCAACGGTTCGCTGATGCGGTTAGCGCCAATTGTGCTGTACTACTTTCCCGACCCCGACCGGATCAGGAGGTTTTCCGCAGACAGCTCGCGCACTACCCATGCGGCGCCAGAGGCACTTGAATGCTGTCAGTTGCTTGCCGCTCTGATCCGCAAGGCATTGCAAGGCGCGCCCAAGCTGGATTTGCAGAGCCTGCCAGAGACGACGTTCGTGGAACCAAAGGTCGCGAGCATCGCCCGAGGTGACTACCTCGGAAAATCCAAAGACGATATTCGTGGTACCGGTTACTGCGTTGCATCACTGGAAGCGGCCTTGTGGTGCTTTCACCACACTGACAGTTTTGAAGCCGCCATCCTCGAAGCGGCGAACATGGGCGATGACGCCGATACCACTGCCGCCATCGTCGGTCAGTTGGCCGGGGCTCACTACGGTGTGCAGGCCATCCCTGACGGGTGGCTGGCGAAATTGCACATGCGCGAAGAGATCGAGGCCACGGCTGACGCCCTGCTTCGGGCCGCCGCCGCTGCCGACATCTCAGCCACGCAACCAGGAAAAGCCCCATGAATAACTTGCATGGCAGCTGCTTGTGCAAAGCCATCGAATACGAACTTGATAGCCTCGACATGCCCATCAGTCATTGCCACTGCCACACTTGTCGCAAGGCACACGCAGCAGCATTCGCCTCGACGGCCGGGGTCATGCGTGAGCATTTTCGCTGGATAAAAGGACAGGACCGGCTAAGCACCTATGAGTCGTCGCCGGGCAAGCTTCGGCATTTCTGTTCGATCTGCGGATCGCATCTGATGGCAGAGCGCTTGGCCCAACCCCATGTAATCGTTCGCGTGGCGACGCTCGACGATGATCCGAAAATGACACCTCAGGCTCACATCTGGACGTCCCATGATGTGTCCTGGCTTGAATATGAATCAAATGAGAAGTGTCAGGAATGGCAGACATAGTTTTCCGGATACACCGCGCCAGACTCTGATTTGTTGGCTGGCGGCGCCCCGCTACACTGCATTCCAACTTTCCATCATTACAGCGAACCTCCCATGCCCCCACGTTTTCTCCTTGCGTTGACGCCGCTGCTGTTCACTCCTCTTGCGCATGCCATCGACTGCGACAATGCCACTGACCAGACGACGATGAATCAGTGCGCGGCGCAGCAGTACAAAGCGGCCGACAAGGAGCTGAATGCGCTTTACCAGCAAATCACCCTACGGTTGAACGACAGCCCTGACGCCAAAAAGCTGTTGATTGGTGCTCAACGCTCATGGATTGCGTTTCGCGATGCCGAGTGCAAGTTCTCGGCGTCCGGAGTGGCGGGTGGCAGTGTGTATCCGTTGATCTATAGCAATTGCATCACCAAACTGACGAAGGCGCGGGTCGGGGCGTTCAAGACTTACTTGAAGTGTCAGGAAGGGGATTTGAGTTGCCCGGTGCCTGGGGCTTGATGCTGCGGTTCGCGGGCAAGCCTCGCGCCTGCAAGGGGCTTGGCGGCACACAAATTGTGTGTTCTCCAAAAATCCACCCGACAACTTGATGTTACCGCTCTGCTTCAGGCTATAGCGTGTTCGGCGGTGGCCGAGTCTTCCTTCTCGGCTTCGGGAGACACGCCGCACCACCAACGTGGTGCGGCGTGACGCAGGCTCAACGGTAAAACGGCGCGTGAATGCCTTTATGAGCCTCGATTTCTTGCCGCATATCAGCCACCAGTGACGCGATCGCGTGGGGGCTATCCAGTGTCCATACCGGAACATGGGTGGCCACCAAATCCACTTTCCCGGTCATGCAATCGCAGACCCGAATTGTCAGGGACTGGTCCGCCTCCATGCTGCAAGTGCACACCGCCGGCAAAAAACTATGTTCAATGATGTTTTGAATTTCCAGGGTTGAAAGGAACATCGCTACCTCCATCACGCCAGGTGTATGGCCGGGCAAATACTCCCTCATTCACCCATTAGCCGGAAAATTCTAATCCTCAATAACGGCTGTCTCAAGACCGTAACAGGTTGCTCATCGTCTCGTTAGTGATCCTTAGACGTGAGGATCTCCCGGAGCTTTGCCCGGCACGGCGTATTGCGGCTTCAGGTGGCCGTCCTGATCGAGCAGCCAGGCATCCATGATCTGCCGCACCACGGGACCGGCGACGCGACCACCAGCCTCGCCATTCTCGATCATCACCGAAATGACAATCTTCGGATGTTCGGCCGGGGCGAAACCGACGAACAAGGCGTTGTCACGGTTGCGCTCCAGGGTTTTCGCCCGGTTGTAGCGCTCACCCTGCTTGATTGCCACCACTTGCGCGGTGCCACTTTTGCCGGCGATGCGGTACTGAGCCCCCGCCGCTGCCGCTCGAGCAATCCCGCGAGCATCGTGCATCACCATCTGCATGCCGTGGTTGACCTGCTCCCAGTCACGCGGGTCCTTGAGCAGGATGTTCGGCATCGGATGCTCGTCCACCGGCGCTACACCATCCACCGTTTTGGCCAGGTGTGGTCGGTTCCATACACCCTTGTTGGCAATCAGCGCTGTAGCCTGGGCGAGTTGCAGTGGCGTGACCTGCATGTAGCCTTGGCCGATGCCAAGGATCACGGTTTCACCCGGGAACCATGCCTGACGGCGAGTGACGCGTTTCCAGGCTTGGGACGGCATCAACCCCGCAGACTCTTCGAACATGTCCAGCGAGACCTTCTCGCCGAGGCCGAACATCGCCATGTAATCGTGCAGGCGGTCGATCCCCAGCTTGTGCGCCAGATCGTAGAAGTAGGTGTCGTTGGAGCGCATGATCGCCGCGTCCATGTCCACCCAGCCATCGCCGCTGTGGTTCCAGTTACGGTATTTATGATCGAAATCCGGTAGCTGGTAATAACCCGGATCGAAGACGCGGGTCTGCGGAGTGACCACCCCGGCGTCGAGGCCGGCAATAGCCACTTCCGGCTTGATGGTCGAGCCCGGCGCGTAGAGCCCACGCAGCACACGATTGAACAGCGGCCGGTCGATGGAATCATGTAGCGCCGCGTATTCCTTGAAGCTGATGCCGGTCACAAACAAATTCGGGTCAAAACTGGGCTTGCTGACCATGGCCAGCACTTCGCCGGTCGATGGATCGAGAGCGACCACCGAGCCACGGCGATCGCCCAACGCCTCCTCGGCAGCTTCCTGAAGTTTGACGTCGAGGCTCAGAACGATGTTTTTGCCGGGGATCGGATCGGTGTGTTTGAGCACTCGCAGCACGCGGCCCTGAGCGTTGGTCTCGACTTCTTCATAACCCACATGGCCGTGCAACTCAGGCTCGTAGAATCTCTCGATGCCGGTCTTGCCAATGGATTGCGTGCCACGGTATTCCACCGTGTCCAGGGCTTTGGATTCTTTCTCGTTGATACGGCCGACGTAGCCGATCGAGTGTGCGAAGTGTGCACCCATCGGGTAGTGGCGAACGAACTGTGGCTCTACGTCGATCCCTGGCAAACGAAATTCGTTGACTGCCAACACCGCGATCTGTTCTTCGCTGAGTTCATAGAACAAGGTGACGGGCACGAAGGGGTGTCGAGCCTGCTTCATTGCCTTGTCGAACAGCGTGCGGTCTTCAGCCGGCAGGTGCAGGAGGTTGACCACCTCATCCAGCTCTTCTTTGACGTCGGAGGCCCGTTCGCGGGTGATGGTCAGGTTGAAACTGGGCCGGTTGTCCGCCAGAAGCACGCCGTTGCGGTCATAAATCAACCCGCGGGTAGGGGCGATCGGCAATACGTGTACGCGGTTGTTTTCGGAGATCGTCGAGTGGTAGTCGTACTCGACCACCTGCAGAACATACAGCCGCACCACCAGCGCGCAGGTAATAGCGACGACGAACAAGGCGCAGGCCATCAGTCTTTTATTGACCAGGCGCGTCTCTTTTTCGTGGTCCTTGATTGGTATTGGTTCAGGCATTTCTGCAGCAGCTCTTTGACTGTAGAGGAGGTGCCGATCCGTAGGCTTGAAATCAGTCCGTTAAAAAACGAGCTGCACCATACCAAAACGGCGTGGTTACTTTAGCGCCCGTTCTACCGAAACTTCATGAACAATGCAGCCGACACAGCCAGCACGGTACTTTCCTGCGGACAAAACAAAACCCCTACCTGCATACGCAGATAGGGGTTCGGAATTTAATCTTGACGATGACCTACTCTCACATGGGGAAACCCCACACTACCATCGGCGATGCATCGTTTCACTGCTGAGTTCGGGATGGGATCAGGTGGTTCCAATGCTCTATGGTCGTCAA